>NZ_JBBPFS010000002.1:0-635011 GCF_038069765.1 Arthrobacter sp. G119Y2 | reverse complement strand
CGCCAGCGTTCATCCTGAGCCAGGATCAAACTCTCCGTAAATGTGTTACAGACACAGGGCCGGAGCCAAGGAAAATTGGCTGCACGGTCCTGCACTAAATTCGAAACCAGCTAAAAAAGTCCTCCGCGCCCACGGGGTGGGCGGAAGAACCAGTTCAACCAATTAAAATAATTGGTATCAATAAACTTGGCACACTATTGAGTTCTCAAACAACAGATGCATCCGAAATACTCGGAAAAACAATGGTTTGTTTTTCTTTTCTCTTCGCTGCAGTGTTTCTTTATTCTATTTCATCCGGACTGTTTTAGCAATTCGGGATAATTCCCGTCCTGCGTTGTTTTGTCCGGCTGAACCCGTCATGAAGCGTCCGGATCTTGTCCGTTGCTGTGTGGTGGGGTTTTGCTGCCGGTTCCGGGAGTCTCACTTGCAGATACACTTCGCAGTGTCTGTCAGGCGCTCACCGGGGCAACTCACTCAACTTTACACATCCTCGGCGGTCGGCGCAAACCCCCGGAGTGTGACCTCCTGCACGCTGCACCCTACCGCCCGGATCCGTTCCGATCCTCCGGAAAAGGACACATCCAGTGTGCGGCGGATCAGCGTCTGCGCGCAAGCCCCGGAAGGGTGGAGGTGCTCACACGGCTTCCTTTAAGTACTGCAGCTGGGCTGCTACCGAGAGTTCCGCGGCGCCGCGGACGTTCGCCGGCACATCGGAGTAGACCAGGTCCGCAACCCGGGCAACGGTGGCATCCGGCCCCGCCTCTGCCAATGCGGCACGGATCTGCGCCAGCCGCTCTTCACGGTGATCCCGGTACGTCAGGACCACGGAGCTCAGATCCGGCAGCACGGGGCCGTGTCCCGGCAGGACCGTTGCGTGTCCAAGAGCCGCAAGCCGCTCAAGGCTCACCAGATAGTCCCCCAGCGTTCCGTCCGGGAAGTCCAGAACGGTGGTGCCGCGCCCCAGAATGGTGTCTCCGGTCAGAACCGAGCCGCCGTCCCCGTCCGCGGGCAGATGAAAACACACGGAATCAGACGTGTGCCCCGGAGTTGCCACCACGTTGATTTCCACTCCCCCGGCGTGCAGTACCTCGCCGTCGTTCAGCGGCAAACCGCCCACGCAGAAGGCCGGGTCCAGAGCCCGGACGGGAGCGCCGGTCATCTCGGCGAAGCGTTGGCTCGCCTCCGTGTGGTCGATATGGCGGTGCGTCACCAGGATAAGCTCCACAGTTCCGGCCGATGCCAGGAGCTGCAGGTGCCCCTCGTCCAGCGGCCCGGGGTCCACCACCGCCACGCGGTCGGATCCGTCGGCAGCGATGATGTAGCTGTTGGTCCCCTCCAGGCTCATGGGGCCGGGATTAGGCGCCAGGGCATAGCGGGTCAGCGGGCTGCTGCGGATCAGGGCGGTGGTGGACATCGGACTCATTTCGTTGGGTGTTAGACCAGGCGGGTGAGCCAGCCGTGGGTGTCCTCGACCGTGCCGGTCTGGATACCGAGCAGCTGCTCGCGGATGGACATGGTCACGGGGCCGG
Source organism: Arthrobacter sp. G119Y2 (assembly GCF_038069765.1). Taxonomy (NCBI): domain Bacteria; kingdom Bacillati; phylum Actinomycetota; class Actinomycetes; order Micrococcales; family Micrococcaceae; genus Arthrobacter; species Arthrobacter sp. G119Y2. Next base: position 633,482 of record NZ_JBBPFS010000002.1, on the reverse strand, counting down.
CAACGGCATCTGCTGCACCGATGCTCTCGGTTTCGGTCTTCAGCTCGCCGACGGGCGTGATGACTGCGGCGGTGCCGCAGGCGAACACCTCGGTGATGTCGCCGGAGGCTACGCCGTCGCGCCATTCATCCAGGGTGATCTTGCGTTCCTGGACGTTCAGGCCGCGGTCCCGGCCGAGCTGCAGGACGGAGGAACGGGTGATGCCGTGCAGGATGGTGCCGGAGAGAGCCGGGGTCACCAGCGTGCCGTCCTTGAAGACGAAGAACACGTTCATGCCGCCGAGCTCTTCCACGGCGTTGTCATTGGACTCGTCCAGGAACAGGACCTGCTTGCAGCCGTGGGCCTCGCCTTCCATCTGGGCGATCAGCGACGCTGCGTAGTTGCCGCCGCACTTGGCTTCGCCGGTGCCGCCGATGCCGGCGCGGGCGTACTTGGTGGAAAGCCAGATGGACACAGGCTTCAGCTCGCCGCCGAAGTAGTTGCCGGCCGGGGAAGCAATTACGCGGTAGGAGACCTCGCGGGCAGGGCGGACGCCCAGGAAGGCCTCGGTGGCGATCATGAACGGCCGCAGGTACAGGGCGGCGCCGTCGCCTTCCGGGATCCAGTCCTTGTCCAGCGCCACCAGGCGGCGCAGGGACTCCACAAAGAGTTCCTCGGGCAGCTCCGGCAGTGCCAGGCGGCGGGCGGAAAGGTTCATCCGGGCCGCGTTGGCCTCGGGCCGGAAGCTCCAGACAGAACCGTCCGCGTGACGGTAGGCCTTCAATCCCTCGAAGATCTCCTGGCCGTAATGCAGCACTGCAGCGGCCGGGTCCATGGCGATGGGGCCATAGGGTTCAATCCGGGCGTTCTGCCAGACGCCGGAACCGGACTCATCAACCTTGTAATCGATGACCGCGGTGTGGTCCGTGAAGTAGTCGCCAAATCCGGGGTTGGCCAGAATGGCCGCACGCTCCTCGGCCGGCTTCGGATGGGCGGAAAGCTCCTGGGTGAATTCCAGAGCACTGACAGACATTGTTTCCTCCACGGTGGACGGCGCGGCCGCCCGACGAAATGGTTACTGGTACTTCCCGAGCTTATGACACCGCTGTGGTTATCGCATTGCCGATCTCCGCCGTCGTGCGCGGCTTTCCGGTGCGGGCTGCGACGTCGGCTTCCACGGCTTCTTCCACGCGTACGGCCTCCTTCTCCAGGCCCAGATGGCGGAGCATCAGTGCGGCGGAGAGGATGGCGGCGGTGGGGTCGGCCTTCTGCTGGCCCGCGATGTCGGGCGCAGAACCGTGCACCGGCTCAAACATGGAGGGAAAAGTGCCGTCCATGTTGATGTTGCCGGAGGCGGCCAGCCCGATGCCGCCGGTAACCGCGGCGGCCAGGTCGGTGATGATGTCGCCGAACAGATTGTCCGTGACAATCACGTCAAAGCGCGACGGATCCGTCACGAGGAAGATGGTGGCGGCATCCACGTGGAGGTAGTCATGGGTCACGTCCGGGTACTCGGCGGCCACCTGCTCCACCATGCGCTTCCAGAGCCGTCCGGCGTAGACCAGGACGTTGTGTTTGTGGACGAGGGTGAGCTTCTTCCGCGGCCTCTCGCTGGCCCGCCGGAAAGCATCCCGCACCACCCGCTCGACGCCGTAGGCGGTGTTCAGGGAGACCTCGGTGGCCACCTCCTGCGGGGTGCCTTCCCGCAGGACGCCGCCGTTGCCGGTGTACGGTCCCTCCGTGCCTTCGCGGACCACCAGGAAATCCACCGTTCCCGGATTGGCCAGCGGGCTGGAAACACCGGGATAGAGCCGGGACGGACGCAGGTTCACGAAATGGTCCAGGCTGAACCGCAGCTTCAGCAGCATTTCCCGCTCAATCAGGCCGGACGGGATGCTTTTGTCCCCCGGGGCGCCGCCGACCGCGCCGAAAAGAATGGCGTCGTGGCGTTTGAGCGCCGACAGGGTTTCCTCCGGCAGGGTTTCCCCGGTTGCGAGCCAGTGCTCTGCACCCAGCGGGTATTCCGTCAGATCAAACCGGACGGGACTGTCGCGGGTAACCGCCAGCAGCACCTTGACGGCCTCTGCGGTCACTTCGGGGCCAATGCCGTCGCCGGGAATGACGGCCAGGGAAACGGAGGAGGACTGTTCGCTCATATCGACAGTCTAGGAAAAGCGTCCACATTCCGGGCAGTCCGTCCCACATCTTGGACAGCAGCGGTTACGGCCGGCTCGGTTACGAACAAGCACGTTAGGGACAAGCGCGGCCAGTGGCAGGTGTGCGACGGCGACGGCGGCCCGGCGGCCCGGGATCAGACCGTGGCATGAGGCGCCGGGATCCCTAGTGGCCCTAGAGTTGTTGTCCATGCTCGTGCACCGTCGAATCCAGGCCTGGATGCAGGCGAACCCCTTCAAGGTCGATCTCTTCCAGGCGCTGACCGCCACTCTGATTTTTGCCGTCCCGTTCCTCCTGACATTCCAGGGGCAACAGGTTGAATTTGTCCTCTCCGCTGCCATCTGCCTGCCCCTGGCCTGGAAAAGAACCCGCCCGGTCGCCGCGGCAGCAATCCAGGCAGCAGCCTGCCTGCTGCAGCTGGTCCTGGTCCCGGAAACCGGGCTGCCAGCTGACATTTTTGTCCTTGTCACGGTTTATTCACTCGCTGTTTATGCTCCCCGCTGGGCAAGCCTGAGCGGACTAGCCCTGGCTCTGGTCGGCGGCATGCTGTTCATCTTCCAGTACTACTTCGTTCCGCTGCGGACCGCTGGTTGGATCGATGACAGTGCCGGCTTGATCGGGCGCTACCTTGCCCTTGTGGTTGCCCTTGACGCGGTGGTCCTGCTCTGCTGGACCTTCGGCGACCTTGCCCGCACCCGCCGCCTGGCGATGGACGCGCTCCGGGACCACGCCCGCAGGCTCGAGGTGGAACGCCAGCAGGAGCGCGATCTTGCCGCCGCCGACGAGCGCACGCACATCGCACGGGAAATGCATGACATCGTGGCCCATTCCCTCTCGGTCATCATCACCCAGGCCGACGGCGCCCGGTACGCGAGCGCCCAGGACCCGGAGATTGCGGCCAAGACCCTGGGAACCATCGCGGAAACCGGCCGCGGCTCGCTGCGCGAAATGCGCCGCCTGCTGGGAGTACTCCGCGGTGACGAACTCGCGTCCACCCGCCCGCTGCCGTCGCTGGCGGACGTCTCCGAACTGGTGGACGCGGTCAAACGGGCAGGACTGAGCGTGACGGTAAGCGAAACGGGAACGATGCGCCGCCCGCTTCCCGCAGGCGCCGAACTGACCGCGTACCGGGTCATCCAGGAATCCCTCACCAACGTCCTCAAGCACGCCGGCCCCTCGGTGCAGGCCGGCGTCGATTTGCAGTGGACTCCCCGGGGACTGGAGATCACAGTGCACGACGACGGCCGGGGCGCCGGCGCGGATGCGCCGCCGCCCGCTCCCCCGGCACCGGAATCAAAGACGCCTGCCGGCACCGGCCAGGGCATCAACGGCATGACCGAGCGGGTGGCCCTTTACGATGGAACACTGGTTGCCGCTCCGGCGGCCGGCGGAGGATTCCGCGTTTCCGCTTTCATTCCCTACACGGAGGCCTGAGCATGACCGGCACCCAGCCCGCCCCTTCCGACAGCAACGTCCCCGAGGCCGGCCCCATCCGCGTTGCCCTGGTTGATGACCAGCAGCTGGTGCGCGGCGGCTTCAAGATGCTGATCAACTCCCAGCCCGATCTCACGGTGGTGGCCGAAGCCGGCAACGGCGGAGACGCCCTGCAGGCGCTGTCCGCGGTGCGCGCCGACGTTGTCCTGATGGACGTGCGCATGCCCGGCATGGACGGGATCGAGGCAACCGCCCGGCTCCTGGAACGCGCCGCCGCCCAGCCCAAGGGATCCACCGACGTCGACCTGAAGGTGGTGGTGCTGACCACCTTCGACCTGGACGAGTATGCCCTCTCCGCGATCCGTGCCGGAGCCAGCGGCTTCCTGCTCAAGGACGCTCCCCCGGAGGAACTCCTCGAGGCCATCCGCACCGTATACCGCGGGGACGCCGTCATTGCACCGTCGACCACCCGGCGGCTGCTGGACCATGTGGCTCCCCTGCTCCGCGAGCCCACCGCCGAGGTCAGCCGGCACGCGGCCGACGTCGAACGCCTCACTCCCCGCGAGCGCGAAGTGTTCGGGCTGATTGCGCAGGGGCTGTCGAATCCTGAAATAGCCGCGCACCTGTTCCTCTCCGATGCCACGGTCAAGACCCACGTGGGCCACATCCTTGCCAAGCTCGGCGCCCGCGACCGGGTGCAGGCTGTTGTGATCGCGTACGAGACCGGTATCGTCGCACCGTAAACAGGGGTCGTCCTGCCGCGGGCGCACCGGGGTCAGGGAGGCTGCCGTGTCCACTGAAGCCGACGTCCGCTCCTTCTGCCTGTCGCTGCCCGGAGTTACCGAGCGGCTCAGCTGGCAGCAACCGGCCTGGTTTGCCCGCACCCTGATGGCCCGCATCTGGGAGAACGGGGTCCTGACCGTCAAGTCTCCGGAGCGGGAGGCACTCGCGGGCACCGACCCGGACACCTTTTTTTGGACGCCGCACCACAACCGTTCCCCGCTTTTGGTGCTGGTGCATCTGAACCGCGTGGCGCCCGCCGAGCTGGAGGAACTGCTCCTGGAGTCCTACCGGCTGGCCGGTCCACTTCCACCCACGGTATGAGAAGGAGCAGTGCTGATCCCCGCCCCTCCTCCGATGCTCCGGCAGCAGGCCGCCGCATAACGTAGTGGGTATGACAACCCTTACTGAGAAATCTTCCGTGCCCGGCGGCACCACGGCCGCCGCTGCCGCCCGATCCCTGAACAAGACCTACGGCGCCGGGGACACCGCCGTCCACGCGCTGTCCAATGTGGACGTGACCTTCGAGGCCGGCACCTTTACCGCCATCATGGGGCCGTCCGGATCCGGAAAGTCCACCCTCATGCACTGCCTGGCCGGGCTGGATACCGCTGACTCGGGCCGGATCTGGATCGGGGACACGGAGATCACCTCGCTGAAGGATGCTGAACTGACCCGCCTGCGCCGCGACAGCGTGGGCTTCGTCTTCCAGTCCTTCAACCTGGTGCCCACCCTCACCGCAGAACAGAACATCACGCTGCCCGTGGCGCTGGCCAACGGCAAGGTGGACTCCGCCTGGCTGAACAGCATCACGGAGACCCTGGGTCTCACCGGCCGGCTCAAGCACCGCCCGCATGAACTCTCCGGCGGCCAGCAGCAGCGCGTCGCCGTAGCCCGGGCACTGCTGACCCGCCCGCACGTGGTCTTCGGCGACGAGCCCACCGGCAACCTGGATTCGAAGTCCGGCGCCGAAGTACTCTCCCTGCTGCGCCGCTCCACCAGGGAAATGGGCCAGAGCATCATCATGGTCACCCATGATCCGGTGGCCGCCTCCTACGCCGACCGCGTGGTCCTGATGAATGACGGAGCGCTGGTGGGCGAACTGGCCAACCCGACGCCGGAGACCGTCCTCGCTGCCCTGACCAAACTGGGAGCCTGAGCATGCTGCAGGTTGCCCTGGCGCAGGTGCGCCTCAATGCCCGCCGGTTCATCGCCGTCTCGCTTGCCGTGATGATCGCCGTCGGGTTCCTGACCGCCACTCTGGTCATCAATTCCTCGTCCAAGGCCTCGCTGACCCAGAGCGTAGGTGAGGGTTTCCGCAACGCGGACCTGATCCTCAACGGAAATCTGTTTCGCTCCGACCCGGTGGTGCTGAACGAAGACACTGTCGACGTCGTCCGCGACCTTCCCGGAGTGGAGGGCAGCTACGCGGTTCAGCAGGGCTACGCCAGCTTCGGCACGGGCCGTGACACGGTGTTTGCCCAGCTGGACAGCATTCCCGAGCACACGGGCCTCTTCCCCGGGGAAGTCGTCGACGGTTCGATGCCGGCGTCCGACAGCGAGGTTGCCGTGGACAGTGCCACCGCCGAGCGGGAGGATCTGTCGATAGGCTCGAAACTGAACCTCACCGGCGGCTTCGATGAAGCTGCGGCAGAGCTGACCGTCACTGCCCTGGTAGCACCCTCCAACGATCCGCGCACTATGGGCACGCCCAAGCTGTATGCCACCGGCCCCACCGCCGCGTTGTTCGCCAACGCCGAAGACGGTTACGACACCATCCAGCTGGCGCTGGCCGACGGCGCCACTGCAGAAGATGTCCGGGCCGCCGTGGAGCAGGAGCTTTCCACCGCGGGCATGGACGAGGTTGTGGTCCGCACCGCCCCGGAGCAGACCGACGCCGTGGTGGCCATGTACACCGGCGGAGACGATGCCCTGACCATCATCCTGCTCGCCTTCGCCGCCGTGGCCGTGCTGGTCTGTGCCCTGGTGGTCTCCAATACCTTCTCCGTGCTGGTGGCCCAGCGCACCCGGGAACTTGCCCTGCTGCGCTGCATCGGTGCGGAACGTTCACAGATCCGCCGTTCGGTCATCGTCGAAGCCTTAATTGTGGGCATCGCGGCGTCGGTTGCCGGCGTCCTGGCCGCCGTTGCCCTGGTGGGCGGCATCATCGCCTACCTGCAGACCATTCCCGAAAGCGGCTTTGCCACACTCGCGGTCTCCCCCGTCTCAATTGGAGCCGGTCTGGTGGTCGGCATCCTGATGACCGTCCTCGCCGCACTGGTGCCTGCCCGGGCCGCCACCGCGGTTGCCCCTCTGGCTGCCCTGCGGCCTGCCGAAGACGTTCGGGCCGGAACCAAACGCGGCCGGGTACGGCTGATTATCGGGCTGGTTCTGCTGGCCGGCGGTGCCGCCCTCCTGGCAGTCGGCGCGGTGTCCTCGGATCTCCTGGTGGCGCTTCCCGGCGGCATCCTCAGCTTCGTGGGCATCCTGATGTGCGCCACCCTGTTTGTCCCGTCGCTGGTGCGGACCGTCGGTTCGCTGGCAGCACCTCTGGGGGTGCCCGGAAAACTCGCCGCCGTCAACGCCATCCGGAATCCCCAGCGCACCTCGGCCACAGCGTCCGCCCTGCTGATCGGCGTCACCCTGGTCACCATGATGATGACCGGCGCTGCAACCGTACGCACTTCCCTGGACAGTATGCTGGCCGGGGAGTTCCCGGTGGATGTAAGCGTCGCCGGTCAGGACCGTGCGTTCACCGCAGCTGATGCGGAGACCGCACGTGCCGTCGACGGCGTGCAGGAGGCCGTGCAGGTGCCCGTGGCCGGCACCACCGATACAAAGGACTGGGGGGCGTACGACGTCTACGCGCTGGACCCCGCCGACGCGGCGAAGGTCCTGCAGGATTCCAACCTGGTCCTGGCGGATGACACCATCCTGATGCCGCAGGGCATCAAGGACGAAACCCTGACGGTTACGGGGGCAACCTCCAGCGTGGAGCTGAAGGTTCTGGTCTCGAACGACAAAATGCTGCGTCCGCTGATCACTGCCGATACGGCCGCGGACCTGGGCGGCCCCGCACCGGTATCCGCTTCCGCGGACTACGTTCCGATGCCGCAGCTCTGGCTGTCCGTGGAAGACGGCTTGACGACCAGTGCCCTGATAGACCTGCGCGCCGAGCTGGCTGAAAGGCTGGACGTGGAGGAGCACACCGTGACCGGCTCCGCTATTGAGCGGGCCGGGTTCGAACAGGTCATCAATGTCCTGCTGATGGTGGTTACCGGCCTGCTGGGCGTCGCCGTGGTGATTGCCCTGGTGGGCGTGGCCAACACGCTGTCCCTGTCCGTCCTGGAACGCACCCGTGAATCGTCACTGCTGCGGGCCCTGGGCCTAACCCGCGGACAGCTGCGCGGCATGCTGGCACTGGAAGCCGTCCTCATCGCAGGGGTCGCGGCGCTGATGGGCAGTGTGCTGGGATCCGTTTACGGCTGGCTCGGAGCGCAATCGGCGCTGGGCTCCTTTGCCTCCGTGGCACCGTCACTGCCGTGGCTGCAGCTGCTCGGCGTCCTGGCCGTGGCATTGCTGGCCGGCCTGGCCGCCTCGGTCCTCCCGGCCCGCCGCGCCGCACGGCTCTCCCCGGTGGCAGGACTGGCGGCCGACTAACCGGAAGCCGCGGGTTCCCGGGCCGGCCGCCGGCCCGGGAACTCGCGGCCGGTGCAGGGATCTGACAGGATACTCAGCAGACTGATCAGCACTAGTTGAAGGAGCACACCATGTCCGACGCCGCCTGGAAACCCGAGCATGCCTCCCTGTCCGCCTATCTGGACGACCATCTGCTGGGCGCGGAAACCGGAGTGCGGCTTTTCGGTGCGGCCCGCCGGACCTGGGCCGGGTCCGCCTACGAGCAGACCTTCGCGGATCTGGAGCACGAGATTGCCGGTGAGCGCGATGAGCTGGAACAGCTGATCATTACCCTCGGTTACCGGCGCAGCAAGTTCAAGTTCCTGATGGCAAAGGCCGGTGCGGTCACGGGGCGCCTGGGCCCGCTCAATCCGATGAGCACCGGCGGCGGCACCTCCGGGCAGTTTGAACTCGAAACACTGCAGTCCCTCGTGCGGGCCAAGGAATGCCTGTGGCGGACTCTGCTCGCGCTGGCCGCCCACGACCACCGGTTCAACGTCCCCCGGCTGAAGGACCTGATCGCAATGGCCGGCCGGCAGCAGGACGCCGTCGCCCGCGTCATGGAGGAGACGGCTCCGGCGCGTTTCCTGACCGGCAGATCCGCTCCGGCTCCTAGGGTCCTTCTCCCTCCTCCCCTCAACCAAGATCCCGCGAAATAGCAGAAAGTGCCCTTCTGAGCGTTCAGAAGGGCACTTTCTGCTATTTCGGCGGGGCTGTTTCGGCCGGTAGGGACCGGGGCCGCGATGTTACTCGGCGGGCTCCTCGTACTTCGGGAAGATCGGTGCGGGCGCCGGCAGCGGAGTACCCGGCACCAGCGGCGAGGCGATGGCGCTGAACTGCCGTGCGCCGTCGTCGTTCTGTCCCAGCACCGTCAGCAGCTTGGCGGCGCTGTCCGGCATCACCGGCTGGATCAGGATGGCCACGATGCGCAGCACCTCCAGCGTCACGTAGAGCACCGTGTTCATGCGCTCGACGTCGGTCTTGCGCAGCACCCAGGGTGCCTGCTCGGCGAAGTAGGCGTTGGTGTCGCCGAGGACCTTCCACGTGGCTTCGAGCGCGCCGTGGAAGTCCTGGACGTCGTAGGCCTTCCGGGAGACCTCCAGCAGTTCGCCCGCGGCCGCCAGAATGGCTGTGTCCTCGGCGGTGAACTCCCCCGGCTGCGGCACAGCGGCGCCGCAGTTCTTGGCGACCATGGACAGCGAGCGCTGGGCCAGGTTGCCCAGGTTGTTGGCCAGGTCGGAGTTCATCCGCCCCACCACTGCCTCATGGCTGTAGGAACCGTCGCCGCCGAAGGGAACTTCGCGCAGCAGGAAGAACCGGACCGAGTCCAGGCCGTACTGGTCGGCCCATTCCTTGGGCGCGACCACATTGCCCAGGGACTTGGACATCTTGACGCCCTTGTTGTGCAGGAAGCCGTGGATCATCACGCGCTTGGGCAGCGGCAGGTCAGCGGACATCAGGAACGCAGGCCAGAAGATGGCGTGGAACCGGGAAATGTCCTTGCCGATGACGTGCACGTCCGCCGGCCAGTACTTCTTGAAGGACTCGGACTCCACGTCCGGGAAGCCGACGCCGGTGAGGTAGTTGGTCAGTGCATCCACCCACACGTACATCACGTGCTCGGCGTTGCCCGGGACGGGAACGCCCCAGTCAAAGGTGGTGCGGGAAATCGACAGGTCTTCCAGTCCGCCCTTGACGAAGCTGATGACCTCGTTGAACTTGGACTGCGGCGCGGCGAAGGCCGGCTGGGCCTCATACAGGGCCAGCAGCTTGTCCTGGTAGGCGGAGAGGCGGAAGAAGTAGCTTTCCTCCTCGGTCCACGTCAGTTCGGTCTCCGTCTCCTTGGAGTACCGGATGCCGTCCTCGCGCACCTCGGTTTCATCTTCGGCGTAGTACGCCTCGTCCCGTACGGAGTACCAGCCGGCGTACTTGGAGAGGTAGATGTCGCCCTTCTCCTCCATCCGCTTCCAGATGGCCTGCGCCGCGGCGTAGTGGTCCTTGTCCGTGGTGCGGATGAAGCGGTCATGGGAGATGTTCAGGTCCCGGCTCATCTGCTGGAAGGCGGCCGAATTCCGGTCCGCCAGCTCCTTGGCGGTGATGCCTTCCTTGTCCGCGGACTGCTGCATCTTCAGGCCGTGCTCGTCCGTGCCGGTCATGAAGAAGACGTCATACCCGTCCAGGCGCTTGAAACGGGCCATGGCGTCGGTGGCGATGGCCTCGTAAGCATGGCCGATATGGGGCACTCCGTTGGGATAGGAGATGGCCGTGGTGATGTAGAACGGGGTCTTGGAATCGGAAGAAGTCACATAAGAAAATTACCCTGTTTTGCCCCTCGGTGTCGCTTCGGCGCAGTCCGGCCGCCATGAGAGCCATAGGGGCGCCGTCCGCTTGACTGCCGTCCCGCTCCGGCGCAGTGTTGCGGCATGAAGGCCTTCGCGATCACCAGGTACAAGGGACCCCTGCAGGAAACAGACATGCCGGAGCCGTTGGTCGGTGAAAACGATGTGCTCGTTGAAGTTCACGCTGCCGGAGTCAACCACCTTGATGAGATGATCCGCACCGGCGAGTTCAAACAGATCCTGCATTATCGAATGCCTCTGACCCTGGGCAACGACGCGGCAGGGACGGTGGTGCGTGTTGGCGGATCAGTCCGAGGTTTCGTTCCGGGCGATGCGGTGTATGCCCGGCCCCGGAAGGACCGCATCGGGACCTTCGCAGAGAGGATATCCATCGCCGAGGAAGATCTGGCCCCGAAACCGAAATCACTGAATATGACGGAAGCCGGGTCGCTGCCGCTCGTGGGGCTGACGGCATGGCAGGCCCTGGTTGAACGCGGCAATGTGCAGCCCGGGCAAAAGGTCCTGATCCACTCCGGCGCCGGAGGTGTCGGGTCGGTCGCCATTCAGCTGGCGAAGCACCTGGGTGCGCAAGTGGCCACGACTGCCGGCAGTTCCAACGCCGGCTTTGTGCGCAGCCTCGGCACGGACATCGTCATCGACTACCGGAGTCAGGACTTTGAACAGCTCCTGCACGGTTATGACCTGGTGTTGGACACCTTGGGCGGCAAGAACCTGGAAAAATCCCTGCGGATCCTGCGCCCGGGCGGTAAAGCCATTGGCATTGCCGGACCGCCGGATGCAGCGTTCGCACGCGAAATGGGATTGAACCCGCTGATGCCCCTCGTGCTGGCCGTCCTCAGCGCAGGTGTGCGACGACGGGCCAAAAAGCTGGGCGTCAGCTACCAATTCCTGTTCATGCACGCCAGCGGCGACCAGCTTCGCCGGATCACGTCCCTTGTCGACGACGGCGTACTGCACCCGGTGGTCGGAAGAGTGTTTCCCTTTGACCGGACGCCCGAGGCGCTGCAGGCCATGCGAAAGGGCGGGGGCCGGGGCAAAGTCGTCGTCAGCCGTGGATAAGGACCGCCCCGCGGAAGACTAGGACTGTCCCCGCCCGGGAGGGCGAAGCCTTTCAGCCCGTGTCCTCTCAGCCCGCGATTGGTATTCGGCGGTACGCGTTGCAGTTTGTCCGCCCGTCCCGGATTAGGCCTCCAGGACCCCGGTCAGCACCGAGCCGGTCGCGGCCAGCCCGGCCCGTACCAGGGCCACCCCGACGACGACGGATCCCGCCAGGAATGCCACGGACACCGGCGAGACCAGCAGCGCTGCTCCGGTAAGCGGAAAGAGCAGGACCGCAGGCACAGCGGTGGACACAATGCTGACGAGCAGCAACGGCTGCATGACGGCTCCGATGCGGGCGGCGTCAATCACTTCGCGCGGCATACCCATCCGGTCGAGGCTGCGGTAGAGATCCGCCCTGTCCAGTACGGTGGCTGCCTGGTTGATTCCGGCCGAGCAGGCCACCATGAGGAAACCCGCGATGACCGTGATGAGCACGCCCGTCATAATGTCCTGCAGGAGAAAGTCCTCCGGCCCCTCGGACTGTGCTCCCTGCAGGGCCGCCGCACCGGCGCCGGCAACAACAGCGGTGAAACAGACCATCGACAGGGCGCTCACCTGCCGCCAGGCCGCTTTCGGCGCATCCAGGACGATCCGCGCGGCCATCAGCGCCTGCGGGGTGTGTGCCCGGCGCAGCCGCCGTTTGGCGGAACGGGCCACAAGCCATGGCCCGACCACGTTCAGGACGGACATTCCGGCGGCGAACACACCAAAGATGACCATGATGCCCAGGGCCGCTCCGGCACCGGGCACCATCAGGGCCAGGACGCCCACTGCGATGACCGCGGCTGCAATTCCTGCCCGGCTCCAGTGCACCTTCTGGGCTGTTGCCCTCGTCCTCACCCCCAGCGGCGAAACGACGACCTTTCGCAGGCCGACGGCGGAGCTGACCGCAGCCAGGAGCACCACAGCCGCCACTGCGAACAGCCCTGCGGCCGGGTGCAGCCAGTAGGCCGCTCCCAGTGCCGCTCCGCGGAAGTGGATCAGCTGGACAAACGGGGCGAGAAACAGATAGCCGGCCACGCCGGCCAAGGCACCGGCGAGCGCCTGGGCGCTGGCTTCCAGGACGGTTACTTGGCGGACCGTCCGCGCGGAAGCCCCGAGCAGACGCAGCGTTGAGAGGTGTTCGTCCCGGCGTCGGGCAGCAAGCCGTGCGGCCGAGCCGCCAAGCGTGACCAGCGGAAGCACCAGCAGGATGAGCGCGAAGCCGGCGAGCATCAGGTAGAGGTCGCCTTCCTGATCCCCCCACTGCAGGAAGGACAGGGCACCGGCCAGGACAGTCAGCAGCAGTGTGGTGACCACGGCAAATGACGCCGCGGGCAGCAGTGCGGCGGCCCGCCCTGTGGTCCCGGGACGGTTCAGGAGCCACGCGATGCGCAGCGGGACGGCCAACGGGGAGGATTCAGCCGCGCGGACAAACGCGGAAGAGGCTGCGGCGGTCATCGCCGGACACCCGCGGCGCCGGCCGTATCGGCCACGACCCGGCCGTCGGCCAGGGTGATGACCCGGCCGCACCAGCGGGCCACCTCCGGATCATGCGTGACAACGATCAGCGCCCGGCCGGTCCCCTCCACCGTGCCCAGCAGCAGCCTCATCACGTCCGCCGATGTGCGGGAGTCAAGGGCGCCGGTGGGTTCGTCGGCGAACAGCACGACGGCTCCGGTGACCTGTGCCCGGGCAATCGCCACGCGCTGCGCCTGGCCGCCCGAGAGCTCGCCGATTCTGCGGCCCTCCATGCCTGCCAGTCCGAGGGCGGCCAGTGCCCCTGCCGCAGCCTGTTCTGCGCGGACCCGGTCCGTACCGTCAAGCATGAGGGCCAAGGCAACGTTCTCCCCTGCGGTGAGCTCGGGGATCAGCAGTCCCTGCTGGAACACGAAACCGAAGTCCTTCCGGCGCAGGGCGGATCTGGCGTCGTCGTCCAGTGCCGTGACCTCAACCGGAGTGCCGGAGCCGCGGAAGAGCCGGACGGTGCCGGCGTCCGGCTGGATGATGCCCGCCAAGCAGTGCAGCAGGGTGGTTTTTCCTGAACCGGAAGCGCCCATTACGGCAACGGCCTCACCCGGCCGGACGGTAAGGCTGACGCCGGCCAGGGCGGGAGCGCTGTTGTAGGTCTTTACGAGGTTGTCGGCTGCCAGCAGGGGCACACCGGGCATGGATGCAGTCATATCTCCATGGTGTCCCGGCCGGGTAGCCCGGCACCTCGGAGGAGGGCATGAACCCGCGGACGGCTGCCTCCTACCCCGGGTGGAGAGACGGGCCTGAAAGTGCGAAGGGACCGGCCCGCCGAAGCGGAACCGGTCCCCTGGTACTGCTCTGCCTGCGGAGTTAGTCCTGCAGGTCGACCTCGCGGGCCACCGAGGCTCCGATTTCGAGTTTCAGTGCTTCCAGCACGTCCTGCGGCACGGAGGAATCAACGGTCAGCAGGGACAGCGCCTGGCCGCCTTCGCTGTTGCGGGCCACCTGCATGCCGGCAATGTTGATGTCCTTCTCGCCCAGGATCCGGCCCAGGGAGCCGATGACGCCGGGGCGGTCCTGGTAAATGAGCACGATCAGGTGTTCGCTGATCGGGATTTCCAGGTCATAGCCGTTGACGCCCACCAGCTTCTGGATCTGCTTGGGGCCGGTCAGGGTTCCGGAAACCTCCAGGCGGGTGCCGTCGGAAAGGGCGCCGCGGATGGTGAGCAGGTTGCGGTAGTCGTCCACCTCGGGGGTGGTCAGCAGGCGCACCTCGATGCCGCGCTGTTCGGCCAGCACCGGAGCGTTGACGTAGGAAACCTGCTCGGACACGATGTCGGTGAAAATGCCCTTCAGCGCGGCCAGTTCCAGGGCCTTGACGTCCAGGGAGGCAATTTCGCCGGCCACTTCAATGTCCACCGCGGTGACTGAGTCGTGCGACAGGGCGGTGAAGATGCGGCCCAGCTTTTCGATCAGCGGGATGCCCGGGCGGACGTCCTCGGCGATGACGCCGCCGGCAACGTTGACGGCGTCGGGCACCAGTTCGCCGGCCAGCGCCAGGCGGACGGACTTGGCCACCGAGACACCGGCCTTTTCCTGTGCCTCTTCGGTGGAGGCGCCCAGGTGCGGGGTCACAATGACGTTGTCCAGGGACTGGAACGGCAGGTCGGTGGAAGGTTCCTTCACGAAGACGTCCACGCCGGCACCGGCAATTTTGCCCTCGGTGAGCGCGGTGTAGAGAGCGTCTTCATCAACGAGACCGCCGCGGGCCACGTTCACCACGTACGCGGTGTCCTTCATCTTCTCGAATGCCTCGGTGCCGAGCATGCCCAGGGTTTCGGGGGTCTTGGGCATGTGGATGGTGACGAAGTCGGCCTGCTCCAGCAGTTCATCCAGCGTTACCAGTTTCACGTTCAGCTGCGCGGCGCGCGCCGAGGTGACGTACGGGTCGTAGGCAAGGATCTCGGTGCCGAATCCCTGCAGCCGGGCCGCGACGAGGGCGCCGATGCGGCCCAGGCCGATGATGCCGATCTTCTTTTCAAACAGTTCAATTCCGGAGTACTTGGAGCGCTTCCACTCGCCGCCCTTGAGCGCGGCGCTGGCCTGGGGAATGTGGCGGGCCAGGGACAGGATGTGGCCGACGGTCAGTTCCGCGGCCGAAATGATGTTGGAGGTGGGGGCGTTCACCACCATGACACCGGCCTGGGTGGCGGCCTTGATGTCCACGTTGTCCAGGCCGACACCGGCGCGGGCGATGACCTTGAGCTTGGGAGCGGCCGCGATGGCTTCGGCGTCCACCTGCGTGGCGGAACGGACGAGGATGGCGTCGACGTCGGCGATTGCGGCAAGCAGCTGCGAACGGTCTGCTCCGTTGGTGGACCGGATTTCGAAGTCCGGGCCCAGGGCCTGGACGGTGGCCGGGGAAAGTTCTTCCGCAATGAGTACGACGGGCTTGGTGGCTGTCACCGATGACCTCTTTAGCTGTGGTGGATTCTGGTGGGGTTCTTGGTGAAGCGTTTTTCTGCGCAAAGAGGCCGGACCCGTTCAACCGGGCCCGGCCTCTTTACCGAAACGGCTTGCTCTTTCGAGCTTATCGTTTCGCTGATGGGCACGCTTAATCCGCGCGCTGTGTTACCGCCCTCACGGACGGGTTACCGCTTTCACGGAGGGGCGGCTAGCGGGAGACGGAGCCCTCGGTGTAGTCGTCGTCGGACTTGATCCAGGAGAAGAGCTTGCGCAGTTCGCGGCCCGTGGCCTCGATGGGGTGCTCCTCGCCCTTCTTGCGCAGTTCCTGGAACTCCGGTGCGTTGGCATCCTGGTCATCGATGAACCGCTTGGCGAAGGCACCGTTCTGGATGTCCGCCAGGACAGCCTTCATGTTGTCCTTGACCTCGGGAGTGATGACGCGCGGACCGGAGACGTAGTCGCCGTATTCGGCGGTGTCGGAAACGCTCCAGCGCTGCTTGGCGATGCCGCCTTCGACCATCAGGTCAACGATCAGCTTGAGCTCGTGCAGCACCTCGAAGTACGCGACCTCCGGCTTGTAGCCGGCCTCGGTCAGGGTTTCGAAGCCGTACTGGATCAGCTGGGAAGCGCCGCCGCAGAGGACCGCCTGCTCGCCGAAGAGATCCGTTTCGGTTTCTTCGGTGAAGGTCGTTTCGATGACGCCGGCGCGGGTGCCGCCGATGGCCTTGGCGTAGGACAGGGCCAGTTCCTTGGCCTTGCCGGACGGGTTCTGCTCGACGGCGATCAGGTCGGGGACACCGCGGCCGGCCTCAAATTCGCGGCGGACAATGTGGCCCGGCCCCTTGGGTGCAACCAGTGCGACGTCGACGTCGGCCGGCGGCTGAATGTAGCCGTAGCGGATGTTGAAGCCGTGTCCGAAGAACAGGGCGTCGCCGGCCTGCAGGTTCGGGGCGATGTCCTCGGCGTACACGAAGCGCTGCACCTGGTCCGGGGTCAGCACCATGATCAGGTCGGCTTCGGCGACGGCGTCGGCGACGTTCAGCACGCGCAGCCCCTCGGCTTCTGCCTTGGCGCGGGACTTCGAGCCCTCCTTGAGGCCGACCCGGACGTCGACGCCGGAATCGCGGAGGCTGAGTGCGTGGGCGTGGCCCTGGCTGCCGTAGCCGATGACCGCGACGGTGCGTCCCTGGATGATGGACAGGTCGGCGTCGTCGTCGTAATACATGTCAGTCACAGTGTGTCTCCTACTGAGGTTTCTTGGATGAAGGTTTTTGCGGAACCGGCGGAAGCCTAGGCGCTGCGCAGGGCGCGGTCGCCCATGGATTTCGCGCCGCGGCCGATGGCCAGGGTTCCGGATTGGACTATTTCGCGGATGCCAAAGGGTTCAAGCACTGCAAGGAGTGCGTTGAGCTTATCGGCGGTGCCTGTGGCTTCAACAATCAGCGAGTCGGTGGACACGTCAACCACTGAAGAACGGAACAGCTCGGCTGCCTGGGTTACCTGCAGCCGGGTTGCGGCATCCGCGCGAACCTTGACCAAGATGTGGTCGCGTTGCACGGAAGACTCGGGAACCAGCTCGACAATCTTGATGACGTTGACGAGCTTGTTCAGTTGTTTGGTGACCTGTTCAAGCAGGTCGCCCTCGGCCTCGACCACCACGGTGATGCGGGACAGACCCGGCACCTCCGAGGGGCCCACGGCCAAAGAATTGATGTTGAATGCCCGGCGGGCAAACAGTGACGCAACGCGGGTCAGGACACCGGGAACGTCTTCAACCAGTACGGAAAGGGTGTGGCGTGCCATGGCCCTAGTCCTCCTCTTCCCATTGGGGTGTCATGTTGCGGGCAATCTGGATCAGGTCGTTGGACACGCCCGAGGGGACCATCGGCCACACCATGGAATCGCGGCTGACCACGAAGTCGATGACGACGGGCCGGTCGTTGATGGCCAGCGCCTGGCGGATGGTGTCGTCAATGTCTTCGTCCCGCTCGCAGCGCAGCCCGGCGCAGCCGTACGCGTCGGCGAGCTTGACGAAGTCGGGGATGCGCACGGTGTCATGGCCCGTGTTCAGGTCCGTGTTGGAGTAGCGGGACTCGTAGAAGAGCGTCTGCCACTGCCGCACCATACCCAGGGACGAGTTGTTGATGATGGCAACCTTGATCGGAATCTTGTTGATCAGGCAGGTGGCCAGTTCCTGGTTGGTCATCTGGAAGCAGCCGTCGCCGTCGATTGCCCAGACCACGCGGTCCGGGTTGCCGACCTTGGCGCCCATGGCCGCCGGAACGGAGTAGCCCATGGTTCCCAGTCCGCCGGAGTTCAGCCAGGCGCGGGGGCGCTCGTACTTAATGAACTGCGCGGCCCACATCTGGTGCTGGCCGACGCCGGCAACGTACACGCCTTCGGGTCCGGTGAGTGCACCGATGCGCTCAATGACCTTTTGCGGAGCAATGTGCCCGTCCTCCGGTTCGGCGAAGCCCATTGGGTAGGTCTCGCGGAGGCGGTCGATCGTGGCCCACCACGGAGCAATGTCCGGGCGTTCTTCAGCGAACTGGGTCCGGACGGCGTCGGTCAGTTCCGGAATGATCTCCTTGACCGATCCGACGATGGGTACATCCGCCGGGCGGTTCTTGGAAATCTCCGCGGGGTCGATGTCCGCGTGGATGACCTTGGCGCCGGGGGCAAAGGAGGACAGGACGCCGGTGACCCGGTCGTCAAAACGGGCGCCCAGGGTGATGAGCAGGTCCGACTGCTGCAGTGCCGTAACTGCCGAGACGGAACCATGCATCCCGGGCATTCCTGCGTGCTGGCGGTGTGAATCGGGGAAAACGCCGCGGGCCTGGAGCGTGGTGACCACCGGGGCGCCCACCAGCTCGGCCAGTTCCAGCAGCTCGGCCGAGGCATCGGCCTTCAGCACGCCGCCGCCCACATAGAACACGGGACGATGCGAGGCAGCAATCAGGCGGGCGGCTTCACGCACCTGCTTGGAGTGTCCGCGGACCACCGTCCGGTAGCCGGGGAGGTCAATCTTCGGCGGCCAGGAGAAGGTCGTTTTGGCCTGCTGCGCGTCCTTGGAGATGTCCACCAGCACCGGGCCCGGACGGCCCGTGGTGGCGATGTGGAATGCTTCGGCCAGGACCCGGGGGATGTCGTCAGCGTTGGTCACCAGGTAGGAGTGCTTGGTGATGGGCATGGTGATGCCCACGATGTCCGCTTCCTGGAAGGCGTCGGTGCCGATGAAGGCGCTGGAAACCTGCCCGGTGATGGCGACCATGGGAACGGAGTCCATATGGGCATCCGCGATGGCGGTCACCAGGTTGGTGGCTCCGGGGCCCGACGTCGCGATGCAGACACCGGCGCGGCCGGTAACCATGGCGTATCCCTCGGCGGCATGGCCGGCGCCCTGTTCGTGGCGGACCAGGATGTGCCTGATCTTCGTGGAGTCCATGAGCGGGTCATAGGTGGGGAGGATCGCGCCGCCGGGCAGACCGAAAATGTCGTCGACGCCGAGCTCCTCGAGTGCCCGGACAATCGCCTTGGACCCGGTCATTTCGGTGGGAGGAACCACATTGTTGGGGCCCTGGACCCGGTTGTCCACGACGTCGGAGGGGGCGGAAATGGTGGAGGCAACATCACGCGTCTTGGCCGCGGCCGCCTTGGCGGCAACACTGGCCTTATTGGCCATCAGCGACGGGCTGATTGGCGATCCCTTACTCATAAAGACTTCCTTACGGATACTTATTCATGTGATCTGTTGCGGCGGCCGTCCGGACGGTTAGCCCGGTGCGGCTTTTGTGCTTTGTCTGAAGCCAATAAAAAAACCCCTCGTGCCGGTTGGCTCCGTAGGGGTTCGCGCGTGACGTTCTTACAAGCCGGCGGTTAGGCCACGCGCTTGATAAGGACGACGGATACGATCTGCATACCGTTCATCCTTCCCATCCCCTCCGGCACTGTCAACTGGAACCGCTTCCCGTCTCACTATCTGGACCGCCGGTCCCAGCTTGTGGACGCCGAGGGGCCCCAAGCGTCAGGCGCTCAGCGCCCTTCCAACAAAAGGCGGCAGGGCTTAATAAGGCTGAAAACCCTTAGGTGCCCCGCTGATATCCGCGCCAGCGGGTGCCTGCCCCGACAAGGCGGCAGGGCTTAATAAGGCTGAAACCGAGGGCCCCTTGTTGCAGGCGCTCTGCGCCCTTCCAACAAAAGGCGGCAGGGCTTAATAAGGCTGAAAACCCTTAGGGGCCCCGCTGATATCCGCGCCAGCGGGTATCAGCGGGGAGGGTTTTCAGCCGCAGTAAGCACCCGTGGAAGCGGAGTTCACCAGCTTGGCGTACTTGCCCAGGACACCGGTGGTGAACTTGGCAGACAGGGGCTTCCAGCCCTCCTTGCGTGCTTCGAGCTCTTCGGGGTCAACCAGCAGGTCAAAGGTGCGGGCTGCGATGTCCACGCGGATCCGGTCGCCGTCCTTGACGAAGGCGATGGGACCGCCGTCGACTGCTTCCGGCGCCACATGGCCGATGCACAGACCCGTGGTGCCGCCGGAGAACCGGCCGTCGGTCAGCAGCAGGACGTCCTTGCCCAGGCCTGCACCCTTGATGGCGCCGGTGATGGCCAGCATTTCGCGCATGCCCGGGCCGCCCTTGGGGCCTTCGTAGCGGATGACGACGACGTCGCCGGCGTGGATCGCTCCGGCGTCGAGCGCGTCCAGGGCGCCCTGCTCGCGCTCGAACACGCGGGCGGTGCCCTCGAAGATGTCGGCGTCGAAGCCGGCACTCTTCACCACGGCCCCCTCGGGAGCCATGGAGCCGTGCAGGATGGTGATGCCGCCGGTCTTGTGGATGGGGTTGTCCATGGCGCGGAGGACCTTGCCGTCGGGATCCGGCGGATCGATCTTGGCCAGGTTCTCGGCCACCGTTTTGCCGGTGACGGTGAGGCAGTCGCCGTGGATCAGGCCGGCGTCGAGCAGTGCCTTCATGATGACGGGGACGCCGCCGATCTTGTCGACGTCGTGCATGACATAGCGGCCGAACGGCTTCAGGTCGCCCAGGTGCGGGATCTTGTCGCCGATGCGGTTGAAGTCCTCGAGCGTCAGGTCCACGTGCGCCTCGCGGGCAATGGCCAGCAGGTGCAGGACGGCGTTGGTGGAACCGCCGAAGGCCATGGTCACCGCGATCGCGTTTTCGAACGCCTTCTTGGTCATGATGTCCCGGGCGGTGATGCCCTTGCGCAGCAGGTTGACCACGGCTTCGCCGGATTTGCGGGCGAACTCGTCGCGGCGGCGGTCGGCCGAGGGCGGCGCGGCGGAGCCGGGAAGGGACATGCCCAGGGCCTCGCCGATGCAGGCCATGGTGTTGGCGGTGTACATGCCGCCGCAGGCGCCTTCACCCGGGCAGATGGCGCGTTCGATGGTGTCCAGGTCCTTGAGGCTCATTTTGCCCGCGGCGCAGGCGCCGACTGCTTCGAACGCGTCAATGAGCGTGACTTCGCGCTCGGTGCCGTCCTCCATCTTGGCGAAGCCGGGCATGATCGAGCCGGCGTAGAGGAAGACGCTGGACAGGTCCAGGCGGGCCGCTGCCATCAGCATGCCGGGAAGGGACTTGTCGCAGCCGGCCAGCAGGATGGAGCCGTCCAGCCGTTCGGCCATCATCACGGTTTCCACGGAGTCGGCAATAACTTCACGGGAAACGAGGGAGAAATGCATGCCCTCGTGTCCCATGGAGATGCCGTCGGAAACGGAAATGGTGCCGAACTGCATGGGGAACCCGCCGCCGGCGTGGACGCCTTCCTTGGCGCCCTGGGCCAGCCGGTTCAGGGAGAGGTTGCAGGGAGTAATTTCGTTCCAGGAACTGGCGACGCCGATCTGCGGCTTGGCGAAGTCGTCATCTCCCATCCCCACCGCCCGGAACATGCCGCGGGCCGGAGCTGCGTGGATCCCGTCGGTGACTACTCGGCTTCGGGGTTTGATGTCAGGGGTATTCTCCATGCTCATATTCCGATCTTAGGACCTGGGCGCTGCTCCTCCTGAGCATGTGACGGGCAGGCGCCCCGGTTGTTACGGCGCATGAAGAGTGGATGACGACTCTGTTTCCTCCCGTGTGTTGCCGGGCGCCCCTTCCATCGATCCGGGCCGGTGTTCATAGACTGGGGGAATGACTTCGGCACCAGCATTCCGCGACCAGCCCTCCAGCGATGACATCAAGGCTGTGCTCCGGCATGTGTTTGAGTCGCAGATTCCCAACTACGGGGACTACAACCTGGTCTGTGCCGTCCCGGGCGGGGACGGGGCCGAGGCCTACTACGTGGTGGGTTACCGGTGGCGTCCGGCCGAACTCGTCTTCGCCCCGTTCGACACCGCGACCCTCGCCGGGCTCGAACCTCCCACGGCAGTGAACTCGACCAACCTTTCCCATACTGAAGAAGTCTCTGCCGGAGACTATGAGGTGGGGACGAACACCGGCCGCATCTTCCGCTTCCGGGTGCAGGAGAGCGCGCATCTGCCGGACGGGGACGCCCTGCGGGTCATTGAGCAGGCGGCGGACCTGGAGGACTTCGGGTCCTTCGTGAACCACTTCCTGACGCTGGCCTGACCGGGCAGCCTCAGGCCCAGGGGCCGCGGCGCACCAGGTTCAGGGGTTCCTCGCCGCCGGCAAGCCGCCCGATCTGCTCCTTGAGCAGTTTGCGGATGCGCGGTACAAAGGCCCCGGTGTTGCCGCCCACGTGCGGGGTGATGATGGCGTTCGGTGCCTTCCACAGCGGATGGTCGGCCGGCAGCGGTTCGGGGTCGACGACGTCGAGCGCGGCGCTGAGACGGCCGGCCAGGACTTCGGCGGTGAGGGCATCGGTGTCCACGACGGGGCCGCGGGCCACGTTGACGACGAGCGCACCGTCCGGCAGCGCCGCGAGGACCTCCTTATTGATGAGATGGCGGGTCTGCTCGGTCAGCGGGGTGATTACCACCACCACCTCGGCGGTACCGGCGAGCTCCACCAGCTCATCCGCGCCGTGGACGGTTCCGTGTTCATCGGTGCGCGCCCGGCTTCCAACACGGGTCAGCTCGACTTCGAAGGGCTCCAGCCGCTGCGCAATGGCCTCTCCGATCCCCCCGACGCCCACCAGCAGGACCCTGCGGTCCGCCAGCCCCGGGTAGCGGCGGCTGTCCCAGGTTCCGCTTTCGGCATTGCGGACAGCTGCGTCGACGCCGCGGAGCGAGGCCAGCATCAGCGTTATGGCCAGCTCCGCGGTTCCGGCTACGTGGACTCCGGCGGCACTGGCGACGGCGACGTCGGGTCCCACCAGCTCGGGCAGACCGTCATAGCCCGTGGACTGGGCCTGGAGCATCTTCAGGTTAGGCACCCGGTCCAGCGCCTCCTTCCAGTCGCTGCCGGTTGCGTAGGGCAGGACGACGGCGTCAATGTCGCCGTACTCCAGCCCCTTCGGCTCGCCGGCTACGTCCCAGACACCCGCGCGTATGCCTTCGGGCAGCGGACTCACGGCTTCCAGGAGCTCTTGGGTGGGCAGGGTGATGGACCGGACAGGGCGGAATTCCTCATTCATGCCTGACAGCCTAGTCCCCGGCCCCAAGACCCCGGGGACCTCTGGACACCGGGCCGAAACCGGCCGTAACGTCGAGAAGCAGCCGGTGTTGCCCTGTTTCCGGTTCCCCCACCATTGGAAAGGCATCGAGGTGAAACGCTCTTCCCTGTTAACGTCAGCGGCCGTCCTCTCCGCTGCGGGTCTCAGCGCCGCCGCAGGTGCAGTGCTGCGCAGGATCCTGCGGCACGGTGCGGTGGAACAGGCGCTCCAGGCCAGCACGGGTGACGCCGACACCGGGCAGCTTCCCGTAGTCCCGGAAGCCGGCGGCACTCCGGCCAGCGCCCTTCCCGGATGGCGGGAGAGCCTGCCGGTCACGCCAGTTCCGCCCAACACCGTGACAGCCACGGTGCCGGAGCCCGCCGCCGCCGGAAACTCCGCCGCCGCTGCCCGCTCCACCGACGGGCGGGGCAGCGGCGGGGAGCCCGGAACCGAATCCGACTCCGACTCCGACTCCGACTCCGACTCCGAAGAACCGAAACCGGCGAGAACCTGGGTGGTGGACAACAGCTCCGACTGGGACGGAAATCCGCTGGAACTGGTGGTTACACCGGCCCGCGCCCGGCTGCTGAAGGGGCAGCCGGGCGCCGATTTGGCGTGAAAGCCGGGGCTGGGAGCTCCGGTTTTTCTTTTTCCTGAAAGTGCTGGTAATGTTTCATGTCGTTGCGGCGAGCAAATCGAGCAGAAATGTGCGGCTTACTCGACAAAACAAAAGGCACCTCTAGCTCAATTGGCAGAGCATCTGACTCTTAATCAGAGGGTTCCGGGTTCAAGTCCCGGGGGGTGCACAAATCAGGGAGCGGCTCAGCTCGGTGAAAACCGGCAGAGCCGCTCTTTTTTGTTGTTCCGCCGGCAGGAGAGCTGCGAACCCGGGCGGGGGGAGGATGCTCCCCGCCCCGCAACAGGGACGAAAGAGGCGCACCCCCCCGCAGGGGATGCGCCTCAACGAATCGTGGTGCTGCTAAGCGGTCTCGCCGGTCTTGGCGGCAGCTTCCGTCTCCGCGCCGGGCGCATCGCCCGGCAGGGTATCCGCAGCAATTTCTTCAACGGGCACCACCGGAATCGGCAGGCCCGGAACGTCCACGGCAAGCTGCCAGCGCGGGTTTCCGAGCTCCCTGATGACGTTGCGCAGCTGCCCGCGGAGTTGCTCGGACATCAGCTCGCCGCCTTCAATAAGCGTGCGCTCAATGTTCTGCGCCTCGCGCAGCGCTTCGACTCCCTGCGGAGTAATGGAGACCATGTGGCTGCGTCTGTCCAGATCATTCCGGACGCGGGCAACATGTCCGTGCGCTTCAAGGCGTGAGAGGGTCTTGCCCATTGTCTGGGCCTGGACCCGGACAAGCTGGGCGAGATGCGCCTGTGTCATGGGCCCCTGGGAGTCGAGGACTCCCAGCGCGATCACTCCGGCGTGGGTCACGCCAATGCGGACCAGCCGTTCATTCCAGGCGTGCTCGACCAGACGCGCCGCCGTCGACAACAGGCGACCGGTGGGCCAGTGCTCCATATCGGGCATAAAACAGAACTCTTCCTTTCAGGGTGAGGATTCGATGGCCGATCGGATAACCTACAAATCCACCACATACTAGGATAGCCACCTATGAGGTGCGCTGTCGCGCTGTGACACAGCCGTATCGCCCATTGATACCAAGGAGAGACCTATGCCCCGCCTGTCCCCCGGCGAAAAAGCCCCGGACTTCACGCTTCCGGCCACCGATTCAGCATCTGTTTCCCTCTCCGATTTCCGGGGCCGCAGCACGATCGTGTACTTCTACCCGGCAGCGGCAACGCCGGGCTGCACCACCCAGGCCTGTGACTTCCGGGACAACCTGAACAGGCTCCAGGACGCCGGGTACGCCGTCGTCGGCATCTCCCCCGACCCCGTACCCAAGCTGGAGAAGTTCGCCGAAGCCGAACACCTCAACTTCCCCCTGCTTTCCGACCCCGACCATGCCGTGGCCGAGGCGTTCGGCGCCTGGGGCGAGAAGAAGAACTACGGCAAAGTTTATGAGGGACTGATCCGTTCGACGGTGGTCGTGGACCCCGAAGGCACCGTTTCCCTTGCCCAGTACAACGTCAAGGCCACCGGCCACGTCGCCAAGCTGGGGCGTGATCTCGGACTGGCCTGATCCTCGGGTACACTGGAGGCTGGTTTTGTGCCTTTTCGCGGAATGCGCGCGGCAGTGAAAGCCTGAGCGCGAGTGGCGGAATTGGTAGACGCGCTGGATTTAGGTTCCAGTGTCTTCGGACGTGTGGGTTCAAGTCCCTCCTCGCGCACAAAGAATGAGTCGGACATCGTTCACGGATGAGTCGCGGCACAGACAACACCCCGGTCTTCGGACCGGGGTGTTTTTTACTGCCGGCGCGTCCGTGACTTTGTTCAGGGGCGTGCACTGTGACGCGGCTCAAAACTTTTCCGGCCCGCAACCCATCCGGCCCCGAACCCGGGCCGAAGACCTTCTGAGACCTCGCACCAAGAGGTGTTCATACCAACCACGGGAGCCCGCCGAGCGGGACCCCGCCAGAAGGAGAAAAACCATGGCTTTCAAGACCCGCCGGAACATTTCCATCCTCGGAATCGCCGCCGTCTCCATGCTGGGCATGGCTGCCTGCAGCACCGACTCCTCCGATACCGCTTCCTCCGAGACCTCCGAATCGGGGATGGCTTCGGAATCCAGCATGTCGCCGTCGGCGTCGGAGTCCATGAGCCCGGATGCCACATCGGGCGAGTCCATGAGCGCCGATCCCGCAGCCAACCTCGTGGGCGGCAGCTGCGCCGACTACGCGGCTGCCGTTCCTGAAGGGCCGGGCTCGGTTGAGGGAATGTCCCTTGATCCGGTTGCCACGGCTGCCTCCAACAATCCGATGCTCACCACCCTGACGGCAGCAGTCTCGGGACAGCTGAATCCGGACGTCAACCTGGTGGATACGCTGAACGGCTCCGAGTTCACGGTCTTCGCCCCCACGGATGAAGCCTTCGCCAAGCTCGACGCGGCCACCCTCGAAACGCTGAAGACCGACCCGGACCTGCTCTCCAGCATCCTGACCTACCACGTGGTCCCGGGCCAGATGACCCCGGATGAGCTCTCGGGCATGTATGCCACGGTCAACGGTGCCGAGGTTGACGTCACCGGATCAGGCGACAGCCTGATGGTTGACGAATCCGCCGTCGTCTGCGGCGGAGTCCAGACCAAGAACGCCACGGTTTACCTTCTGGACACCGTCCTGATGCCGGCGATGTAGCCCCACCGTATTCCCCGGCCGGCACCGGCCGCAGTACCGCACCGCAAAAGGCGGGCGCTCCCACCGGGAGCGCCCGCCTTTTGCGTGTCCAAATTGTGACCGCGCCGGGAGAGGAAATACCTCGAGATCCCGAGCAACCCATTAGGCTCTGTCCATACGTTTGTGTCCCACGACACACATTGGGCACATGCACCGCACGGCGCCCGCCATTTTTGCACGGGTAACACTCGCCCCAGAGGAGTTAGAACCATGTCATTTGCTGGCCGACCCATGAACGGTGCCCGCCCCAAGCGGCGCGCCGCAGCGATCACTGCAGGAATAGCGCTCAGCGCGCTGATCCTCTCCGGCTGCGCCCAGAGCGAGCGCGAGGAAGGCGCCGACGACGGCGGCACCGCCTCCGAGGTGGACGGAACCTTCGTGTTCGCGGCGTCCTCCGACCCGAAGTCCCTTGATCCGGCTTTCGCCTTTGACGGAGAGTCCTTCCGCATCAGCCGCCAGATTTTCGAAGGCCTGGTTGGTGTTAAGCCGGGAACCGCGGACCCCGAACCGCTGCTGGCGAAGTCCTGGGAAACATCCGAAGACGCCCTGACCTACACCTTCGAGCTCGAAGAAGGCGTCACCTTCCATGACGGCACCGAGTTCAACGCCGAGGCTGTCTGCGCAAACTTTGACCGGTGGTACAACTTCACCGGCATCCAGCAGGCCGACAGTGTCTCCTACTATTACGGCAAGCTGTTCAAGGGCTTCTCCGACTCCCCCGAAACGGCTACCTACGAGTCCTGTGAAGCGACCGGCGACTCCGAGGCCGTGGTTACCCTCGCCAAGCCGTTTGCCGGCTTCATTGCGGCGCTGTCCCTGCCCGCTTTCGCCATGCAGAGCCCGGCAGCCATGGAGGAGTACGCCGCCAACGACGTCACCGGCACAGCCGAGGCCCCGAGCCTGAGCACCTATGCCAAGGAACATCCCACCGGCACCGGCCCCTTCAAATTCGGGACGTGGGAAGTGGGCAACCAGATCACCCTCTCCGCCTACGACGACTACTGGGGCGAGCAGGGCCAGGTCACCGACATCATCTTCCGCGTCATTGACGATCCCAACTCCCGCCGCCAGTCCCTGGAAGCCGGAACGATCGACGGCTATGACCTGGTGGCGCCGGCCGACACCCAGGTGCTGGCAGACGCCGGCTACAACGTTGTTGCCCGTGAACCCTTCACCATCCTCTACCTCGGCATGAACCAGAAAGTGGAGGAGCTGGCGGATCCGCTCGTGCGCCAGGCCATCGCCCATGCGATTGACAAGCAGGCACTGGTGGACCAGACCCTGCCGGAGGGCACCAAGGTGGCCAGCCAGTTCATCCCCGACGTCGTCAACGGCTACAACGAGGACGTCACCGAGTACGAATACGACCCGGAGAAGGCCAAGGAACTGCTGGCCGAGGCGGGCTACCCGGACGGCTTCACCCTGGACTTCAATTACCCCACCGGCGTCTCCCGCCCGTACATGCCCACCCCGGAGCAGGTCTACACGAACATCACAGCGCAGCTCGAAGAAGTCGGCATTACGGTCAACCCGCAGCCGAACAAGTGGTCACCCGATTACCAGGACCGGATCCAGGCCACCGAGGACCACGGCATCCACCTGCTGGGATGGACCGGAGACTACAACGACACCGACAACTTTGTGGGCGTGTTCTTCGGACAGGAAAAGCCGGAGTTCGGCTTCAACAATCCTGAAATCTTCACCGCACTGGAGGAAGCCCGCCAGGTGAGCAGCCTGGAGGAGCAGACTCCGCTGTACGAGCAGATCAATGAGGATATTGCGGCCTACGTGCCGGCCATCCCGCTGGCCCACCCCGCACCTTCGCTGGCCTTTGCCGAACGGGTGGACAGCTACCCCGCCAGCCCGGTCAACGACGAAGTGTTCAACAAGATCAAACTCAACAAATAAGCAGCACGCGGCCGGGGTCTCTGCGGAGGCCCCGGCCCTTCACTGTTTCCACTCCCTTCATCCAGCGGGTGTTCCCTGCTGAGAAAGGACTTCCGTGCTGCAAGTCATCGGCAAACGTCTTCTCATGCTGATCCCCACACTTATCGGTCTCTCCATCCTGTTGTTCATTTGGGTACGCAGCCTTCCCGGCGGACCGGCCACCGCACTCCTTGGAGACAAGGCCACGCCCGAAGCCATTGCCCGCATCAACGCCGCCTACGGCTTTGACCGGCCGCTCATCGAGCAGTACTTCACCTACGTCGGCAAGCTCCTCCAAGGCGATTTCGGCACCTCGATCGTGACCGGGCGGCCAGTCCTCGAGGAATTCGCCACCCGCTTCCCGGCAACCCTGGAACTGGCCGTGGTGGCGCTGATCTTCGCCATCGGCATCGGCATTCCGCTCGGCTACCTGGCAGCGACGCACTACGGACGCTTCTGGGACCACTCCTCGGTGGTGCTGTCACTGGTCGGCATCACCGTCCCCGTGTTCTTCCTGGCCTTCATCCTGAAATGGCTGCTGGCCATCCAGCTGCCGGTCTTTCCCCCGGACGGCAGGCAGGATCCCCGCATCGACGCCACGCACGTCACCGACTTCTATGTGCTGGACGGGCTGCTGACCCGCGAATGGGACGCCTCCTGGGACGCTGTGATGCACCTGATCCTGCCCGGCATAGCGCTGGGCACCATTCCGCTGGCCATCATCGTGCGCATTACCCGTGCGTCCGTACTGGAAGTCCAGGGTGCGGATTACGTCCGCACCGCACGGGCCAAGGGCCTGATGGAAAAAACCATCCGCGGCCGCTTTGTGCTCCGCAACGCCATGCTTCCCGTAACCACGACCATCGGTTTGCAGACCGGCCTGCTGATTTCCGGCGCCGTGCTGACCGAGACGGTCTTCGCTTTCAGCGGCGTGGGGCGGTTTCTGCGGGATGCCATCTTCAACCTGGACTATCCGGTCCTGCAGGGGTTCATCATTTTCATCGCCATAGCCTATTCACTGATCAACCTGATCGTTGACGTTTCCTACGGCTTTATCGACCCGAGGGTGAGGGTTCAATGAGTACGATTCTCCCGCCGGCGCCCGGCGGCGCAGTCCGTCCCGACGAGCCCGTGCAGGTGGACACCCGCGGCAGCGGCATGTGGCGGTCCGCCTTCGCCCGGCTGCGGCGCAACCCTGCGGCCATCGCCGGAGCAGTCATTGTCGGGATCTTCATCCTGGTCGCCCTGCTGGCACCGCTGCTGGCACCGTTCGGCGGCGACGACCTGCCCGGACGGACCGAAATTACCCCCACGTCCATCCCCGGGCCCGGCGCCATTGCCGACTATCCGCTGGGACTGGACCGTTTCGGCGGTGATGTCCTCTCCAAACTGATCTGGGGCGCCCGGGCTTCGCTGATCATCGGGATTGTCTCCACGGCGCTGGGACTCGCGGGCGGCATGCTCCTCGGGGTCATCGCCGGCGGACTGGGCGGCTGGGTGGACAACGTCATCATGCGTTTCGTAGACATCCTGCTCTCCGTACCGAACCTCCTGCTGGCCGTGAGCATTGCCGCCATCCTGGGGCAGAACAGCTACGCGATCATGATCGCCATCGGGGTGTCGCAGGTGCCCATCTTCGCCCGGCTCCTGCGCTCGTCCATGATTTCCCAGCGCAGCGCCGACTACATCCTGTCCGCGCAGTCACTGGGGCTGAGCCGGCGGACCATCACTATGAGCCATCTGCTGCCCAACAGCATGGGTCCGGTCATTGTGCAGGGGACCCTGACCCTGGCCACCGCCGTGATCGACGCGGCGGCCCTGTCCTTCCTTGGACTCGGCGGCGGCAAGCCGCAGACGGCCGAGTGGGGACGCATGCTCACCTACGCGCAGAGTGAACTGGCGGTGGCGCCGCAGCTGGCGTTCCTGCCGGGCATCTGCATCGCCGTGACGGCGCTGGGCTTCACGCTGTTGGGTGAGTCCCTGCGCGAGGCACTGGATCCGAAAACACGGAAGAAGTAGCCCGGGAACGACATCTGCCGGCAAGAGTAGACGCACCAAAAAGAGGTGCCGCCCAGTTCAAGTTGAACTGGGCGGCACCTCTTTTCTTGCCGGAATGGTTGCCGGAATCCGCTCAGGAGGCCAGCTCGTCCTCGCCGATGTTCAGTTCGTTGCCCGGGATGGAGGCGAGCAGTTTGCGCGTGTAGGGGTGCCGGGGATTGGAGAAGACCTCCTCGGAGGACGCCGCCTCCACCAGTTCCCCGTCCTTCATGACGCAGACATAGTCCGAGATCAGCCGCACCACGGCCAGGTCATGGGAGATGAAGAGGTAGCTCAGCCCTAGCTCGGCCTGCAGGTCCCCCAGCAGTTTCAGGATCTGGGCCTGGACCAGTACGTCCAGCGCCGAGACCGGCTCGTCACAGACAATCAGTTCCGGCTTCAGCGCCAGGGCCCTGGCGATGGCCACGCGCTGGCGCTGCCCGCCGGAAAGCTCCGCGGGGTAGCGGCCCAGCATCGCGTGCGGCAGCGCCACTTGGTCCATCAGCTCCCGAACTCTGGCGGCCCGCTCGCTCTTGGACCCGCGCTTGTATGTTTTCAGCGGTTCGTCGAGGATCCGCTCGATCGTGAACATCGGGTCCAGCGAGGAGTACGGGTCCTGGAAAATCGGCTGGACCCGCTGCCGGAATTCGCGCAGCTTGCCCTTTTCCAGACCGCCGACATCAATTCCGTCGAAGGTCATGGTGCCGCTGGTGGGCTCAATCAGTTTCAGCAGCATCCGGGCGGTGGTTGTCTTGCCGGAGCCGGACTCCCCCACGATGGCCACCGTCCGTCCGCGCGGGATGTCGAGCGTGACGTTGCGGGCCGCGTAAAAGTCCTCGGACCGTCCGCGGATCTTGAACACCTTCGTCAGGTCGCGGATCTCCACGATGTTGTCCGGGGCGGCCTTTCCTGCCGCAGGGGCTTCGGCGGTCCCGCCGGGAGCAACGGCCGCACCGGCATCAGGCGCCGCGATGCCGGCCGCATTGGTGCCGGCGCCGCCGTCGTCCGCCAGCCCGGCAGTTCCGGAGTGCTCGGTGAAAACCTCTTCGGCCAGTCTCAGCCGCTGGGCCGCCGGCACAGTGAAGGCCCCGGGGCTCAGCCGCACCGCCGCCACGCTGGGAGCGGCCGCCACCAGGGCCTGCGTGTAGGGATGCTGCGGATCCTCGAGAAGCTGGCGGGCGGGGCCGGTTTCCACCACCAGGCCCCGGTGCATCACCACCAGCTCGGAGGCGCGTTCGGCGGCCAGCCCCAGGTCATGGGTAATGAGCAGCACCGAGGTCCCCAGCTCATCGGTCATCCTGCCGATCTGGTCCAGAATGGTCCGCTGGACGGTCACGTCAAGGGCCGACGTAGGCTCGTCGGCAATCAGCAGCCGCGGACGGCAGGCGAGACCAATGGCGATCAGCGCGCGCTGGCGCATGCCGCCGGAGAACTCGTGGGGATACTGCTTGGCGCGTTCGGCGGCGTCGGGCAGGCCCGCCGCGGTGAGGACCTCGATGACTTTCCGGTCCAGGTCCTTGGACGTGGCCATGCCGTGCACCAGGAGGGTCTCCGCCACCTGGGTGCCGATCTTCGTGACCGGATTCAGATTGGACATGGGATCCTGCGGCACCAGGCCAATGGACCGGCCCCGGATGGCCCGCATTTTGGCCTCCGGCATTCCCACCAATTCTGTGCCGTCGAAACGGATACTGCCGGCAGCTACCTTGCCGTTGCCCGGCAGCAAGCCAATGACAGCCATTGCCGTGGTGGACTTCCCCGAGCCGGATTCGCCGACGATGGCCAGTGTCCGGCCCTTGCCGATCGAAAACGAGGCATTCTTAACCGCCTGGACTTCGCCGTCGGTCGTGCGGAAATTCACCGCGAGATCGGTCACCTCAAGCAGGGGAATGTCAGGGCTCATTTCAGTCATTTCCCTATCCTGCCTTACTTGAAGCGACGGTGTGAGCCGTGTCTCACAGCCTTTTACCAGTTTTTTATCATTTAGACTGGCAATCCACGCAAAAAGCTCCCGCAAGTGCCGGGCCGCTTGGCGCGGAACCACCGTTTGGCGCACCATGTGGCAACGCCGCCGGCAATCACCGTTAGAGAAAAACCAGGGATGGAGCGTCCCGGAGGAGAACAGCAGCTGTGACAGATCCCGGCATCGGCCGCCGCTCCTTCCTGAGGGCCGGTGCCCTGCTCGGCGCCCTGGCCCTCGCCGGATGCACCGCCGCCCCGCCCGACGCCGAAGCCACCGCGTCAGCGTCCGCCTCCGGCACGGCGGCGGGTGCACCCGATGCCACCTTCACGTTCGCCACCGCGGCCCGCCCCGCCGGCCTGGACCCGGCCCTGGCTACGGACACCGAAAGCCACCGGATTACCCGCCAGATCATGGAAGGTCTTGTCGGGGTGGATCCCCTGACCTCGGCACCCACTCCGCTGCTGGCCGAGAGCTGGACCCAGTCCGAAGACGGCCGCATCTACACCTTCAAGCTGCGCAGAGGCGTCACCTTCCACGACGGTGAACCCTTCAACGCCGACGCCGTGTGCGCCAACTTCGACCGCTGGTACAACCTGCCGGCATCCGCCCGCGGCTCCGGCCACCTCGCCTATGAGGCCGTCTTCAACGCCTATTCGGACAGCCCGGCACTGGCGGTGTACAAATCCTGCACCGCGGTGGATGAATACACTGTCAGCATTGAACTGGCCACCCGGCTTGCGGCATTCATTCCCGCGCTGGCCTCGCCCGAGTTTGCCATGTCTTCCCCGAAGGCCCTGCAGCAGTTCAATGCCGATGCCCTGACCAGCGACAAAGACGGCCAGAAAATTTCCGACTACGCCTCCCGCCCGGTGGGCACCGGGCCTTTTTCCCTTCAGTCCTGGGACGGAGACGAAGTGCGTCTGGAAGCGTACCCGGAGTACTGGGGCGAACGCGGCCAAATCGCCACCCTTGTCTTCAAGACGATGACCAGCCCGGCCAGCCGGCTGCGCGCACTGAAAACCGGCGAGGTGGACGGCTACGACCTGGTGACTGTCTCCGACGTGGACGATCTGGCCCGCAACGGAATGCAGATCCTGCAGCGCGACCCCTACTCGGTCATGTACCTGGGGATCAACCAGGCCTTCCCGGGCCTGGAGAACATCAAAATGCGCCAGGCCATTGCGCATGCCATCGACAAGGATGCCCTGCTGGACGGGCTGTTCCTCAACGGCACCAAGCAGGCCAACCAGTTTGTGCCCGAAAAACTCGGTGTCAGCTCGGGATCCGTCACCACCTACGGCTACGATCCGGAACGGGCGGCGGAGCTGCTCAAGGAAGCCGGATACGACGGCGCCGAGCTGCCGTTCCACTACCCCCGCCACGTCACGCGCGCCTACCTGCCGACGCCGGAGCGCGTGTACGCGGAACTTAGCCGCCAGCTCACCGCCGCGGGACTGAACATCAAGCCGGTTCCGGTGGAATGGTCCGATGACTATGTGCAGAGCGTGCAGCGCAGCGGAGACCGCGCCCTGCACCTGTTCGGCATCAGCGGCACCTATGACGATCCGGACAACTTCGTGGGAAGCCTCTTCGGCAGCTACACCGAGGAATTCGCCTACGACGACGCCCAGCTGCTGAGCAAGATCGACCGGGCCCGGACGCTGGACTCGGGGCCGGAGCAGACCGAGGCATACACGGCCATCAGCGACCGTATTTCCACCCGGGTTCCGGCCGTGCCGCTGGCCTTCCCCATCTCCGCGCTGGCGTGCTCCCCCCGGGTTGCCGTCTATCCCACCTCTCCCCTCCTCAACGAGGTCTTCAACCAGATCGAGCTGCGCGAACAGTAACTCCCCGACGCCCGTACTCCGGGAAGCAAGAGGGTGATTTTAGTACGGGCCCCGGGAGCGATACGCTTCTAGGGCTAGCGCCCTCGCGACTGGAGATACGAAGTTGACTGCTAATAGCCCCGCGGACACGTCCGCAACAAAGACCGATGTACTGCTGATCGGCGGCGGCATCATGAGCGCGACCCTCGGGGCGTTCCTGAAGCAGCTGGCGCCGGACTGGGACATTTCCCTGTTTGAGCGCCTCGACCGCGCCGGCATGGAAAGCTCGGATCCCTGGAACAATGCCGGGACCGGCCACGCCGCGCTCTGCGAACTGAACTACAGCCCCGCCTCGGCCGACGGTTCCGTTGACCCGGCCAAGGCCGTAGGGATTAACGAACAGTTCCAGGTTTCCCGCCAGTTCTGGTCCCACATGGTCTCTTCCGGCCATATCTCGAACAACTTCATCAACCCGCTGCCCCACATGAGCTTTGTCTGGGGTGACGCGCACTCCGAGTACCTGCGCCGCCGCCACGAGTCGCTGAGCGCGCAGCCGCTGTTCAAGACCATGGAATTCTCCGAAGACCACGCCAAGGTGGCCGAATGGGCTCCGCTGATCATGGAAGGCCGGGATCCCTCGCAGCGGATTGCAGCCTCCCGTGTAGCCGGCGGCACCGACGTCGACTTCGGCGCCCTGACCCGTGAACTGACCGGGTACCTGGGCGACAACGGCGTGGAAATGAATTTTGGCCACGAGGTCAACAACGTTTCCCGTTCCTCCAGCGGCGGCTGGGACGTCAAGGTCAAGAACCGTGCCACCGGCCAGTCCCGCACGGTGTCTGCCCGCTTCGTCTTCATTGGCGGCGGCGGCGGCGCCCTGCACCTGCTGCAGGCCTCCGGCATCCCCGAGGGCAAGGGTTTCGGCGGTTTCCCCGTCTCCGGCCAGTTCCTGCGCTCCACGGATGAGTCGATCATTGCCCGCCACAACGCCAAGGTCTACGGCCAGGCCTCGGTGGGCGCCCCGCCCATGTCCGTCCCGCACCTGGACACCCGGTTCGTCAACGGCAAGCGTTCGCTGCTGTTCGGCCCGTACGGCGGCTTCTCCCCCAAGTTCCTCAAGGGAGGTTCGCTGCTGGATCTGCCCGGCTCCGTGCGCCCGGACAACCTGGTGCCGATGCTGGCCGTCGCCAAGGACAACATGTCGCTGGTGAAGTACCTGATCACCGAGGTGCTGAAGACCCGCGAAGGCAAGACGGCTGCCCTTCAGGAATTCATGCCCGGCGCCGTCACCGACGGCTGGGACCTGATCACCGCGGGCCAGCGCGTCCAGGTCATTAAGAAGGACCCGAAGAAGGGCGGCGTGCTGCAGTTCGGCACCGAGCTCATCACCGGAGCCGACGGCACCATCGGCGCCCTGCTGGGTGCGTCCCCGGGTGCGTCCACTGCCCCGCCGATCATGGTCAACCTGCTCAAGCGCTGCTTCCCCGCGGACTTCCCCGGCTGGGAGCCCAAGCTCAAGGACATGATCCCGGGCTACGGCGTCAAGCTCAACGAGAATGAGTCGCTGCTCGAGGACATCACCAAGGACACCAACCGCGTCCTCGGCCTGAGCTAGCCGCACCCGTTTTACCCGTGGGACCGGGCCGACCCATCCGGTTGGCCCGGTCCTTCGAACACTCTGCACCGGAACGGTTCGCCTGCCCGGAACGTTTTGCCGATCTACGTTAGTTCAGTCCTCCCTAAGGCAGGCTCATGGACCGTTTGGCCAAGCTTTCCCTCTCCAACCGGGCGCTCATTGCCCTGATCACCGTCTTCACGGTGGTCTTCGGCGTGATCTCCATGGGTTCCCTGAAACAGGAGCTCATCCCGTCCCTGGAGTTTCCGCAGATCACCGTGATCACGGCACTGCCCGGTGCGTCCCCGGAGGTGGTGGACAAGCAGGTCAGCGAACCGCTGGAAGGCGCCCTCACCGCCGTCGAGGGCCTTGAATCCTCCTCCGCCACCTCGCGGTCCTCAATCTCCACCATCAATCTGACCTTTGCCTACGGCACCGATCTGGACCGCGCCCGCGGCCAGGTGGACCGGGCCATCTCCAACGCCCGGCAGCTGCTGCCCGAGGACACCAACCCGCAGTCCCTGGCCGGCAGCATCAGCGACTTCCCCATCGTGTACCTGGCCGTCTCCTCGGACCAGCCGCTGGCCGAGCTCAACGCAGACCTGCAGCGGCTGACCGTACCGCGGCTGCAGAAGATCGAAGGCGTCCGGACCGCCGAAGTCACCGGCGGGTCCACCCGCAGCATCGCCATCCTTCCCGACCAGGCGGCGCTGGCCGCCCTGGGCGTCTCGCCGTCGGCCATCTCGGAGGCGCTGGAAAACAGCGGGGCCCTGGTGCCGGCCGGCACCGTTGCCGAAGACACCCGGTCACTGCCCATCCAGGTCGGCAGCCCGCTGGACAGCCTGGAGAAAATCTCCGCGCTGCCGCTTGAATCCACCCGGGATTCCGGCAGCGACGACGACGGCGCCCCCGTGACCATCGGCGACGTCGCCTCCGTGGACATCACCGAAGATGAAAACACCTCGATCACGCGCACCAACGGGGAGCCGACGCTTGCCGTCTCCATCACCAAGACACCGGCCGGGGATACGGTGGGCATCTCGCACGAGGTGCTGGATCTGCTGCCGTCGCTGCAGGACGAGCTGGGCAACGGGGCAAAGTTCACTGTGGTCTTCGACCAGGCGCCCTTCATCGAGGAGTCCATTTCCAACCTCACCACCGAAGGCATCCTGGGCCTGGGGTTTGCAGTCCTGGTGATCCTGGTCTTCCTGCTGTCGGTGCGCTCCACCCTGGTCACCGCCGTCTCCATCCCGCTGTCCCTGCTGGTGACGTTCATTGGGCTGCTGGCCTTCGGGTACTCGCTGAACATCCTGACCCTGGGCGCCCTGACCATCGCGATCGGCCGGGTGGTGGATGACTCCATTGTGGTCATTGAAAACATCAAGCGGCACCTGGGATACGGCACGGACAAGCGCACCGCCATCCTGACCGCCGTCCGTGAAGTGGCCGGCGCCATCACCGCCTCCACCCTGACCACCGTGGCCGTTTTTGCGCCGATCGCCTTCGTGGGCGGCCTGTCCGGTGAACTGTTCCGCCCGTTCGCCATCACCACGTCGCTGGCGCTGCTGGCCTCCCTGCTGGTATCCCTGACCATTGTTCCGGTGCTGGCGTACTGGTTCCTGAAGTCCTCCCGGCCGGTCGCCGATCCTGCCGCCTACCGCGCCGAAGTGGAAGCCAAGGAGTCCCGGACCCTCCTGCAGCGCGGGTACCTGCCGATCCTGCGCGGCACACAGCGCCACCCCGCCTACACCCTGGCCGCCGGCCTTGTCGTGCTGGTCGGCACCGCGGCCATGACCCCGCTGCTGCAGACCAATCTGCTCGGGGACACCGGGCAGAACACGTTCAGCGTGCGGCAGGAAATGCCGCCGGGCACCTCGCTGGAAACCACCTCGGCTGCTGCCGAAGAGGTGGAGGAGGTGCTCAGCGGCACCGAGGGCGTCAGGGACGTCCAGGTCACCATGGGTACGTCGAACTCCGGCTTTGCCGCCTTCACCGCCGGCGGGTCCGCGGTGGCCTCCTTCACCGTGATCACCGAACCGGGCGTGGATCAGGTGGCACTGCGGGAAACCGTCAGCAATGAACTGGAGAACCTGGACGACGACGCCGGGAACGTCACGCTGGGAACCACCGGCGGCGGCTTCGGCACCTCCAACACGGTGGACATCAGCCTCTCCGCCGGAGACCCGAATGAGCTGCAGCCGGCCTCCGACCAGCTGGTGGAGGCCATGTCCAAGCTGCCGTCCGCGGGCGAGGTCACGAGCAACCTTTCCTCGTCCTCCCCCGTGGTGCAGATTTCGATTGACCGGGCCAAGGCCGTTGAGGCCGGGCTGAACGAACAGCAGATTGCAGGGCTTGTGGCCTCCACGCTCAGCCCGCTCCCGGGCGGAACCGTCCGGATCGGCACCGATGACTTCCCGGTGCTTATCGGCGAGGGCACCCCGATTACGAGCGTTGAGCAGCTCAGTGCAGTGCCGGTGCCGGCCGGCTCGGGCAGCGTGCCGCTGAGCTCCCTGGCCACGGTGGAGGAAGTGGATGTGCCGACGTCGATTTCCTCCTCCGGCGGCGAGCGCACCGCGGTCGTCTCCGTGGCCCCTGCGGGCGACAACCTGGGGGCGGCGATCACCGAGGTGCAGGCCCAGCTGGAGGACATAGAGCTGCCGGCCAGCGTCACCGCCACCCTCTCCGGTGCCGCCACCCAGCAGAACGAGTCCTTCACGCAGCTGGGACTGGCCCTGCTGGCAGCGATTGCCATTGTGTACGTCATCATGGTGGCCACGTTCAAGTCGCTGATCCAGCCGCTGATCCTGCTCGTGTCCGTTCCGTTTGCCGCCACCGGAGCAATCCTGCTCCTGCTGGTCACCGGGGTGCCGCTGGGCCTGCCCTCCCTGGTGGGCATGCTGATGCTGGTCGGGATTGTGGTCACCAACGCCATCGTGCTGGTGGACCTGATCAACCAGTACCGGCGCCCGCACGAGGGCCGGCCGGGGATGAACGTGTCCGACGCCATCATGCGCGGGGCACGGCAGCGCCTGGGGCCCATCCTGATGACCGCGCTCGCGACGGTGTTTGCGCTTACTCCGATGGCACTGGGCGTTACCGGCGAAGGCGGTTTCATCTCCCGGCCGCTGGCGATTGTGGTGATCGGCGGCCTGGTCTCCTCCACCGTGCTGACCCTGATCCTGGTGCCGGTGCTGTACCGGCTGGTGGAGGGCTCGCGGGAGAAGCGGGCAAACCGGCACCGCCACTCCACCGACCGGACACCCGCCGAGTCCGGTCCGGTCCAGGCCTAGGCCGGGCGCAGAACGAGGTGCCGGGAATGATTGTCCGGCCGCCGGAGTTACGGGTAGTACATGCAAATGCATATACTTAGGGCAGGCAGATTTGTCATCCGCCGGCCAACCATTGGAGGACACCATGCAGATCGGCGTATTCAGCGTCAGCGACATCACCCGCGACCCCGTCACCGGGCGGACGCCCACTGAAGGTGAACGCATCAAGTCGGCCGTTGCCATCGCCAAGAAGGTCGAAGAGATCGGCATGGATGTCTACGCCACCGGCGAGCACCACAACCCGCCGTTCTACGCCAGCTCCCCCACCACACTGCTGGGCTACATTGCCGCCCAGACCGAGCGGATCATCCTCTCGACCGCCACCACGCTGATCACCACCAATGACCCGGTGAAGATCGCCGAGGACTTTGCCATGCTGCAGCACCTCTCCGACGGCAGGGTGGACCTGGTCCTGGGCCGGGGCAACACCGCTCCCGTCTACCCCTGGTTCGGCAAGAACATGCAGGACTCGGTGGAGCTGACCGTGGAAAACTACAACCTGCTCCGCCAGCTCTGGGACAAGGACACGGTGAACTGGGAGGGGAAGTTCCGCACCCCGCTGCGCAACTTCACGTCCACGCCGCGGCCGCTCGACGGCGTCGCACCCTTCGTCTGGCACGGCTCCATCCGCACGCCGCAGGTCGCGGAGATTGCCGCCTACTTCGGGGACGGCTTCTTTGCCAACAACATTTTCTGGCCGAAGGAGCACTACATGCAGCTCATCAGCCTGTACCGCGAACGCTACGAGCACTACGGCCACGGCCGCGCGGACCAGGCGGTGGTGGGCCTGGGCGGCCAGTTCTTCATGCGGAAGAACTCGCAGGACGCGGTGAACGAATTCCGCCCCTACTTCGACAACGCGCCGGTGTACGGCCACGGCCCCTCGATGGAGGATTTCACCGCGCAGACTCCGCTCACCGTGGGCAGTCCGCAGGAGGTCATCGAGAAGACCCTGTCCTTCCAGGAGTACTTCGGCGACTACCAGCGCCAGCTCTTCCTTATTGACCATGCCGGACTGCCGCTGAAAACGGTGCTTGAGCAGCTGGACCTCTTTGGGGAGTACGTCCTGCCGGAACTGCGCCGTGAATTTGACGCCCGCCGCCCGGCCGATGTCCCCGACGGCCCCACGCATGCCGCACGGGTAGCCGCCCTTAGTGCGGCGTCACGTACATCCGCTGCCTCTTCTCTTCAGTAGGCTAGAGACATGTCCCTGGATACCAGCAGCGTCCCCGTTCGACAGGCAGCCGAAACCTGGGAGTCCCTCTTCCGGACCCAGGTGGGTGTCATGCGGAGGCTCCAGAAGGATCCTGCCTTCAAGGAACTGACCATGCGCGAGTATGACGTGCTGTTCAACCTCACCCGCTGCCCGACCGGCTGGACCCGGCTGAATGAACTGAATGAGCACCTGCTGATCAGCCAGCCCAGCCTCAGCCGCATGGTGGAGCGGATGGAAGCCAAGGGGCTCCTCCAGCGCCGTCCGGCCGAGAATGACCAGCGCGGCGTCGAGCTGGCGCTGACCGACGCAGGCCGGGACCTGCAGCGCCGGCTGGGCCGCGCGCATGTCCAGGGCATTCACGAGCTGCTCTCCCCGGCGCTCAGCAGCGAGGAGCTCCTGCAGCTGAAGTCCCTCACCGACAAGGTACTGGCGAGCCTGGCCGCCAGCGCGGACTAGCATGCGGCCGTGAGAACCTACAGCGCCGGCGACGTTCCCGACCAAAGCGGCAAAACCGCCGTCGTCACCGGCTCCAACAGCGGTCTGGGGCTGCAGACCGCCCTCGTTCTTGCGGCGAAGGGCGCACGCGTGGAGCTGGCCTGCCGGGACGCCAAGCGCGGCGAAGCGGCAATGCAGCGCATCCGAGCCGAAACAGGGAACGACGACGTGCGGGTGCGGCAGCTGGACCTGGGCTCGCTGGAGTCCGTCCGCGCCTTTGCCGCGGCGCAGGAGCGGCCCGTGGACCTGCTCATCAACAACGCCGGCGTCATGGCAACCCCGCACCGCACCACCGCCGACGGCTTCGAGCTCCAGTTCGGGGTAAACCATCTGGGGCACTTCGCCCTGACCGGGCTGCTGCTGCCGATGCTGCGCGCCGCCCCTGCTCCGCGCGTCGTCACCGTCTCCAGCCTGGCGCACCGCGGCGGAAGGATGGATTTCGACGATCTGGCCGCTGAACACAGCTACCGGCCGTGGGCGCGGTACAACCAGAGCAAGCTGGCCAACCTGCTGTTCACCTTCGAGCTGAACCGCCGGCTCCAGGCCCGCGGCGAAAACCTGGTGGCCGCCGCAGCCCACCCCGGATTCGCCAGCACCAACCTCACCGCCGGCATGCACCACCCCGCCACCCTGGATCTCCTCGGCGGCTTCTTCCGCCTGCTTGGCCAAAGCGGGGCCCGCGGGGCGCTCCCCACCCTCTATGCCGCGACTGCTCCCGGCGTGCGGGGCGGAGACTTTTACGGGCCGGACGGTCCCGGCCAGCTGCGCGGCAAACCCGCCCCGGTGACGCCGGCCCCGCAGGCCCGCGATGCCCTGGCAGCCCGGCGGCTCTGGGACGTCAGCACCAAGCTCACCGGCGGGGTCTTCGAAGGCCTGGACTAGCTCAGGGACCGGTCGTGCCGGTGCCGGCGGCCGGCAGGGGAACGTCGGCAAAGGCCAGCCGCGGCACCAGCAGCAGCAGGCCCGCGGCCAGGAAGCCTGTTGCCGAGCACACGGCCCACACCGTGAGGTAGCCCGAGAGCGGAGCCGCCGTCTGCAGCCCCGCACCGCCGGCAAGGGCATCAGTTGCCGCGCTCATCAGCGCTATCCCGAACACCGCCGAGGCAAAGGACCCGCCGATGGTTTTGGTGGTGTTTGTCAGTCCGGTCGCC
The DNA here is from genome assembly GCF_038069765.1 of Arthrobacter sp. G119Y2. Taxonomy (NCBI): domain Bacteria; kingdom Bacillati; phylum Actinomycetota; class Actinomycetes; order Micrococcales; family Micrococcaceae; genus Arthrobacter; species Arthrobacter sp. G119Y2. The sequence continues at coordinate 591,636 of NZ_JBBPFS010000002.1, read as the reverse complement.
ATCCCGGTGCGGTTGAGCGGCGCCGCGGCTGCCGCGGCGGAGGGCAGCGCGGCGACGAGGGCTCCCGATCCCAGGCCGGCAACGACCATGTTGGTCAGGGTCTGCGCCAGCGAGTCGTGGAAGGGCAGGAAAAGCAGATACCCGGTTCCCACCAGTGCCGCCGCCCCGCTGAGGGTAAGCCGCGGCGTTGTGAACCGCGAAACGACGGGGAAGAGCAGCGCTCCGATGAGCACCGACAGGACATAGGACCCGATAATCACGGAGACGCTTCCGGCGTCGAGCCCCAGCCCGTAGCCGTGCACCTGGCTGTCGGTGCGCGCAAACGTGGACATGGGGGCTTGGGCGCCCAGGACGGAAATCCCGAACAGGCCGGCGGTGAGCTGGACGGGCCACATGGTCTTCTCCTGCAGCATCCGGAAGTCCACCAGCGGGTCCGGCCGGCCCAGTTCCCAGCGCACAAACGGCACAAAGGCAGCCGCCCCCGCCAGCAGGACCGCCCAGACCCACCAGGTGCCGGGGCCGTTGATCCGCAGGAAGCTCAGTCCAGAGGTCAGCAGCAGCAGTCCGACGGCGAGCAGCAGGAATCCCCCGGTGTCCAGGACGCCGCCGGCGCGCTCCTGCGCCCGGGTCTCGGGCACGCCGAAGTGGACGGCGGCGATGCACAGTGTCACTGCCGCCGCGGGGACCATCAGGGTGAGCTCCAGCCTGCCGGCGAAGAGCTCCACCAGCACGCCGGCGGCCAGTGCGCCCGCGATCACGCCGAACTGCAGGGCTCCCACCAGCAGGCCCGCCGCCTTGCGGGTCAGCGCGGCCCGTCCCGGGAGTGCGGCGGAGCGGCTGAAGATCAGCGCAATTTCCAGCGGAAGCCAGACAACGTAGAAGCCCTGCAGCGACCAGGCCGCGAGAAACGTCCAGAAGTCCGGGGCGAAGGCCACGCCCCAGGAAGCAGCCGCGGTCAGCACGGTGGAGACCAGCAGGATTCGCTTGTGCCCGTAAATGTCGCCGAGTTTCGCCAGGACCGGGACTGCGAGCGCGCTGAGCATCAGCTGGGCGGCTTCGAACCAGTTCACGTCGCCGTCGGCGATGTCCAGGTTGCGGGCGATGTCCGTGAGGATGGGGGTGTAGTACCCCTGCAGGATGCCGCTGGTGATCTCGACCAGGGCCAGGAAAAACACCACCGGCCCCAGCGAGCGGAGGCCGCGGCGGCCGACGTCGGCGGCGGCAGTCACTGCCCCGCCCCGAGGCTGCGCAGCAGCCGGGTGTAGAAGACGATGCCTTCCCCGAACGTCTTCACCCCGAGGCATTCGTTGTCGCCGTGGACGCTGGCCCGTGCCTGCCGGTCCATCCGGAACGGGGCGAACCGGTACACGGCGTTGCAGATGTCCGTGAAGCGCCGCGAGTCGGTTCCGCCCAGCATGATGTAGGGCGCCGGGACGGCATCGGGAAAGACGTCCGTAATGGTCTGCGCCAGCAGGGCGAACTGGTCATTGTCCGTTGCGGACACCGGAGAGGGTTCATTGCCTTCAACCACGCGCAGGGATACGGACGGGTCGCGGATGATCCGTCTCAGGCGCTTGATGGTTCCCTCCACCGTGTCCCCCACGGCGACCCGGATATTGGCGTTGGCCGTGGCCCGGGACGCCAGGACGTTCGCGGCACTGCTGCCCTGCAGCTGCGTCACCGCCACCGTGGTGCGGGTCAGCGCTTCCGACTCTCCGCCCATGCGGGCCAGGATCCTGGTGAGCGGAGCCCGGAAGAAACCCATATTCCCGAAGACCAGGCCCGCCGGAAAGCGGGCCGCGGGTGCCAGCCGTCCGAACATTTCGACCGTCGGACCGGGCAGGGCGGCGGGCAGCGGATTCTCGTCAAGCCTAACGATCGCCCGGGCCAGGCGGGCGGTGGCACCGCGGCGGTGCGGCGTGGACGCGTGTCCCCCGGGGTCCTCCGTGGACAGTTCCACGTCAAGGATGCCCTTTTCGGTGACACCCACCACTGCCACCGGGCAGTCCACGAAGGGAAAGGCCTGTGTTGCCACTGCTCCGCCTTCATCCAGGACCATCCACGGACGGATGCCCCGGCCTTCCAGCAGCGCCGCAGTTACCCCCGCGGTGGTGCCTGATGTTTCCTCGTTGTTCCCGAACGAGAGGTAGACGTCCCGTGCGGGCGTGAAGTCCTCCGCCAGCAACAGTTCAACGGCCTGCAGGATTGCTGCCAGGGAGCCCTTGTCATCCAGGGTTCCGCGGCCCCGGATCATGCCCTCGGATATCTCTCCGGAGAAGGGCGGATGCTGCCAGGCCTCCGGGTGGGCCACGGGGACGACGTCGTAGTGGGCCATCAGCACCAGCGGAGCGCCCGCGGCCCCGGCACCGGTTCCGGAACTGCCCGGGGCATCGCCGCGGCCGGGCTCGGCTTTCCAGTGGTAGAGCAGCCCGTAGCCGTTCACCCGTTCCAGGCCGAGGTGCCGGTGGACCAGGGGAAACAACTCGGGCAGCGCCCGGATGAAGCCGTCGAACTCACCGATCTCGATGTCCTGCGGCTCCCGGGAAGATACGGTCCGGTACGTGATGAGGCGGGAGAGTTTCGGAGCGGCAGCCGCCCCGGCTTCCGCTGCCGCGCCGGCACGCTCTGATCCGGTGGTCTTCGGTTTCATGCCCCGAGTGTAACGGGGGCCACACCGGCGGCGTGAGACCCGCCGAGGCGTCCCACTGCGGCAACGGCACCGGCCACCGCCTCTGCCGCCTGATCAATCTCGCGCTCGCCGAGGGCTGCGGTAAAGGTAAACCGCACGGCGGTCTGGGCGGTTTCCCGGTCCAGTCCCATGGCGGTCAGCACAGCGGAGGGTTCATCGGAACCGGCGGCGCAGGCGGAGCCGCTGGAGCACAGCACCCCGGCCCGTTCCAGTTCCAGCAGCACCGCTTCGCCCGAAGTCCCCGGAAAACAGAAGGATGCATGGCCGGGCAGCCGCTCAGTGCGGTGCCCGGTGAGGCGGGCACCGCGGACCCGGTGCAGCACGGCGTCGATCAGGCGGTCCCGCAGCGCTGCCGCACGGCCGGCGCCGCCCTCCCGTTCCGCTGCCGCCAAGACCAGCGCTGTTGCCATTCCCACCGCTGCCGCCACGTTCTCCGTGCCGGATCGCCGGCCGCGTTCCTGGCCTCCGCCGTGCAGAAGCGGTTCAAGGGCCGTCGCTCCGCGAAGGTACAGCAGCCCGGTGCCCTTGGGCGCACCGAGCTTGTGGCCGGACAGGCTCAGCGCGTCCACGCCCAGGCCGGTGACGTCCAGGTCCAGCCATCCGCCTGCCTGGACGGCGTCGGTGTGGAACGGCACCGCGGCTGCACGGCAGTGCGCGGCGATCTCCCGGATGGGCTGGACAGTGCCCACTTCATTGTTCGCGTACATCACGGAACACAGCACCGTGGCAGGGGTCAGGGCGGCGGCAGCCTCCGCCGGATCCACCCGTCCGGCGGCATCCACAGGCAGCAGGGTCACGGTGAAGCCGTGCCTGCGCCGCAGATACTCCAGCGATTCCAGCACCGCGGGATGTTCGACGGCGGTGGAGACGACGTGCGGCGCGCGGCCGTTTCCGGCGGCCCCGGACAGGCGGTCGAGCCCGGCCAGGGCCAGGCCCTTCACCGCCAGGTTGTCCGCTTCGGTTCCCCCGGAGGTGAAGATGATCTCCGCCGGCCGGCACCCCAGCACCGACGCCGCCGCCTCCCGGGCCGACTCCAGCGCCCGAGCCGCGGCCTCCCCAACCGAGTGGCGGCTGGACGGATTGCCGAACCCGCCGGTCAGGAGGGGCCACATGGCTTCCAGCACTTCTCGCCGCGGAGGGGCGGTGGCGGCGGAGTCCAGGTAGATCACACCAGGTCCAGCCCCAGGTCCAGGGCGCGGACACTGTGGGTCAGGGCCCCGGCGGAAATAAGATCCACTCCGGTGGCGGCGATCTGCGCCACCGTTGCCAGGTTCACGTTTCCGCTGGCCTCCGTCAGGGCACGGCCGGCAACCAGTTCCACGCCCAGGCGGAGGTCTTCCGGACTGAAGTTGTCCAGCAGCACGGTGTCAGCCCCGCCTGCGAGGGCTGCTTCGATCTGGTCCAAACGGTCCACCTCCACTTCGAAGTGCACCGTGTGCGGAAGCCGCGCCTTGGCCGCCGCGAGCGCCTGCGCCAGGTCCAGTCCGCCGGCGGCAAGCAGCGCCAGATGGTTGTCTTTCGCCATGACGGCGTCCGAGAGGCTGAAGCGGTGGTTATGCCCGCCGCCGCACCTCACGGCGTGCCGTTCCAGGATTCTCAGGCCCGGAGTGGTCTTGCGGGTATCGGTAATCCGCGCGGCGGTGCCTGCGGCCCGGGCGACAAAGGCCGCCGTCAGCGTGGCGATGCCGCTCAGGCGCTGGGCCAGGTTCAGCGCGACCCGTTCCGCCGTCAGGACGGCACGGGCCGGGCCGCTGATCTCAGCCAGGACGCGTCCGGCGTCGAACGGTTCCCCGTCGCGGACCCGGAAGTGCACTGCTGTTTCCGGTGACACCAGGCGGAACGCGGCCTCGATCACCTGCGTTCCGCAGAAGACGCCGGCTTCCCGCGCGGTCAGGACGGCCGAGGCCCGCGCGTCCCGGGGAACGAGCAGCTCGGAGGTCAGGTCACCCCACGGTGCGTCTTCGGCGAGCGCAGCGGCAACGATGCGGTCCACCGCTTCCTGCGGCACGGGCACCGGCACGGGATCTGCGGCGTGCCGGGCCGGCGCAGTGCCGGGTGTGCTGTCGTCATCCAGTGTGCTCCCTTCCTGTCTGCTGTCATCCGGTGTGCTGTCATCCGGTGTGCTGTCATATTCGGTATCGGGTGCGGTGTTGGGGCTCTTCATGGATCCGGTTCCGTTCGTGGGGCTCAGTGTGTGGGGCTCAGCGGGTGGGGTGCAGAGCGCGGTCCGCCGCTCGGGCAGCCGATCCTGCAGCCGCTCCGCCAGCCGCTCCGCCGGCGGCGGGGAGCCCGGACTGCGCGGTCTGCGCATCAGTCCGTGCGTCGGTCCGTTCGTCGGTCCGGTAATGCGCGCCCACGGATTCGGTGCGCCGGGCCGCAGCCGCCAGGAGCTGCCCGGCGCAGGTGAGCAGGTTTGCGTCCTCCGCCGTTCTGCGGTCCGTTGCAGGGGCGGAAATTTCCTGCTGCCACCGGGCCACACACGCGGAAGCCGCACTCAGTCCGCCGCCGCTGCGAAGGATTCCGGCATGCCTGGACATCAGGTCCTGCAGGGCCGCACGGCTGAACGGTACCGCGGTCTCCTCCCCCGCACCGCCGGTCGGCGCCGCCGGCGGGCAGGCAGCGGCGGCCTGCGGACCCGGCCTCCCGGGGGCCGCAGAAAACCCCCCGGTGCGGCCGTCCGCCGCGGCGGCTGATCCCGCCCGGGCGCCAAACACCAGGCCCTCCAGCAAAGAATTCGAGGCCAGGCGGTTTGCCCCGTGCACCCCGGTGCAGGCACACTCCCCGGCGGCGTACAGCCCGGGAACCGAGGTGCGGCCCCGGAGATCCGTCGACACCCCTCCCATCCAGTAATGCGCGGCCGGGACCACGGGCAGCAGGTCACGTTCCCAGTCCAAGCCGTGGCTCCGGGTCAGCGCGTCCAGGGCCGGAAACCGCCGGGCCAGATATCCCGGTCCCCGGTCAGCGGCAATGCCTGTGGCATCCAGCCAGACGCGGGATTCGCCGCTCTCCCGGAGGTAGGCGCTCACGGCCCGGGACACGACGTCGCGCGGAGCCAGCTCGGCATCGGGGTGGACCGCTGCCAGGAACCGGCTGCCGGCGGCGCTGCGCAGTACGGCTCCCTCCCCGCGCACCGCTTCGGAGATCAGCGGGTTTCCCGGCACATCGAGGGACGTCGGATGGAACTGGAAGAACTCCAAATCCCGCACTGCGGCTCCGGCCCGAACCGCCAGCGCCACGCCGTCACCGGTTGCCGAGTCCGGATTGGTGGTGTGTGCGTACAGGGCCCCGGCTCCTCCGGCAGCGAGAATCACCGCATCGGCCGCCAGGTTCCCGGCCCGTCCCCGCTGCAGCAGACGCACCCCGGTAATCCGGCCCTGCTCCTGCAGCAGCCCGGTGGCAACGGCCGGTTCCAGAATGGTGATCCGCGGTTCCGCCGCCGCAGCCCGCAGCAGGACAGCGGCGATCCCCGCGCCGGTGGCGTCTCCGTTAACGTGCAGGATGCGGCGGGCCGAGTGTGCCGCCTCCCTGCCCAGCGCCGGCGCACCGGCCGGTCCGCGGTCAAAGGGCGTACCCAGGCGCAGCAGATGCTTGATCTGCCCGCCGGCCGCCGCGCACATCACGCGCACCGCTTCGGCGTCGGCCCTGCCGGCCCCGGCAGCCAGCGTGTCCGCGACATGTGCCTGCACGGTGTCTCCGGGCGCCGCCGAACCGGGCACCACGGCAGCAATCCCGCCCTGCGCGAGCCAGGTGTTGGTTTGCTCCACCCCGTCCTTGGCAAGCACCGCCACGGTAACCCCCGGATCCGCCTGGACCGCACCCAGCGCGGCCGCAAGGCCTGCGATCCCGCTGCCGACGACGACGATCAAGGGTGCGCCGCCAGCATCCGTTCCAGCGCGGTCCGGGCCGGCACGGCGACGTCCGCGGGAACCGTGATCCGGTTCAGCACTTCTCCCCTCACCAGTCCTTCCAGGACCCAGGCCAGATAGCCGGGGTGGATCCGGTACATGGTGGAACAGGGGCAGATCACGGGGTCCAGGCAGAAGATCCTGTGCTGCGGATACTGCGCGGCCAGGCGGTTGACCATGTTGATTTCGGTACCCACCGCAAAGGTGCTGCCGGGCGGGGCCGCGGCAACGGCCTTGAGGATGTAGTCGGTGGAGCCTGCTTCATCGGCGGCGTCCACCACGGGCATGGGGCATTCAGGATGCACAACCACCCGTACATCCGGGAAATCCGCGCGCGCCTTGGCGATCTGCGCCACGGTGAAGCGTTTGTGGACGGAGCAGAAGCCGTTCCACAGCAGCACCCTGGCTTCCTGCAGTTCGGCGGCCGTGTTGCCGCCCATCGGCAGGCGCGGATTCCACAGCGGCATCGCTTCCAGGGGGACCCCCATGGCCTTGGCCGTGTTCCGGCCCAGATGCTGGTCGGGAAAGAACAGCACCCGCCGGCCGCGTTCAAAGGCCCACTCCAGAACCGCGGCGGCGTTCGAGGAGGTGCAGACAATCCCTCCGTTTTCCCCGCAGAACCCCTTCAGCGCGGCTGAGGAATTCATGTAGGTGACCGGAATGACCGGCAGCATGCCGTCGTCGTCCGGCTCCGAGCCAAAAAGCGCGGTGAGCTGGTCCCAGCACGCCGCCACCGAATCGATGTCCGCCATGTCCGCCATCGAGCAGCCCGCAGCAAGGTTTGGCAGCACCACGGCCTGGTCCGGGCCGGAGAGCAGGTCTGCGGTTTCGGCCATGAAGTGGACGCCGCAGAAGATGATGGCTTCGGCGTCGGGCTTCGCTTTGGCCGCCTTCGCCAGCTGAAAGGAATCGCCGACAAAGTCGGCGTAGCGGATGACCTCATCACGCTGGTAGAAGTGGCCCAGGATCACCGCCCGGTCGCCGAGCCTTTCCTTGGCGGCGAGGATCCGCGCATTCAGCTCGGCATCGGAGGCCAGCCGGTATTCCTCCGGGAGGCCGCCCTGCCGCGGGGTGGACCGCGGCGCGGGATCATGCATGGACGCGCCGGGCCCGTAGTCCGGCAGCGGGACGCCGTCGAATTCCCAGGGCGGGAGCACCAGGTCCGGCGCGCAGGTCGCCGTGGACGTCTGCCCGCGTGCTGCCTCCCCGGCCGTGATCAGCGCAACCGAAGCGGCGACGCTGGGAGACGGGATTCCGGGTTCTTGCCTCATGATTCACTGCTTTCGTTGCTGCCGGCGGGATGGGACTGGGGTGTTGCTCCGGTGTACCGATAGAGGCGCGGAGGCCGGTGCCGGCCGCCCTGCACGTAGTCGTCCGTCGCCTCGATGTCGGGGGCCGAGCGCAGCTGGCGGCGGAAGTTGCCGGGTTCGAGCTCCCGCCCGAGCACCGCTTCATAGACCTCACGCAGCTGGGCCAGCGTAAAGGTCCGCCCCAGGAAGGCGTAGGCAATGGAGCCGTACTCCATCCGGTTCCGGAGGCGCCAGAGGGCGTATTCCACGATTTCGTTGTGGTCAAAGGCCAGGTCCCCGGGGCGTTCGGCCGGAAACCACGCCACGTTTTCGTCCCGGGGCCTCAGGGCGGCCTCATCGGGCTGGACAAGGGCCCAATACACAATGGAGACCACCCGTGGCGACGGCGACCGGCCGGTCCCGCCGAAGGCGTACAGCTGCTCCAGGTACTGGGGGGCCAAACCGGTGGTCTGCGCGAGGTTGCCGGCGGCGGCTTCCTGCAGGGATTCCTGTGCTCCGAGGGGCCCGCCCGGCAATGCCCATAATCCGCCGAAGGGTTCACGGACGCGCCGCACCAGAGGCAGCCACACCGCCGGACGCCCGGTGACGGGGTCCGGGCGGAGCGCGAAGATCACGGTGGAGATGGCGAGCGAGGGAGGCTGCCGGGCGCGTTCTGAGACGTTGCCGTTCCCGTAGACATTGTGCTGGTGAACCACGTGGGTGTTGTCCGTCTCTCTCCGGCCCGGCTGCGTCCCGCGGACGCGGAGCGAGTAAAAGTCAGGATGACTCTAACTCATGTCGGCGGAAATACTGCGGTCTGCGTCACATTCGGCCGCGGCGGAGTTACGGGCGGCCCGACCGGGGGTTCTATCCGCAGCGGATTATTCGGAGGCGGCCTGAAGCAGCGGCAGGGTCCGGCCTTCAAAATGAGTGTTGAGCACAATCACCGAGGATGAGCGCACAATGGTGCGGGTGGCAACCATGTCATCTATGACGCGCTGCAGGTCGGAGTTGGACCGGGCGGCCACCCGTGCCAGCAGGTCACTTTCACCCGAGACGGTGTGGACTTCCTGGATTTCGGGGATCTCTTCCAGTGCCCGGACGACGGCGGCGTGCCCGGCATCCTGGCTGATCGTCAGGGAACAGTAGGCCACCACCCCGTACCCCAGGGCGGCAGGGTCCACCCTCGGGCCCCAGCCCGAGATGACCCCCAGCCGCTGCATCCGGTCGAGCCGCGCCTGAACCGTGGCACGCGCCACCTGAAGTGTGCGCGATGCCTCCAGCACCGACATCCGGGGTTCGTCGGTGAACAGTGCAATGATGCGGGCATCCAGAGCGTCGGTAGCCATTTTTAACCTCTCCTGCACAGCACCCAGCTGTGCAAACTGTAAGCATTCTGACATTAACGCTCTACATTCCTTCTAGTCGGCACCCGCGGCATAGGATGGATAGGCCACTTCATGGCAATCCCCCAACTTCAAAGGCGCCATTTCCATGACCACCCGAACGTCCGCAGCCGGTTCTTCCGGATCAGGCACCCCGCTTCCGGCGGCACCGCCCAACGTGCGGAAGATGCGCCCCCGCCATCTGGTGTTCATGAGCCTGGGCAGCGCCATCGGCACCGGGCTTTTTGTCGGCTCCGGAGCCGGCATCCAGGCCGCCGGACCGGCAGTCCTGCTGTCCTTCCTTATTGCGGGCACCATGGTCATCCTGGTCATGAGGATGATGGGCGAGATGGCTGCCGCGGATCCCAGCAGCGGCGCCTTCTCCGTGTATGCGGAGAAAGCGCTGGGCCGGCCGGCGGGCACCACCATCGGATGGCTGTGGTGGCTGCAGCTGGTCATCGTTATTGCAGCCGAGGCCACTGCTGCGGCAGCCATTGTTGCTTCCATGTGGCCCGGCTCCGAGCAGTGGGTGCTGGCTTTGGCCTTCATGACCCTGTTCACGGCCATCAATCTGGGAGGGGTGGCGAGCTTCGGCGAGTTCGAGTACTGGTTCGCCCTGCTGAAGGTGCTCGCCATCGTGGCGTTCCTGGGCATCGGCATCGCGTTCATCGCCGGCTGGCTGCCCAACGTTCCGGCCCCCGGCCTGAGCAACCTCACCGGCAACGGGGGCTTTATGCCCCACGGCTGGAGCGGGGTCGGCGCCGGGCTGCTGCTGGTGGTCTTTGCTTTCGGCGGCACCGAGATCGTCGCCGTCGCCGCCGCCGACACCGAGAACCCCGAGACCAACATCGCCAAGGCCATCAGCTCAGTGGTGTGGCGCATCCTGGTCTTGTTCATTGGTTCGGTACTGGTGATTGTCACCATCCTGCCGTGGGACAGCGAAGCCCTCAGCACCGGCCCCTTTGTTGCGGCGCTGGCCGCCGCCCGGGTTCCCGGCGCCGACACCGTCATGGCCGTAGTCATAGTTGTGGCACTGCTGTCGGCGCTGAACGCCAACCTGTACGGGGCATCCCGGATGGTCTTCTCGCTGGCCGAGCGGGGCCGGGCACCCCGGTCCCTGGGACACAAAAGCACCAACGGGGTCCCCCGCGCGGCGGTGGCTGCCTCCGTCGCGTTCGGGTTCCTGGCCGTGGTGCTGAACTACCTGTACCCGGAGAAGGTCCTGATGCTCCTGCTGAACCTGGTGGGGTCCACCTGCCTGGTGGTGTGGGGCGTGTCGATCGTTTCACAGATCATCCTGCGCCGCCGCGCCGAGGCCGCCGGCAGGGAGCTCACCTTCAAGATGTGGGCCTTCCCCTGGCTGTCCTACTTCGCCCTGGCACTGCTGGCCGGCATCGTGGTGCTCGGGTTCCTGGATTCGGCGGTGCGTATCCAGCTGGTGGCGACACTGGCCCTGACCTGCGTGCTGGGCACGGCAGCGTGGCTGCTGGACCGCCGGACGTCACGCGCCGGGCAGCTCGACTAAAACCGGGCAGCTCGACTAAAACGGGCGGCTCGACCAGAGCCGGGCGGCCGGATCACTGTTGCTTAGCCGGTCACTGTTGCGTATCCGGGATTTTCCCTGTTTTCTGTTTCCGGATCAGGGTGTGCGTGCGCCCGGCTTCAGGACGTCTTTTTATCGGCCGCTTTTACCGATCCCGGTTTCGGGACGTTGGGCTTTCCGGGTTTTCCTGCTCCAGGCTTTTTGCCTTGCGCCCGGGTTTTATCCGGGTTTTATCCGGCTTTTCCTGCCCGCCCGCGGTCCACTCAGGAAATATATAAACTTTTTGCATTATTAGGCACCAAAAGCGGCCCCTTTGTCCTGCGAAATTACAGCCGGTTTTCGGGGGAAGACTCCAGCGGGCCAGCCCCAATAAAATCCGCCGGGTTTTTTCAGGTAAAGGCGAGGCCGGGGCCCGGACAACCCGCCAGCCCTCGGGGCTTCCACAGGTATTCCGGGCCCCGGCGCTGCAGTGGGCCCGCCGGCTCTGCTGATCCCGCCGGCGGCCTCAGCAACCCGCCGGGGCTACTGGCCCTTGCGCTTCTTGGGAATCAGCTCGTTTTCGCTGGAATTCTTGGCTCTTTTTTCTGCCCGCTTGTCCTTGATGGACTTGCCCGGCTTCTTCTCGTTTGAACCCTGTGGGGATTTACCTGACAATTTAGGCTCCTCTTAAAGAAACAACATCGATGACTCATGACCATACCCCGTAAAAAAATAAAAGCCAGTCCCGGCCCAAAAACATAAAATTCCCTCCCCGCCCGCCCCCTTGGCACCTTCAGCCCCGCTCCCTCCGGGAGCCGCGCACAAGGCGGGAAACGGAGTGCACTGCCGACACCCTGCGTGCGCCGGTTGAGCGGGTCGCCGGATTCGACGTACCGTGTCTTTCAGGTGACCCGGAAGACGGGGTTGCCCCGAACGTCGACAGCGTCGTCTTCGGGATCCAGCGAGTATTGGAGTATCGACGTGGCACAACCCGCTCTCCCCCTGCCCGAGCTCGATGAAGGCGGCACCGCCGCGCCGGACGGGGAGTAGGCCATGGAACTCAGGACCCGCACCGTCGAGGGCACCGATCCCCGGTTGTTCGCAGAGATCATTCAGCCCGAGGGCGGCCGCTCCGCCTCCCGGCCGGTGCTCCTGCTCCACGGCTTCGCCTCCTCGTCCCGCTTGAACTGGCACGATTCGGGCTGGGTCGGCGCGCTGACCGCCGCCGGCCGCACTGTACTTACCGTGGATCTGCCCGGCCACGGGAGGAGCGCCGCACCCGAGGACCTGGACGCCTACCGGCCCAGCCGGATCCGTGCTGACCTGCTGCAGCTGCTGATGGACGCCGGAGTGCTTCCGCTGGCCGCGGACAATCCCGAAAGCGGCGTGGACATTATCGGTTATTCGCTGGGCTCCCGACTGGCGTGGGAGTTTGGAGCAACGCAGCCGGAGCTGGTGCACCGCTTGGTCCTCGGCGGCGGGCCCGGAACCGACGACCCGCTGGCCGCGTTCGATCTGGACGCAGCCCGGGCGAACCTCGCCGGGACCGGGGAGATAACCGACGGCACCACTGCCGAGCTGCTGCGCATGGCCTCGCTTGTGCCCGGCAACAACCTGCCGGTCCTGCTGTCCATGGTTGAGGCTGTCCGGCAGGAGCCGTTTGTTCCTGCCGAGGCGGTGCCGGCCATGCCGGTGCTGCTGGTTGCCGGAGACCTGGACACCTTTGCGGCCGGCAACGCGGAACTGGCCGAGCTGTCCGGACAGGCGGAGCTGCTCCGGCTCCCGGGCCGAACGCACGTCAATGCCGTCACCTCCCGTGCCTTCAAGCAGGCCGCCGTCAGCTTCCTCGGGTAGCGCCCGTACCGGGGCCGGAGCCCACAGCACCAGGACACCTCCCGGCGCACCTCCTGGTGAGAAGGCACATATTACGTCTTGGTAAAGGCGACTCAGCCTGCAGGGAAGTGCCGGTGCCTCAGGATATGGTGGGAAGGTGAGCAGCGTAGGACCAAATTAATCAGGCTGCTGATTAATTTGGATTTACTGCGCTGCTCCTGCGTCCGGTGGTTAGCAACAGACCCGGACCCCTGCCAGTTACCTGTTTTTCGACACACCCTCTAGGGAGGACACCCGTGGATGTACTCCTTGGGAACCGATACCGGACCACCGAGCTCATCGGCACGGGCGGCGCTGCCTCCGTTTACCGCGCAGTGGATCAGAACCTTGGCCGCGAAGTGGCGGTCAAGCTGTTCCGGCCCAACGTCAGCGACGACGACGAGAACCGCCGCCAGCAGACTGAAACCCTCCTGCTGGCTACGCTGAACCACCCCGGCCTGGTCACTCTGCTGGACGCCGGCGTGATGCAGGACGACGACGGACCTGCCTCCACCTTCCTGGTCATGGAGCTTGTTGACGGCCCCGACCTGCGCCGGACACTGAAGTCGGGACCCCTGGGACCCACTGCCACTGCTTCGCTGGGGGCAGACCTCGCCGATGCCCTGAACTATGTGCACTCCAACGGAGTGATCCACCGCGACGTCAAGCCCGCGAACATCCTCCTGTACCCGCAGGCGGAGAACGATACCCGCCTGTACCCCAAGCTCACCGACTTCGGCATCGCACGCATGACCGAGGCAACCATCGCAACGGCCCACGGCGCCACCATTGGGACCGCCAACTACCTGAGCCCGGAACAGGCGCTGGGCGGAGCCGTCGATCCAAGGACCGACATCTATTCCCTCGGCCTGGTACTCCTTGAATGCCTCACCGGAGAAAAAGCCTTCCCCGGCCCGATCGTGGAGTCCGCCGTCGCCCGCCTGGTCCGTGATCCCGAGGTGCCCGCAGACCTCGGCTCCGACTGGGTGGAGCTGCTGCGCGCCATGACCGCCCGCACCGTCGAAGCCCGTCCCGATGCCCACGAGGCCGCCGCTGCGCTGCGTTCACTCGGATTGGAGGCGGAGGCGCCGGTGCTCCCTGCCACCGGTGCCGAGTCGGGCCCGGACGACGCCGTGACGGGCGGAGTCACGACCGGCAACATCTACATCCCGCTGCCGCCCTCACACGCTCCGAGCCTGGGCTAGGGCTCTCCGCCAGAGGCCCCCACACACAAAGAAGCCCGGACCGGGTGTTTCCGGTCCGGGCTTCTTTGTGTTCTGAGCCTGCTACTTGGATCCGCCCTCGGCGGATTCCTGGTCTTCTTCGGGCTCGAAGTTCGACGGTTCATCAGTGGACGCCGCGGCCACGCCGTCCTTGGTGTCGGGAATGGTGCCCTCGGGCCCCGTGGTGTTTTCGCCGTCCTTGGAGTGGTCCTCGTTGGCGTTCTTTTCGCTGCCCATGGTGGGTCTCCTCATCCGCTGCGGCTCCGCCGAATACTCCGGCGCTTGATTCGATACTAAGCCACCTGAGCGCCGACCCGACAGCCGGGCCGGCCGCAGGGGCCGTCTGTTCAGCTCCGCCCGCGGCGGGTAGCCACTGCCCACCGGACGCAGAGGCTCAGGATGAGCAGCACGACCGCCGCTCCCACCGGCACGAGGAACGCCGCCTGGTGGCCGGAGCTGTCGGCGAGGCGGCCGGCCAGTGCCGCGCCTATGGCGGTACCGGTGACTACTCCGCTGGCGAGCATCGTCATGACCGTTCCCATCAGATGCCGGGGAGCAACAACGGCTCCCATGCCGAAGATGCTGACCATGGTCGGCCCCAGGGGAATGCCCATGATGAAGAGCGCCACCAGCATGGTGGGAATGTCGGCGGGGAAAAGCAGGAGCACGGAGAATGCTGCCATGGCCGCGGCCGAGACCGTCCAGCGCGCAGCGGGCGTAAAGCGCTCAGGCCAGAACGCAACGGACAGAGCCGCCGCCGCGGAGCTGATGCCCATGACGGCATACAGCAGCCCGGCTGCGGAGGACACGTTGAAGACCCCGCCGAACGCGGTGAGGCTCGTCTGCGTGCCGCCGAAGAAGGTTCCCATGGCCACCATGCCCAGGACGGGCAGGGCGATCAGCAGCCAGTCGGCACGGGGGTGGACGACATCCTGCTCGGCCGGCATCCCGGCCTTTGCGGCGTCTGCGTCTCGTGCTGCACGGGCAGCCCGTGCGGCTCTGGCGGGCACGACAACCCGGACGGTCGGATGCACGGCGAATGCGCTGACCATGCTCAGCGTCAGGACGGCGGCGAGGGCCAGCGGCAGCCAGGGTGCGACGGCGGCGGCCAGCAGACCGACCAGCGCCGGCCCCAGCACGAAGCTGAGTTCGTCCGCGGTGCTCTCAAAGGACATCGCGGTGTCCAGGTCGCGGGCGCCGGCAGAGTCTCCGGACTGTTTGCGCTCGGTCATCGACATCCACCGGACGCGGGCCAGCGGACCCACCTGGGGGCAGGTGGCCCCCATCAGGAAGGCTGCGGCGAGCGCCGCGTAGGGAGTGGCTGCGTCGGGCAGCTGAAAGGCCATGTACAGGGTCAGTGCGATGGCCAGCGGGTTGACGACGGCGGTAGTCAGCAGCACGGGGCGCTGGCCGATCCGGTCGGCCATGTATCCGAGCACCGGCGCCCCCAGGGCCGAACCGATTCCGACGGCTCCGGCGGCCAGGCCGCCGGTGGCATAGGAGCCGGTGACGCTGGTGACCAGCGTCAGAGCTCCCACTGTCAGCATTGCCAGGGGAAGACGGGCCAGGAAAGCAATCGGGACAAAGCCGCGGCCGGCGAGGGAGAAGATGCGGGCGTACCGTCCGCCGGTTGCTGTCGCGGAGGTGTCCTGCGGTTCGGCGGGCCGGCGGTTGGTGGCGGGCTCGTCCGGAGAAAGCTCAGTGGACGGCGATTGCGCCGGGGCGGAGCTGTCCGGAGCGGGGTTCCGGGAGGTTGAAGGGGCAGAGGGAATATTGCTCAATGCGGTTCCAGACGTGTTTCAACGCGCATCGTCCCCCCTCCCGATGCGCCCGACCCGGCTACCCCGCTACTCTATCCGATTCCGGGCCCCCGCCGCAGTGATGTTCCTTCCACTGTCCGCCGGCCGGCGCTGCCGGCCGGCGGAGGCTCCGGGCCTACTCGCTGTCGCGCGTGGTCTGTTCCGCGAGGGTGTCCCAGAATGAGGTATCGGCGGAACGGATTGACCCGTCCGCAATGGCCCTTGCGGTTGCATCCAGCGTGGTGACGGTCTGTTTGATCAGATATCCGTTGCTCTTCTGGCCCAGGACAGCGGAGGGGTTGGTGTTGTCCGACATGCCGCGCATCTCGAAGAGCAGCGTGGAGATTCCGTACTCGACCGCAATCCCGTTGCGGCTGATCGTTTCAGCGGACCCTCCGACGTACCGTCCGAGATGCCCCCAGCCGGTCGGGTCGACGGCACCGAACACCACTGCGCCCAACTGCTTGGAGCCCTCGACCACGGCCGGATCCGCATTGGGCGTTGTCGGATAGAGGATCGATCCGGACACGAGCCGGCCGTCGCGTTCGCTTTGGGTGCCCTGGTGGTGCAGGTCAATCATGTAATCGACGCTGTACGCCTGCAGGACGTTCCGGTGCAGCGCCTGGGTTTCCGGCTGGAGTTTGGCCACGTGGTCGCGGTTCAGGTCCGTGCCGGTCGCGTTGGCCCGGGTCAGGGTCCGGCCGCCGTCTGCGATGTAGCCGTCCAGGGGAAAGTCGACATCGCCCATCGCGCCGTCGGGATTGAGCATGGGGACAACCAAGATGTTCACTCCGTCCAACACCCCTTTGGTTTTGCCGGTGCCGAGGTGCTTGATGAATTCCAGCGCCCCCTCGGTGGTCAGCTGCTCATTGCCGTGCTGCTGGGTCAGGTAGAGGATCGTGGGATTGTCCGGGTTGGTGATGTACTTCGCGAGATACAGGTCCCGGCCCTTGACGGACTGGCCGATGACTTCCAGCTCCAGCGCCGCTTGACGGGCGTCCTGTTTTTGAAGCTCCGCAACGACTTCGTCATAGGTCCGCAGGATCGAGGTGTTGATGGTCTCGTTCCCGCCGTAGTTGGGCCCCTCTCCGACGGCATAGGCGGGGGCTGCCGCTGTCCCGGTTGCCAGCAGCACGGCAAGCGAGAGTGCTGCGATGGATTTGGGTGTCCTCATGGTCGGTCTCCTCCAGGGGTGGGGTGCAACTGGTGTGAACGAAGTGAAACCCGACTACTTGGATGTGTCAATCTTTCCGGCCGCAGTCTTCTCTTCTGAAGCCCCCTCCTGTATAAGCCGTGTAACCCGCTCGTCAGACGCCCACCGGGTCGCCGGCGGAGAACCGCACCGAGGACCCGTTGCGTCCCTTGGTGATCTGCAGCTGCGCCCCGATGCGCTGTTTCATCTCGGCCACATGGCTGACGAGGCCGACGACCCGGCCGCCGTCGCGGAGCCCTTCCAATGCGTCCATGACCTGCTCCAGCGATGTCTCGTCCAGGCTTCCAAAGCCTTCATCAACAAAGAGTGTTTCGATGCTGACTCCGCCTGCCTCCTGCTGGACGACGTCGGCCAGGCCCAGTGCCAGTGCCAGCGACGCCATGAACCCCTCTCCGCCGGAGAGCGTGGAGGTGTCGCGGTGCTGGCCCGTCCAGGCATCGGTCACGTGCAGGCCAAGGCCCGCCTTCCTGTTGCCGGACGTGGAATCGCTGTGCACCAGGGCATACCGGCCCCCTGTCATGGCCGACAGCCGTTCGGTAGCCGCTGCCGCCACCTGCTCCAGGCGCGCGGCCAGTACGTAGGTGCTCAGTGTCATCTTGTAGCCGTTCTCCCCCAGCCCGCGGGCAGTCTCGGTGACCGAGCGGAGCAGCTCATGGCGCTGCTCCAGCGGGCGGATGCGTTCGGCTGCCTCGGCCAGCTCCTGTCCGTAGGACTGCAGGGCACGGGCGGAGGCTTCCAGGAGGCCCAGCTGCACGGAACACTGCGTGAGTTTCGTCTGGGCTGCCGACGCCGCATCGGATGCAAGCACCAGGTCTTCCTCCTCGGGGACGGGAAGCGGTTCGCCCCGTCCGTCCAGGGTTGCCGCCGACTCCTCGCTCTCGCGGCGCAGCGCAAGCCGCTGCCCTTCCTGCTCATATTCCGCCACGGTGAGCTTGTATGCTGCGGCCGTCTCGGCGTCCAGCAGTGCCTCCTGCAGCGCCTGGCGGGTCTCAAATTCCGAACCGGCCAGCTGTGCCGAAAGGTCCCGGTACGCTTCTGCCGCGTTCTCCCGCACTCCCGCCAGGTCCCCCAGTGCACGCTGCGCCGCTGCCACCAGCGTGCGGAGACCGGCGAGGCAGTCAACCCGTTCCGCCAGCGAGGCGAAGCCGTCCCGTGCTGCCTCAACCCGTCCGCTGAGATCGGCAATCCGGCGCTCCGCCGAGACGCACTGTTCGTCGGCCTGTGCGGCGGCAACCAGGGCAGCCGATTCCTCCTCGGCCAGCTGCTCGAGCCTGAGGGACAGTTCCGAACAGCGGGCCAGTGCCTCTCCGAGTTCCCGGCCGGCCTCTGTTGCCAGGTCCAGGGCCGCGGCCGCTGCGGCTTCCGCCGCGCCGGCAGTTTCTGGATCTCCGTCACCGCCCTGGATCCGCAGCTCCGCCAGCCGGCGGTTTGCTGCCTCCGACTGTTCACGGGCAGCTTCATATTCCTGCTCGGCTTCCGCGGTGAGCAGCCGGGCCCGGTCCTCGTCCTGCTTCGTGACGGCGCTCTCGCCGTCGGGCAGGACAGCGGGGGCAGGGTGTTCGGCGCTGCCGCAGACAGGGCAGCCCTGCCCGTCCTCAAGCCGCCCGGCCAGCTCGGCGGCAGCCTGTTCCAGCCGGAGCTGGAGTTTCTCCTGCCATTCCTGGCGCCGGTCCTGGTAGGTTCCGCGCCGGTCGGCAGCGGTTGCCGCAGCGGCTTCCGCGTCCCGGACCGCCACGGCGTACTCCCCGATGGCCCGGGTCAGGGCGCGTGCCCGGTCCAGCTCTTCCGCTGCCGCTTCCCGGCGCGATGCCCGCTCCCGCAGGGATTCCAGATCCCGGGCGAGTTTCGCCTCTTCGGTACGGAGCAGGGCGGCTGCGGATCCTGCGGCCGCGGCGGCGGAACGCCTGCTGCGGGCGCGCTCGGCGGCGGAGGCAAGTTCCTCCTCGAGCTCGCTGATGCGTTTTTCCTCAGCGAGTACGGCTTCGGCTGCTCCCAGTTCGGTGGTGAGGCTGGTGTCTGCGGCAGCCAGGGCTGAGGCAACAGCGCGCTCTTCTTCCTGCTGCCCCTCCGGTCCGCCGTCAGCTGCGGTCTCAGCAACCTCGGCAAGGCCGTAGGCCTCAGCCCGCGGATGGGCAGCCAGCTTCGCGCGGGCCTGCCCTGCGGCCTCTTCCCGGAGCTGGAGCTTGGCGTCGGCAGTGTCTGCAGCCCGGACGTACCCGGCCAGCGCCTCCGCCTGGCTGTGCCGCGCCAGGGCAGCGCGCAGGGGTGTGATCTCCGGCAGACGCTGTGCGTGGGCCTGCTCGTCGCGTTCGAGCTGCTGCCGGGCGATGCCGCGGGCGCGGCGGTGTTCAAGATCCTGCCGGGCGGCCTCCGCTTCCGCCAGGGCGGCAGCCAGCGCCGTGCGTTCTTCGCGGGCCGCGGCGGTCCGAGCCGTCAGCGTGCGGCGGAATTCCTCCACAGCTGCGGTGTCGGCGGCCGTCCCGCTGCCCTCCGCGGGCTCCCCCTCCGCAGCTTCGGCATCGTCCCCGCCGTCCGGGCCAGAGCCCTCAGCCCAGCGCTGCATCTCGTCCCGGGCCCGGCGCAGCACATGCTCCGCTTCGCCCCGGGCGTCCTGCAGCTCGCGGGACGCCGCGGCGAGATCCTCCTTGAGCTGGTCCTCGATCTCTTCGAACCTGGTGGTGCCGAAGAGCTTCTGCAGCAGCTCGGCCCGGGTTTTCGCGTCAGCCCGCAGGAAGGCGGCGAAATCACCCTGGGGCAGCATGACCACGCGGGTGAACTGTTCCTTGTCCATGCCCATGAGGGCCAGGATCTCCGCGCCTGCTTCATCGTTGCGGGCGGATTTTGTCACCCATTCCCCGTTCACAAGCTCGCGCAGGGTGGTGTGCGCCTGTTCGAGCACCGTTTTGCCGGTGCCGCGTTTGGCCGGCCGGTCCCACGCCGGGCTGCGCACCACTTCGAGGCGGCGCTCCCCGGAACTGAATTCCAGCAGTACCTCAGGGGCCGTGTCCGGTGCCGCGTGGTCGCTGCGCAGCCGCTTCGCCGACTGCCGGGCACCCGGAACGCCGCCGTACAGGGCATAGCAGATGGCATCGAGGATGCTGGTTTTGCCGGCGCCGGTGGGCCCGTTCAGGAGGAAAAGACCATGGGCACCGAGCTCGTCAAAGTCGATGATTTGCCGGTCGGCAAAGGGACCGAAGGCCTGGATTTCGAGCCGGTGGATCCTCACTGGGCCGCCTCCGCAGACTGGACCTTGCTCAGGACATCGGCAAACAGCTGTTTCTCCTGCTCGTCGGCCTGCCGGGACCGCACGTGGTCCAGGAAGCCGCAGCAGATCTCCAGGTCGTCAGTGGCCTTGGCCAGCCGCTGGCTGTAGGTCTGGCCGGCGGCCCGCGGCCCCGAGGCCGGTTCGAAGGTCAGGACGAGGGTGTCGGGAAAACGGCTGCGAACCGCTTCCATGGCCTTGGCCGGGCGCTCGTCATCCGTCAGCGTCACCTGGCAGTAGGCGGTTTCGGCCTCCGCCAGTGCCGGGTCCGCGAGCAGTTCGGCCAGTGGGCCCCGAAGGACCGCAAGCCGGCGGGGTGCCGGCCACAGGACCGGATCCACCGACACCAGCCCTTCGCCGTCGAATTCCACCAGCAGCCCGCCCTTATCCTGGCGCGCTTCGGAGAAGGAATACGGCAGCGGAGATCCGCTGTACCGAACCGAACGGCTCAGCTCCTGCCGGCCGTGCAGGTGGCCCAGCGCGGTATAGGCGAAGCCGTCAAAGAGATCCAGCGGAACCGCGCCCACTCCCCCGACGGTCAGGTCCCGCTCGCTGTCCGAGGTGATCCCGCCGCTGGCAAACACATGGGCCATGGCCACGGGCTGCACCGGGTGGCCCGCTTCGCTCCGGTGCTGCACATCCGCGGTGATCCTGCGGACTGCTTCGGCCACGACAGCGGCATGGTGCGGGACGTCGACGCCGAGCTCCGGGGCGGCCAGCCGGGGTTCCAGGTACGGAATGCCGTACACGGCCACGGGCGTTCCGCCCGTTTCAAGCAGGACCGGTTCCGCGATTTCGCTGATCCGGGTCCTCAGGAACACGCCGCCGCGTTCAAAGATGCGGCTGCCGAAGCCCAGCCGGGCCGCCGAATCGTGGTTTCCGCTGGAAAGGATGACCTTGGCTCCCGCGGCCGTAATTCTCTCCAGCGCCGAATCCAGCAGACGGACGACGTCGACTCCCGGCAGTGCGCGGTCGTACACATCGCCCGCGATCAGGACGGCGTCCACTTCCCGGCGGCGGACCGTCTCCACGAGCCGGTCGATGAACTGCTGCTGGGCGCTGAGCATCCCCACGCCGTGGAAGGAGCGGCCCAAATGCCAATCGGAGGTGTGCAGTATTCGCATACTCCTAAAGCTACCTTCCGGCACGGACACTCCCCGGCCACCGCCGGCATGACAACGCCCACCCCCTTCTGCGGCGGAGGCCGCAGAAGGGGGTGGGCGCGTGTCGGTGGTGCCGGTGGTTAGACCGTGCCGGACGGCTTGCCGCCGCCGGTCTCGTCGTCCCCGTCGAAGAAGCCGCGGGCTTCGTCGTCGCGGCGAGTGTCGGCGGTGCGCGCCGGGGCTCCCGGCCGCTCGGCGGCCGGCCCGGTGGCCGAACCCGCAGCGGGAGCGCCAGCCTTGGCTGTCTCCGCGTCAGCGTTCAGGTCTTCGGTGCCGTCGACGGCACCTGCGTCCATGTCCGCTTCTGAATCTGAATCTGACTCGTCCCCGGCTGCTGCATCAGCAGCGCTGAGGTCGATGCTGCGGTAGATCAGGCCCGTTATCAGCGCACCGAGGACGGGAGCGGCCCAGAACAGCCAGAGCTGCTCCAGGGCAGTGCTCTCGGCGAAGAAGGCAACAGCACTGGAGCGTGCGGGGTTGAGCGAGCCCCCGGTGATCGGAGCCAGGAAGGTCAGCAGGATGGCATAGGTCACGCCTACGGCAAAGGCAGCGCCGGCCAAAGCCCTGCGCCCGGACGTTGCGCCGAGGAACACCGCGGTGAGCAGCACGGCACCGATGACTTCGCTCAGCAGTCCGCTGGCCAGCGGGAACTGGCCGCCGGACTGCTCGCCGTAACCGTTGGACAGGGCGGTGAAGACCATGCGGGTATCAGCGAGCTGGGGCACACCCTGGATCACGACCCACAGGATGGCGACGGCCAGGACGGCACCGATGAGCTGCGCGACGATGTAGACCGGGAGGGCCTTCCACGCGGTGCGGCCGGCTGCGGCGCTGGCAATGCTGATGGCCGGGTTGAAGTGCCCGCCGGAGACGTAGCCGAAGGCCACCATGGCTGCGGCAGCGGCAAGGCCAACACCCATCGGGGAAGAGACACTGCCTGTGGCGCTGAAGAAGGCCAGGCCGACACCGACGAAGACCAGGAAGAACGCTCCCACGGCCTCTGCGGCGCTGCGTCCCACCAGCCCGTAGGTGTGCAGGCGCTTTCGGGGTGCGGTTCCTGCGGCGGGGTGCGCTGCACGCGCACCGCCTGCGGAAATGGGCTCGGCATTCATTCGCAAAAAGTGTCCTCTTTCTAGGTGTTGTGGCACGGCGGCGTTCCCTGCAGGGAACCCCGCCGCAGGCCCGAAGCGGTACATCATGCGTCGGGCAAACTCACCCAGCTTGCCATTGGAGGCTGGGAAGATACTGAAGACTCGCCCTGCCGGGGAGGCTCGATATGCTGGAGCGGTGAGCCTTAACCCTGAAAATCCGCCTGCAGCAGACCCGTCTCCGCAGGAAAACGACCCATTCCCCCATCTTCCCCGCCAGGGACAGGCAGGAAAAGTGTTTGGTGCCCTGCTGGGCGGGGCATTGGGAGATGCCCTTGGATACGCCGTCGAATTCTCCGGCCTGGCGGACATCCGGCACAGCCACGGAGCGCGCGGGCTTTCGTCCCTGACGGACCTGCCCGCGCCTGTTCCGTTCTCCGATGACACGCAGATGACGCTGTACACGCTCGACGGACTGCTCGAGGCCCTGGAGTGGGCCAACGCCGGGGTTGGCGCGGATGAGACAGCCTGCCTCTGGCTTGCCTACCTGCGCTGGCTGAAAACACAGGGCGTCCCGCTGGATCCCGGGGCGCCGAATCCTCCGCTGCGCTGGATCGACGGGCAGAGCGTGCTGCACCACCGGCGTGCTCCCGGAAACGCCTGCCTCTCGGGATTGTCCGGACCGGACATGGGAACTAAATACCGCCCCGTCAACCCCGAGTCCAAGGGATGCGGAACTGTCATGCGCTCGGCGCCCTTTGGCCTGCTGCCGTATATGGAGCCGGAGATGGTGTACCGGCTCAGCGAAGATGCCGCCGCCCTGACGCACGGGCATCCCTCGGCCCTGCACAGCGCCGCCGTGTTCAGCGTGCTGATCCATGACCTGCTGCCGCCGGAGGCGTCACTTCAGGAGGCAGCCGACGCCGCGGTGGTCCGGGCGCAGGAGAGCGGAGTGCCGGAGCTGGCGGCCCGTCTGGCCGCCGCCGTCGACCTGGGCCGTTCCGGGCCCGTCTCCCCCGAAGCGCTGACCGCGGCCTTGGGCGAGGGATGGGTTGCCGAAGAAGCCCTGGCCATCGGCCTGTACGCTGCGCTGGCAACCTCCGGCGCGGCCACCCCGCAGGAGCATTTCAGGGCAGCCGCGGTCCTGGCCGTAAACCACGACGGCGACAGCGATTCCACCGGATCGATCACGGGAAACATCGTGGGCACGCTGCACGGCGCCGCGGCCCTCCCCGGCGACTGGCTGGACGTGCTGGAGGGCCGGGAGGTCATCGAGGAAATGGCGCGCCGCTTCCTCGCTGCCACCGGCGCCTAGCTGTCCCGGCCGGCTAGCTGTCCCGGCCGGCTAGCTGTCCCGGAGGCGGCTAGCTCTCCCGGCCGGCTCCGGCCTGCCAGGTGCCGCCGAGCATCTGCAGGAACTCCCCCTCGGAGAGAACTTCGATGCGCTGGCCTTTTCCGTGCAGGTCCAGGACCCGCCGGGCCTTGCCGGTGAGGACTCCGTTGCGCAGGTCTCCGGCTTCAAAACCGTCGCCCATCACGAGCATGGTGGTGGCGCGGGTGACGTTGGAGGCCGGACGCGCACCAAGTTCCGCCGCTGAGTTCTTGGCGGTCTGGCGGGACATGCACAGGTTTCCGCTGAAGACCACCGTGTGGCCAAAGAGGGGGTGGCGGGAATCGGCCAGCGGGTTGGGCAGCGGGTTTTCCCCTTCCGAGGGCCAGCCGGACCAGCCGGTTGCAGCAGCCTTGGCCTCCGAGCCGGTTCCCCGCTCCAGCGCGGCACGGGTCGCCTTGGACAGCGGGTCGACACCGGGAACGTACGCCTCAAGCCGGGACGGAACCATGCCCTGGAGCGCAAAAAAACCGGCCATGTTTCCGGCACCGCTGCGCCGGACGATGTCGAGCATGATCCCGGCGCAGGCGCGGGCGTCCTCGACGGCGTCGTGGTGGTTCTGCAGCGGCACCCCGGCCGCCTCCGCCGCAAACGGCAGGGAGTGGGAGACCAGGCTGTACGTCCGGCGCGAGTGCACCACCGAGCAGGTGTAGTCGTAGGCCGGCCCGGGCAGTCCGGAGACCTCCAGAGCGGACCGGATCACTCCCATGTCGAAGGCCGCGTTGTGGGCCACCAGCAGATCCGCGCCGATAAAGGCGCCGATTTCGGGAAACAGCTCGCCAAAGCGCGGGGCTCCGGCCACCATGTCCGCTTCAATGCCGTGGATGCGGATGTTGCGGCGGTCGAAAAAATCATGTCCCGGCGGCGGACGCATCAGCCAGGAGGCTTCGTCGACGACGACGCCGTCCCGCACCTTGACCAGTCCAACCGAACAGGGCGAGCCGCGGAATCCGTTGGCCGTTTCGAAGTCGATGGCCGTGAATTCAATTCCCACGCGGTGTTCGGTTCCTTAAACGATGAAGCAGGCAGACAGGGTAAAACAGGTGGAGCGGGTTACTCGCCTTCGGCCGGCTCGGCCGGCTCAACCGGACGGTCGGCCTTCCTGCGCCGGTACGAGCGGATCTTGCTCACGATGTACCAGACGGCGGCAACGGCCACCACGACAATGACGATCTTCTGGAAGACCCCGGCGTATTCCTCGACGATGTGCCAGCTCTCACCGAGGTAAAAGCCCGCGAACACGAAGATGGCGTTCCAGATCAGGCTTCCCGCGGTCGTCAGTCCCAGGAACTTCCAGACCGGCATGCGTTCGATGCCCGCGGGAATGGAAATGAGGCTGCGGAAGAGCGGGATCATGCGGCCGAAGAACACTGCCTTGTAGCCGTGGCGGTCGAACCACGCCTCAACCTTGTCCACGTCCTCGAGCTCGATCAGCGGCACCTTCGAGACGAGGCGGCGCATGCGGTCGCGGCCCAGCCAGGCGCCCAGTCCGTAGAGAGCCAGGGCACCGACGACGGAGCCCAGCGTGGTCCAGACGAGGGCAGAGACCAGGGAGAAGTTGCCCTGGCTGGCGGTGAACCCGGCCAGCGGCAGGATGATTTCGCTGGGCAGCGGCGGAAAGAGGTTCTCGAGGGCGATGGCCAGGCCGGCACCGGGGGCCCCGATGGCCTCCATCATGTCCACGGCCCACTGCGCGATCCCTCCCAGCGCCGATCCGTCGGTACTGGCGGTGGCAACTGAGGAAAGAATCTGTGTAGTCATATTGCCCTCAATTCTGCCCTAAGGAACACCCGGGGAGGAAACCCGACACCGCCGCCGGCCGGAAACCGGGGGGCCGGCGGCAGCTTACCGGCCGGCCGGCCCTCCTGTTCACCGCGGGTTCCGGCACCTGGGGAAACGCTCAGGCCAGGGCATCCGTGATGGCCGGAAGCAGGGCGCGGAACGCCTGTCCGCGGTGGCTGATGGCGTTTTTTTCCTCCGGCGCCAGCTCGGCGCAGCTGCGGTCCAGGTCCATCGGCTGCAGTACGGGGTCATACCCGAAGCCGCCGTGCCCGCGGGGCTCTGTGAGAAGCGTCCCACGCAGCTCGGCGCGCTCCACCACTGCGGCGCCGCCGGGCAGCGCCAGGGCCGCGGCGCACACGAAGGCTGCGCCCCGGTGCTCGGCGGGGATGTCCGCCAGCTGGGCCAGCAGCAGGTCCAGGTTCGCGGCGTCGTCTCCGTGTCGGCCGGACCAGCGCGCGGAGAAGATGCCCGGAGCTCCGCCCAGGACGTCCACGGCCAGGCCGGAGTCGTCGGCAATGGCGGCGAGGCCTGTCGCTGCAGCGACGGCACGGGCCTTGAGGAGGGAATTCTCTTCGAACGTCACTCCGGTTTCGGGGACGTCCGGCACGCCGGCGGCCGCTGCGTCAATCACCTGGGTGTCGACGTCGAGCCCCTCAATCCGTCCGCGCAGCAGCTCGCGCAGCTCCCGCAGCTTGCCCTGGTTGCGGGTGGCCAGGACCAGCCGGGCTCCCGCAGGAATCTGCGTCACGCGCTTTCGCCCAGCGTGCGGCGCTGGATTTCCGCCAGCTCGGACGTGCCGAGCAGGGCCAGGTCCAGCAGCGCGTTGAGTTCGTCGCGGTCGAAGGGGGCGCCCTCAGCGGTGCCCTGGACCTCAACGAACTTTCCGGAGCCGGTCACTACGACGTTCATGTCCGTTTCGGCGCGGACGTCCTCCACGTACGGCAGGTCCAGCATGGGAACACCGTCAATGATGCCCACGCTGATCGCGGCCACGGTGTCCAGCAGGGGCTGAGCGTTGCGGGCAATGAGCTTGTTGTCCTTGGCCCAGGCCAGGGCGTCCGCCAGTGCCACATAGGCGCCGGTGATGGCTGCGGTGCGGGTCCCGCCGTCGGCCTGCAGGACGTCGCAGTCCAGCACGATGGTGTTTTCGCCCAGCGCCTTGGTGTCGATGATGGAGCGCAGCGAGCGGCCGATCAGCCGGGAAATCTCGTGCGTGCGTCCGCCGAGCTTGCCCTTGACCGATTCGCGGTCATTGCGGGTGTTGGTGGCACGGGGCAGCATCGCGTATTCAGCCGTCACCCAGCCCTTGCCTTCGCCCTTGAGCCAACGCGGAACGCCGGGGGTGAGGGAGGCGGTGCATAGCACTCGGGTGTTGCCGAACTCGATCAGCGCGGACCCTTCGGCCTGCTTGGACCAGCCGCGGGTGATGGTGATGCTGCGCAGCTGGTCGGGTGTGCGGCCGTCGGACCGCACGACGGCGGAACCGGCGGCAGGCGTGGAAGAAGAAGGGCTGTTTGCAGCGGTAGTCATGCGCCCAGTCTATCGGCCGGTTCCGGTTAGCCGGCGGGCTGGACCCCCGGTTCAACGGCCAGCGGGGCCGCGAACGGACTGCCGACGTCGTAGGAGACGCCGGCGACGGCGACCGCGAGGTCTCCGGCGTAGGTTTCCCGGGCTTCAGCCACCGAGGTGTTGGCGTCGTTCCAGACCGGCAGGTGGGTCAGGAGCAGGCGGCGTGCGTTGGCTGCCGAGGCGGCGGCGCCGGCACGTTTTCCGGTCAGGTGCACGCCGTCAATGGCGTCATCGCGGCCCTCGTGGAACGCCGCTTCGCAGAGGAAGACGTCGCTGTCGCGGGCGGCTTCCTCCAACCCGTCGCAGGAGTCCGTGTCCCCGGAGTAGGCCAGGGTGTGAACCAGGGAATTGCCGTCGGGGTCGGTGAACCTGGCCTCGACGCGCAGCGCGTAGGCCTCGTCCGCCGGATGCCGGACCGGGTAGGGCGTGACCGTGAACGGGCCGATGTGCACGCTGCGGTGGCTGTCCCAGTTCATGAATTCGAAGTCCTCGTGCATGCCGGGGTCGGTGGGCAGCCCGTAAGCCGTGGCCATCCGGTCCGCCGTGTCCTTCGGTCCCCAGACCTTGATCCGGTCCCGGTTCCAGCCCGCCGGGTCCCAGTGGACCGCCACGTGCAGTCCGCACAGGTCCATGCAGTGGTCCGGGTGCAGGTGGGTCAGCAGGACGGCGTCGATGTCCCGCAGGTCCATGTAGCGCTGCAGCGCCCCCAGTGAGCCGTTGCCCAGGTCCAGCAGGATGCGCCAGTCTCGGACGCCGTCGTTGGCGGTGACGAGGTAACAGGAGGCAGGTGACGCCGGACCGGGGAAAGACCCGCTGCAGCCCACGATGGTCAGTTTCATTGCGTGCCGTTCCGAAGGGCGCCTGGCGGCCTTCCGTTCTCGTCATGGATGGAGCGGGCCGGAACGCGTGCGGAGCGGTCGGCGGCGGCCATGTCCGGGGTGATCCGGGCCAGGCTTCCGGTGGGATAGTGCGCCGCCACGTTGTCCACGTGTTCGACGCTCAGGACTTCGGGTCCGAGGAAACGCCGGGCCAGAAGTTCAAACGACGTCGAATCCCCCGTGGCGAGGAACCGGTAGTCGGGCGCGGTGGCAGCGGTGCGCTGCAGGTTGTGGGAAATCAGCGCCCGGTACACGTCCTTGGCGGTTTCCTCGGCGCTCGACACCAGCGTCACGCCGTCGCCCATCACGTAGGAGATCACGCCGGTGAGCAGCGGATAGTGGGTGCAGCCCAGGACGACGGTGTCCACATCGCCGGCTTTCAGCGGGGCCAGGTATTCTTCGGCCGTGGCCAGCAGTTCCGGCCCGGCGGTAACGCCGGCCTCGACGTAATCCACAAACGCTGGGCAGGCCACGGACTCGATCTGCAGGTGCGGTGCGGCCGCGAAGGTGTCGTTGTAGGCACGCGAGCCGACCGTGGCCTCGGTGCCGATCACCCCCACCCTCCCGGACCGGGTGGCGGCAACCGCCCGGCGCACGGCGGGCTGGATGACCTCGATGACGGGGATGCCGTAGCGGCGGGTGTACCGCTCACGGGCGTCGCGAAGCACGGCGGCGGAGGCCGTATTGCAGGCAATGACCAGCAGCTTGACGCCGGAATCCACCAGTTCGTCCATTACACCCAGCGCATTGGCGCGGACCTCCGCAATGGGGAGGGGCCCGTAGGGGCCGCGGGCGGTGTCCCCCACGTAAAGAATGGACTCATTGGGCAGCTGGTCAATGACTGCCCGCGCCACGGTCAGTCCGCCCACTCCGGAGTCGAAAATGCCGATGGGCGCATCCGCGTTGTTTTTCCGCGGCGCGCTGCTGGGCTGCGGGGCGGTGGTGCGCCCGGGCGCCTGAGTGCGCGGTGCGTCCATCAGCGGTTCCGTCATCAGCGAGGAACTTTCCGGGTCAGAGCTCATAATGTATCGAGAATAGTCCCCCGGCCCCCCGCAGCGAACTCATCGGGGCGTGCGCTTGGTCACAGCAGGGACCGGGTCATGGCCTGCATCAGGGTCTCCTGGAGCCAGGTGACAAAGTTGTAGACGAGGGCCAGGTACCCGTCCACGTCCTGCGCCTGGGACGGATCGGTAATGCCGTGCAGCCGCTCGGTGTCCTCATCGGTTTCCAGTCCGAGCCGGTCGGCCAGAACGAGGCGGACATCGTTGAGGGCGCGGGCAAAATACTGGGCCTGCTCGGCGTTGAGCAGCAGCGGCTTGGTCTCCAGCAGCAGGGCCGCAGCCCGCAGTGCACCGCTCTTGGTCTCCCGCAGCGAGCGCTCGGTGAGGCGGCGGAATTCCAGCGCTTCGTCGTCGTCCCCCTGTACCGCGTCGGGCAGCAGGCGGTGCAGCGCGGAGTCGGACGGAACACTGGCCCTGGTGTCCAAACCCACCATCGCGGCGAGCGGATCCGAGTCCGCGGGCGTGTCCGGTTCCAGCATTCCCAGCACGTCATTAAACAGGCTGCGCAGCAGCTCCCGCTCCCCCGCGTCCAGTGATGCAGAGATTCCCTTGCGGGTGGTTTTGAATCCGGTTGCCACGTAAAAGTCCTATCCGCCGGCGGGGCCGGTCTGTACTGCCGGTGTACTGCTGCTGTTTCCGCGGTTAGCGGGTGCCGCGGGAGTCACGGCTCGTCGGTTTTCTGGAACGTGGCCCAAAGTCCAAAGGAGTGCATTGCCACGGTGTCCCGCTCCGCCGATTCACGCGAGCCGGTCGCCACCACCGACTTCCCCTGTTCATGCACTTCCATCATGAGCTTGTTGGCCTTGGCCTCCGAATATCCGAAATAACTGCGGAGAACATAGCTGACGTAGCTCATGAGGTTCACGGGATCGTTCCAGACAATCACCACCCAGGGCACGTCACTGCTGACCAGCGACTCCGTTTCAGCGCGCTCAAGGGTGTCGGTGCCGGGCGCAGTGCTCAAAGTCATGACTCCAATTGTAGGTTGGCGCCGCTTGCCGAACCGCCAGCGGAAGCCTTCTACTCAATAAGCGAACGGGGGTTAGAGTTTTGATTGTGAACAGCACCAACGCTTGGCGCCAGCCCAATGCCGCCCTGTATACAGACCATTATGAGTTGACGATGCTGCAGGCTGCCCTGCACTCCGGTACAGCTTCCCGCCGCTCCGTCTTCGAGGTGTTCGGCCGGCGGCTCCCCGACGGGCGCCGGTACGGGATCGTGGCCGGAACCGGCCGGATCCTCGAGGCCCTTGCCGCCTTCCGGTTCGACGACGATCAGCTTGCCTTCCTGGAGAGCACCTCTGTGGTGGATGCCCCCACCCTGAAGTGGCTCGCCGATTTCAGGTTCTCCGGAAACATCTTCGGCTATGCCGAAGGTGAAGCCTATTTCCCGAATTCGCCGATCCTCACCGTGGAGTCAACCTTTGCGGAGGCCTGCATCCTGGAAACCCTCCTGCTGTCGGTCCTGAACCATGACAGCGCCATCGCCTCCGCGGCCTCCCGCATGGTGACCGCCGCCGGCGGGCGGCCCTGCATTGAGATGGGGTCGCGGCGCACCCATGAGGAATCTGCCGTGGCAGCGGCCCGGGCGGCGATCATCGCCGGCTTCGACTCGACCTCAAACCTTGAAGCAGGACGCCGCTACGGTCTGAAGACGGTGGGCACGGCCGCCCATTCCTTCACCCTCCTGCATGACAGCGAGACGGACGCCTTCGAGGCCCAGATTGGTTCCCTCGGAGCCGGCACCTCACTGCTGGTGGACACGTACGACGTCGAACAAGGCGTGCGCAACGCCGTCGCCGCTGCCGGGCGGCAGCTGGGCGGGGTCCGGCTGGATTCCGGCGATCTGGTCGCCCAGGCCAAGTGGGTGCGCGAGCTGCTGGATGAGCTGGGCAATACGGACACCCGGATCATGGTGACCTCGGACCTGGACGAATATGCCATTGCGGCCCTGGCCTCCGCCCCCGTGGATGCGTACGGCGTCGGAACTTCCCTGGTCACCGGTTCCGGTGCGCCGACCGCCGGACTGGTGTACAAGCTGGTCAGCCGCGAAGACGACAACCACGAGTTTGTCTCGGTCGCCAAGGCCGCCAAGAACAAGGCTTCCCGCGGCGGACGCAAATACGCGCTGCGCCGGCTGGATGAGCGCGGCACGGCCACTGCCGAGGTCATCGGCATCGGCCACCGCCCGCTGGACGACGGCAACGACCGCCCGCTGCTGGAGCAGTTTGTCGCCGACGGCGAGATTCTTGCCGGCTGGACCGGAGCCGCTGCCGTGGAGCGGGCTGCCAAGCGGCACACAGAGTCCCTGGCTGAACTGCCAACCTCGGTCAACCGCCTGCAGCGCGGCGAGCCGGCCATACCCACCGAATACGAGGAGTGAGAATGACGCGTGCCCTGATTGTTGTCGACGTCCAGAACGACTTCTGCGAAGGAGGATCACTGGCCGTTCCCGGCGGCACCGACACCGCCTCGGAAATCACCGACTACATTGAAACGACGCTTGGCCGCTATGACGTCGTGGCAGCCACGCAGGACTGGCACATTGAGCCCGGCCCGCACTTCTCCGAAACCCCGGACTACAAGGAATCCTGGCCGGTGCACTGCGTTGCCGGGACGACCGGCGCCAGCCTCCACCCCGACTTGGACACCGAGCACATTGATGCGTTCTTCCGCAAGGGACAGTATGAGGCGGCGTACTCCGGTTTTGAGGGCGTGCTTGCCCCCGAAGACGAGGTCCCCACGGGTGACCTTGATGCCGCAGCGGTGCCGCCGGATCCGGCTGAGACAGTGAGCCTGGACGACTGGCTGCGCGAGAACGACGTCGAGGAAGTCGTCATTGTGGGTTTGGCCGCCGATTACTGCGTCCGCGCCACGGCCCTGGACGCCATTGCCGCAGGCTACGACACCTTTGTCATCCCGGACCTCTGCCGCGGAATCGACCGCGCCGGAACCCGGGCCGCGCTGGCCGAACTCGAGGACGCCGGCGTGGAGCTGCTGGACCTGTAGGCCCCGGAACGGCAGGGATGTACGCCCCCGGGCCCGGTAAGTGAACCCGGGCCCGGGGGCCCTTGCATTCGCGGATCAGGCGTCCATGGCTGTTGCGGCCGCGGATCAGGCGGCTATTTGCGGCCGATGAACCAGTCCTGCAGCTTCTTCAGCCGCTGGTTGAGCTGCTCCTCGTTGGCCTGCGCCACCGGCGGGCCGCCGCAGATGCGGCGCAGCTCGCTGTGCACCATTCCGTGCGGCATGCCCGAGCGCGCGGACCAGGCGGAGACGTTCTTGGCCAGCTGGCCGCGCAGCTCGGTCAGCCGCCGGTGGTCCATGACGGACGGCTCCGGCTCCGGAGCAGACGCCGCCGGGGCCTTGCGTCCGCGGCGGGACAGCTGCTCGTGCTGGCGCTGGCGCAGCAGCACGCCCATCTGGTCCGCATCCAGCAGCCCGGGAATCCCCAGGAAATCCTGTTCCTCATCGCTGCCCAGTTCACCGCCGGTGCCGAACTCGCCGCCGTCGAACAGCACACGGTCAAAGGACGCCTGGGACTCCAGCGCCTCGAACTTTTGCTTGGTCAGCGAATCCGAGGCCTTCTCCTCACGGTTCGCTGCCTCCATGAGGCTGTCTTCCAGCCCGAAGCCCTCCTCTTCGAGGTGGTTGTCCGGCCGGTCCAGGGCATGGTCACGTTCCATTTCCAGCTGGTTGGCCAGGGCCATCAGGTTCGGAACCGAGGGCAGGAAGACCGACGCCGTCTCGCCGCGCTTGCGGGCACGCACAAAGCGCCCCACTGCCTGGGCGAAGAACAGCGGGGTCGCGGTGGAGGTCGCGTAGACCCCCACCGCCAGGCGCGGAACGTCCACGCCTTCAGACACCATGCGGACCGCCACCATCCAGCGCTGGTCCCCCGCGGAGAATTCGTCGATCTTGTCCGAGGCCTTGGCATCATCGGAGAGGATGACGGTTGGGGACTGCCCGGTGATCTTCTTCAGCGTGCCGGCGTAGGCGCGCGCGTCGTCGTGGTCCGTGGCAATCACCAGCCCGCCGGCATCGGGGACGGCGCGCCGCACTTCGGACAGCCGCCGGTCGGCAGCGGCAAGGACCGCCGGAATCCACTCTCCGGTGGGGTTCAGCGCCGTGCGCCAGGCCTGCGCCGTGATGTCCTTGGTGACCGCGGCCTCGCCCAGGGAGGCGGCCATCTCGTCGCCGGCACTGGTGCGCCAGCGCATCTGCCCGGAGTACGCCATGAACATCACCGGGCGGACCACGTGGTCGCGCAGGGCCTCGCCGTAGCCGTACGTGTAATCGGCCTTGGAGCGGCGGATGCCGTCCCGGTCCGCTTCATACTCCACAAACGGAATCGCCGCCGTGTCCGAACGGAACGGCGTACCGGTCAGGGAGAGCCGCTTGACCGCCGGTTCAAAGGCTTCCCGGATGCCGTCGCCCCAGGAGAGCGCGTCGCCGCCGTGATGGATCTCGTCCAGGATCACCAGCGTGCGGGCCGCCTCCGTCTTGGCCCGGTGCAGCATGGGCTTGGAGGCTACCTGCGCGTAGGTGACGGCCACGCCGATGAAGCCGTCGCCGTGCCGCCCGTCGGCGTTCTTGAAATTGGGGTCCAGCGCCAGCCCCACCTTCGCGGCGGCATCGGCCCACTGGCGCTTGAGGTGGTCCGTGGGGGCCACGACGGTGATCCGCTTGACGATCCCGCGGTCCACCAGCTCCGTGGCGACACGCAGGGCGAACGTCGTCTTGCCGGCGCCGGGGGTGGCGACGGCGAGGAAGTCGTCAGCGTCGTTGGCGAAGAACTTCTCGAGGGCTTCGGCCTGCCACTGGCGCAGCTTGGGGGCGGTGCCCCAGGCGGCTCGTTCCGGATAGGCGGGCGGCAGGGCCGGTCCGCCGAAGAGGGTGTCTGGGCTCACGCTGTGAACGGCACCTTTCCTGTGTTCGGGGTAACTATTGCACTGCGTGCACCGGAGAGGATCCCCAGGCACGCAAAAACGGCCAGGACAAGCCACATGACGCTAAACACGCCGGTCTGTCCGGAAGCCGCGGGATCCTGCAGCAGGGCAAAGAGAATCCCTGCCACGGTGGTTCCCGCCACGGCTCCGACCTGGTCGGAAATCTGAAGGGACGCGGAATTGCGTCCCCGGTCCACGGAGGTGGACAGTGCCAGCACCATCACTGAGGTGCTGGAAAGGGCCAGGCCCATGGCGGCTCCCGCCAGGGACCACACCGCCACGATCACCCCAAAAGGCACCGACGGTGAAGCCAGCAGCCCGATGCCTCCCATTGCTGCTGCCAGCATGGATGCGCCGGTCACCAAAAGCCGGTGGCGGCGCCCGGCGGCGCGGGCCTGAAGGAAGGAACCCACAGCCCAGCCTACCGCTCCTGCGGTGAGCGCCAGTCCTGCAGTGGCCGGGTCCACACCGTGGGTCGCCAGCACCATGAGCGGCAGGAAAGCCTCCGCAGCCACGAATCCGGCACTGAGCAGGCCGCGGGTGGCGATCACGCTCGGCAGTCCCCGGGCTAGGCGCAGGGTGCCCGCCGGCAGCAGACGCCCAAGTGCCGCCCCGGCGGTTCCGGCTGCGGCTGCTGCGGCAATCCACAGAGCCGCCGGAGCCGACGGCGCATCCGCCGCCTCATTGCCTGCCCACTGGGCGACAAATACTGCGGCGGCCAGCGTGCTGCCCCATAGGGCCCGCCTGCGGCCCAGTGCCCGGTCCAGGGCAGGGTTGTCCGGCGGACCGAGGCCGCGAACCCGCGGCCAGACCATGAGGCCGGCAACCAGCACGATGGGAATCACCGCGGCAAAGACCCACCGCCAGCTCACGTACTGGGCCAGGAGGCCGGCGGCCAGGGGCCCCACCATCGACGGCAGGATCCAGGCAGCGGCCAGCCACCCGAAGAGCACGGGCTGAAGGGACGACGGGTAGATCTCGCCGATGATGACGTACACCGCAACGATCATGGCCCCGCCGCCGAGCCCGGAGACAGCCCGGCCTGCGGTGACAACCCAGAACTCGCCGGCCAGGGCCGAGACCACCAGGCCGGCGGTCATCAGGGCCATGCCGGCCGCCAGCGACGGCACCGGCCCCTGGACATCGCACCTGCTGCCGGCCACGACCGTGCCCAGCAGCGAGGCGGTGAGGAACATCGAGAACGCCAGCCCGTACCCGGCCCCCGCGGACAGCTCGACGGCCACCACGGGCATCGCCGTCGTTACCGCCATCGCTTCAAAGGCGGAGCAGGTGATGATGGCGAGGATGCCCAGGGTGAGGGCCCGGTAGGCGGGCGACAACGGGCCGGCAGGACGCGGCTCCGCGGATGGACCGCTCATGGATGCGCGGGAACTACTTGCCGCCGTCCTTGGGCGCGCTCAGGCCTTCGTAGATTTCCTTGCAGGTGGGGCAGACGGGGAACTTTTTCGGATCCCGGCCCGGAGTCCAGACCTTGCCGCACAGGGCGATCACCGGTTCGCCGGAAAGCGCCGACTCCATGATCTTTTCCTTGCGGACGTAGTGGGCAAACCGCTCACTGTCACCGGGTTCTGTGTACTCGCGCTGCTCTTCGCGCTCGATGACGGCGGTGGAACCGCCGCCGTCGTCCAGGCGGCGGGCAGGGTCATTTTCGAAAGGATCGGGAGGCAGACTCATGGTTCCCATCTTAGTACCGCAGGAGGCCCCGCCCCGGCCGACTGACCGGAGCGTTTTATTTGTGCACCGAGAGTGCCGCCAGCATTTCCGGGGCGCGGCGGTCCAGCCAGCGTCCCCCGATCCTGATCCCGCCCACCAGCAGCCCGGCACCCAGCAGCACGCCGCCGGCCAGGGTCAGCCAGTCCCAGAGCGGGTTGTCGTTCAGCAGCGCCACGACGGCCAGTGCCAGTACCGGAAGCACGATCACGATCTGGCTCAGCATGCCCAGGCTTTGCACCAGCGCGGTCCGCCCGGCGGAACCCGGAGGAGTCTTGAAGGCGTTCTCCCCCGGCAGCGGAACGTTGTACGTGTACCGGGCCGAAACTACGGACGAGAGCCCGAGCCCGCCCAGCAGGACAGCCAGGGAGACCCCGAGCAGGACCGGAATCAGGTCCGCCTCCCCCAGCAGCAGGCACGGCAGCACCGCTGCCAGGACGGTGACCGGCAGCGCAAATACGGCGCAGGCGATGACCCGGCCGGCGCGGTCGGCCGTACCCGAAACGCCGGTGCTGACGTGCAGGGCAAAGGCGGTGTTGTCGTATGAAACGTCCGCTGAAATGCCGTAGCCGAGCAGGAAGCCCAGCAGCGGTCCCGCGAACAGCACCAGGCTGGGGCCGGTGCCTTCCTGCGTGCCCAGGAACACCAGCAGGACCACCATCAGCGGAATGATGAGCAGCGAGGCGCCGTACCGCGGATCCCGGATCCAGTAGGTCAGGGCGCGGGCAGCAACGGCACCGGTGGGAGTGGGCGGGAAAAGGGCAAAGAACCCGAGCTTTCCGCCCTTGCGCCGGGCGCCGGAGCTGTGCGGCGGGGTGATGAGCGCGCGCACCAGCAGCACCTTCCAGGCCCACACCAGCAGGGCAAGGAAAACGGCGGCGATCGCCAGCTTGGCGGCAGCCGGCCCCGGCTGGTTCAGCGCAATATCGCCGGGTACGGCCCATGCTGCGCCCAGCGGTGTCCAGGACAGTGTGCGTGCCAGTGACGGAAGATAGCCCTGGGCGCTGCTGATGCCTGAGCTGATACCGGCAATGATCGGCCCCAGGAGCATAAGCGGGATGATGGCCACCAGGCCGGAGATGTCCTTGAACCGCCGGGACGAGGCCAGTGAGGTGCTTGCCGCGACGGTGACGCGGGCGGCGATGATGCAGGTGAACACGGCGATCAGCGCGGACAGAACCCCGGCGGCCAGGGCGGCCGGGCTGCGCCACCAGACGGCAGCGGAGCCCAGCGCGGCAAGCAGCGTGACGGCGCCCGGGATGCCGATGAGCCCGCCGAGCCCCAGCCCGGCGAGGAGCTGGGGCAGCGGCACGGCAAAGGTCACGAACCGCGCCGGGTCCAGGGTCAGGTCCACGCCGGTGGCCAGCACGGGAATCAGCGCCCAGCCCAGGACGGCGGCGCTGCCGGCGAGGACTGTTGCGGTGCGGGCCAGTTCGGGGTCGTTGAAGCTCAGGAAGAACAGGGCCGCAAACAGCAGGCCGAGCATCCCCAGTCCGTACAGGGCGCCGAAGACGATCCCCACGATCTGCCACGGGCTGCGGCGCAGGGAGTTGCGCAGCAGGAGAAGCTTGAGCCTTAGGAGGTGCGCAACCATGGCAGTCCCTCCGAGTGGGTGCGTCCGCCCACCAGCTGCACGAAACGCTCTTCCAGGGTCTCTCCGCCGCGGACCTCGTCCACGGTTCCGGAGGCAAGGAGGTTGCCGCCGGAGACCACTGCGACGTGGTCGCACATCCGCTGGACCAGGTCCATGACGTGGCTGGACACGATCACCGTTCCGCCGGAGTCCACGTACCCGGAGAGGATGTCCCGGATGTTGGCGGCGGACACCGGGTCCACCGCTTCAAAGGGCTCGTCGAGGACCAGCAGCCGGGGCGCGTGGATCAGCGCAGAGGCAAGGGCGATCTTCTTGGTCATGCCCGCGGAGTAGTCCACCACGAGGGTGCCCGCATCATTGGTCAGGTCCATGGCCTCGAGCAGGTCCCGCACACGCCCTGCCACGGTGTCCCGGTCCATGCCGCGCAGCAGCCCGGAATAGGTGACCAGCTGCTCGCCGGTAAGCCGGTCGAACAGCCGGACGCCGTCGGGCAGCACTCCCATCAGCCGTTTGGCCTTCAGCGGCTCGGCCCAGACATCCGTGCCGTGCACCCACACCTGTCCGTGCTCGGGCCGCAGCAGGCCGGTCGCCATGGACAGCAGGGTGGTCTTGCCTGCTCCGTTGGGGCCGACCAGCCCGTAGAAGGAGCCTGCCGGGACATCAAGGCTGATCCCGTTGACGGCGATCTTCTCCCCGAAACGCTTGCCGAGGCCCCGGACAGCCAGGGCAGGGGCAGCCGGAACGGCCGGAGTTTCAGGGAACACGGGTTCGCTCATGTCAGCACCACTTTCGTCATGCCACCAAACTACCCGCCAAGCAGGCGGACGGGATCAGCCGGAAGGACCAAAATCGGCGCCCTGAAAGTGCGGCCGGGCGGAGTGCACCCGTCCCGGGGACTAGGCGGGCCGGGCCCGTTCATACTGCGGTGCCCAGGGAAGCTTGGCATCCAGTTCCCCGGCTGCCCGCATCCACCAGTGCGGATCCCGCAGGGCGGCCCGCGCAATGAGCACGGCATCCGCCCGCCCGGCACGGAGGACTTCCTCAGCCTCCGCCGCACTGCTGATCAGGCCGACGGCTGCTGTGGGGACACCGGCGGCGGCGCGGATGTGCTCGGCGAATCCGGTCTGGTACCCCGGGCCCACGGGGATATTGGCTGCGGGCACGGCTCCGCCGGTGGAGACGTCCACCAGGTCGACGCCGCGGTCGCGCGCCTGGCCGGCCAGGCGGGCCGAGGACCGCTCGTCAAGGCCGCCGTCGGTCCAGTCGGTTGCGGAGATGCGCAGGAGCAGTGGCATCGAGTCCGGGATAACCGCCCGGACGGCGTCAACGACTTCCAGCGTCAGCCGGTTGCGTCCCTCCTCCGACCCGCCCCAGCCGTCGGTGCGGGTGTTGACCAGCGGGGTCATGAACTGGTGCAGAAGGTATCCGTGGGCGGCGTGGATTTCGATGGTGTCGAACCCGGCTTCCACAGACCTTTCCGCTGCCCGGGCGAAATCCGAGATGACCCGCCGGATGCCGGCTTCATCCAGCGCCTGCGGGGCGGCATAGCGGCCGAAGGCATCCGCAGTGGGACCGACAGTGCGCCAGCCGCCGTCGGCTTCCGCAACGCTGCCGCTGCCCCGGCCGAAGGGAGAGTAGGTCGAGGCCTTGCGCCCGGCATGGGCCAGCTGAACGCCGATCCGGGCGTCGGCGGCCCCGTACCGGTGGACGAAGTCCGTGATGCGGCGCCAGGCGGCGGCTTGTTCGGCGGTGTAGATGCCGGTGTCCTCCGGACTGATCCGGCCCTCGGGGCTGACCGCCGTCGCTTCGGTGATGATCAGTGCCGCTCCCCCGGCTGCGAAGGAGCCCAGGTGCATCAGGTGCCAGTCATTGGGCATCCCGGGAGCGTTGACGCCGTCGGCCGAGTACTGGCACATGGCCGCCACCCAGCCGCGGTGGGAGAGCTCCAGTCCGCGGAGCACCAGCGGGTCGAACAGGCCGGGATTCAGGGATGCTGCGTTCTCGCTCATGCCGGGCGGGCCTAGAAGAGTGCCCGGGCGAGGGCGGAGCGGGCCTTGGTGACCCGCGGGTCCGTGGTGCCCACCACCTCGAACAGGTCCAGCAGACGCAGCCGTGCCTTTTCCCGGTCATCGCCGAAGACCCGTGCGATCAGCCGAACCACGCGGTTGAACGCGTCTTCGACATGCCCGCCTGAGACATCCAGGTCCGCTACGGCTAGCTGTGCGTCAACGTCGTCCGGGTTGGCCGCTGCCTCGGTGCGCAGCTTCTCGGCGTCCGCGCCCTTGAGCCGGGCCATCAGTTCCACCTGGGCCAGCCCCGCCTTGGCCTCCGCATCCGCCGGCTGTTCGGCCAGCGCTTTGCGGTAGGCGGCGGCAGCGCCGTCGTAGTCCCCGGCCACGATCGCGTCGTAGGCTTCCTGGTGCAGCGGCGGCAGCGGAGCTTCCTCCGCCGGCTCCCCGGCACCGCCCTCGTTCAGGGTCCCCGCAACACCGTTGGCCGCTGCCACCTGCAGCAGCTCGGCGACCAGGGCGCGGATCTGTTCCTCCGGGACCGCCCGGTCAAAAAGCGGCACCGGCTGGCCCTTGAGGACAGCGGCGACCGTGGGGACAGCCACGGCCTGGAAGGCCTGGGCAATCTGCGGGAAAGCTTCCACGTCCACCCGGCCGAGCAGCAGCTTTCCGTCGTGCTCGGTGACAATGCTCTTCAGCACGTTGCTCACCTGCACGGATTCGGGACTGCGCGCTGAGTAGAGGTCGATGATGACCGGGACCTGCTCGGACAGCTGGACTAGCTGGGGGAAGGTCTGCTCGGAGACCTCAACGATGTACGGGCTGGCGGCCGGGGCGCCGGCCCCGCCCTGCCCCGGAGCCGGTGCCCCGGCTGCGGGCGGGGCCGTGGCCCTGGCTTTCAGGCCGGAGAGGTCGACGGCGCCGCGCAGGTTCATCGTGGAAGCTGCCGGTGCTGGACGGTGGTTCGGAGTGCTCATGGCTTCACCTTATTACGCGGTCTCGGGTCACCGGCAACCCGGTTTCCCCTGATGGAGGGTGGGGCTACTTCAGGGTTGCTGAGAGCAGTTCCTGGACGGCGCCGATGACCTGGATCTGGTCGGTGCTTCCGGCCGGGGGAACGTACAGCATGACGCCCTCTCCGTATTTGACGTCAATGCCTTCTTCGGTGCTGGTTTCACCCGTGAGCGTCTGGTAGACGGTGCCCTCAAGGTTGATGGAGTCGCCGGTTTCCTTGGGAACGCTCGTGTAGCTGCTGTCCATGTAGCCGAACACAATGGCTCCGCCGTCGGCGGTGCGCAGGGCGCGCGTGTCGTCCGGCACGGACGTGTGGTTGAAGGTGATGTTCGCGAACTCGTTGTCCGGGCTCGCCGTAACGTCAGACTGGAACTTGGTCACCGCGTCGGCGAAGGTGTTGGCCGAGAAGGTGTCCTTGTTGGCGCCGGCCGGGTTGGTCAGGGCATCGGCCAGTGCCTGCACGGCGATCTGCGGAGAGACGGTCAGGCCGTCGGCGGAGTCCGCCGGGGCGGGATTAACACCGGCGCCGGTGGACGGGCGCGGCGGGAAGGTGGTCCCGGGAAGCATCCGGATGGAAGAAACCAGCTTGTAGTTCTCGCGTGCCGAGGCCTGTTCCAGCAGCAGTGCCTGCGGAACCTCGTTCTCCGGGCCCTGGGTAACGGCAACCACGCTGCGCGGGAATTCCGTTCCGCCCA
The DNA here is from genome assembly GCF_038069765.1 of Arthrobacter sp. G119Y2. Lineage (NCBI taxonomy): Bacteria > Bacillati > Actinomycetota > Actinomycetes > Micrococcales > Micrococcaceae > Arthrobacter > Arthrobacter sp. G119Y2. The sequence goes on along the minus strand of NZ_JBBPFS010000002.1, from coordinate 550,555 downwards.
TGATCAGGTCTGTCTTCAGCGGCTCCGCAGCTACCGGTTCCGGTGCCGGGTGGGTGGGTACTTTGGCTGCCGTGGCATACCCGGCCTCGCGCAGGGTGGCGGCCGAACCGGCGGCGCGCTCGGTAAGCAGGGCAGGGTCCTTGGCGGCATCCGCTTCCTGGACGGTGGCCGCGACGTCAACGAGGATCCGTTCCAGCTGCGACTTCAGGACCACGGGCGGGGTGGCTTCATCAGCCGGCTCGGCCGTGGGACCCGCGGTGAGCGGAAGTCCGGCCAGGGCGGGCGCGGGGGCGGCGCTGAAGGCCAGGGCAGCGGCAAGCGCGGTGCTGAGCGCGGCGGCAGGCCCCCGACGGCGCAGGACCGGCAGGATCCCGAAGGCCGTGGTGCCCGAGGCCGTGGTGCCGGAGGCTCCGGGCTTCCGTCCGGCAGCGGGCGCCGGTTCAGCCGCGGGCAGCGAGGTGGTGCTGTCGGTTACCGGATGGGCAGCGTCGGCCGTGCTGCGGGCGGGGCCCTCGGCGGACGGTTCCCCGCCGCCCGAACGGCGGCCGGTGTTGCCGCGGCCCGCAACGAAGGCCAGGGCAAGGCCGAGAACGGCAAGCAGCGCGCCGCCGACAATCAGCGGCACGGCAAACGGGGTGGACGCATCGTTGGCGTAGGTGACCGAAACGTCTGCGGGCGCCGGGGCCGTACCGTCTGAAGCAAGCAGGATCTGCCAGTCGCCGGAAGCCGGGGCGTCCCAGGTGAACGTCGTTTCACCGTCGACCTCCTGCTCGGAGACCCACAGGTCGGATCCGGCCGGATTGGGAACGGTGGGAGTTCCTTCAGTGACCTCGGAGGCCAGGCTGTCTCCGTCGGCTGCGACCCGCAGGACGGTGGCGTCCCCAACCCATGCATCGACGTCGTCGGCCCGGCCCACGGCCATCAGGAAGGGGCCCTCTCCCGAGAAGGTGAGGTCAACGCCGTCGGGGTGGGCAGTGAGGACATCAGTGCCGATGACAGTCAGCGGTGCCTGCTGATCGGCGGACGGGGCTTCGGCTGTGACGGTGCCCGGCGGAGCCCAGAAGGTGCGCTGCCCGATGCCCACAAGCATCAGCAGCACTCCGATCACGATCAGCGGAACTGCAATTTTGTTTCGCACAAGCTACCTATCTTCAGTCTCGGTACTTCGCATCACCTGTAGGTGCGGCTAAAACGGGACGTGGACCCTCTTGGCTATGGGCCGGTCAACGGGTTTATAACCCAATGGTAACGAAATCCACTGAACGGTCACATTCCGGTGCCTGCCCGGACCCCGGGCCGGCACCCGGGCGCAGCATGGCTGGTAATCTGGCGCTTCCGATCCCGGGCGTTCGCTACATACAGGAGACAAGCAAAAAAATGGGCGAGAACCAGGACCAGCCGGCCGGCGAGCCCCGCGAGGCTCCGCGGACGGCCCGGCAGCCGACCCCGCCCGACGGCGCGGCGCGGCGGGGATTCCTTGCGGCGGCTTCCGAGCGGCTCCGCCAGTCAGTTCCGCACCATGTGCCCGGAGCCCGCCCCCGGCGACGGTTCGAGTTTCCGCCCGACGTCGACGCGCCGGCCGGCGCAACCGCCGCCCGCAGCGTCCCCTCCGCCGAAACCGCTTCAGAGGGCGCACCGGCGGGCCCCGCCGAACTTCCGTCCGCCGGCATGAATGCCCATCCCATCCATTTCGGCTTCATGTTTGCCGTGGGAGTGGGCTTCGCCCTGCTGGGTTATTTCATCCTCACCAATGTGGGTGAACTGCTGGTCTGGATTGGCGCGGCACTGTTTATCGCCCTGGGCCTGGACCCGGTGGTCCGCTGGCTCGGTGCACGGCGCGTGCCGCGGCCGGCCGGAATCGCGATTACCGTGCTGGGTTTGGCGGGCATAGTGATCGGCTTTTTCGCGACACTGATTCCCACGATTGTCCGCCAGACAACGGAGATCATTAATAACGCCCCCGGCTACGTCAACACGTTCCTTGAATCCGATTTCTTCGTAAATGTCGATGAACAGTTCCATGTCCGTGAACGGATTGAAGAAGAAGCGAACAGGTTCTTTACGAATTCGGACGCCCTGGGCGGGGTCTTCGGCGGAGTGCTGTCGGTCGGCACGGTCATTGCCAACGGTCTCTTCGGTGCGCTCATCATCCTGGTCCTGACGCTCTACTTCCTCTCATCGCTGCCCTCCATGAAGATGTGGGCGTACCGGCTGGCTCCGCGGGGCCGGCGACGCCGGGTGGAGGCACTGTCGGAAGAAATCACCAGCAGCGTCGGCAACTACGTGATCGGACAGGGGCTCGTGGCAGTGCTCGACGCCACTTACGCCTTTGTTGTCATGTCAATCACGGGCGTGCCCTTTTCGGTGCTGCTGGCCTTCGTCGTCGCGCTGCTGGCCTTTATCCCGCTGGTCGGTCCGCCCATTGCGCTCATCGTGGTCTCCCTGATTGCGCTTACCGAAAGCTGGCAGACCGCCGTCGTCTTTGCCCTGTTCTACGTCGCCTACCTGCAGTTTGAGGCCTACTTCGTCTCCCCCCGCATCATGCAGCGTGCCGTGGCGGTGCCCGGCGCAGTCGCCGTCATTGCTGTCATCGCCGGAGGCAGCCTTCTGGGCGTGCTCGGCGCGCTGATCGCCATTCCCACCGCCGCAGCGGTGCTGCTGCTCCTCAAGGAAGTGTTCATCAGCCGCCAGGACCAGCGCTAGCGACGCCCCAGGCGCCCGCCGCCGGTCCTACGGGTGCGCCAGCACCGCTCATGCCAGTGCCTGCGGTCCGCCACTGCCGTGTCCCTGCCCAGCAGGGAGTCCTCCTGCCACACCACCAGGTGCGGCACGCCCGGAGGTATCACCATGCCGCAGCCGGGGCACTTGTAGTCCTTTGCCGCGTTGCGGGCCGTGATTTGCCGCACGGACCATTCGCCGTCCGCGGCGCTCTCCCGCTGCGGTATTCCGGCACGGGTCCGCTCCAGGTCCAGCTCGGCCGCGGGAGTTGCCCACTTGCTGCGGGCACTGCGGCCCAGATTGGCGTTGGCTGCGCCGGGCGGGCGGCGGGGACGGTTGGAACGGGGCATACAAGTCATTTTGCCGCAGCGGAGCCGGTAAAGTGCAACTGTGCGTTTAGTAATTGCCCGCTGCTCTGTTGACTACATCGGCCGCCTCCGTGCCCATCTTCCGCTAGCCGTCCGTCTGCTGATGGTGAAAGCCGACGGTTCCGTCCTGATCCACTCGGACGGCGGCTCCTACAAACCCCTGAACTGGATGAGCCCTCCGGCCACCCTGCGCATCACCGCTCCGGAAGAGGACGACGCCGCAACGGGCGTCATCGAAACCTGGAACGTCCAGAGCGCCAAGACCGATGACAAGCTCGTGATCAGCATCTACGAGCGGTTCTCCGAAACGTCCCATGACCTTGGCGTGGATCCGGGACTGATCAAGGACGGCGTGGAGGCCGATCTGCAGCGGCTGCTGGCAGAGCAGATCACCAAGCTCGGCGAAGGATTCACGCTGATCCGGCGCGAGTACATGACCGCGATCGGTCCGGTGGACATCCTGGCCCGCGATGCCTCCGGGGCCACCGTGGCCGTGGAACTCAAGCGGCGCGGTGACATTGACGGCGTGGAGCAGCTGACCCGCTACCTCGAACTGCTGAACCGCGATCCGCTGCTGGCACCGGTCCGCGGCGTCTTCGCCGCACAGCAGATCAAGCCGCAGGCCCGGGTGCTGGCCGCCGACCGCGGCATCGACTGCCTGACCCTCGATTACGACGCCATGCGCGGGGTGGACGACTCCGCCTCACGGCTGTTCTAGCTCCTTGCCGGCCCCGGTGCGGCACCCGGCCAATATGCCCAAAACCGGGCCCCGGCACCTTTTTCCGATGCAGTCCGGGGGCTTCCGCATTACCTGGAAAGTTTTTCGGCAAATTCGTTGACCAGCCATTAGGCGTGTGTAATCCTATAACCAGTCTTTGTGTAGGTGTTATTCATGCTCGCAAGACCGTTGCGAGCGTGAAGCTCCTCAAGGAACTGCTGAATGGCAAGGAACTTGAGCCTTCCCGTTTCAGTAACATAAGGCCGTCGCGGGGTGTGGCGGTCGGTAGTTCCACTTATGAGGAGAAACAAAATGGCACAGGGTACCGTCAAATGGTTTAACGCTGAAAAGGGCTTCGGCTTCATTACTCCCGACGATTCAGACGGCGACGTCTTTGTTCACTACTCTGAGATTCAGACCGGTGGCTTCAAGACGCTCGACGAGAACCAGCGTGTTGAGTTTGAAATCGGCCAGGGCGCCAAGGGCCCCCAGGCAACGGGCGTCACCGCCCTCTAAGCTTCACCGCAGCTGTTTCTTTACTGCAGCTGTTTCTTGCCCGGGCCTGCCCGGACAGCACTGAAGTCCCCGGCACATGCCGGGGACTTCCTTGGTTAACGGCGGTCAGCTGCGCCGGCGGACCACGCGTGCCCCCAGGCCGCGCAGGTTCTCCATGAACCGTTCGTAGCCGCGGTCGATATGGTCCACGCCGCGCACCTCGGTGGTGCCCTCGGCGGCCAGCCCGGCGATCACCAGTGCCGCTCCGGCGCGAATGTCATTGGCCTCCACCGGAGCACCGGAGAGACGGGGCACCCCCTGGATGAGGGCGTGATGGCCGTCCAGGCGGATCACGGCGCCCAGCCTCGCCAGTTCCGAGGTGAACCCCCAGCGTGCTTCGAAGACGTTCTCCGTCACCATGCCGGAGCCCGTCGATACGGCGTTCAGCGCCACGACGAAAGGCTGCAGATCGGTGGGGAAACCCGGATAGGGCAGGGTGGACACGTTGATCGGTTCGGGCCGGCCGGTTCCCTTGACGGTGAAGCTGTCCTCCCCCACCGTGACGGTGCAGCCCGACTGGGTGAGCTTGTCCAGGACGACGGCGAGGGCTGAGGCGTCCGCGTTGCGGATTTCGATGCAGCCGCCCGTCACCGCGGCAGCGAAGGCCCAGGTGCCGGCGACGATGCGGTCGGGAACCACCCGGTGAACAACGGGGTTCAGCCGTTGCACTCCTTCGATGACCAGGGTGTTGGTTCCGATCCCGGAGATATGCGCGCCCATTTCGTTAAGCATCTCGGCAATGTCGGTGATTTCCGGCTCGCGGGCCGCGTTGTCGATGACCGTGGTGCCGGCGGCCAGAGTGGCGGCCATCATGAGGTTTTCGGTCGCACCCACGGAGGGAAAGTCCAGCAGGTGCCGGGCACCGACCAGCCCTTCGGGCACGGAGGCGATCAGATAACCGTGGTCGATGGTGATGGTGGTTCCCATCAGCTCAAGTCCGGCACGGTGCATGTCCAGGCCGCGGGAGCCGATGGCATCGCCGCCGGGCAGCGCTACTTCCGCCTGCCGGCAGCGGGCCACCAGTGGGCCGAGGACGGAGATGGAGGCACGCATGGCCCGTACGAGGTCATAGTCGGCCTGGTGACCCGGCACTTCGGGCACGTCAACGGTCACCGCGGCCGCCTCGACGTCGTAATCCACATCACAGCCCAGCCGGCGCAAAAGCTCGGCCATGATCCAGACATCCTGGATATTGGGAACGTTGGTGATGGTGGAGGGTCCCTGCGCCAGCAGCGTGGCGGCCATGAGTTTCAGGACACTGTTTTTGGCTCCGGGTACGCTCACCGCTCCGTTGAGCGTGGACGGACCGGTAACAACTATGACGTCTTCCATCCCTCAATACTAGGGTAGATGAACGGCGGCGCTGGACCGGGGCGCGGCGGCCCGGGCCGGTTCAGCCCGGTGTCAGCGCGGTGTCAGCGCGGATCAGCGCCAGGTGCCGATACCGATGACGGGACCGGCTTCGAGCCAGGAGGAGAGGCCGGTGTAGACGTCATAGTTCATGGCGATCAGAACTTCGCGGTCCTCGTACTTCAGCGTCACGATAATGGCTCCGGGCTGGATCCGGGCGCGCTCGGCCTCTGTGGGTTGCCGCCAGCTGCCGATCTCCAGCGAGCTGCGCAGGAAACGGTGGGGCGGACGGGGACTGAGCGAAATGAGGCGCAGCCACTCCAAGTGGGTATCCGTATAACGACAAACCCCCATCTGCCACCCGCCGGGCGGGAGGCAAATGGAGGCGTCGAAAGTACCGAGGGCGCGCCGCAGCTGGCTGCGGCGCACCCCGAACAGAACTACTGCCAGCAGCAGCAGGCACAGCAGCCCTGCCAGCGCAATGAACAAATAAGAGCTGCTCATTGGGAAGGGTCAGCGAGTCCCAGCGTTGGCTGCGTCGTTCATCTGAGCATTGTCAGCGACAATCACCACGCGGTTGCTGTCGACGGAAAAGAATCCGCCGTCGACGTTCACCGTGAAGCGGGCACCGGAGACCGGCTCGATGGCCATTTCGCCTTCAGCCAGGATGGCCAGCAGCGGAGTGTGGCCGGGAAGGATCCCGACGTCACCCTCGGACGTGCGTGCCTTGACCATCTTTGCCGCGCCGGACCACACGAAGTGGTCCGCTGCGACAATCTCAACTTCGAGTTCAGCAGTGTTCGCCATAGGGCTTACTTCCCGGTCTGCTCTTGGATCTTCGCCCAGTTGGCCATGACATCGTCCATGCTGCCGACGTTGAAGAAGGCCTGCTCGGCGATGTGGTCCACGTCGCCGTCGCAGATGGCCTTGAAGCCCTCAATGGTTTCCTTGATGGTAACCGTGGAGCCCTCGACGCCGGTGAACTGCTTGGCGGTGTAGGTGTTCTGCGACAGGAACTGCTGGATGCGGCGTGCACGTGCCACAACAATCTTGTCCTCTTCACCAAGCTCGTCGATGCCGAGGATGGCGATGATGTCCTGCAGTTCCTTGTTCTTCTGAAGGATCTGCTTGACGCGGACAGCCGTGTCGTAGTGCTCCTGGCCCACGTACTGCGGGTCGAGGATGCGCGACGTGGAGGTCAGCGGATCCACGGCCGGGTACAGGCCGCGCGAGGCGATTTCACGGGAAAGTTCCGTGGTGGCGTCCAGGTGCGCGAACGTGGTGGCCGGGGCCGGGTCGGTGTAGTCATCAGCAGGCACGTAAATGGCCTGCATCGACGTAATCGAGTGACCCTTGGTGGACGTGATGCGCTCCTGCAGGAGACCCATCTCGTCGGCCAGGTTCGGCTGGTAGCCCACAGCGGACGGCATGCGGCCCAGAAGCGTTGAAACTTCGGAACCTGCCTGCGTGAAGCGGAAGATGTTGTCGATGAAGAGCAGCACGTCCTGGTTCTGCACATCGCGGAAGTACTCCGCCATGGTCAGGCCGGACAGGGCCACGCGCAGACGCGTTCCCGGCGGCTCATCCATCTGGCCGAACACAAGGGCGGTGTCCTTCAGGACGCCTGCCTCTTCCATTTCAACCCAGAGGTCGTTGCCCTCGCGGGTACGCTCGCCGACACCGGCGAATACCGAGGTACCACCGAAGTTGCGGGCAACACGGGTGATCATTTCCTGGATCAGAACGGTCTTGCCGACACCGGCGCCACCGAACAGGCCAATCTTTCCACCCTTGATGTACGGGGTGAGAAGGTCGATGACCTTGATGCCGGTTTCCAGCATCTCGGTGGAGCCTTCGAGGTCCGCAAAGTTCGGAGCCTTGCGGTGGATCGGCCAGCGCTCCGTGATTTCCAGCTGGTCTTCGGTGACGTCCAGGGGCTTGCCCAGGACGTTGAAGATGTGGCCCTTGACGCCGTCGCCCACGGGGACGGAGATCGGCGCGCCGGTATCCACGACGGCTGCGCCGCGGACCAGGCCGTCGGTGGCCTGCATGGAGATGGCGCGCACGAGGTTGTCGCCGAGGTGCTGGGACGTTTCGAACGTAATGGTGCGGGTCTCACCGTTGAGCGTCAGCTCGGTGGTCAGCGCGTTGTAGATGGTGGGGATTGCGTCAGCCGGGAATTCGACGTCGACAACCGGGCCGATGACACGGGCGATACGGCCGGTGGCACCCGAGGCTACGGAATCAGATCCGTGCTCGACAGTTTGGGCAGTCATCTCTCTCACTTCACTCAGTTAGATGGCGTGTGGACTAAGTTTGCTTCTGGTGGAACTACGCCTGTTGGAAGCTGGAGCTAGGACGCGCTGAGCGCGTCGGCACCGGCCACAATCTCGGACAGTTCCTGGGTGATCTCGGCCTGGCGGGCGTTATTGCGAAGTCGCGTGTACTTCTTAATAAGGTCGCTGGCGTTGTCCCCGGCGGACTTCATTGCGCGCTGGCGGGCGGCAAGCTCGGAAGCGGCTGCCTGAAGCATGGCTGCGAAGATGCGCGACTCGATGTAGCGCGGCAGCAGTGCGTCAAGAACCTTTTCGGGCTCGGGCTCGTACTCGTAGAGAGGCAGCAGCTCAGTCTCGGACTTCGCTTCTTCCTCGACTACCTCCAGCGGAAGCAGGCGGATCACCGTGGGTTCCTGGACAACCATCGACTTGAAGCGCGTGTAGACGATGTGGATTTCATCCACGCCGCCGTCTTCGTAGTCGGTGTTGAAGTCGTCGAGGAGCGCCCGGCCGATTTCGCGGGCGGTTTCAAAGTCCGGTGCATCGGTATTTCCGGTCCAGACACGCGCAGATTCGCGGTCACGGAAGTCGTAGTACGCCTGCGCCTTACGTCCCACCAGGTAGGTCTTGACCTCTTTGCCCTCTTCACGGAGCAGTTCGGCCAAGGATTCGCTTTGCTTGAGCACACTGGCGGAATACGAACCAGCAAGACCACGGTCGGAAGTGAGGACCACCATGGCTGCCCGGCGGATCTGCTCCGGCTCGGTAGTCAGCGGGTGATCGATTTCCGACTGGGACGCCACAGCAGAAACGGCACGGGTGATCGCATTGGAATACGGCAGTGACGCAGCCACACGGGTGCGCGCCTTTCCAATGCGAGAGGCAGCAATCAGCTCCATCGCCTTGAAGATCTTCTGCATCGACGTCGTCGAAGCGATCTTCTGACGGTAGACCCGAATTTGGGCTCCCATACTTTTCCTTTCAGTTCCTAGCGTTCTACTAGGGGCTAAGGCAAAGGCCAAGGGTTCCGCGTCCGGATCCCAAAGGACCCGGACGCGGAACTACAAAGGCGTTAGCGCTTCTGCTTGACGATCTTTTCCTGGTCAACAGCGTCTTCGCCCAGGGCGGAGTGCTCTTCGTGGCCGGCAGCAACCATGTGGTTGTCGCCTTCGCCGAAGAACCCTTCCTTGAACGCGACAACGCGCTTCTTGAGTTCATCCACTGTGGAGTCCTCAAGCTTGCCCGTCTGTGCCAGGGTGGTCAGCACTGAAGTGCTGTGCTTCAGGTGGTCAATGAACTCGCCTTCAAAGCGGAGCACATCTTCCACGGGAACATCGTCCAGGTAGCCGTTCGTGCCGGCCCAGATGGAAACAACCTGCTCTTCAACGGGGTACGGAGCGTACTGACCCTGCTTGAGGAGTTCCATCAGGCGCGCACCGCGGGTGAGCTGCTGACGGGTGGCTGCGTCCAGGTCCGAAGCAAACATGGAGAATGCCTGCATGTCGCGGTACTGGGCCAGTTCCAGCTTCAACGTACCGGAGACCTTCTTCATGGCCTTCTGCTGTGCAGCACCACCGACGCGCGAGACGGAAATACCGACGTCGACGGCGGGGCGCTGGTTGGCGTTGAAGAGGTCCGACTGCAGGAAGATCTGGCCGTCGGTGATGGAGATGACGTTGGTCGGAATGTACGCCGAGACGTCGTTTGCCTTGGTTTCGATGATGGGAAGACCCGTCATGGAACCGGCACCGAGGTCGTCGGAGAGCTTCGCGCAACGCTCCAGCAGGCGGGAGTGCAAGTAGAACACATCGCCCGGGTAGGCTTCGCGGCCCGGCGGGCGCCGGAGCAGCAGGGATACGGCGCGGTAGGCTTCGGCCTGCTTCGACAGATCATCAAAGATGATCAGGACGTGCTTGCCGCCGTACATCCAGTGCTGGCCAATGGCCGAACCGGCGTAGGGTGCCAGGTACTTGAAGCCTGCGGGGTCCGAAGCCGGGGAAGCAACAATGGTGGTGTACTCCATTGCGCCGCGGTCTTCGAGGGTCCGCTTGATTTCAGCAACCGTGGATGCCTTCTGGCCGATGGCTACGTAAATGCAGCGCACCTGCTTCTGGACATCGCCGGATTCCCAGTTGGCCTTCTGGTTAAGGATGGCGTCAACGGCAATGGCGGTCTTACCCGTCTTGCGGTCACCAATGATCAGCTGGCGCTGGCCGCGGCCGATCGGAATCATGGCGTCGATAGCCTTGAGACCGGTCTGAAGCGGTTCGTGGACCGACTTGCGCTGGGTGACGCCGGGTGCCTGGAGTTCCAGTGCACGGCGTCCTTCAGCCTCGATCGGGCCCAGGTCGTCCATCGGCTCGCCCAGCGGGTCGACAACGCGGCCCAGGAAGGCGTCGCCCACGGGTACGGACAGGACTTCACCGGTGCGGTGAACTTCCTGGCCTTCTTCGATCCCGGCGAAGTCGCCGAGTACAACGACACCGATTTCACGGGTGTCAAGGTTCTGGGCGAGGCCCAGTGTGCCGTCCTCGAACCGAAGCAGCTCGTTAGCCATGACGGAGGGCAGGCCCTCCACACGGGCAATGCCGTCGCTGGCGGTTGTTACGCGGCCAACTTCAACGCGCTCTGCGTTTCCGGGTTCGTATGACGCCGCGAATTCGTTCAACGCATTACGGACGTCGTCGGCGTTGATGGTCAATTCGGCCATCTGCAGTCCCTGCTCTCCTGTGTTGTGATCATCGCTTGGTGCCGATGACCGTGATTAGTTCTCAAGTGTTCGTGATCTGGTCTCATACCGTCCGTGAAGACGGCTAGACCGCGAGCTTCCGACGGAGGTCGGACAGACGGGAAACTACTGATGAATCCAGTATCTCGTCTCCCACTGCGATCCGCACGCCGCCGATTAGTGACGGGTCAACGTCGGCGTTGATCTTCAACTCACGGCCGTAGAGTCCATTAAGAGAGGACTGCAGACGCGAAAGCTGCTCTTGGGTCAACGGACGGGCGGCCCGAACCTCGGCAATCCAGCGCTTCTGGCGCCCGGCGACGAGCTCCAGGAAGCGTGCCACGAGGGCGCTGGGCTTCAGGCCACGCGGATGCGTGACTGCCTGGCGGATCAGCACCAGTGCTTCGGGAGTAGCCCCGGGCACCAGCGCTTCTGCCAGACGGATCTTCGCCTCAGGCGATGCCTGCGGCTCGGACAATGCCCGCTGCAGCTCGTGGCTGGAAGCTACCGCCCGGTTGAACCGGATGAGGTCGTCTTCCAGGGCGTCGAGGCCGGCAAGGCCCGATCCCCTGTTTTCGGCCGTTGCTGAAACAACAGTGGCAGCCAGTTCCTCGAGCGCATCACCCAAGTCACGCGGAGACCGCCAACGCGAGGAGACCAGATCAGCCACAATGGCTTCAGCGTCAGCCGAAACCTTGCCGCGTACCAGCTGTGAAACCAGCGCCGCCTTGTCATCACTTTGACGGGCGGGGTCGGTCAGCGCACGCCGGATACCGGCGCTGCTGTCGAGAACGCCCAGGATTCCAAAGAGTTCCTCTGCCAGTGACAGCGAAGCAAACGGAAGCTTGGCTTCCAGGTGCTCATATGCCATGGCCAGTGATTCGCTCGATACTCCTGCCATTACCTAGCTGCACCTGCGTTCTCGTTTTCCAGTTCCCCAAGGAAACGGTCAACCACGCGTGCAGCGCGGGCGTCATCCTCGAGCGTTTCGCCGATGATGCGTCCGGCCAGCTCGGTAGCCAGCGTGCCTACCTCAGCGCGGAGCGACGTAACGGCCGCCTGCCGCTCTGCGGCGATCTGCACCTGTGCCTGCTCGGTGATCCGTGCGGATTCCGCAGCTGCCTTGGCCTTCAGTTCCGCGAGGATCTGGGCGCCTTCGGCGCGTGCTTCTTCACGGATGGTGTTAGCTTCTGCGCGGGCATCGGAAAGCTGTGCCTTGTACTCGTCCAGCGCTGCGCTGGCCTCGGCCTGGGCCTTTTCGGCCTTCGCGATGTTGCCTTCGATGGCTTCCGTGCGCTCTGCGTACGTCTTCTCGAAGGCCGGCACCACAAACTTGACGACGATGAACATCAGTATGGCGAAACTGATTCCCGTCACCAGGATTTCCCAGACGTTGGGAATCAGGGGGTTGGCGCCTTCAGAGGCTGCCAACAGAACTACCTGATCCATAATTCACCCGTCCTATCTGCTTGGTTGGTCGGTCGGCTGGGATTAGCCAACAATGAACGCGAGAACCAGACCAAGGATAGCGAGTGCTTCGGTCAGTGCCAGACCCAGGAAGGCGATCGGCTGGAGGACGCGCTGTGCCTCCGGCTGGCGTGCAACGCCGCTGATGTAGGCGAAGAAGACAAGGCCCACACCGATGGCGCCGCCGATAGCGGAGAGGCCATAGCCGATTGCGTTGAGGCTACCCGAGATTTCCATGTTCATTTTCCTTTCAAGATGCCCTGAGGGCAGGTTGCTTGGGGTTTCCCCGAAGGGAAGTTTTGGTTTTCCCTGGAGGGAAAGCTTAGTGATCGTCTGCCAGTGCGCCCTGGATGTAAATGGCGGTCAGCAGGGTGAAAACGTAGGCCTGGAGCACCATGATCAGCGCTTCAAGCATGTACATGGCGATACCGCCGCCCAGTACCAGTACCGAAGAGGCCTGGAGCAGGATGTTGTCCTGGAGGACCAGGAGGTATTCAATGCCGGCGCCGGCGAGCATGATGATCAGGTGTCCGGACATCATGGTGGCGAACAGACGCAGGCTGTGCGTGATCGGACGGACCAGGAAGTTGGAGATGATCTCGATCGGAACCAGGACCGGAAGGATGTACCACGGCACGCCCGAGGGAACGGTGGCCTTCACGAAGTACTTCATGCCGTGCTTCTTGATGCCGATACCGATCCACGTGAAGTAGACGATCGCGGCCAGCAGGTAGGCTCCGCCCGGATGGGAGAAGCTCGGCAACTGGATAAACGGAATGGCTCCGTAAATGTTGTTGACGATGATGAAGAAGAACAGCGCGAAGAGGAAAGGAACAAACTTGAGGAAGTCCTTCTCGCCGATCACATCCTTGGCGATGCCGTTACGGACAAAGCCGTAACCGAATTCGCCCAGGAACTGCAGCCGTCCCGGTACAAGCTTTCCCTTGCGGGAAGCAAGGATAAAGAACACGGCGATGATGATGACCGAGATGAAGACCAGCAGCATCTGCTTGCCAACACCGGTTCCGTACTCGGCGCCCCACGGGAAAATCTCAGGGAGGTGCATTTCGTCAATGGCCGGCGGAACGAATCCACCTTCATTAGTGGCCGGGAGTGCAAGCGCGATCAACGCGTTTCCTCTCTGCTGTGTCCTTCATCGGGCGTGTGAATCGGGGCAAAGCTAGTTGCCCGGTCTAAAATCTGTGGCATTACTGTTCGGCTTCTTCACGGTCGTGGGCTGGATGGCCGACGCTGGCTTTCGCAGGTTTGCTTCCGGTCAGGCCGTGCACTTTGGTCAGGTAGAATCCGGCGGCAACTCCGAAGAGAATACCGACTAGCACCAACCACTGAGTTTCGAACAGATTGTCCAAAAACCACCCTACCAAACCCCAGGCGACGATCCCGCCAATGATGTAGCTGAAGACGCGCATGCCGGAGTCGTAAGTGGACTCGGTGTCGAAGCCAGGCTTTTCAGACATCCTTTTCCCCTTTTACTGATGGTGTTTCCCCGGGACCGTCGTCGTAATACAACTGGAAGCGGATTCGGGAGAAACCACGGATTTCGGCAACCTGCCACACCACGACGGTCGCCACCGCGCTGGCCAGGAACCACGTTGAGTCCAGCCAGGCGGGCCTGCCGATCATCAGCAGCACCGCGGCAAACAGGACCACCTTGACGATGTAGATCAAAGCGAACATGGCCATGGCGCCGTGCGGATTGTCGCGGCCCACCACATGGACGATCAGCAGGCTCACGCCGCTGAAGGCGATGACCAGCCCCCAGCCGAACAGCACGCTGCCCAGGCCGGAGGTACCGGCAGTGACCAGGGACGCCGCGGCGAGAGCCGCGGCCAGGATTCCCGTCCACTTCATCGAAGTGCCGAAAATGCTGAGCCATGGATTGGTGGTGGGACCGGATACGGCAACGGGACGTCCAGTCAGGGCACCGTCTGCGGGGCTCATAACTTTGCGAACATCCTTCGGGCCGGAGCGGGTGGAAGCGGCGGCGCGGGAATCCGCGACCGTACAAATTCTACAACACATAGAAGTGGGCACCGGCCCGAGGCGTCATGCAGGCTCACACGGTGCTGTGCAGCCGGCCGAAAATGCGCGGCGACAGCAGGTAAAACACGACGACGGCCAGTGCGAAAAGGGTTACGGCGACCTTCAGCACATCGCCGGCTCCGGCAACCACAAGACCGGCCGCACCGGTCAGGACTGTGCAGACGGTGACCACGGATGCCGACTGCAGGTGGCTCAGCCCCGCATCGGTCAGCCGCTGGTACACATGCTGGCGGTGCGCTGCGTACCAGCGCTCGCCCCGGCTAACGCGCATCAGGAGTGTGGAGAAGGTGTCGGCCAGGTAGATGAGGACCGGAAACAGCAGGTACTCCACGTTGACCCCGGCCAGGAAGGCGGCCACGGCTATTCCGGCGATCGAGGCTCCCAGCAGGTAGCTGCCGACGTCACCCATGAACACCGAGCCGCGGCCCAGGTTCCAGGGCAGGAAGGCAGCGAAGGCGGCGGCGGTGACCGCTCCGGCCACCGTCATCCAGGCCTGGTCCCCGAGGACACCGCCGACGGCATACAGGACGCCGACGGCGATGCCGTGCAGTCCCGAAATGCCGTTGACGCCGTCCATGAAGTTGGCCACGTTAATGTAGCCGGCAATGGCCAGCGCCCCTACGGGCACCCACCAGTAGCTCTGCTCCATGGTCCACACCAGGGCGGTGGTGGCCAGGATGCCAAGGAGCAGCTGGAGGCCGGCGCGCACCCGGACGGAGAGTCCGCGGAAGTCCTCGATCCAGCCGAGCAGGGACGCCGCCGCGATCAGCACCGCAACAATGAGCACGATGGAGCGGTCCACGCTGACCAAACCGGTCAGCAGGGACAGCGCAAGTCCCAGCAGGACACCGGCGGCAATGGTCACCCCGACGCCGCGGATCACCACCTTGGTGTGGGAAGAGCGCTCATTCGGGATGTCCAGGACTCCCAGCCGGCGCAGCAGCGGAATGAAGGCGAACGGCAGCAGCAGGCTCGCCAGGAAGGCGGCGCCCGCGCACAGGGCCAGCAGCATCAGCCTGTCCGCCGTTCAGCAGCTCCGCCGTTGAACGGGTGCAGGTTGCCGCGCTCCCCCGGTGCCGCTCCCCCGATGCCGGTGACCGGCGGCAGGAGATCGCCGTGGGAATCGACGCCGCACTTGTGCAGCCAGTCCTCGAACCGCAGGTCCGAGGGGTTGAGCTCGTCCACTGCCGTGTGGGAAATCTTCGGGTGCAGCGGACGTGAATCGTCTTCCCCCGTGCCCACCAGGATTTCATGCAGTTTTTCGCCCTGCCTCAGCCCGGTGAACACGATTTCGATGTCCTTGCCGGACATATCGATCATCCGCCGGGCCACATCCAGGATCTTCACCGGTTCACCCATGTCCAGGATCAGCACTTCGCCGCCGCGGCCGATCGCGCCGGCCTGGATGACCAGCTGGCAGGCCTCGGGAATGGTCATGAAGAAGCGGGTAACCTCCGGGTCGGTCACGGTCAGCGGACCGCCCTGGCGGATCTGTTCGGTGAACAGCGGCAGCATGGAGCCGCGGCTGCCGATGACATTTCCGAAACGGACCGAGACATAGCGTTCTCCGGTGCTTCCGGCCATCCAGGCGGTGAGCTTCTCGGCTACACGCTTGGAGTGGCCCAGCACGGTGGTGGGGTTCGCCGCCTTGTCGGTGGAGATGTTCACGAAGTACTTGACGTTGGCCTTCTTCGCGGCGCGCAGCACATTCGCCGTGCCCAGCACATTCGTCTTCCAGGCTTCCTGCGGGTACTGCTCCAGCAGGGAGACGTGCTTGAGCGCGGCGGCATGGAACACGACGTCGGGGCGGCGCTCGGCGAAGATCTCCTCCAGGGCCGCGGAGTCCCTGATGTCGGCCAGGACGGTGTCCTTGCCGTTGAGCAGCCCGTGGCCGGTGATGGAGAGCTGGGTCAGCTGCAGGCCGGTCTCGTCACGGTCCACCATGATCAGCTCGGCGGGATCGAAGGCGGTGATCTGCCGGCAGAGTTCCGATCCGATGGAGCCGCCGGCACCGGTGACCAGCACCTTGCGGCCGGTCAGGTAGCCGGCAACTTCCTCCACGTGGATGTCCACGGGGCGCCGGCCGATCAGGTCCTCCACCGCCACCTCGCGGAAGTCGGTCAGGCCGGCTCCCGCACCCTTGCTCAGCATGTCCTTCAGCGGAGGCAGGACCAGCACCCTCAGGTTCAGTCCGTCGGCGTGGTCGGTGACTTCACGCACCTGGCGGGCTTCGACGTCGGCGATCGCGATGACCAGGACGGTGGCGCGCGTGCGCTGCACGATCTCGCGCAGGTCCTCGAGCCGGCCCAGCACCGGCACGGTGGCCAGGCGCAGGTGTTTCTTGGCCGGGTCGTCGTCGATCAGTCCCACCGGGTAGTACGGGGATTCAGGGTCTTTCATCATGCGCGTAACCAGGGAGCTGCCCAGGAAGCCGGCGCCGTACACCAGGGTCCGCTGGGCTTCGTCGCCCGGCCGGGCCTTGCCCTCGACGTACATGCGCTTGAGGTAGCGGATGGCGGCCATGAACAGGCAGGCGAACGGGAAGGCGATCATCCCGGTGCTGCGGGGAATGTCGATGGTCAGGCCGAAGAGTGCGCTGACCATGACGAGGATGGCGGCGACAACCAGCGTGACGATTGCCAGCAGGCGCATCTCGTGGAAGCTGCCGAAGCTGTATCTGCCGCGGTACAGCGCGAAGGAATAGCCGACGATCAGCTGCACCAGCACGGCGGCCCCGCAGAAGACGGCCACGCCGCCGGGGTTGATCTGGTCCACTGTGAGCTCGTAGCGCAGGACCAGTGCCAGGACTATGGCCACTATCCATGCCAGCGAGTCCAAAACGTACTGGGACCACAGCCACAGCGCAGGTTTTTCGTCGCGGGAAGGACCGCGCTCGTCCGTGCTTGTCTGCCTCATAATCCTCAACGGGTAATTCCCCGGTTCTCTTCTCGGTGGTTGCAACACGGTTCGGAAGATTCCGGTGTAATAGACTGGAAACTCATCAGCATTCTAACTGCACACCCTTCTCCGTTCGGCTTGTGCCGCTCATCCGGGTTGCCTCGAAAGGATCATTTTGCCGGACTCAGTGGCCGTAGCAGCAGTAACCTTCGACCGTCCCGATGACGTTGCCGTGCTCCTGGGCTCGTTGGCTGCCCAGACCGGCAACATTACGTCAGTTTCCTTGGTGGATTCAGGGAACACTCCGGTTCAGGATATCGCCGAGTCGTCCGCTGCGCCCGTCACGTACATCCGCTCCAACACCAATCTGGGCGGTGCCGGCGGTTTCTCGCTGGCCATTCTCTCGGCCATGGCTTCCGGTGCGGACTGGATCTGGATCATGGACGACGACGCCCATCCGGAGGATCCGAAGTGCCTGGCGGCGCTGCTGGAGGCTGCGCGGGAACACGAGATGGATGTGGTCCTTCCCCTGGTGGTTGCCCCCGGGCACCCCGACACGCTGTCCTTCCACTTCCGCCTCAACGGCAAGCTCACGCATGACCGCGCGGAGGTGGAAAAGCTGGGCTTCATCCCGGACGTCGGGCACTTTTTCAACGGTGCGCTGATCCGCGCGGATGTTTTCTTCCGGGTGGGGCTGCCGGACCTCCGCCTGTTCATCCGGGGTGATGAAACAGACTTCATGATCCGCCTGCGCCGGGCCGGTGTGCGTTTCGGCACGGTCACCTCCGTTGCCCTGACGCATCCCGCGGCGTGGGGCGAAGTACAGCAGGTGGCCGGTGAACGGCTGCACGTGCTGGTTCCGGAAAACGCCTTCAAGCAGTTCTACTTCTACCGCAACCGCGGGCACCTGACCTGGAAATACAAGCGCCTGCGCTCCTTCGCCGCCGACGCCGTGGGCTACCCGGTCCACTTCGCCAGGACCCGCGACCTGCGCGGCTTTGCGTCATGGCTGCGCGCCTACGCTGCCGGCATGCGCGGACGCCGGTTCGGACCGCCGTCGGACTTCGGGTTCTGATGAGCACTTCAGCCGCCGGGCCGGGCGCCGCACTGACACTTGTCATCACCACGTTCAACCGGTCCCGGTACCTGCGGGGGCTGCTGGAGTCGGTGACCGCACTCGACCCGGCTCCGGAGCGGATCATCGTGGTGGACAACGCCAGCACCGACGACACGCAGGAAACGATCGCCGACGCCGCCTCCCGGCTTCCCGTGCCCGTGGTCAACCTGCGCCTGCCGGTCAACGCCGGCGGGGCCGGCGGATTCGCCGCCGGCGTGGAACGCGCCCTGGCCGAGGGCGCCTCCTGGCTGTGGGTGATGGATGACGACGTCGTCATCCTCCCGGGTGCCGTGGCGGCCCTCGCAAAGTGGACCGGCACCTACGAGTGCATTCACGGGCGGCGGCTCGACGACGCCGGCCGTCCGTTCTTCTGGCAGCACCGCTTCCGGCCCTTCCTGGGCATCCACCTTCCCGTCCAAGGCAACGTGTTCCGGGACTCCCCCGTTTTCGCTACGAATGTGGGCTGTTTCGAAGGCATGCTGATCTCTGCGGACCTTGTCCGCCGGATCGGACTGCCGGATGCGCGGTACTTCATCAACGGCGACGACGAGATTTACGGCTGGCTCGCCTCGCAGCTGACGGAGGTGGTGTATGTCAATGACTTCGTGCTCCAGAAGATCCGGCCGCAGAAGCAGATCGACCTCGGCATCCGCCACCTGAACGACTCCAGCGACCTTAGCCGCTTCTACTCCATGCGCAACCGCGGCCACACGGCTCAGTACCTGCTCGCGCACGGCAGGTATCACCGGGCGGGGTTTGCCCTGGGCACCCTGCTCACGGCTGCCAAGGAAGTCCTCCGGCTCCTCGCAGTCGAGCACCGCATCTCCGGTGCGGCAAGCCTCTGGCGCGGTTGGCGTGAAAGCCGCAGGATCCTGCACGATGGATCCTGGCAGCCCATGCCTCCGCTGGAGGAACATCCCCACCACGAACGGAACCAGGTTTGACGCAGTACCTCTCGTCCCCGCAGGAATCTTCGAGTTCGGAGCCGTCCGGTGTCTGGGTGGTTCTGGGTTCCTCGGGTTTCATCGGCGGCGCTGTTTGCGCCGGCCTGCGGGCGGCCGGCATCACGGTCCGGACCGTTCCGGCGCCGCGGCTTTCGTCCTCGGCCCGCGACGCCGCCGGGATACTGGGCGAGGCCGCCGGGCTGGCGGCTGTGCGGGCGGAACTCGCTGCCGCCTTCGCCGGTGCCTCGGTGGTGGTCAACGCCGCAGGTCTGGCCACACCCGGCGGGGCGGACTCCCCCGCCCTGCGCGGCGCAAACTCGCTGCTGCCGGCAGTAATTGCCGAGGCCGCGGATGACGCCGGGCTCCGGCGTTTTGTGCACCTGAGCAGCGCCGCCGTCCAGGGCCACCGACCGTTCCTGGACGAATCAAGCTACGTCCAGCCGTTCTCCGCCTACTCGCGGTCCAAGGCGTTGGGCGAACGCGCCCTTGCCGCCCGCACCGGCCGCGGATGCAGCGCCGTGACCATCCGGGCCACGTCCGTGCAGGGCCCGCAGCGGCCCACGACGGCGAAACTCGCCCGGCTGGCGGCCTCGCCGCTGGCCTCGGTTGCGGGACGGGGAACGGCGCCGTCGCCGGTCAGTTCCGTGGATTCGCTGGTGGAGTTCATCATCACGGTGGGGCAGTACACCGGTGACGTTCCCGGCGTCGTCCTTCAGCCGTGGGAACGCGCCACGGTGGCGGGAGTGCTGGAAGCGGCCGGCGGCCGAAGCCCGGTGCGCCTGCCTGCCTGGCTGTGCCGCAGTGCCCTGTGGGCCGGCTACCGGCTCTCCGCACTGGCGGGTGAGCGCCTGCACGGACCGCTGCGCAGGCTGGAGATGATGTGGTTCGGCCAGCGGCAGGTCTCCGGCTGGGCCGAGGCCACCGGCAGCGTTCCCGAACCCCGGGTGCAGGATGTCCTGCGCTCCCTGCAGGTCCGGGAACCGGCGGGACGCTAGTCTTCGTCCGGTCCCTGGACTCCCGGGACCACTTCCTGCAGTTGCGCCAGGCTGACCGCGCCCAGGCGGACCACCCGCAGCACGTCGGAGGTGGCGTCAACAATGGTTGAGGGCACTCCCTCGTCTCCGTGCTCCGGCCGGGGGCCTGCTTCGAGGTAGACCTCCACCGATTCAGCCAGCTGTGCGCGCGCCTCGGCGGCGGTCCGGGCGGCGGGGTTTCCGGTGCGGTTGGCCGAGGAAACCGCCAACGGGCCCGTCAGGGCCAGCAGCTCCAGCGCGATGGGATCGTCGGGCATCCGCAGCGCCACCGTGCCCAGCGTGTCCCCCAGATCCCAGGTCAGGGACGGCTGTGCGTGGAAAATCATCGTCAGCCCGCCGGGCCAGAACGCTTCGGCGAGGGCGCGGGCATCCGCTGAAACATCCACGGCCAGCCCTTCCATGGTCTGCATCCGGGGAATCAGCACGGGCGGCGGCATCGACCGGCCGCGGCCCTTCGCGGCGAGCAGCGTGGCAACCGCCTGCGGCGAAAAGGCATCGGCGCCGATGCCGTAGACGGTGTCGGTGGGCAGGACCACGCACTGCTTCGCGCTGATGGCCTGGTGGGCTTTCGCCAGGCCTTCGCTGAGTCCGTCCGGGTCGGTGCAGTCATAGGTGGTAGTCACGGGCTGGTTCTATCCTTCGTCGGAGATGTTGGAGGCGGTCCGCACCGCGGACGTTGCCCGCGGACGGCCGTTCAGGTCGGTATGTGTTGCGACATCCTGCCAGCAGGGCTGCGCGGCCAGCAGGGCCGCGATCCGCTCGGCCTGGACCTCGGCGTGTTCCATCACAAAACAGCCGCCGGAGCGCAGCAGCCGTGCAGCAGTGCCGGCTGCGGCCAGCGGAAGCTCAAGTCCGTCGCGCCCGCCGCCGTAGAGGGCCATCGCCGGATCATGCTCCGCGGCCTCGGGTTCCTTCGGCACCGCGTCGGCGGGAACGTAGGGCGGGTTGGAAACCACGACGTCGAAGGTTCCGTTGAGATCGGCCAGCGCGGTGCGCAGGTCATCATGCACCAGCGCCACCCCCAGCGGTTCCAGGTTCCGCCGCGCCCAGGCCAGGGCCAGCGGGCTCAGTTCGACGGCGTGGACTTCGGCTTGGGGAACCTCGGTGGCCAGGGATGCGGCAATCGCCCCGGAACCGGTTCCCAGGTCCACGGCCTTCACCGGCACCCTGCCTGCGGCGGCGAACCGGCGGGCGGCGTCGATGGCCAGCTGGGCCACCGTCTCCGTTTCCGGCCGCGGCACAAATACGCCGGGGCCCACCCGAAGTTCCAGATAGCGGAACGAGGCCGTGCCGGTCAGGTGCTGCAGCGGCACGCGGGCCGCACGCTCGGCTACCAGCTCCGCATAACCGGGCGGGACCGGTGCATCGGTAAAGGCCAGCGCTTTGACCCGTCCGCGCGAGGCTCCCAGTAGATGGGCCGCCAGCAGCTCGGCGTCAACGCCCGGTGTGGGGACCCCTGCCCCGGCCAGGATGGCGGCGGCCTCGCGCAGGGCCGCCGCCAGTGTGGTGGATTCCATCGCCGAAGTTAGTTCTCGTCACCAATGGCGTCCAGGCGGGCCTGCTCATCCATTTCGATGGCGGCCTGGACCACCGCTTCCAGGTCGCCGTTCATGACGGTGTCCAGGTTGTAGGCCTTGTAGCCGGTGCGGTGGTCCACAATCCGGTTTTCCGGGTAGTTGTACGTGCGGATGCGCTCGGAGCGGTCCATGGTGCGGATCTGGGACTTGCGGATATCCGAGTTCGCGGCGTCGATCTTCTCCTGCTCGTGCGCGAGGATGCGGGAGCGCAGCACGCGCATGGCAGCTTCGCGGTTCTGCAGCTGCGACTTTTCGTTCTGCATGGCCACCACAATCCCGGTGGGCAGGTGGGTGATGCGCACGGCGGAGTCCGTGGTGTTCACCGACTGGCCGCCGGGGCCGGAGGAACGGTAGACGTCGATCTTCAGGTCGTTCTGGCTGATCTCGACCTCTTCGGGCTCGTCCACTTCGGGCAGCACCAGCACGCCGGCGGCCGAGGTGTGGATGCGGCCCTGGGATTCCGTCACGGGCACCCGCTGAACACGGTGGACGCCGCCTTCGTACTTCAGGCGGGCGTAGACGCCCTCGGCCGGGTCGTTGGAGTTTCCCTTGATGGCCATGGAAACGTCCTTGTAGCCGCCCAGGTCCGACTCCGTGGCCGAGATGATTTCCGTCCGCCAGCCGCGTGCCTCCGCGTACCGGGTGTACATCCGCAGCAGGTCGCCGGCGAAGAGGGCAGCTTCGTCGCCGCCTTCGCCGCCCTTGACCTCGATGATGACATCGCGGCCGTCGTTGGGGTCGCGCGGGATCAGCAGGCGGCGCAGCTTCTCCTGGGCGTCGTCGAGGGCTTCCTTCAGCACCGGAACTTCCGCGGCGAATTCGGGATCCTCGGCGGCCATTTCGGACGCTGCCGCAAGGTCATCTTCGAGGGCGTGCCACTTGTTGTAGGCGTCCACGATGCGGCTGAGTTCGGCATAGCGCCGGCCAAGCCGGCGGGCGAGCCCCTGGTCCGCGTGCACTGCCGGATCGGAAAGCCGCAGCTGCAGCTCTTCGTGCTCATCCAGCAGACCCTGTATGGACTCAAACATGTTGTACGTTCCTCTTTCGACGGTGGACCCTTGCCCGGACTCGGGAGGATCTCAAAAAACTTTACTCAGGTGCACGCGTTAACTGCCAAACCGCCCAGGCTCCGGTTTCTCCGCAGTGCGGAGGAACCGGAGCATGAGCGGCTCGGTAAGGCAGCTAGTTGTCCTTGGTGCCCAGCGTGGTCTGCTGGACCTGCATCAGGAACTCAACGTTGGACTGCGTCTCGCGGATCTTTCCGGTGAGCAGTTCCAGCGCCTGCTGGGTGTCCAGCCCGGAGAGCACGCGGCGCAGCTTCCACATGATCTTGACCTCGTCCGGGGACAGCAGGTTCTCTTCGCGGCGGGTACCGGACGCGTTGACGTCCACGGCCGGGAAGATGCGCTTGTCGGCAAGGTTGCGGGACAGGCGCAGTTCCATGTTGCCGGTGCCCTTGAACTCCTCGAAGATGACCTCGTCCATCTTGGATCCGGTTTCCACCAGGGCCGTGGCCAGGATGGTCAGCGAACCGCCGTTCTCGATGTTGCGGGCAGCACCGAAGAAACGCTTGGGCGGGTACAGCGCGGAGGAATCCACACCGCCGGAGAGGATACGGCCCGACGCCGGAGCGGCCAGGTTGTAGGCGCGGCCCAGGCGGGTCATGGAGTCCAGGAGGACGACGACGTCGTTGCCCATTTCCACCAGGCGCTTGGCGCGCTCGATGGCGAGCTCCGCGACGGTGGTGTGGTCATCGGCGGGGCGGTCGAAGGTGGAGGCGATGACCTCGCCCTTGACCGTGCGCTGCATGTCCGTGACTTCTTCGGGACGCTCGTCCACGAGGACCATCATGAGGTGGACCTCAGGATTGTTGATCGTGATCGCGTTGGCAATTGCCTGCAGGATCAGCGTCTTTCCGGCCTTCGGCGGGGAGACGATGAGGCCGCGCTGGCCCTTGCCGATCGGAGCCACGAGGTCAATGACGCGCGGGCCGATCACCTTGGCGGAGGTCTCCAGGCGCAGGCGCTCGGAGGGGTACAGCGGGACGAGCTTGGAGAACTCCACGCGGTCCTTGTTGTCCTCGGCCGGCTTGCCGTTGACGGAGGTCAGACGCACCAGGGCGTTGAACTTCTGGCGCTGGTTTCCGCCCTGGTTTTCGCCTTCGCGGGGGGCGCGGATCGCGCCGACGACGGCGTCGCCCTTGCGCAGGTTGTACTTCTTCACCTGGGCGAGGGACACATAGACATCGTTCGGGCCCGGCAGGTAGCCGGAGGTCCGGACAAAGGCGTAGTTCTCGAGCACGTCCAGGATGCCGGCTACGGGCAGCAGGACGTCGTCCTCGGTGACCTCAACGTCGTCGACGTCCGGGTTCTGGTTCCGGTTGCGGCGGCGCTCGTTGCGGTCGCGGAAGCGGTCGTTCCGGTCGCTGCGGTCATTGCGGTCGCTGCGGTTGCGGTTGCGGCGATTGCGGCCGCGGCCGTTTTCTTCGCTGTCGTCGCGGTCGCTGCGGTTGTTTTCACGGTCGCCGCGGTTGTTGTCCCGGTTGTTCTCGCGCTCGCCGCGGTTGTTCTCGCGCCGGTTCTCGCGCTCGCCGCGGTTGTTGTTCTCACGCTCGCCGCGGGTGTTCTCACGGCTGCGGTCCTCGGTGGAGCGCTCGGACCCGGTATTCTCCGAGGCGTTTGCGGGCGCAGAGTCAGTATTCTGCTGCTCGGCCTTGGTGTTCTGCTCAGCCTTGTTCTGCTCAGCCCTGTTGTCCGCGCGGCCGTTGTCCGAAGCATCGCTGTCGGCACGGCGGCTGCGTGAACGGCGGTTGCCGCGCTCGCGCTGGTTGTCCTCGCGCTGGTTTTCCTCGCGGGGAGCCTCAGCCTGGGCTGCGGGTGCCTCTGCGGCTGCGGGTGCCTGGACCGGTGCTTCCGCGGCGGGGGCAGTGACGACTCCGTCACTGGCAGCGCGGCGGTTGCGGTTGCGGGTCCGGGCCGGACGCTCGGGCGCCGACTGCTCGGCGGCGGGCGCCTCCGCGGCGGCCGGAGCGGCTGCGCGGTCGGTGCCGGCCTTCGCGCCGTCGGCCTGGGCTGCTTCAGTCTTCGCGCCGCGAACCGGACGGTCTGCTACTGCGCCGCCCCGCTGGTGGTTGGAGATCGCTGTTACGAGATCTCCCTTGCGCATGCGGGACCCGCCGGTAATGCCCAGCTGGCCGGCAAGCGCCTGCAGCTGTGCAAGCTTGAGGCCCGCAAGACCGGAGCTTTTTGAAGTCGCTGCGCCGTTTGTTCCGGCGGTAGCTGAGTCCACACCTGTTGTCAGGTCAGTGGTGTCTGTCACGAAGGATCCTTCCCCCTCGTCGGGCGGTCCGGCGCAGTGCCGGCCGCGGATGATTTGGCCCTGGTCCCCCTATGGTCAGACATGGGGGTCAGGGTTCGCCGGTTGCCGGCAGGAGCCGGGAATCGGCGAATCTACTTAAGGTGCCTTTGGAAAGAAATCCACAGGAGTTTGGTCAGCTTCGCTGCCGAACTATGCGGCATTCAAGGGGACTGACCGTTTCTTGGCAGTACCCGGAAGGCTGCACCGAGGATTGCACGTCCGCAGCTGAACAAGAGCTTCCGACACGGTGTTTGGGCACTATGCCCTGAGCAACGAGTTTTCAACAATTCTTCAGGGCGGTCCGGAAAAGGACGGCCTGGATGCGGGAGCACAAACTGGGTGCGGGGAACACAAGACGGTTAGTACCGCTGGTGCTCTTCCACTCTAGCACCATCTCGGTCGACGCTGAGCCGCAAAACACGCCAAAATTCTGCAGTTCCGGCGGCCGCGAGGTACCCGGCGATCAGTCGTTCCGCGTCCCGTGCCTGATCGGCTCCGTTGGCCAGGACCATCACGGTGGGCCCTGCCCCCGAGATGACCGCGGCCAGTCCGTGCCTGCGCAGGTGGGCCATCAGCGCGGCGCTGGGTGCCATTGCCTCGGCCCGGTACTCCTGGTGCAGGAAATCCACGGTTCCCTGCGGGAGCAGCGCCGGCTCGGCGGCGAGGGCATGGATGAGCAGTGCGGCCCGGCCTGCGTTGGCAGCTGCCGCGGGATGCGGCACCTGCGCCGGAAGCAGCCCGCGTGCGCTCTCCGTGGACAGTTCGCTGGCCGGAACGGCCGCCACCGGAATGATGTCTGAGTGCACCGGTGCGGCAACGGAGCGGAACTCCCCCTCTTCTTCCCAGGAGATGGCCAGCCCGCCGGCCAGCGCAGGTGCCACGTTGTCCGGGTGTCCCTCCAGCCGGGAGCACATATCGAGCAGCCCGGCAGCGTCAAGGCGGTGCTCCGGGGGCAGCAGGGCATTGCCCGCCAGCACTCCGGACACAATGGCGGAGGCGGAGGAGCCCAGGCCGCGGCCGTGCGGAATCACGTTGTCCGCATCGAGGCGCAGGCCCGGCAGGACATAACCGGCGGCCTCCACTGTCTGCCGGATGGTCCGCACCACCAGGTGGCTGCCGTCGGTGGGCAGCGTCCCGGCACCTTCACCGGCAATGGTGACAACGGTGCCGGGCTCGCCGGTAGTACGCACCCGGACGGTGTCGTACAGGCCAACCGCCAGGCCCAGGCTGTCGAAGCCCGGGCCCAGGTTGGCGCTGGTGGCCGGGACCCGGACGGTGATGTCCTGGCCGTGCGCCACTGCAGCGCGGGAAGGTGCCGCGGAATCGCTCACATGCATGGTCCTAGCCCGCAGCCTGGGCTTCCAGTCCCAGCGCGGCGGCAACGGAGACGACGTCGAACTCCACCTTGGTGGGTTCCACGTCGGAGCCGTCGGCGGTGCGCAGCGCCCACTGCGGATCCTTCAGCCCGTGGCCGGTGACGGTGATGACGATCTTCTTGCCGGTGGGCACGTCGCCGGCGGCATGCTTCTTCAGCAGTCCCGCCACGCCGGCGGCGGAGGCCGGCTCCACAAAAACGCCCTCCCGGGAGGACAGCCAGCGGTGCGCTTCCAGGATCTCCGTGTCGGTGACGGCTTCGATCAGGCCGCCGGATTCATCGCGCGCCGCAATGGCCTGGTCCCAGGACGCGGGGTTGCCGATGCGGATGGCTGTGGCGATGGTGTCGGGCTCCGTGACGGGATGGCCCTGAACCAGGGGTGAGGCGCCCTCGGCCTGGAAGCCCCACATGGCGGGGGTTTTGGTGGCCACCGGGGCCAGCTCGGTTCCGGCGAGGTTCGTGTACGGGGCTGAGTATTCCTTGTAGCCCTTCCAGTACGCCGTAATGTTGCCGGCGTTGCCCACCGGCAGCAGGTGCAGGTCCGGTGCGTCGCCCAGGGCGTCGACAACTTCAAAGGCGGCGGTCTTCTGGCCTTCGATGCGCGCCGGGTTCACGGAGTTCACCAGGAACACCGGGTAGGCCTCGGCGAGCTTGCGGGCCACGTCCAGGCAGTTGTCGAAGTTGCCGTTGACCTGCAGCAGCTCGGCGCCGTGGGCAATGGCCTGGCTGAGCTTGCCCATGGAGATCTTGCCGTCCGGCACCAGCACGGCGCAGGTGATGCCGGCCTGTGTTGCGTATGCGGCGGCGGAGGCGGAGGTGTTGCCGGTGGAGGCGCAGACAACAGCCTTGGCCCCGGATTCGACGGCGGCCGTCATGGCCATGGTCATGCCGCGGTCCTTGAAGGAACCGGTGGGGTTCATGCCTTCGACCTTGAGGTAAACCTCGTTGCCGGTGAGCTCGGACAGGGCCTTAGCCCGGACCAGGGGCGTGCCGCCCTCGCCCAGCGTGATGATCTCGGTGCTGTCGGTGACGGGAAGACGATCGGCGTACTCGCGGATAACGCCGCGCCATTGGTGAGCCACTGTGTTAGACCCCTTCTACCCGCAGGACGGATGTGACGGAATTGATGACGTCCAGGCCCTTGATGGCCTCGACGGTTGCTGCCAGGGCGGCCTCGGAGGCACGGTGCGTGACAAAGCGCAGCTCGGCGGCAGTTCCGGCGCCGTCGCTGTGGATGGTCTGGCGCATGGTCTCGATGGATACGCCGTTCTCAGCGAACACCCGGGCCACGGCTGCCAGCACGCCCGGCTGGTCGCTGACCTCCAGGCCAATGCTGTAGCTGGTGGTCACCTTCTCGAACGGCAGGGCCGGGACGTGGCCGGTGGGGGTTTCCGCACCGAGCGGACCGCCGAGCACCAGCCGGCGGGCCGTGCTGACGACGTCGCCCATCACTGCCGAGGCGGTGGGGGCACCGCCGGCGCCCTGTCCGTAGAACATCAGCTCGCCGGCGTTTTCCGCCTCCACGAACACGGCATTGAACGCGCCGTGGACGGCGGCCAGCGGATGGGTGCGCGGCAGCAGCGTCGGGTGCACCCGGACGCTGACGCCCGGTTCGCCGTCGTTCTCCAGCTTTTCCGCGATGGCCAGTAGCTTGATGACAAACCCGGCGTCCTTCGCCGCGGCGATGTCGTCGGCGGTGACTGCGGAAATCCCCTCGCAGGAGACATTCGCCAGGTCGAAGCTGGTGTGGAACGCGAGCGAGGCGAGGATGGCGCCCTTTGCTGCGGCGTCGTGTCCCTCAACGTCGGCGGTGGGATCGGCTTCGGCGTACCCCAGCCGCTGGGCCTCGGCCAGGGCGTCGGCGAACTGCGCCCCGGTGGTGTCCATCGCGTCGAGAATGTAGTTCGTGGTGCCGTTGACGATTCCGAGCACGCGGGTGATGCGGTCGCCGGAGAGGCTGTCCCGGATCGGGCGCAGAATGGGAATCGCACCGGCCACGGCTGCTTCGTAGGCCAGCCGGACGCCTGCGGCGTCCGCCTTCTGGAACAGTGCGGCGCCGTCGGCTGCCAGCAGGGCCTTGTTGCCGGTGACCACTGACGCGCCGTGGCCGATGGCGTGGAGCATCAGCGTGCGGGCCGGCTCCAGGCCGCCCATCAGTTCAATGACAATGTCAGCGTTCTCCGCCAGCTTCTCGGCGTCGGTGGTGAACAGATCCTTCGGCAGGTCAACGTCACGGGGAGCATCGGGGTTGCGGACGGCGATGCCGGTCAGCTCAAGCCGTGCCCCGGTGCGCGAGGCCAGGTCCTCGGCGTCCTCGAGAAGGATCCGGGCAACCTGGGAGCCAACGTTTCCGCATCCCAGCAGGGCAACTTTCAGGGTCTTCATGTGGTGCCTACTCCTCTGGCGTTTCGGGCGGGTTGGAAGCGAAAACATCCCTGGCCAGCAGGTCGTCTTCGGTTTCGCCCCGGATAATCAGCCGGGCGGCGCCGTCCCTAACGGCGACGACGGGAGGCCGGGCAATGTAGTTGTAGTTGCTGGCCAGCGCCCAACAGTACGCACCGGTGCCGGGAACAGCCAACAGATCGCCGTCGGCGGTGTCCGCCGGCAGGTAGACGTCCCGAACCACTATGTCCCCGCTTTCGCAGTGTTTGCCAACCACGCGTGACATAACCGCGTCATCTTCGGAGGCACGCGAGGCGAGCACCGCCGAATAGTCGGCGTCATATAGCACCGGGCGGGCGTTGTCGCTCATTCCGCCGTCCACGGAAACGTACCGGCGTTCGGAGGTGCCGCCGCCGGCCGTGTCCACCCGGACGGTCTTGACGGTTCCGGTGCGGTACAGGGTAAAGGTGGTGGGCCCAACGATGGCGCGGCCCGGTTCGATGGAGATCCGCGGCACGGCCAGTCCCAGTTCCGCGCAGGCGGAGCCGACGACGGCGGCCATGGCCCGGGCGATCTCGGCCGGCGGGCGCGGGGTGTCCGCCTCGGTGTAGGCAATGCCGTAGCCGCCGCCGAGGTCCAGCTCGGGCAGCTCCACGCCGTGCGCCGTCTTAATCTCCGCCAGGAAACCGAGCAGCCGCTGCGCGGCAAGCTCGAAGCCTTCGGACTCAAAGATCTGGGAACCGATGTGGCAGTGCAGCCCGAGCAGGCGGATGCCTTCGTTCGCCAGGGCCGCAGCCACGGCGGTTTCCGCAGGCGACACTCCCCCGGCTTCCGGATCCGGTGCCATGGAGAGCCCAAACTTCTGGTCCTCATGCGCGGTGGCAATGAATTCATGGGTGGAGGCGTGCACGCCCGGCGTCAGCCGCAGCATGACGTTCGCCTGTTCGCCGCGGGAGGCCGCCAGGGCGCCCAGCCGCTGAAGCTCGGCCAGACTGTCCACGACAATCCGGCCCAGGCCCATATCCAGTGCCCGGGTCAGTTCGGCGTCGGACTTGTTGTTGCCGTGCAGGCCCAGGGCCGCGCCGGGAATGCCGGCGCGGCGGGCCACTGCCAGTTCTCCGCCGGAGCAGGTGTCCAGGCGCAGCCCCTCCGAGGCGACCCAGCGGGCAATTTCGGTGCACAGGAAGGCCTTGCCCGCGTAGTAGACGTCCACTCCCCCGCAGAGGTCGGCAAACGCGGCGTCGAAGGAGTCCTTGAAGTCACGGGCCCGGGCGCGGAAGTCGGCCTCGGACACCACGAACAGCGGCGTACCGAATTCCTTCGCCAGCGCGGAGACCGGAATCCCGGCAATCTCCAGTTCGCCGCTGCCGTTCCGGCTCACGTCGCGGGCCCACATCTGCGGGCGCAGGGCATTCGCGTCCGCCGGGTAGCTGAGCCAGCCGGGGGCGAGAGGGGAAACAGTCATGGATTACATCCGTTCCGGAGCGGAAACTCCCAGCAGGTCAAGGCCGTTGGCCAGGACCGTCCGGGCGGCAAGGTTCAGCCACAGGCGCGTGCGGTTGACGTCGGTGATCTCTTCATCGCCCTGCGGCGCGATCCGGCAGGCGTCATACCAGCGGTGGTAGGTGCCGGCAATGACCTCCAGGTGGCGGGCCACGCGGTGCGGTTCGCGGAAGGCGCTGGCCTGCGCGACGACGCCGGGGAACTGTCCCAGCGCGGCGAGCAGTTCGCCTTCGGTCGGGTGCGTGAGCAGCGAGGCGTCGAAGGCGGAGTCGTCCACGCCGGCAGCTTCGGCGTTGCGGGCCAGTGCATAGGTGCGGGCGTGGGCGTACTGCACGTAGAACACCGGGTTCTCGTTGCTGCGCCTGGTCAGCAGGTCCAGGTCCACGTCAATGTTGGAGTCCGCGGAGAAGCGGGCAAGGGTGTAGCGGGCGGCGTCCACGCCCACGGCGTCCACCAGGTCCTCCAGGGTCACCACGGTGCCGGCGCGCTTGGACATGCGCACGGGCTTGCCGTCCTTGACCAGGTTCACCATCTGGCCGATGAGGACCTCCACGCAGGCCGGGTCGTGGCCCAGTGCCGCGGCAGCAGCCTTGAGCCGGACTACGTAGCCGTGGTGGTCGGCGCCCAGCATGTAGAAGTTCAGGTCAAATCCGCGGTCGCGCTTGTTCTGGATGTAGGCAATGTCACCGGCAATGTAGGCGGCCTTGCCGTCGGACTTGATGACCACGCGGTCCTTGTCGTCGCCGAATTCGGTGGAGTTCAGCCACCAGGCGCCGTCCTTCTCGTACAGGTTCTTCGAGCCCTTGAGCTGTTCCAGGAGCTTGTCCACCTGGCCGTTTTCGTGGAGGGAATCTTCGTGGAAGAAGACGTCGAAGTCCACGCCGAAGTTGTGCAGCGATTCCTTGATGTCGCTGAACATGAAGTCCACGCCCACTGCGCGGAAGCGTTCCTGCGCCTCGGCGTCGGGAAGCTCCATGATGTTCGGCTCGGCGGCCAGCACCCGGTTGGCGATGTCTTCGATGTACGCGCCGGCGTAGCCGTCCTCGGGAGCGGCTTCGCCCTTGGCGGAGGCGAGCAGGGACCGGGCGAAACGGTCAATCTGTGCGCCGTGGTCATTGAAGTAGTATTCGCGGGTCACCTCTGCGCCCTGCGACTGGAAGATCCGGGCCAGGGCGTCGCCGACGGCGGCCCAGCGGGTTCCGCCCAGGTGGATCGGTCCGGTGGGGTTGGCGGAGACAAACTCGAGGTTGATCCGGGTTCCCTTGAGGATCTCGGAGGTGCCGTACGCCGGACCGGCGTCAACAATCGTCTTGACCAGCTCACCGGCGGCACCGGCGTCGAGGGTGATGTTCAGGAAGCCGGGACCGGCAATGTCCACCTTGGCGACGCCGTCGATCTTCTCGAGGCGCCCCTTGAGGATCTCCGCGAACTGGCGCGGGTTCATGCCGGCCTGCTTGGAGAGCTGCAGGGCGATGTTGGTGGCCCAGTCACCATGGTCCCGGTTCTTCGGCCGCTCCACGCGCACCTCCCGGGGCACGTCGATGCTGAAGTCACCGGCATCGATGGCGTCTTGGAGGCAGGCGGTTACGGCGGAGGAAAGTTCTTCAGGAGTCACCGGTTAAGCATAGCCTCGTCTCACCAGCGGTTCCGCGAACTGTGACGTCCCCCCACAACGTCCGCTTCGCCGTACGGCGCCTTGCTGCCCCCTTCCCCGTGTCCTCCCCCGTATCTCCCCCGGGTCTCCTCCGTGTCTCTCCCGTGTCTCTCCCGTGGCCAAACCAACAGGATGCCCGCAGGCACGGTTCCGCCCGAATGGGTTGTAATGGATACGGACACCCGGCCGGGCTTCCTCCGGCCTGCCTGCTGCCCCCATCTTCAGGAGAGTAATGAACCACACCCGCAAGACACTGCTGTTCACCGCCGCGTCCCTGACCCTGGCCTCCACCGCCTGCGCGGGACCGGCCGCCGAGGAAGCACCTGCCGCACAGGAGCCTTCCGCCGCTTCCCCCGCCGCACCTCAAAGCGCGGCACCCCAGAGCGCCGCGCCGCAGGATGCGGCTCCGGCCGGCAGCTACGCCGACGGCGAGTACTCGGCCCAGGGCAGCTACACCCCGCCGTCCAATCAGACAGAGGACGTAGACGTCACCCTGACCCTCGAGGACAGTGTGGTCACAGCACTGGAGGTCACCACCTCCGGCAACCACCCCACGTCAAAGATGCACCAGCGCGATTTCACGTCCAAGGTGCAGGAGCAGGTGGTCGGCAGGAATCTCGACGAGCTCGACGTGGACAAGGTGGGCGGTTCCTCCCTCACCAGTTCCGGATTCAACAAGGCCCTGGACGCCATCCGGTCCGAAGCCGCGAACTAGCCTGCGCGCCCATGCCGGACCTGAGATTCGATGCCATCGGCACTGCGTGGACCATCACCACGGCTGAGCCGCTTGCAGCACCGGTCCGGGCCGCAGTGGCTGATCTGGTGGAGGACTATGACCGCACCTATTCGCGGTTCCGTTCCGACTCGGTCATCACCGCGCTGACCCGCGCGGCTTCGACGGTGGAGCTTCCGCTCTCCGCAGCACCGCTGCTGTCCCTGTTCGACAGCCTGCACCGGCTCTCCGGCGGGGCCGTCAATCCACTGGTGGGCCACTCCCTGGAAAAGCTCGGGTACGACGCCGCATATTCCTTCGCCTCCTCCGGGCCGGTGCCGGCCCCGGACTGGCCCGCGGCCGCCTCCTGGCACACCGCCGGCGGGAAGGTGCAGCTGAGCACCGCGGTGCCGGTCACCCTGGACATCGGAGCCGCCGGCAAGGGCCAGCTCGTGGACCTGGTCTTTGAACTGCTGCAGTCCGCAGGGCACCGGGACCTCACGGTGGATGCCGGTTCCGACCTGCGCTACGCCGGTGAAACCGGCCTGCGGGTGGCCCTGGAGCATCCGTATGACACCACGCGGGCCATCGGCGTCGTACGCCTTCGGGACCGTGCCCTGTGCGCTTCCGCCGGCAACCGGCGGGCCTGGGGCGAGGGGCTGCACCACATTCTGGATGCTTCCACCGGCCGGCCCGTTCAGCGGGTGGCCGCCACCTGGGTGCTCGCCGCTGACGCCATGACGGCGGACGGGCTCGCCACCGCGTTATTTTTTACCGATCCTGCCCGGCTTGCCGAGGAATTCGCCTTTGACTATGTGCGGATGTTCTCGGACGGCCGGGCCACCTTCTCAGATGCCATGGCTGGAGTCCTGTTTTCATGAGCCTTTCCCTGCCCGCGCCGGTTACCCGCCGGCTGGACGCCTTCACCGGCCGCTGGACGATGTACCGGCTGACGGTGATCCTGCTGCTGGCTGTCACCGCCTGGTCGTTTGTGCTCTCCTTCGCCGGGGCGCTTGCCTACACTCCGGCCGAGCTGGCCGCGACGGCAGCCGCCGCCGTCGTTTCCGCCCTCGTGGCGAGCCGGGTCATGGGGCTCCTTTTCCGCACCCGGCCGCAGACGGATTCCTCGCTGATCACCGGGCTGCTGCTCTATTTCCTGATGTGGCCGAGCACTGAAGGCACCGCGCTGCTCACCGTGGCGCTGGCAGCCGGGGCCGCAACCGCGTCGAAGTACCTGCTGGTGTGGCGCGGGCGGCACATCTTCAACCCCGCAGCCCTCGGTGCTGCTGTCCTGGCGCTGACCGGCCTGGGCGCCGCTGTGTGGTGGGTGGCGGCGCCGCTGATGCTGGTTGCCGTGCTTCCGGCGGCTGCCGTCATCCTGTACCGGAACCGGCTGCTGCCGATGGCCGGGGTGTTCCTGCTCGCCGCCGGCGTCATCATCACCGTGCGGATGGTTTTGGCCGGGGAAGCCCTGCCGGCCGCACTGGGAATCCTGCTCGCTTCCTATCCGGTGGTGTTTTTTGCCGGCTTCATGCTGTCCGAGCCGCTGACCCTGCCCCCGCGGCGCTGGCAGCGGCTGCTGGAGGCCGCCGTCGTCGGTGTCCTGTTCGCAGTGCCGCTCCATGTGGGCCCGGTCTTTATGTCCCCCGAACTGGCCCTGCTGGCCGGCAACCTGCTGGCCTTTGCGCTGGCACCGCGCACCGGGATCCGGCTGCGGCTGCGCGAGAACCGCGCGCTGACCCCCACGGCGCGCGAGCTCGTGTTTGAACCGACCCGCCCGCTGCGCTTCCAGCCGGGCCAGTATGTGGAACTGAGCCTCCCGCACGGCACGGCCGACGCGCGGGGAACCCGGCGGATTTTCAGTCTCACCACGGCTCCGGAGGATTCCGGAACGGTTGCCGTGGGGCTGCGTGCCGTTGAACCGGCAAGTTCGTTCAAGACCGCCCTGCTGAAGCTGAAGCCCGGCGCCGTGGTGTCCGCAACGTCGGTGGCCGGTGATTTCCTGCTGCCCCGGGACCGCTCGGTCCCGCTGCTGCTGATCGCCTCCGGGGTGGGCATTACCCCGTTCATGAGCCAGCTGCGCTCGCTTGCCGCCGGCGGCGGCGACGGCGACGGCGACGGTACCGGTACCGTGGCGCGCGACGTCGTCCTCGTCTACGCTGCCGCTTCGGTGGATGAGCTGGCCTACGCTGCGGAACTGCACCGTCTGGGCATCCGCGTCCTGGTCTGCACGCCCACCGATCCGCAGATCAGCGGGTGGACGTACCTCGGCCCCGGCTTGCCGGACGGGCAGACGCTCGCCCGGGCAGTTCCCGATGCCGCAAAGCGGGCCGCGTATGTGTCCGGATCCCCCGCCGCCGTGGCCGCTGCGCGGGCTGCCGTCCGGGGTGCCGGCGGCCGCTCGGTGCGGACGGACGCCTTCCTGGGCTACTGACTTTCCTCCGCCGGGATGCGCCCCGGACCGGCCGCTTCCGCCGCCGGCTCCGGGGACGTTTTCACACGGCGCGCCGGACCTGCTAAGCTTCTTGAGTCCCACAGGACCTGCCGGTTTACCGGTGTCCTTGCCCTCGTAGCTCAGGGGATAGAGCGGTTGCCTCCGGAGCAACAGGCCGTAGGTTCGAATCCTATCGAGGGCACTTTGAGACACAGAAGAACCCCGCACCGGTTTCCGGCTGCGGGGTTCTTCTGTTTGCCGCGTTCTCCGGCTCATGCGCTCAGAAGCGGATCGCGTCGATCACCTTCACCCGCACCGCCACCAGCGCCGGAATGAGTCCGGCCAGCGCGCCCACAAGGGTGGCCGCCCCCAAACCGATCAAAGCCGCCTCCAGCGGAAACGGCGGCAGCTCACTGATTCCGGAGGCCACCGCACGCTGGATCACCGGCAGCTTGACCACAGCGACGGCGGCCATGACCCCCAGCACCCCGGCCACGAACGTCGCCACCACGGATTCCAGCATGACGCCGAAGAAGATGCGCCCCGACGTCGCGCCAAAGCTGCGGCGGATACCGATTTCGCGCACCCGGTACTTCACCGTGACCATCGAAATATTCAACAGACCCACGGCGCCGAGCAGCATCACCAGCGCGGCAATCCCCGCCACTGCCCACTGCAGCCCGCCGAAGGGATCTCCCCAGGCAGCGTAGTCGGAACGGTAGGCATCAACCTGCATGCCCGGAAACTGCGCCCGCAGGTCTGCGGTCACGGCGGCCTGCAGCGGGTCGCTGAGCTCCTCCGGAACCCACAGTTCCAGGTTGGGGCTTCCGAGGGGCAGCCCGAGCCTGGCATAGGCATCGGAGAGCATCATGGCCTGGGGATACTCCCCTTCGTACTGTTCGCGGGTCACCCCCACGATCACGGCATCAACCGGCTGCCCTGCAGAGATGGGAACCACCGGGTCCAGGGTGAGGTCCGGCCGCCCGATGGCCGCGTACAGCGCCTCGTTCACGACGACGGCGGGAGCCAGCCGTTCGGCGTCGGCCGCCGTGAACCAGAGGCCCTCCACCATCGGCACCCGCCGCATAACCTGATAATCCGGTTCCACCACCACCATTGGCGCCTGGGTCACGCCGTTGGGAAGCTGGAACGGCACAACGCCCGAGAAGACCGTGGATGAATACTCAATGGAGTAGCGTTCCGCCAGCTCCCGGTAGGCGGAAGCAGCCGCCGCGGGATCGGGACTCGTTCCGTCATTGCTGTACATGGACACCGAGATCGTCGCCGGCCTGCCGGACTGCGCCTCGCTGCCCTGGGCAATGGATTCGCGGACCATATTGCCCAGTCCCACCACCGTCGTCAGCGCGGCCACCGAGAGGGCCACGCCGATCAGCGCCAGCAGCACCCTTGTCTTGTGGATGCGCAGCTCGTCCCAGGCCTCCACCAGGGGGCCCGCGATTCCGGAGAGGCTCACGCCGCCACCGCCGGCCCCGGCACCAGCCGGCCCTCCTGCAGCAGGAAGTGTTCCCGGGCCAGGGCTGCAACATGGGGATCGTGGGTGATGGTCACCAGGGCAGCACCGGATTCCGCTGCCACCTCGGCCAGGAGAGCCATGACGGACTGTCCGGTTGCGATGTCCAGGGCGCCGGTCGGCTCGTCCGCCAGGATCAGCCGGGGCGAGCGGACCAGCGCACGGGCAATTGCCACGCGCTGCTGTTCCCCGCCGGAGAGTTTCCGGGGCCGGTCCTGGAGCCGGTTGCCCAGCCCCACCCGCTCCAGCATCCGGGAAGCGAGGCGTTCGCGCTGCCAGAACTGCCTGCCGCGCGCGTACAGCAGCGGGGTCATGACATTTTCCAGGGCCGTGCGCTCGGCCAGCAGGTTGAACTGCTGGAAAATGAAGCCGACGGCGCCTCCCCGGGCGACAGCGCGGCGTTTCTCGTTCATCCGCTCCACCGGCGTACCGTCAAAAGTCATCGTTCCGGAAGTGGGCAGATCCAGCAGGCCCAGGATGTTCAGCAGCGTTGATTTGCCCGAACCGGACCGCCCCACAATGGAGAGGTGGTCCCCCGGATATACGGTAAGGTCCACACCGGAGAGGATCTGCAGCGTTTCACGGCCGGGAATGCTGACGGCACGGGTGACCTGTGAGAGCACCACCAGCGGCTCCTGCGCGGGCGCCTGAACCTCCCGTGCCTGCTCGGCCCGCAGGCTCATCCGCCCATCACCCCCGGCATGCCGTTCATCTGATCCTCGGCGGCAGGGGCGCCGGGAACAAACTGCAGCACCATTTCGCCTTCAGCCAGCCCGGAGATGATTTCCACGAGCTGTCCGTCGTTCAGCCCCAGGGACACTTCCCGTTCCACGGCCTCTGCGCCCCCGGTACCTTCGGACCCTGCACCTTCCGGCCCTGCGCCTTCGGGCCCCGCACCTTCAAGCCCCGGCCCCGCTGCCGCTGCGCCTTCCGCATCCGTGCCTTCAGGCGCTGCCGCACCGCCGGGCATGACCCAGACAATGCCGGTCTGCACCGTGCCCTGCACCGCCGTCGTCGGCAGCGTAATCACGCCGTCCGCCTGCCCGGCGGTGATGTCGATGGCCGCACCGAGTCCGGCAAAGACCGGAACGTCCGCCGGAATGCTGCAGCTCACGCTGCCGGCTGCCGGAGCTTCCGGTGCCGGCTGCCCGGGCCCCGCCTGCTGTGCCTGGGTGCTGATGCCTGTCTCCGCGGCCGGTGTCCTGCCCATGGTGACGTCGCTGCACGGGAAGGGAGCCGGGCCTCCGTTGACAGTGACCATGGCGGTGTTGGCCCGGCCCAGGATGCGGAACTGCTGATCAGAGGTGAGGGTTCCCGAAACCGAGAAGGTGCCCGGGTCCAGGGAGGCAACCTCGGCACCAACCGATACCTGCTGCTTGGGCAGAACCGACAGCTCCGCGACGGTTCCGTCTGCGGTGGCAAGGACATCGGCGTAGGAATACACGGGCGCCGGAGGAGAGACAGCCCGGCCCGGGGACTCTCCGGCGGAGTCATCCGATCCGGCGGGTTCCTCAAGCACTGCGGGAACCTCAGGCTCCACGAGGGTTTTCACCTGGAACAGCGGCGCGCCCGCTATGACCCGGTCACCGGCCTGCACATAGATGAAGTCCACGGTTCCCTCGCCGGTGCTCTTCACCGTGACCGCGGGATCGCCCACCACGGATCCCTGCACCTGGACCAGGTTGGTCACCGTTCCCAGGACCGCGGGTACGAGCGGGGTGCTCAGCTGCGCGCTCGCCTGGTCGCCTCCGCCGGCGGCGTCGGATTCCATGCCGTTGATAAACGCGAGCTTGAAGAGTGCCGCAGCTATCACGGCAAAAACCACCAGCCACAGGACTGGAAAGACATAGCGGCGCACAACCATCGGTTCCCCCGTCGAAGCATTCTCCCCCGGGCAGTATGCAGCACCGATTGCAACGGGACGCTACCAGCCACCTCCCCGTGCGGCGGCGCGACACGGCAGGGGATACCTAAGCCGCGGGAATTCTTTTGCAAAACCCTTGTGGACAACGGGCGCCGTGACGGTATGGTGATCCCACATACCAACCGGTCGGTTCCGCAGTACTCACAGTTCCCGCAAAGTTACTCGCAGTTACTGGCAGAGATCCGCACGGTACGAGATCCCACAGAAACACGGAACACCTGCATGAAGACCATGAACATCAAGGAAGAACTGGCCCGCGTTTCCGTGGAGCTCTTTTCCAGCCAAGGCTACGCCAGGACCAGCGTGCAGCAGATCGTCGACGCCGCCGGGGTCACCAAGGGCGCCCTTTACCACTACTTCAATTCCAAAGACGACCTGCTGTTCGACATCTATGACCGGATCCTTACCCTGCAGCACGGCAACCTCAACGAAATCGCGGCCCGCGGGCTCCCGGTGGAGCAGACCGTCCGGCTGGTCTGCGAAGACGTCATCGTCACCTCGATCGACTGGATCCGCGAAGGCACCGTTTTCTTCCGGTCCCAGCACATGCTCAGCCCCGACCGCATGGAAGCAGTAAAGGACCGCCGCCGCCGCTACAACGAGGTCTTCGGCGCACTGATCACCCGCGGCCGCGAAGAGGGCATTTTCCGCAGCGACATCCCCACGGCCGTCCTCGTCGCCAACTTTTTCGCCAACCCCCACTACCTCTCGTTCTGGTACCAGCCATCCGGGCCGCTGACCAAGCACCAGGTCGCCACCCAACTGACCGACCTTTACCTCGCCGGGCTGCGCCCTGCCTCACCGGAAGGACCATCCACATGAAAGCCTGGAACGTTGTCACCAATGCCGAGCCGCGCGATGCCCTGCGCCTGACCGAACAGCCCCCGCCCGCTGCCGCTCCGGGCACCGTGGTGCTGGCCACCCGCGCCGTGGCCCTGAATTTTCCCGACGTTCTGCTGTGCCGGGGGCTGTACCAGGAAAAACCCCCGCTGCCCTTCACTCCGGGCATTGAGCTGTGCGGCACCGTCACTGCACTCGGCGACGGCGTTGCCGGCTTTCAGATCGGCGACCGGGTCATCGCATCACACCTGGGGGTCATGGCCGAGGAGGTGCAGGTTCCGGCGGCGTCAGTCTTTTCCGCCCCGGAATCCCTTTCCGATGCCGAGGCAGCGGCCCTGTGCATCGGCTACCAGACCGGATACTTCGGCCTGCACCGCCGGGCACGGATTGCCCCGGGAGAGACACTGCTGGTGCATGCCGCCGCCGGAGGTGTCGGAACGGCAGCCGTGCAGCTGGGAAAGGCTGCCGGGGCCACGGTGATCGGGGTTGTGGGCAATGAAGCCAAGCGCCGCATCGCTGAACAGGCAGGCGCAGACATTGTGGTCAACCGCACCACCGATGACTTTGTCGAGGTGGTCAATGCAGCCACCGGCGGCCGCGGCGCCGACGTCATTTACGATCCCGTGGGAGGGGAAACCTTTGACCGCTCCACCCGCTGCATCGCTTTCGAAGGCCGGATAGTCGTGGTCGGTTTTGCCGGCGGAACCCTGCAGACCGCACGCATGAACCACGCCCTCGTCAAGAACTACTCCCTGCTGGGCCTGCACTGGGCGCTCTACACCAAGAAGGCGCCGGAACTGGTCCGGGAGGTCCACGAGCAGCTCACCCTCCTGGCGGACAAGGGACTGGTACGGCCGGTGGTCACCGAATCGGTTCCGTTCGCTTCCGCACCCGACGCCGTGCAGCGCCTGGGTGACGGGCTGACCGCAGGCCGGGTGGTGCTCACCCTCTAACCGCTGCAGGCAGCGAACCCCGCACCAACCGCACCATTAACGAGACAACGGAGTCCTTATGGCAGTGCAACATACCGACCAGTCGGTTCTTCCCCGGCTGCGCTTTCGCGATATCAGTGTGCGGTTTGGCGGCCTCACCGCGCTGGATGCTGTGTCCTTCACCGTGCCGGCAGGCGCCGTAGTCGGCATCATCGGCCCCAACGGCGCCGGAAAGACGACACTGTTCAACGTTGTCTGCGGCTTCACGTCGCCCGGTTCCGGCTCCCTGGAGCTCGACGGCGAAACGTTCCGCCCCCGGCCCCGCATGCTGTCCCGGCACGGGGTGGCCCGTACTCTCCAGGGCCTGGGCCTGTTTCCCGGACTGACCGTGCTGGAGAACGTCATGCTCGGGATGGAGGGCAGCGCCGCGCACACCGTGATCGAGGACGCGCTGCTGCTGCCCCGCTCCCGGCGCGGCGAGGCACGGCTGCGCGAACGCGCCCTGCAGGCCCTGGACGAGCTCGGCATCGTCACGCACGCCGCGGCCCTGCCGGACACCCTGCCCTACGGAATCCGCAAAAAGGCGGCGTTGGCCCGGGCGCTGGCCGGCGAACCCCGGCTGCTGCTGCTGGATGAACCTGCCGGCGGACTCGCCCACGACGACATCGACGAACTGGCGGAGATTATCCGCGCTGTTCCCGCCACCGGCTGCTCGGTAGTGCTGGTGGAGCACCATGTGGACCTGGTCATGAGCGTCTGCGAGCGCATTGCGGTGCTGGACTTCGGCAAGCTGATCGCCGAAGGCACCCCGGCTGAGATCAGTGCCGACCCCGCGGTCACCGACGCCTACCTGGGAGTTGAGCCGGTATGAGCGCCCTTCTGGTCCTGGACTCGGTCAGTGCCGGCTACGGCCCGGTTCCCGTCCTGCACGGCGTCAGCCTCGAGGTCGCGGCAGGCAGCATCACCGCCGTCGTGGGCGCCAACGGTGCCGGCAAGACCACGCTGCTGCGAACCATCATCGGACAGCTGCGCCCCACCGGCGGAAGCATCCGCTATGACGGCGCGGACCTGGGCTCCACCAAGGTGGAGGACATGGTGCGCCGCGGCATCTCGCTGGTTCCCGAAGGCCGCGGCGTCATCACCGAGCTCACCGTGGACGAAAACCTGCGGCTGGGCGGATTGTGGCGCCGCGACCGGGCCGCCGCCCAGGTCCTGCTGGAGCGGATGTATGAGCTCTTCGAGCCCCTGGCCCGCCGGCGGAAGGCCTCCGGGCACCAGCTCTCCGGCGGTGAGCGGCAGATGCTCGCCCTGGGCCGGGCGCTCATGGCCGGCCCGCGGCTGCTGCTGCTGGACGAGCCGTCGCTGGGCCTGGCTCCGCGCGTCACCGCCCAGATCCTGGGCATGCTGCGCACCCTGCGCGATGACACGGGGCTGACGGTCCTGCTGATTGAGCAGAATGTCCGCAGCGCACTCGCTGTGGCCGACGACGGCGTCGTCCTCAGCCTGGGATCCGTCGTCGCCTCCCGTCCCGCAACCGACCTGGCTGCGGACACCGATCTCCGCCACACCTACCTGGGGTTCTGATGGACAGATTTCTCTTCCTTACCGTGGACGGGCTCGCCCGGGGTGCCGTGCTGGCCGCCTTTGCGCTCTCGCTCGTCATTATCTGGCGTGCCGCCCGCATCGTGAACTTCGCCCAGGGTGCGATGGCCGTGGCCACCACCTACGTCGCCTTCACCGTCACGGCCGCCACCGGGAGTTACTGGCTGGGACTGGCCTCCGCCATCGTCGCCGGTCTGGTGATCGGTGCCCTGGCCGAGAGGACCGTCATGCGCTTCGTAGGGAACATCTCCCCGCTGAACTCGGTCATCGCCGGGCTGGGGCTGCTGCTGCTGATCCAAGCTGTCCTGGGCATGATCTTCGGCAACGGGTACCAGGCCATGGCCACACCGTTCAGCACTTCCCCGCTGGACATCGGCGGCATCAGCGCAATTTCCCCCTATGACCTGTTCATCTTCGTCTGCATTGCGGTGATCGTGGCCGGCCTGGCCCTGCTCTTCACCAGGACCGCCCTGGGGCTGCGGCTGCGGGCGGCGGCC
Organism: Arthrobacter sp. G119Y2; assembly: GCF_038069765.1. Classification (NCBI taxonomy): domain Bacteria; kingdom Bacillati; phylum Actinomycetota; class Actinomycetes; order Micrococcales; family Micrococcaceae; genus Arthrobacter; species Arthrobacter sp. G119Y2. Next base: position 507,998 of record NZ_JBBPFS010000002.1, on the reverse strand, counting down.
TTCGCCCCCGATCTCGCCCGGCTGCTCGGGGTGCGGTCCTCCCGGATGCTGACGCTGGGCTGGGCGCTGTCCTCCGCCGTCGGGGCCCTGGCGGCACTGCTGGTCATCCCCACCGAGCTCGGCCTGAATCCCCATGCCCTGGACACGGTGTTTGTCTACGCCTTCACCGTTGCCGTGGTCGGGGGGCTGGACTCCTCCGGCGGTGCCGTGGCCGGCGGCCTCGCCGTGGGCGTGATCCTCAGCTGGGTCAGCGGCTACCTCGGCGCCACCCTGGCGCCGATCGCCGTCCTGGTGCTCCTGCTGGCGGTACTGCTGCTGCGCCCGGCCGGACTGTTCTCGTTGACGAAGGAGCGAACGGTATGAACCCCCTGAGATCCCTGCTCGCGGCCGCCGCTGCCGCGGCAGTGCTGATCGGCCTGACTTTTGCCGTCACACCGTTCACCTCGTATCAGCTGGCCACTGTCTGCGCCTACCTGTGCGCCGTCGCCGGCCTGACCGTCCTGACCGGCACCGGCGGCCAGCTCTCCCTGGGACAGGCAGCGCTCATGGCCTGCGGGGCGTACTGCTACGCACTCAGCGCCAATGCCATGTCCGAGGCGGGCGTCGAGGGGCCGCTGCTGCTGCTGGGCCCCCTGGCGGTGGCCGTGCTGGGCTCCGCGGTGCTGGGACTGGTGATCGGCTGCGCGGCCGGCCGGCTGCACGGACCCTATCTGGCCGGGTTCACACTGGCCCTGGTGGTCGCGATCCCGGCGGTCACGAGCACCTTCTCCGCCGTCCTGGGCGGTGACCAGGGGCTGTGGATCACCGTCGAGAAACGTCCGGCCGCACTGCGCGGCACGGTCAGCAACGAACAGTGGCAGGCCTGGCTGGCCATTCTCTGCGCCGTGGCGGTGATGGTGGTCCTGAACAACCTGCTGCGCGGCCGCTTCGGCCGCCAGCTGCGGGCGGTGCGGGACAACGACGCCGCTGCCGCACTGTCCGCGGTCAACGTCGCCGCGACAAAGATCATCTCGTTCACCGTCAGCGCCGCTGCGGCCGGCCTCGGCGGAGGCCTGCTGGCCTACGTCACCCAAAGTGCCAGTCCGGGGGCCTACTCGCTGGTGCTCTCCCTCTATCTGCTCATGGCCGCGGTCATCGGCGGCATCGGTTCCCTGGCCGGTGCGGTGTGGGGTGCGCTGATCATGGTCTTCCTGCCCTACAGCATCAATTCCCTCACTGCCGGCCTCCCGGTCTCCGCCGATGTTGCCTCCCGGCTGGACGGGAACCTGGCCATCGCGGTGTTCGGCACCGTGCTGGTACTCGTGATCCTGCTCGCTCCCCGCGGCATCCAGGGCCTGCTCTCCTCCGTGATCCGCCGCCTCCGCGGCAGGCACTCCCCCGCCGTCGCGGCACCCTCCCCGCTTCCCCTGCAACCGCAACTAACCACCACGAAAGGTCAGCGATGACTAGTTCCAGGTACTCCGCTACCAAGTTCTCCGTCCTTGCCGCCGCAGCAACGGCGGCAACCCTTGCCCTCGCGGGCTGCGGGTCATCAGGGGGCGGTGATTCCCCGGCTGCCGCCGAAGACGTCCCCGGCATCACCGACACCACCGTCAGCATCGGCACCCACCAGCCGCTCACCGGCCCCGCAGCCTCGGGCTATGCCACCATCTCGCCGGCCACCAAGGCCTACTTCGACTACGTCAATGCCAACGGCGGAGTGAACGGGCGGACCATCGAGTACACCGTGAAGGACGACGGCTACAACCCGGCCACCACGCAGAGCGTGGTCCGCGAAATGGTCCTCCAGGACGAGGTCTTCGCCATCCTCGGCGGACTGGGCACCCCGCCGCACAGCTCCGTGCTGGATTTCCTGAACGACAACGAAGTTCCCGACCTGTTCGTGGCCTCCGGCAGCCCCACCTGGAACCAGCCCGAAGACTACCCGTACACCTATGGCTTCATGCAGGACTACGACACGGAGGCCAAGGGCCTGGCCACGTATGTGCAGGAGGAATTCCCGGATGCCACCTACTGCCTCTTCGGGCAGGACGACGACTTCGGGGCAGACTTCAAGACCGGACTCGAGTCGGCCCTGGGCAGCGGGGCGCTGGCCAGCTCTCAGGTCTACTCGACTGCCAACACCGACGTGGCCGCACAGATCAGCGCCATGCAGGCGGCAGGCTGTGAAGTGAACTTCCTCGCCTCGATCAACGGCTTCAGCGCCCAGGCCATCGGAACGGCGGCTAAGCTGGGCTACTTCCCCAAGTGGGCGGCGTCCTCCGCCGGCGGAGACTACAACACCCTCTCCAGCTACCTCGGCGAGAACACGGAGAAGCTGCTCGAGGGCTTCATCAGCGCCAACTACCTGCCGGCAGCTTCCGACACCGAGGATGAGTGGACCGCGAAGTTCGCCGAGATCAACGAGGAGTACAACCAGGGGGCGGAGTTCGACGGCAACACCATCTTTGGGATGTCCATTGCCTATCTCTTCGTTGAGGCGCTGCAGGAAGCCGGCGAGAACCCGACACGGGAGTCGCTGCTGACGGCCCTGGAATCGGGCGACGTCAAGGGCAACGGACACGTTCCCCTTGACTTCAGCACAGACAGCCATGCCGGTTACTCCGGGGGCATGATCACGGTCGTCTCCGGCGGCGTGCAGTCCTACGTCGGCACGCCGTACACCGCCGAGGGCGACTCGGTCAGCCCCTACACCGAGGAACGTGCGGCAATGCCGGAAAACGGCATTCCGCAGTAGCCGGTCCGGGAGCCGCCAGGTGCCCGGAACTTGTGTGAAGGGCCCTGCCCGTCCGAGGAGGACGGGCAGGGCCCTTCAGTGTGGTTAAACCGCCCGGACCGGAGCCTGTGCGCGGCCCCGGCCGCTAAGCAGCCGGGGCCAGCACGTAGAGGGTGATCCAGTCCGCAACCGCCGCCGGCTTGTCCGCCCCTTCCAGTTCAATCGTGATGCCGGTGACAATCCTGATGCCCTGGCGCGTGGTTTCGACCTTGGCCAGCTCGGACACCGCACGCACCCGGCTGTTCACCGGAACCGGGTGGGGAAACCGCACATGATCCAGCCCGTAATTGATGCCCATCACCGTTCCGTCCACGCTCATCCGCCCGGACGTCAGTGCCGGCAGCAGCGACAGCACGAGAAAGCCGTGGGCGATGGTGCTGCCGAAGGGACCGGCGGCAGCCCGCTCCGGGTCAAGGTGGATCCACTGATGGTCGTTTGTGGCATCCGCGAAGCTGTTGATGCGTTCCTGGTCGATGGTGATCCATTCGCTGGTTTCCCGCTGCCCGACGGCGGCTTCCAGCTCTTCCACTGAGGCGAAGTGTGCCATTCCTAACCCCTCGGTCCGCCGGCAACGTAGAGCACCTGTCCGGAGATGAAAGATGCTTCCTCCCGGATGAAAAATGATGCCGCCGCTGCAATGTCGGCCGGCTTTCCCGTCCGCCCCACCGGAATCTCGGCGGCTGCGTGCGAAATGAACTCCTCGTAGGCCACGCCCATCCGCTCCGCCGTCGCCCGGGTCATATCGGTTTCGATCAGGCCCGGCGCAATGGCGTTGACCGTGACGTTGTACCGTCCCAGTTCGATGGCCAGGGTCTTGGTGAAACCCTGCAGCCCCGCCTTGGCGGCGGCATAGTTGGCCTGCCCCCGGTTGCCCAGGGCCGAGGTGCTGGAAAGGTTGACGATGCGCCCCCACTTCTCCCGCACCTGGTGGGCCTGCACCGCACGGCTCATCAGGAACGCCCCGCGCAGGTGCACGCCCATGACAGCGTCCCAGTCCGTCTCGGTCATTTTGAACAGCAGGTTGTCGCGCAGGATGCCCGCATTGTTAACGAGGATGGCGGGGGCGCCGAGCTCCTCGGTTATGCGCGCCACTGCGGCATCGACGGCTCCGGCATCGGACACGTCGGCACCCACCCCCACCGCTTTGCCGCCCGAGTTGTTGATGGCCTCAACCGTGGCCGCGGTGTCTTCCTCGCGGAGGTCAAGGACGGCCACCCGGTGGCCGTCTGCCGCGAGCCGGGAAGCAACGGCGGCGCCGATGCCGCGCCCTGCCCCGGTGACGACGGCGGTGCGCTGTACAAATGGTGCCGGAACCTCGGTCATGTCTCTCCTTTGGACGTCAGCTTGAAGGTGAGCTGAATCATGCTGTCCGCAGAGCGTACCGACCGGACGGTACGGACGCAACGGTGTCCGGGTTCTCCCCGCTCCAACCAAAAAGGGAATAAGGACAGCTTCTGTCCTCAGGCAGGAGTACCTTGGTGTCCATGTTGGAAACCTCAGCACGCCTGCTCCATCTGCTGTCACTGCTGCAGATGCGGCGTGAATGGACCGGGGCGGCGCTGGCCGACCGCATGACCGTCACCGAACGCACGGTGCGCCGCGACATCAGCAAGCTGCGCAGCCTCGGCTACCCGATCTCAGCCTCACCGGGCATCGCCGGCGGTTACCAGCTCGGATCCGGCGCACAGCTTCCGCCGCTGCTGCTGGACGACGACGAAGCGCTCGCCGTCGCCCTCGGGCTGGCCGCGGTCGCCACCGGACCGGTTGCCGGCATCGGGGAGGCATCCGTGCGCGCCCTGGCCAAGCTTGAACAGGTTCTGCCCGGCCGGCTGCGGCCCAAGTTCTCCGCCCTGCGCCAATCAGTCAGCGTCCTGGCCGGGAATGCCGCCAGCGTGGACCCGCAGACCCTGACCGCCCTTTCGGGGGCCATCGCCGAGCAGCGGGTGGTCGCCTTCCGGTACACCCCCTCCGGTGCCGCCCCCGGACGGCGCCTCGTGGAGCCGTACAAACTCGTCAGCACCGGCCGCCGCTGGTACCTGGCGGCCTGGGACCTGGAGCGCCGGGACTGGCGCACCTTCCGCATGGACCGCTGCCAAAGCATCCCGTCCATCCGCGAGCGCTACTTCCCCCGTCCCCTGCCGGCAAAGGACATGGCGGCGTACGTCCAGGACTCCATCACGCGCTTCCCGTACCGGTACGACGTCGTGCTGCGGCTGGCGGCACCGCTGGCCGAACTGGCGGACCGGATCCCGCCTGAAGCGGCCACGCTCGAGGACGACGGGCCGGGATTCACCATCCTGCGCGGCGGCTGGGACTCCCTGGACCTGCCGCTGATGCACCTGGCGGGCCTGGGGCTGGAATTCGAGATCCTCGCCCCCGCGGAAATGCGGGACCGGGCCCGCTCCGCGGCCGCCCTGCTCCAGCGGGCCGCAGATGCCCGGCCCTCGGCGAAATCAGGAAACGCTCCCGGTTCCAGCCACTAGACTGGGAGCAATCATGGCACTGACTATTTCCTACCCCGCGCTTCTACCCGTTTCCGAGCGCCGCGAAGACATCATGGCTGCCATCGCGGCCAACCAGGTGACGATCATCGCGGGCGAAACCGGCTCGGGCAAGACCACGCAGATCCCCAAAATGTGCCTGGAGCTCGGGCTCGCCGAGAAGGGGCTGATCGGCCACACCCAGCCGCGCCGGCTTGCCGCCCGGACGGTGGCCGAACGCATCGCGGAGGAGCTCGACGTCGAACTCGGCGCCGAGGTGGGCTACCAGGTGCGCTTTACCGGCGAAACCAGCCGCTCGACCAAGGTCAAGCTGATGACCGACGGCATCCTGCTGGCCGAGATCCAGCATGACCGCAAGCTGAAAAAATACAGCACCATCATCATTGATGAGGCCCACGAGCGCAGCCTGAACATCGACTTCATCCTGGGCTACCTGCGCAGGCTCCTGCCGGAACGTCCGGACCTGAAGGTCATCATCACCTCCGCCACCATCGATCCGGGACGCTTTGCCGAGCACTTCGCGACGAACGGCAAACCCGCGCCGGTCATCGAGGTGTCAGGGCGGACCTTCCCCGTGGAGATCCGTTACCGTCCGCTGAACCAGCCGGCCGGCGGCGGTTCCGGCGAGGAGGACTCCGACGACGAGTTGGAAGAGGACCGCGACCCGGTGGACGCGGTGTGCGACGCCGTCGAGGAGCTCTCCCGCGAAGCCCCCGGCGATATCCTCATCTTCTTCTCCGGGGAACGGGAAATCCGTGACGCCGCAGATGCACTGCGCTCCTCCGTGCAGCGGGTCCCCCGGCTGCAGGGCACCGAAGTCCTGCCCCTGTTCGCCCGGCTGTCCCTGGCAGACCAGCACAAGGTCTTCAACCCCGGCAAGCACCGCCGCATCATCCTGGCCACCAACGTTGCCGAGACCTCGCTGACCGTTCCCGGCATCAAGTACGTCATCGACACCGGAACAGCGCGCATCTCCCGCTACTCGCACCGCACCAAGGTCCAGCGGCTGCCCATTGAACGCATTTCCCAGGCTTCCGCCAACCAGCGCTCGGGCCGCTGCGGCCGCGTGTCCGACGGCATCGCCATCCGGCTGTACTCCGAAGAGGACTTGCAGGCGCGGCCCGAATTCACGGATCCGGAAATCCTGCGCACCAACCTTGCCGCCGTCATCCTGCAGATGGCCGCCATGGGCGTGGCCAAGGGACCCAAGGACGTTGCGGACTTCCCGTTCGTCCAGCCGCCGGATTCCAAGGCGATCAATGACGGCGCCACCCTGCTCAAGGAGCTCGGCGCACTGGAAGCCTCCGGCGGAATCACCCCGGTGGGCCGCAAGCTCTCGCAGCTGCCCGTGGATCCCCGGATGGGCCGGATGATCGTGGAGGCCGGAGCCCGCGGCTGCGCCAAGGAAGTCATGGTGCTCACTGCGGCCCTGACCATCCAGGACCCGAGGGAACGGCCGTCCAAGGACGACGCCGCGCGGGCCCAGAAGGCCGCCGAGATGCACAAGCGGTTCGTGGACGAGAACTCCGACTTCACCGGCTACCTGAACCTGTGGCGCTACCTGCAGGACAAGCAGAAGGAGCTCTCCTCCTCCGCGTTCCGCCGGCTGTGCAAAAACGAGTTCCTGAACTATGTCCGGATCCGGGAGTGGCAGGATCTCTTTGCCCAGCTGCGCCAGATCGCCAAGCCGCTGGGCATCACGCTCAGCCCGGGCCCGGTGGATCCGGTGGCGCACGACAAAGAAATCCACATGAGCCTGCTCTCCGGCCTGCTCAGCCACATCGGGCTGTACGACCAGCGCAAGCGGGAGTACGCCGGAGCCCGCGGCACCCGGTTTGCCGTCTTCCCCGGTTCCGCACTGTTCAAGAAAACCCCTGACTGGGTAATGGCCGCAGAACTGGTGGAAACCTCCCGGCTGTGGGCCCGGGTTGCCGCGAAGTTCGATCCGCTCTGGGTCGAGGACGTGGCTCCGCACCTGATCAAGCGCAGCTACAGCGAACCGCACTGGTCCAAGAGCCGCGGGTCGGTGATGGCCTATGAAAAGGTCACGCTCTACGGGGTGCCGGTCATCCCGCAGCGCAGCATCAACTACGGCCGGGTCGATCCCGAGCTGTCCCGGGAAATGTTCATCCGCCATGCCCTGGTGGAGGGCGACTGGCGCACCCACCACAAGTTCTTCCACCGCAACCAGGCGCTGCTGGCCGAAGTGGAGGAACTGGAGAACCGGGTCCGCCGCCGCGGCCTGCGGGTGGACGACGAAACCCTCTTTGAGTTCTATGACGAGCGCGTCGGCAGGGAGGTCGTTTCCGAACGGCACTTCGACAAGTGGTGGAAGAGCGCCCGGCACGAGAATCCGGCGCTGCTGGACTTCGACCCTGACGCGCTGCGGACCGACGACGCCGCCGGGCTTGACGAGAACGACTTCCCCAAGGCGTTCATCTACGGCGACTTTGAGCTGCCGCTGACCTACGAGTTTTCCCCGGGAGTGGCGGGAGCGGGCGACGGCGTGAGCGTTGAGGTGCCCGTGCTGTTCCTGAACCAGCTGGATCCGGAACCGTTCAAGTGGCAGATTCCGGGCCTGCGGGCAGAGCTGATCACCGCGCTGATCAAGTCGCTGCCCAAGGCAGTCCGCAAGAACTTCATTCCGGCTCCGGATGTGGCCCGGGCCGCCGCGGCTGCCCTGGCAGCCGACTTCGACCCCGCGCAGGATGCCCTGGAACCCTCGCTGGAGCTGGCCCTGCGGCGGCTCAAGGGTCACATCATTCCGCCCGGTTCCTGGAACTGGGAGTCTGTGCCCGAACACCTGCGGATGAGTTTCTGCGTGGTGGACGGCTCCGGAAAGGTCCTGGACGAGGGAAAGGACCTGGCGGCGCTGCAGGAATCCCTGGCACCGGCCACCCGCCGCGCCATTGCCGAGTCGCTCGGTGCCACGCCGAAAACCGTGACTCCCAAGTCCGGGCGGAAGGGCAAGGGCTCCCCCGGGGGCGCCCAGCCGGCAGCCGCACCCGCGGGTTCGGGCCCACAGCCGGGGGCGGGGCCGTCGCTGGCGGAACAGACCGGGCTGACGGAGTGGAGTGTCGGCACCGTTGAGAAGCAGGTGCAGCGGCTCGTCGCCGGGCATATGGTCACCGGCTATCCCGCTCTCGTGGACGAAGGCAAAACCGCAGGGCTGCGGATGTTCCAGAACGCCGGCGAACAGGCCGTCGCCATGCGCGGCGGCGTGATCCGGCTGCTGGTGCTCCGCGTTCCCAGCCCTGCCAAGTACGTGCTGGAGCATCTCAGCAATGCCGAGAAGCTCACCTTCAGCCAGAATCCGCACGGTTCGGTGGCTGCCCTGATCGAGGACTGCACCCTGGCGGCCGTGGACAAGCTGACACCGGAGCGGCTGCCCTGGAACCGTGCCGAATTCGACGAATTGTACGAGAAGGTGCGGGCCGAACTTATTGACACCGTCTTCACCGTGACCGCAACGGTGGAGAAAATCCTCTCCAGCACCCGCCGCATTACCAAGGCACTGAAGGGCACCCAGTCATTGGCCCTGATCAGCGCCCTGAACGACATCCGCGCGCAGTTGGATTCGCTGGTTTACCCCGGGTTCGTCGCCCGCACCGGCTACGCCCAGCTGACGCATCTGCCCCGGTACCTGGCCGGCATTGAGCGGCGGCTGGAGAAACTGCCGACGAACGTCCAGCGCGACGCGCAGCAGATGGCGGTGGTCCAGGCCCTGGAGGACGACTACGACGACGCCGTTGCGGCGCTGCTGCCCGGTGCCGGAACACCGCCGGCGCTGACCGAGGTCCGCTGGATGATCGAGGAACTGCGGATCAGTTTCTTCGCGCAGGAGCTCGGCACGGTGCGCTCGGTGTCGGAGAAGCGCATCCGTACGGCACTGAACGCCGCACTCGCCCCGGCCTGAGGCCGGGGCGGGGCGGGAACGGCGGTTGCTTCGGCGGCCCTGCGGCTACTGCTCGGGAACGGCGGCGCCGTGTCCGGCGGCCCGCAGCGCCTCCCGGAGCTTTTCAGCGTTGGCCTCCATGCGTTCGGGATCCGGGTTGGACTCCGCGCGGCTGAAGTCGAAATCTTCCAGGGAATTCACCGGCCAGACGTGCAGGTGAAGGTGGTCAACCTCGAACCCGGCAATGCTCAGCCCGGCGCGTTCGGAACCGAAGGCTTCCACCTGCGCCCGGCCGATGGCCTGCGCCACGGACGTCAGCTTCTGCAGCAGTTCCGGCGGAGCGTCGGTCCATTTGTCGACCTCCTGCCGCGGCACCACCAGGGTGTGGCCGTCGCTGAGCGGACCGATGCTCAGGAAGGCCGCGACGTCGTCGTCCATCCACACAAAACGGCCCGGAATCTCGCCGTTGATGATCTTGGTGAAGAGGGTGGGCATGGTGGCTCCTTCGGAAGAACGGGCGGAAACTGCAGCACTGACGGATGCCTTCGCATCGTCACGGGGCACCACCAGGTGCAGCGGCGGGGGTACGGGGCGGCCTCTTATCATGAGACGACGCTATCGTCTTTGGGCGGTCCCGGGCCATTCGCCCGGCTTCTGCCCCACCGCGACCGGGGACCCCTTCGTGGCTGACCACTGCGACCAGGATCCCGGGTAGAGGGCCGCCCGGTACCCGGCGCTTTCCAGTGCCGCCACGTCGTGGGCTGCGGTCACTCCGGAGCCGCAGTAGACCGCCACCGGCGCGTCCGGGCGCACCCCGAGGGCTTCGAAGGATGCGCGAAGTTCTTCCGGAGTGCGGAACGTTCCCTCGTCGGTCAGGTTTCCGGCCGCGGGCGCGTTGACCGCCCCGGGGATGTGCCCGGCCAGCGGGTCGACGGGCTCGCGGTCACCGCGGTACCGTTCCTTGGCCCGGGCGTCGAGCAGTGTCCCGTCGGCCACGACGGCGGGAACATCCCACATCTGGAGCACCGGCATTTTTCCCCAGGAGAACTCCGCATCACCGGGCCGGGGCACCGCGGTTCCGCCTTCCAGCGCCAGTCCGGCCCGGTGCCAGGCGACGACGCCGCCGTCGAGCAGGTACACGGAATCCAGTCCCGCATGCCGCAGCAGCCACCAGGCCCGGGCAGCCGAGGTGCCGCCGACTGCGTCATAGGCCACCACCGTGTCACCGCGGGAGATCCCCCAGCCTCTGGCCGTGCGCGCAAATTCCTGCGGGTCCGGCAGGGGATGGCGCCCTTCGCTTCCCTTGCCTGCGGGAGCCGCCAGCTCGGTTTCCAGGTCCACATACACGGCGCCGGGTATGTGTCCGCGCTGGTACTGCCGGTTCCCGTCGGTGCTGCCCAGCTCCCACCGGACATCAAGCAGGACCACGGATGTCCCCGAGGCCAGCAGCTCCTGCAGCCCGGCAACATCGATAAGGGGCCCGCTCACACCTGGACCGTATCGCCGGCGGACAGGTGCTGGTACACCGTGCCGTACAGTTCCCCGAACCGGGTGACATGACCTTCGGAGATGTTCAGGCCGCGCTCGTTCAGCAGGGCGTCATGGATCGGGTAGGCACGTTCGGCACCGCAGGCGATAACAAAGTCGATAACCTCCCCCACTTTGGACCACGGTGCGTGGATCGGCACCAGCAGGGTTTTTACGGTGAGCCCGTTCGGCACCACGAACGAGTCTCCGGGATGGTACAGCGTCCCGTCGATCAGGTAGCCGATGTTGGCCACCAGCGGCACCAGCGGGTGGATCAGGGCGTGCTGCCCGCCAAAGGACCGGACTGTAAAGCCGGCAGCGGTAAAGGTGCTGTCCGGTTCCACCGACAGGATCCGTCCGGCGGCGTCCTCCCCCTCCGCACCGCTGCCGTCAGCAGCCGCGGCAGCGCGCAGGTCAGCGGCCAGCCGCTCCGGTGCATGCAGCACCAGGGACGTGTTGGCCCTGAGCTGGGCCAGGACCCGGTCCCGGTCCAGATGGTCGGGGTGCTCATGGGTGATCAGGACGGCCTGGGCTCCGTCCAGCGCTTCTTCGACTTCGGAAAACGAACCGGGGTCCAGTACCAGGACGTTGCCGTCGCGCTCCAGGCGCACGCAGGAATGGGTGTACTTGGTCAGTTTCATACGGTCACAGTACCCCGCGGTTCCGCCGTACGGGCGCTTACCGGCGCCCGGCGCACGGGCGGTTCGGAGCCGTTTTCTGTCGGGTGCGATAATCTGGAAGCTGCGCCGGTACCGGCCGGCCGTTCAGCCCAGGCACCGCCCCTTCCGGGGCCGGCCGGGCCAGGCATCACCGTTCCAAGGAGTGAGCATGTCAGCGCAGACGTCCCAGCCCGCCAAGCGGGGTCCGGAGCAGCGGGTCACGCGCCAGCGCCTGGCCGTTGGCCGGACCTTGGATGAACTCGATGACTTCATCAGCACGCAGGAGCTCTACCGCCTGCTGCATGAACGCGGCGACAGCGTCTCCCTGGCCACCACCTACCGCATCCTGCAGTCCATGGCGGAGGAAAACCAGGTGGACGTGCTGCGCAACGGCGAGGGCGAAGCCCTGTACCGCCGCTGCGCCGTCGAGCACCACCACCACCACCTGGTGTGCCGCAACTGCGGCAAGGCGGTGGAAGTGGAGGCTCCCGCCGTCGAGGCGTGGGCGGCCGGACTGGGATCGCAGTACGGCTTTACCGAGGTGGCCCACACCGTGGAGATCTTCGGGCTGTGTCCGGAGTGCAGCCGCTCCTGATTCCAGGGCGGCCCCGCCGGAGCCGGTCCGCTACGCGGCGGACACCGTTCCGGCCCGAACCCGTCCCCTGGTCCGGCTCCGCTTGATGAGCCTGCACACCACATAGATCAGGAACGAGATGGTTGTGATGTACGGGCTGATCGAGATGCGGCCGCCGAGCGCCAGCAAAATGCCGCCCACAGCCGACGTCACCGCAAACAGCACGCTCAGCAGCACCACCAGGCGCGGGGAAGACGTCACCAGCAGCGCGGCGGCTGAGGGCGTAATCAGCAGCGACAGCACCAGCAGTGCCCCGACAACTTGGATGGACAGCGCGACCGACAGCCCCAGCAGCACCATAAAGACAATGGACAGCACCCGCACGGGCACACCGCGGGCTTCGGCGAGTTCGGGATCGGCGCTGGCGAACGTCAGCGGCCGCCAGATCAGGACGAGGCCGGCCATGACGACGACGGCCGTGCCGGCGAGCAGGTTCAGCTGAACCGTGTCGACGGCGACGATCTGCCCGGTGAGCAGCCCGAATTTGTTGGCTGAGCGGCCTTCGTACAGTCCGAGGAACAGGATGCCCAGGCCGAGCCCGAAGGGCATGATGACGCCGGTGACCGAGTTCCGGTCCCGGGCTTTCAGCCCCATCACCGCCAGCAGCACGGCTGCGGCCACGGAACCGATGAGGGAGCCGAACACCACGTTGGCGCCGATCAGCAGGGCAAAGGCGGCACCGGCAAAGGACAGCTCGGCAATCCCGTGGACGGCAAAGGCGAGGTCGCGCATCAGGACGAAGGTTCCGATGAGCCCGCCCACGAGCCCCAGGATCGCAGCGGCCCAGATCGAATTGCTGACCAGGGGCAGCAGCTGCCCGTAGTCGCTGAAGTTGAACACGGCGGAGAAGAAGTCACGCAAGTCCATGTTCTTCCTCGCTCTCTCCGTGCACGTGGGTGGTGGCATCCGGGATGCCCAGGACGACGATGCGGCCGTGGCTGCGAAGTACTTCCACCCGGCTTCCGTACATTTCGGACAGCACATCGGAGCGAAGAACCTCGGACGGCGTGCCGGTGCGGAAGGTGCCGCCGGCGAGGTAGAGCACGCGGTCCACGTAATCGATGACCGGATTGATCTCGTGGGTTACGAACACCACGGCGGAGCCTTCTTCGTGGCAGCGCCGGTCGATCAGGGCACTGATGGCCTGCTGGTGGTGCAAATCCAGGGAGAGCAGCGGTTCGTCGCAGAGCAGCAGGTCGGGATCGGTGGCCAGTGCCTGGGCCGCACGCAGGCGCTGCACCTCACCGCCGGACAGCAGGCCAACGGGCTCATTGGCATAGCGGGTGGCGCCCACCTGGTCCAGCAGCTGGTCCACGCGCCGCCGTACGGGGGCGCGGTTCAGCCGCAGTCCCCACTTGTTTCCGTCGACCCCCAGGCCAACGAGGTCCCGGGCCCGCAGCGGGGTTCCCGGCCCGAAGGCCTTCTGCTGGGGTATATAGCCGATGTCGCGGCTGCCGCGCCGGGCCGGATGCCCGTTGATTTCCACGGTGCCATGAGTGAGTTCCTGCAGTCCCAGCAGGACTTTCAGGAAGCTGGTCTTGCCGGACCCGTTGGGGCCCAGGACGGCGAGGAATTCGCCGGCCTTAATATCAAGATCCAAACCGTCCCAGAGGGTCCGGTGCCCAAAGGACAGCCCGGCGTTCCTCAGCCGTACTACTTGACCGGTCACCGCAGCACATCGTCGATGGCGGCCACGTTGGAACCCATCCAGGTCAGGTAGTCCTGGCCTTCGGGAAGGGTTTCGGAGAAGTCCAGGACCGGCACGCCGGCTTCCTCCGCAGTGGCGCGCACGGTTTCCGTCTGCGACGAGGCGGTCTGGGTATTGAACGCCAGGAAGGCGACGGACCGCGAGCTCAGGAGCTCCTGCATCTCGTTCAGAGCTGCCGGAGGAACATCGGAGCCTTCCTCGACGGCGGAGGTAAAGGCGGCAGGGGTGACGTTGTGCAGGCCGGCGGCTTCGAAGAGGTATTCCGGAACGGGCTCGGTGACGGCGACGTCGCGTCCGCCGGCTGCGGCCTTGTCCTCGGCCAGGTCGGCCGTGAGCTCCTCGATACCGCTGTTGAAGGACGCCGCGTTGGCCCGGAACTGATCGGCATTGTCCGGGTCCAGCACGGCAAGCCGCTCCGCTGCTGCTTCGGCCAGAAGGCCCATCGCTTCGGGGCTGTACCAGACGTGCTCGTTGAAGGAGCCGTGGGAGTGTCCGTCATGGCTGCCGTCGTCGTCGTGGGCGTCGGCGTCGCCGTGGGCTTCGCCGTCGTCGTGGGCTTCGCCGTCGCCGGTGTGCGTTTCACCGTCCTCCGTATGGGTTTCGGCGCTCTGCTCCAGACCGGAGATTTCCACCGCGTTGAGGACGTCCGCGCCCTCGATGCCGGCTTCGTCAACCAGCTGTTCCATGAAGGTGTCGTAGCCTCCGCCGTTGAGCACCACCAGGTCCGCATCGCTGACCGCAAGCTTGTCCCGCGCCGTCGCCTCGTAGGAGTGCGGGTCCTGGCTGGGCCGGTCGATGATGGAGGTCACGGTGACGGCGTCTGCTCCGACTGTCTCCATGATGTTGCCGTACACATTGGTGGAAGCAACGATGTCCAGGACTCCCTCTTCGGAGCCCTGGTCGGAAGAGGATCCCGAATCCCCCGTGCAGCCGGTCAGGGCAAGGGCGCCGCCGGCCAGAAGTACTCCGGCAAGGCGGACGGAAAAGCGTCGCATAAGTAGTGGTGTCCCTGTTCCGGCGTTGAGAAGGTTTGATGATGTTAACTCTGATGGAGCTCCGCTGGGAGCGGAACTCCATCAGCATAACCTAAACGCGAATCGTTCGCATCTAAGCCGGGAGTGTGACAGCGGGGCAGGCCGCCCTATTCCGAGTAGCTTTCCCCGGTGCGGCGGAATCCCTGGGCCTGTGTGGCATCCCGGATCTCTCCCACCAGCTGCTCGATGATGTCTTCCAGGAAGAGCACACCCCGCGTCCGGTTGTCCGGCCCCAGCACACGGGCCAGGTGGGAGCCTGTCCGCTGCATGGTGGCCAGGGCATCTTCGATTTCGTCGTCCAGCCGCAGGTTGGCGAGGGTCCGCACTTTGTTCTCGGTGAGCGGCCGGTCATAGGCATCGGCCTCAATGGCCATGATGTCCTTCAGATGCATGTAGCCGGTCAGGTTGCCCTGCTCGTCCATCAGGACAAAGCGGGAGAACCCGGTGCGGCCCACAGCCTTTTCGAACTCAGCCGCGGTGGTGTCGGTCCGCAGCGTGACCAGCTCGTCGAGCGGGACCATGATGGTCCCGGCACTCTGCCCGGAGAATTCCAAGGCACCGGAAATGACGCCTGAATCATCGGCGACGGTCCCGTGCTTGGTGGATTCCTCCACGATGGACTGCATCTCCTCGAGGGTGAACGCGGAGGCCACTTCATCCTTCGGCGTGATGCCCATGGCCCGCAGGGCGTGGTTCGCCAGCCAGTTCAGGGTGAAGATGACCGGACGCACCACCCGGGAAATGAGAACCAGGGGCGGCGCCAGCAGCAGCGCCGCGCGGTCGGCGACGGACACCGAGATGTTCTTCGGCACCATTTCCCCGAACGTCACGTGCAGGAAGGTAACGATCAGCAGGGCCACCAGGAAACCGGCGCCGTCGGCAAATTCCGCGGGCAGGCCAACGGCCTGAAGCGGGGCTGCCAGCAGGTGGTGGATCGCCGGTTCGGCCACCGAGAGAATCAGCAGCGAACACACGGTGATGCCCAGCTGCGCGCAGGCCAGCATCAGGGACACGTTTTCCATGGCCCAGAGCGTGGTTTTCGCCCGCTTGGAACCGGCGTCGGCCAGCGGCTCGATCTGGCTTCGGCGGGCGGACATGACGGCAAACTCGCTGCCCACAAAGAAGGCGTTGCCGATCAGCAGCACCACCAGCCAGAAAATGCCCATGACATCGCTCATCGCTGCTCCCCCGTACCGGCGGCGTTCTTCTCCGCCGACCTTCTCTCTGCAGCCCGGCGAACTGCCTCATCTGCGGCCGACTCCCGTTCGGACGCCGGCGGTGCCTCGTCCTCGGCGGCCGGGTCGTCGTCGTTGTCCTGCGGAATGAAGCTGACGCGGTCGATGCGGCGGCCGTCCATGCGTTCGACTTCCAGCACACCGCCGTCGACGTTCACGCAGTCACCGGGCCGGGCGATCCGGCCCAGCTCGGCCATAATGTAGCCGCCCACGGTTTCATACCCTGATTCGTCCGGTACGTTCAGCAGCGGCACCAGCCGGGAGACTTCATCGGGACGCATGATGCCGGGAAAGTACCAGGCCCCCGTGGCGCTTTGCAGCACGCCGGGCTTGATCTTGTCGTGCTCGTCAGAGACTTCCCCGACGATCTCCTCCACGAGGTCTTCAAGGGTTGCAACGCCTGCGGTGCCGCCCCACTCATCGAGGACGACGGCGAGCTGGAGGTTTGCTCCGCGCAGTTCGGAGAGCAGGCTGTCCAAGTGCACCGTCTCGGGAACACGCAGGACCTCGCTCATGATGGCTCCGGCCGGCAGGTCGGCCCGCCGGCTGCGGGGCACGGCAACGGCTTTCTTGACATGGACCACGCCGCGGATGTCGTCCGGGGAATCCCCGAGGACCGGAAAGCGTGAATATCCGGTGCGGCGGGCAGCCTCGATGACGTCAGCCACCGACTGCTCCGAGTCGATGGTCTCCAGCCGGATCCGGGGAGTCATGACGTCTGCGGCGGTCCGTTCCGCAAAGGAGAACGTCCGGGACAGGAAGTTTGCGGTGCCCTGGTCCAGGGTGCCCATCTCTGCGGACCGGCGGACCATGGAGGACAGCTCCGCGGGTGTCCGGGCGCCGGAGACCTCTTCCTTGGCTTCGAGCCCGAAGAGATGCAGCACCTTGTTCGAGAAGCCGTTCAGCAGCAGGATGGCCGGCTTGAACAGTACGGTGAAGGCCAGCTGCGGCCGGGCCAGCGCGCGTCCCATGCGGAAGGGCAGGGAGATGGACATGTTCTTGGGGATGAGCTCCCCGAGCAGCATGGACAGGAAGGTTGCGAGAACCATGGCTGCCACCACGGAGACGGAATCCACCGCCACCGGCGGCAGCCCCAGGGCTCCGAGCGGGGGCTTCAGCAGCCGGCCCACCGACGGCTCCATGACGAAACCGGTCAGGAGAGTGGTCAGGGTAATGCCGAGCTGGCAGCTGGAGAGCTGCGTCGAGAGGGAGGTCAGGCACCGCAGCAGCGGCTCTGCCGCCTTGTCGCCGTTTTCAACGGCCCGGCGCACCGTGGGCTGGTCCAGGGCCACCAGCGAGAACTCGACGGCCACAAAAAAGCCGGTGCCGAGTATCAGCACCAGGCCAAAGGCAAGGTATAGCCATTCCATTTAAGCTTCCACCTCGGCGCAGGGGCGGGAGGGACATGCGCCGGTGCCGAACGGGGCGGGCCCCGGCGGTTGGTCGCTGCAGGGCGCAGGCGGAGGGTGATCGGCCGAAGCCGGTCTGGAAGGCTCCGATACGGCAGGAGTGGATCGGGGCGTCTGGGTTCGGGCGTGGCCGGCTCTGTGCGAGCGGTCCGCAGGAGCTGCGGACCGGGTTGCAGGCCGGCGCCTAGAGAAACTGTCCATAGACTCCCCAGTTTACAGGTTCACCATTCCTCCGCCGCAAGGACTCGCCCTGATGCAGCCGGCCGCCCCCGGGAGGCGGCGAGCCGGCGCCGCGGCACCGGCCGGACCGCGCGGACGTGACGGATGTCAAACGGGAATTGGCCAGTTGTCCCGCATTGTCACTAGACTGGCATGAAGTCTCGGTCACTGCGCACCGGCCGGGCCGCACCAGAGAGCTTTGAGGCTTTAAGCCCTCAGACATGGTGCCAATCAGGGCAAAAGGCAACTCATGGAAGAGGCGTATTAACAGTGCCAGACCAATCCAACCACCGACTGCCGGAAGAATTCGGCGGCAACGAGTGGCTTGTCGACGAACTCTACGAGCAGTACCTGAAGGACAAAAACTCGGTTGACAAGAAGTGGTGGAGCATCTTCGACTCCTTCAAGGATGAGGAAGCACAGAGCTCCAGCAGCGCCGCTTCCAACGGAAACGGCTCCGCCCCGAGCGAACTGGGCGCGAACCCGGCCACCCGCCAGCTTCCCGTTGTAAAGGCCGAGGCTGCGAAGCCCAAGGCCTCAGGCGAATCGCCTGCTTCCACCCAGCAGTCCGGAAAGCCTCCGGTTGCGAAGGAAGCAGCGTCCTCCAACTCCGCGGCCAAGGATTCCAAGCCCGCCGAGGCGAAGACCGAGTCCCCGAAGAGCAAGACTCCCCCGATTCCGGCCCAGCTGCCGAAGACGCAGCCGGCCAGCGCTGCTTCCGAGGAAGATAAGGTCAACGTCCTGCGCGGCCCGGCCAAGGCCATCGCCACCAACATGGACCTCAGCCTCAGCGTTCCCACCGCCACCACGGTCCGCGCCGTGCCGGCCAAGCTGCTGATCGACAACCGCATCGTCATCAACAGCCACCTGGAGCGTGCCCGCGGCGGCAAGGTGTCTTTCACCCACCTGCTTGGTTACGCCATCATCCGCGCAGCAGCCATGTTCCCGTCCCAGAACGTGTACTACGACGTCGTCGACGGCAAGCCCGTTGCCGTTCAGCCGGCGCACGTAAACTTCGGCCTGGCCATTGACATGCCCAAGCCCGACGGCACCCGCCTGCTGGTGGTGCCGAACATCAAGAAGGCCGAAACACTGAACTTCTCGGAGTTCTGGCACGCCTACGAAGAACTCGTGAAGAAGGCCCGCAACGGCAAGCTCACGGCGGACGACTACAAGGGCACCACCATTTCGCTGACCAACCCGGGCGGCATCGGCACGGTTCACTCCGTGCCCCGCCTGTCCAAGGGCCAGGCCTGCATCATCGGTGCCGGCGCGCTTGACTACCCGGCGGAGTTCCAGGGATCCAACGAGAAGATCCTCGCCCGCAACGCCATCTCCAAGATCATCACGCTGACCTCCACCTATGACCACCGCGTCATCCAGGGTGCCGGCAGCGGCGAGTTCCTGCGCATCATCCACCAGCTGCTCCTCGGCGAACAGAACTTCTACGACGACATCTTCGAGTCGCTGCGGATTCCGTACGAGCCGGTCCGCTGGAGCCCCGACATCCAGGTGAACCCGGAAGAGCAGATCAACAAGGTTGCCCGCATCCAGCAGCTGATCCACTCCTACCGCGTCCGCGGCCACCTGATGGCGGACACCAACCCGCTCGAGTACGTCCAGCGCCGCCACGCGGACCTGGACATCCTGAACCACGGCCTCACCCTGTGGGACCTGGACCGTGAATGGCCCACCGGCGGCTTCGGCGGCAAGCCGATGCTGAAGCTGCGCAAGATCCTCGGCGTGCTCCGCGATGCCTACTGCCGCACCGCGGGCATCGAATACATGCACATCCAGGACCCCGAGGAGCGCGAGTGGTTCCAGGAGCGCTTGGAAACCAAGTACAGCAAGCCCACCCGTGAAGAGCAGCTGCGGATCCTGAGCAAGCTCAACGCGGCCGAAGCTTTCGAAACCTTCCTGCAGACCAAGTTCGTCGGCCAGAAGCGTTTCTCGCTCGAGGGCGGCGAATCCCTGATTCCCCTGCTGGACGCCGTGATTTCCGGTGCAGCCGACGACGGCCTCGAAGAGGTCGGCATCGGCATGGCCCACCGCGGCCGCCTCAACGTGCTGACGAATATTGCCGGCAAGACCTACGCCCAGGTCTTCCGCGAATTCGAAGGCACCCAGGACCCGCGCAGCGTGCAGGGCTCCGGTGACGTGAAGTACCACCTCGGCACCGAAGGCACCTTCACCTCCGACAACGGCAACCAGACCAAGGTGTACCTGGCCGCCAACCCCTCGCACCTCGAAGCCGGGGACTCCGTCCTCGAAGGCATCGTGCGTGCCAAGCAGGACCGGCTGGACCAGGGCGACGAGTTCCCCGTCCTGCCGATCCTCATCCACGGTGACGCCGCCTTTGCAGGCCAGGGCGTGGTGGCGGAAACGCTGAACCTTTCCCAGCTGCGCGGCTACCGCACCGGCGGAACCATCCACGTCGTGGTCAACAACCAGGTCGGCTTCACCACCTCGCCCACGTCCTCGCGCTCCTCGGTGTACTCCACCGACGTGGCCAAGATGGTGCAGGCGCCGATCTTCCACGTGAACGGCGACGATCCGGAGCAGGTCGTGCGCATTGCGCAGCTGGCCTACGACTACCGTCAGCGCTTCCACAAGGACGTCGTCATCGACATGGTCTGCTACCGCCGCCGCGGGCACAACGAGGGCGACGACCCCTCGATGACGCAGCCGATGATGTACAGCCTGATCGAAGCCAAGCGCTCCGTCCGCAAGCTGTACACCGAGTCCCTGATCGGACGCGGCGACATCAGCCAGGAAGAGGCCGAACAGGCACTGCGCGACTACCAGGGCCGCCTGGAGCGGGTCTTCGCGGAAACGCATGCCGCCCAGACCTCCCCGCTGCCGGTCATCACGAAGGACACCGAGGCGGTCTCCGACCTGGAGCGCCCCTCGTCCCAGCAGGAGGGCACCACGATCGTGTCGCCCGCATCCACGGCGATTTCCGCCGAGGTGCTGGCCCACATCGGCAAGGCCCACGTGGCCGTGCCCGAAGGCTTCACCGTGCACCCGAAGCTCAAGGCACTGCTGGAGAAGCGCGAGCAGATGTCCCGTGAAGGCGGCATCGACTGGGGCTTTGCGGAAATTGCAGCGTTCGGATCGCTGGTCATGGAGGGCGTCCCCGTACGCCTCGCCGGCCAGGACTCGCGCCGCGGAACCTTCACCCAGCGCCACGCCGTCTTCCACGACCGCGCCACAGGTGCCGAGTGGACCCCGCTCGCGGAACTGGATCCGAACCAGGCGAAGCTCTGGATCTACGATTCGCTGCTGTCGGAATTCGCTGCCATGGGCTTCGAATACGGCTACTCCGTGGAGCGCCCGGACGCACTCGTGCTCTGGGAGGCCCAGTTCGGTGACTTCGTCAACGGCGCCCAGACGATCATTGATGAATTCATCTCCTCGGCCGAGCAGAAGTGGGGCCAGCGTTCCTCGCTGGTGCTGATGCTGCCGCACGGCTACGAGGGCCAGGGCCCGGACCACTCGTCCGCCCGGATCGAACGCTTCCTGCAGATGTGCGCCGAGGACAACATGATTGTTGCCAACCCCACCACGGGTGCCTCGCACTTTCACCTGCTGCGCCGCCAGGCCTACAGCAGGCCGCGGAAGCCGCTGATCGTCTTCACGCCGAAGCAGCTGCTGCGGCTGAAGGCGGCGGCCACCTCGGTGGAGGACTTCACGCAGGGTTCGTTCCAGCCGGTCATTCCCGAACATGCCGAACTCGATGCGAACGCCGTCGAGCGCGTGCTCCTGGTGTCCGGCCGCCTGTACTACGATCTGCTGGCCAACCGCCAGAAGACCGGAGACGAGAAGACGGCCATTGTCCGGGTCGAGCAGCTTTACCCGCTGCCCGTCACGGAGATCCAGGCCGCTGTCGCCAAGTACCCGAACGCCGACGTCGTCTGGGCACAGGATGAGCCCGCCAACCAGGGTCCGTGGCCGTTTATCGGCCTGAACCTGCCGGCACAGCTGGACCGGCCGCTGCGCCTGGTCTCGCGCCCGGCGTCGGCGTCCACCGCCACCGGTTCGGCCAAGCGCCACGCCGTTGAGCAGGACATCCTTGTCAAGAAGGCCTTCGAACGTCAGTAGGCTAAGTTGGGGTGGGGCGCCGGCGGCGCCCCACCCCGTTTTTTTGTGACCGGAGAAGGTGACTAGTGGAACAACGCAGAATCAGGCTTGCAGCCGTCGGTGATGAGCTGCTGGCCGGGCACGGAGACCCGCGGGCCCTGGGCTGGCTGGGCCGCGTGCTGGCCCGTACCACCCCCGAAAACGTGAGTGTCCAGGCGTACACCCTCGCTGCACCCCAGGAGGGGACCGAATCGCTGGCCAACCGCTGGCTGCAGGAAGCGGGACGCAGGTTTGACGACCGCTGCGAAAACCGGCTGGTGATCGGCCTGTCGGACCGCGATCTGGACCTTGGCCTGTCAACGGCCCGCAGCCGGCTCAACCTGGCGAACATCCTGGACGGGGCGGCCCAAATGAGCATCAAGGTCTTCGTCGTCGGACCCCCTCCCGGACTGGACGCCGAGCGAAACCGGCGGCTTTCGGATTTGTCTGCAGCTTTCGGGGACGTGACGACGCGGCGCAAGCACGTATACGTGGATACCCTCACGCCGCTGCTGAACCACGAACAGTGGCGCACCGACCTCGCGTCCAACGGCGGCACTCCCGGCCAGGCCGGCTACGGCCTCATGGCATGGCTGGTCCTGCACCGCGGCTGGTACCGCTGGCTGGACCTGCCCGACATGAACTAACCGGGCAACAGCTGCTCCCCTGCGGCTGTGCACCACGGAATAATCACAAAAAAGCGGGTCCCGGTGTTCCACCGGGACCCGCTTTGCGTGAGGAAACATTGCGCAACAGTCCCAGCCCGCAGGTCCCCGAGCAGCCCCGGGCCGGCGGCCCAAAAGCGCCTTCTCCCCCGTCGCGGCGCGGATCTCACCGCCTCCGGAGCTTTCGCACACCACTCCTGCACACCACGCTCCCCCGGCCCCTCAGGTAACGATCAGTTAACATCCGCTAACAGTTAGCACACTCGAAACAATTAGTGGCTAGTCTTTCGGAACATGTGGCGGCCATCACGGCCGCTTTGGGGGAGCCGCCGATGGTGGTTCCTGACGACTCATCCTCAGTTAGGACTACGAATGCGTACTAAGCGCACGGCAACTCTTGCCGCACTTTCCGTGGGAGCCCTCTTCCTTGGCGCCTGCGGCTCAGCCGGAGGCGGCGAAACCGCCGAATCCGACACCACGGAGGACGCCAACCTCGCGTCGTCCATTTCCGTAGCCATCAGCCAGGCACCGGACTTCTACAACGGCGGAACGTCCAAGTCCAACAGCGTGTACAACACCTACGTGGACAACCTGGTGCACAGCAACTTCTCGGAGTACAGCCCCGAAGGCGTCATCCGCAACGAGGAGTTCGGCACCTTCGAAAAGGTCAGTGACGATCCCCTGACCGTGAAGTACACCATCAACGAGGACGCCGTATGGTCCGACGGCACGCCGATCGACTTCGACGACGTCCTGCTGAACTGGGCGGCTTTCTCCGGCAAGGTCCTCGAGGGCGAAGCGGAAATCTTCGAACCCTCCTCGAACAACGGCTACGAATACCTGACGATGCCCGAGGGCGAAGCCGGGGCCAAGGAGTTCGAGTACGTCTACGAGACTCCTTACGCCGACTGGGAAAACCTGATGATCGGCTCCCTCATGCCCGCCCATATTGCGGCGGAGCAGGGCGGCCTGAGCGTTGAAAACGACGGCGAGGCACTCGTCGCTGCGATCCAGGACAACAACCTTGCTTCCCTGAAGCCTGTCGCCGAGTTCTGGAACACCGGCTGGGGTTATGCCGAGGGCCTCCCCTCGCTTCCCGACGCAGCACTGATTCCTTCCTCCGGCCCGTACAAGCTCGACAACGCGGCCGGCGGGAACCTCACGCTGACCAAGAACGAGGAGTACTGGGGCGAAGAGCGCCAGGGCGCCACCGACAGCATTGTCTTCAAGACCATCGAAGACACCGAAGCCGTGCAGGCGCTGCAGAACGGCGACGTGGACGTCATTGAACCGTCCGGTCCCACCGGTGACACCAAGGACCAGATCGAAGCCATCGGTGAGTCCGTTTCCATGGTCACCGGTACGGGCATGACGTTCACCCACATTGACCTTGACCAGTCCGAAAACGGCGTGTTCAAGGACCTCAAGGTCCGCCAGGCCTTCTCCAAGTGCGTTCCGCGCCAGGACATCGTGGACAAGTTCGTCAAGCCGGTCGACCCGGAGGCCACCGTGCTGAACCTGCGCGATTTCCAGCAGTCGCAGCCGGAGTACGACGAAGTTCTTGAAGCAGCCCCGGCCGCCAGCGAATACGATGAGGTTGACCTCGAAGGCGCCAAGGCGCTGATGGAAGAGGCCGGCAAGACCGCTCCCGTTGACGTCCGCATGCTGTACTCCTCGGCAAGCCAGGTGCGCGCCGACATCACTGCCCTGATCAAGGATTCCTGCGACCAGGCCGGCTTCAACATCATCGGCACCCCCGACGCCGAGTGGACCAAGAAGCTCGACGAGCTCGGCTCCTGGGATGCAGCAATCTTCGGCTGGGCCGGTTCAGGCCTGGTAGCCAGCGCACAGTCGATCTATGACTCCGAGGGCGTCCAGAACTACGGCAAGTTCAAGAGCGAAAAGGTTGACGAGCTGTGGGACGAAATTGCCCGCACCACTGAAGCCGACAAGGTGCTGGAACTGAAGAAGGAACTCGAAGAGGAACTGGCCAAGGACGTCTACAACGTCGTTCTCTACACCCAGGCCGACATTGTTGCCCACAACTCCGGCATGGAGAACGTGGAGTACAACCCCACCCAGAGCGGCGTGACCTGGAACGCCTTCAAGTGGACCAAGAAGGCCTAACCAAGGCATCGCGCCGTAACGGTTAGAAACCGGGATGGGCAGACCACTGGTCTGCCCATCCCGGCTTTGTGCCGCAACGGCTTTTCGTACCATCCCCATAGGAGCCTTCGGTGTTCTTCTTCATCCTTAAAAGAGCGGTGACCTCGTTCTTCATCCTGCTCGCAGCCACCGTGCTGATGTTCGTGCTGGCCGTTAACTCGGGCGACCCCCTACAAGAGTTTTTCGAACTGCAAAGCGCTGAACGCGACGCCCGCATCGCCCAGACCACTGCGGCGCTCCACCTCGACCAGCCCGTGGCCGTGCGCTACCTGCTGTGGCTGCAGGAAGTGGGCCGCTGCATCATTCCCGGCGGCGCCGAATGCACACTGGGCCTGAACCGCGCCGGGTCTCCGGTCATCGACCAGCTGCAGACAGCCATCGGCTCCACGTTCCGGCTCGTTGTCGTCGCCACCCTCGTTGCCATTGTGCTCGGTGTTGCGGTCGGCCTGATCACCGCTCTGCGCCAGTACAGCGTCTTCGATTACTCCATTACCTTCGTTGCTTTCCTGCTCTTCTCCATGCCGCTGTTCTGGCTCTCCACTCTGCTCAAGCAGTACCTGGCGATTGACCTGAACACCTGGCTCGCCAATCCCCAAATGTCGTATCTGGGCATAGCCGTCATAGGACTCATCGCCGGAATCGTCGGGTCCGTGGTCCTCGGCGGCGACCGGCGTCGGCGCCTGCGTGTCTTCGCCATTGCTGCCGTTGCCACCTCGCTCACGTTCTACCTGCTGCTCATCACGAACTGGTTCAAGACACCGGGGCTGGGGCCTGTGGGCCTCCTGATCACAGCCTTCGGCTTGGCG
Organism: Arthrobacter sp. G119Y2; assembly: GCF_038069765.1. Lineage (NCBI taxonomy): Bacteria > Bacillati > Actinomycetota > Actinomycetes > Micrococcales > Micrococcaceae > Arthrobacter > Arthrobacter sp. G119Y2. Next base: position 482,645 of record NZ_JBBPFS010000002.1, on the reverse strand, counting down.
CTGGGCATCACCGCCATGCTGGCGGGGTTCCGCCGCCGCCGGATCCTGTACGCGGCACTTGCCACCGCAGCCGCAGGCTACATCGGGTACCTGGTCACCCTGCCGCTGATGCAGGATCCGAACTGGGCGATCATCGCCGGCCTCACCGTCCTGACGCTGCTCGTCTCACTCGCCATCGGACATTTCGTCGGCGGACCGTACGCCAAGCAAACCCGGAACCTGACGGCCGTCATCGGGCTGAGCATCGGTTTCTTCGTCTTTATCGATGCGCTCCTCAGCGCCTATCCGTCTCTGGCCCGCAAAAACGGCGGCCGCCCGATCCCGACCACCGGATCATCGACGCCCAACCTGCAGGGCACCTTCTGGGAAATCAACCTGGACTATGCGCTGTACCTGGTACTGCCCACCATTGCCATCATGCTGATCTCGTTCGCTACGTACACCCGTTACACGCGCGCCAGCATGCTTGAAGTCATGAACCAGGACTACGTCCGGACGGCACGGGCCAAGGGCCTGAGCGAACGATCCGTGGTCGTCAAACATGCCTTCCGCAACGCGATGATCCCCATCACCACTTTGATGGCGTTCGACTTCGCCGGAGTCCTCGGCGGCGCGGTCATTACCGAGGCCGTGTTCGGCTGGAGCGGAATGGGAAAAATGTTCACGGAAGGCCTGAACAACGTCGATCCAAACGTCATCATGGCGTTCTTCCTGGTGACCGGCGTGGCCGCGGTGACCTTCAACATGCTGGCCGACATCGCGTATGCGTTCCTCGACCCGCGCATTAGCCTGAATTGATAGGCGGAGACCATGACTGAGAAAATACCGTCCGGCAGCAAGGGCAGCAGCCCGGAACTGACGAGCATGACTCTGGAAAGCCAGAGAACGGACATCGCAGACTCGCCCGCAACCCGGGCAGTGACTGCGGATCCGGAAATCACCGCAGCGAAGAGCCAGGGCCAGCTGGTCCGGGAACGGTTCCTCCGCCACAAGGGCGCTCTCGCGGGCATGGGCGGACTAATCTTCATCGTCCTGCTGGCCTTCACCTCGATCGGGCTCTCCGTCGGCCCGGTCCGCATCCCCGGCTGGTGGCCGCACACCTTCTCCTCGGTTATGCCCCTTGAAGACGGCGGGGCGCCCACCATCTCGTGGACCGGGCTGGGGAACCACCCCTTCGGGCAGGACACCCTCGGTCGGGACTACTTCGCCATGACCATGCGCGGGGCACAGATTTCACTGACCATCGCGTTCATCGTCGGCATTGTCGGGACCGTCGTCGGCACCGTGATCGGCGCCTTGGCCGGTTACTTCCGCGGCTTCACGGAAACCGTCCTGATGCGCTTCACCGACGTCATCATCACCATCCCCCTGCTCGTCGTGGCTGCAGTGCTGGCCAGCATCGTCTCCAAGGCCGGAATTGTCGTGTTCGCGATCTTCCTGGGCCTGCTGACCTGGACCGGGCTGGCCCGCATCGTCCGGGGCGAGTTCCTCTCCCTGCGCGAAAAGGAATTTGTCGAGGCGGCCAAATCCGTTGGCGCCAGCTCCAGCCGCATCATCTTCAAGCACATCCTGCCCAACACCGTCGGCGTCATCATCGTCTCCGCGACGCTGGCAATCTCAGGCGCCATCCTCCTGGAGACGGCCCTGAGCTTCCTCGGACTGGGCGTCCAGCCGCCGGACACCTCGCTGGGCAAGCTCATCAACGAGAACCGGGCCGCCATGACCACGCGCCCGTGGCTCTTCTTCTGGCCCGGCATCTTCATCGTCGCCATTGCCCTCACCGTGAACTTCATCGGTGACGGCCTCCGGGATGCGTTTGATCCCCGACAGACAAGGAACAAGCAATGAGTTCGGCACCCCTGTACAGCGACGTCACGCCATCGGCAGCCGCGGCCCCGATTCTGGAGGTCTCGGGCCTCGGTGTCGAGTTCAGTGTCGACAACAAGTGGGTGATGGCTGCGGAGGACGTCTCCTTCACGGTCCACCCCGGCGAAATCCTGGCCATCGTGGGTGAGTCGGGTTCCGGAAAGAGCATGTCTTCCATGGCCCTGCTGGGTCTGCTGCCGGGCAACGGCCGCTCCAGCGGCAGCGCCAAGCTGCAGGGCAAGGAACTGATCGGGGCCCCGCAGTCCACCCTCCGGAAAATCCGCGGAAACGATATCGCCATGATTTTCCAGGAACCCATGACGGCGCTTAATCCCGTCCTCACGGTGGGCGAGCAGATCAAGGAAATTATTGAGCAGCACACTGATGCTTCGCCGGCCCAGGCAAAGGTCCGGGCCCTTGAGCTGCTGCGCATGGTGGAAATCCCCGAACCGGAGCGGCGCTACGATTCCTACCCGCACCAGTTCTCCGGCGGCCAGCGCCAGCGGGCCATGATCGCCATCGCCATCGCCAACGATCCCATCCTGCTCGTGGCAGATGAACCCACCACCGCTCTGGACGTTACGGTCCAGGCAGAAGTCCTGGAGCTGCTCCGGAACCTGAACCGGCGGCTGAACAGTGCCGTCATGCTCATCACCCATGACATGGGGGTGGTCGCCGACCTTGCCGACAAGGTAGTGGTGATGGAGAAGGGCCGCATCGTGGAGGCCGCCCCCGTGGCCGAGCTCTTCAATAATCCGCGTGAGGACTACACCCGGCAGCTGCTGGCTGCCGTCCCCCACCTGGGTTCCAAAGTCGGCGGAGTGCTGTCCGCCGTGGAGGTGGAAGACGACGGTTCGCTGCAAATCTCCGATGCCCCGCGGGCTGTGATGAGGGAGTCGGCGGACCTTGCCACCCCCGACGCGGGAGTGGTTCCTGCCCTGCAGCTGACCGGTGTTTCCATTGAATACCCCGGCCGCTTCCGCCAGCCGGGCTTCAAAGCCGTCTCGGACGTCTCCTTCGTCATCAACCCCGGCGAGGTCATGGGCCTGGTGGGTGAATCAGGATCCGGCAAGTCAACCATTGCGCGCGCCGTCACGGGACTGCTTCCGGTCAGCGCCGGCAGCGTGGACATCAACGGCACCAACATCGCGGGCCTCTCCCCCAAGGAGATGCGTCCCCTGCGGCGCAAATTCGCCATCGTGTTCCAGGATCCCGCGGCTTCGCTGAACCCGCGCATGTCCATTGGCGAATCCATCGGCGAGCCGCTGTTCCTCCACGAGAAGCTCTCCCGCGCTGACCTGGACCGCCGAGTGGAAGGCCTGCTGGACGATGTCCAGCTGCCGACCAGCTTCCGCAACCGTTACCCGCACGAGCTCTCCGGCGGGCAGCGCCAGCGCGTCGGGATTGCACGTGCCCTCTCGCTGCGCCCGTCGCTGCTGGTTGCCGATGAACCCACGTCCGCGCTGGACGTCTCGGTCCAGGCACGCGTGCTGGCCCTGCTCCAGGACCTGCAGCAGCAGTACGGCTTTGCCTGCCTCTTTGTCAGCCATGACCTGGCCGTGGTGGAGATCCTGGCCAGTCACATCGCAGTGCTGAACAAGGGAATCATGGTGGAGCAGGGGTCAACGGAACAGGTGCTGAAGTACCCGCAGGACCCGTACACGCGCCGGCTGCTGGCCGCAGCGCCGGTGCCGGATCCCGCCGAGCAGGCGCTGCGCAGGGAACAGCGCAACGCCCTCATGGCCGCCGGCAGTTCCGTCGAGTAGCCCCCCGCGTGCCCGGGCCCCGGTTTAGGTTGTCGGGCTCACCCTGTGGGACACTGGAGGGCAGAACTTTCAGCAAAACGAAGGAGGCAGCTATGAGCAAGCGTGCACGCAAGCGTCGTGATCGTAAGCGCGGCGGCGCCAACCACGGTAAGCGTCCCAACACGTAAGTCTTGGAACGAACCGTGTGGCCCATCGCCACTAGGAAAGAACCCCCGGAGCCTCGCGGCTGCCGGGGGTTCTTTTTGTTTCCTGGTACTGCGTTGTCTTCTGGTACTGCGTTGTCTTCTGGTACTGCGGCCTAGTGGTCGGCGGTCTGGATCTGGCTGATCCGGTCCAGGATGCTGGCCTTGAGAGTTTCCGGGGCGGCTTCTGTGCAGGAACGCTTGACGACGGACCGGATGACGCACTCGAGGTCGTGTTCCTCGGCGCATTCGGGGCATCCGTCCAGATGCTCCTGGATCTCAACGATGTCTTTGTGGGACAGCGCGCCGTCCAAGTATTCATAGAGCCGTTCGATGCGGGCATCCTCGCAATCGCCCAGGCTTTGGCAATCGCTCATAGCGTGTTCCCCTGTTTCTTGTTCTGTGAGGCACCTGCAGCAGCAGGAGCCGACTTGCCGCGGATACCGCGTTCATGCGCATATTCAGCAAGCAATTCGCGGAGCATTTTCCTGCCCCGGTGAAGGCGTGACATAACGGTTCCGATGGGAGTATTCATGATTTCCGAGATTTCCTTGTACGCAAATCCCTCCACATCGGAGAAATAGACGGCCAACCGGAATTCCTCCGGAATGGACTGCAGCGCATCCTTTACATCCGAATCCGGAAGGTGGTCCAGCGCCACGGCTTCTGCCGAACGCAGCCCGGTGGAGCTGTGCTCGGCGGCGCGCGCCAGCTGCCAGTCCTCCACGCCGTCCGAATTAGCCTGCAGCGGCTCGCGCTGGCGCTTTCGGTACAGGTTGATGTACGTATTCGTCAGGATGCGGTACAGCCAGGCCTTCAGATTGGTGCCCGGACGATACTGGTGAAAGGCAGAGAATGCCTTGGTATAGGCCTCCTGCACCAGGTCCTCGGCGTCGGAGGGGTTGCGGGCCATGCGCATGGCCGCAGAGTAGAGCTGATCCACATACTGCATGGCATCACGCTCGAAACGTATCTTGCGGGCCTCTTCCGATTCGGAAGCGACATCCAGCTCGGAGTCTTCCACCTGGGGGCTGCCTTCCGGCGCATCAGTTCTCATCAGTTTCAAGTCTACGGTGCGCGGCGCCGTCTCCACTCTTAGCTGAACCGAAGATACCGGGGGTGAAGCAACTGCGGCTGCAGCCGGCATGACCAGGGTAACTGGCACGTTTAGTCTCCTCACTGGTTTACGGACTCCGAAGGCCCTGCCTCCGGTGTCCCGGGGACGGCATTGAAGTAGCCGGCGTAAATGCCGTCTATCCTCTGAACGCGTCGACCGGGGAGCTTATTCCGTCCGGACGTTACGGAACCCGCCGGTCACCTAAGATGTGCCCGCTCCGTAAAAGTGCCAAACTAGGAGTATTCTGCCCGGCTATTCCGAGTCCGGACAGCAACCAGGAGGTCAATATGTCCGTTGTCCGTTTGCTCGCCCGCCCGCTGCTCGCCACCGGGTTCATTGCAGCCGGGGTTGACCGCCTGCGGGATGCCGATCAGACCGCTGAACAGCTGCGTCCCACCCTGAACCGCGTTGGCGGCATGGTTCCTTCCGCAGCCTCCGTCACCGGCAACCCCCAGCTCGTGGCCAAGGCCCTCGGAGCCACGCAGGTAGCTGCCGGCGCCCTCCTGGCCCTCGGAAAACTGCCCCGCCTGTCCGGCCTGCTGCTGACGGGCACCGCTGTCCTGAACGCAGTGGTGGAGTACAAGAACGCGGAAACCGACACCTCCGACGAGCGCAAAGCACGCCGCGCAGCCCTGCTGAAGAACCTCTCCCTTATCGGTGCGGTCCTGCTGGTTGCAGTTGACACCAACGGCCGTCCGGGCCTCGCCTGGCGGGCCGGCCACCTGGCTGACGACACCCGCCGCAGCGTGTCGTCCCTGGGCCGGGACGCCGGCCGCAAGTCGCGGTCCGTGAAGAAGGATGCTGCCAAGCAGCTGAAGAAGGCCAACCGCACCGTCCGCACCACTGCAGCCGGCATTGTGGGTTCCTAGCCACATGTCCTACCCCGCCGAACCGCAGACAGTCTCTCCCTGGCCCGCGCCCCGGGTTAACGCTCCGCTGGACGCCGAGGTCCGCATCCCGGGTTCCAAATCCCTGACCAACAGGTATTTGGTCCTCGCGGCGCTGGCCGACGGGCCCAGCAGGCTCCGGGCCCCCCTGCACTCGCGTGACACCGCCCTCATGGTCGCTTCCCTGAGGGCGCTGGGCGCCGAGGTGAGGGAGGTCGACGGCGACGGTGCCTTCGGCCCGGATCTGGAGGTGCGCCCGCTGGAAACGGGGAGTGTCTCCGACGCCCGGATTGACTGCGGTTTGGCGGGAACCGTGATGCGCTTCGTTCCGCCGCTGGCCGCCCTGACAAACGGGACCACGGCCTTCGACGGCGACCCGCACGCCCGCCTTCGGCCCATGTCCGCAGCCATCAGCGCCCTCCGGGGCCTTGGCGTAACGGTGCATGACGACGGCGCCGGCTCCCTGCCGTTCACGGTGACGGGCACCGGCGACGTCGCCGGCGGCCGGCTGGAGATCGATGCGGGAGCTTCCTCCCAGTTCGTCTCCGCCCTCCTGCTGGCGGGAGCCCGCTTCCGGAACGGCCTCCACCTGGTCCACGTGGGTTCAACCGTGCCCAGCCGCGAGCACATCGCCATGACCGTAGACGTGCTCCGCGGTGCGGGCGTTCACGTGGACGATTCCGTGCCGAACGAATGGAAGGTCGCTCCGGGTCCCATCCGGGCCTTCGACGTCACCATCGAACCGGACCTGTCCAACGCCGGCCCTTTCCTCGCCGCTGCGCTGGTGGCCGGCGGCAGGGTCCGCATGGCCGGCTGGCCGGAGCGGACCGCCCAGGTCGGCGACCGGTGGCGGCAGATCCTGCCCCTTCTCGGCGGCACCGCCACCCTGTCCGGCGGCACCCTGACAGTCACCGGAACAGGCAGGATCACGGGAGCCGAACTCGCCGACACAAGCGAGCTCGCACCCACGGTGGCCGCCCTCTGTGCCCTGGCGGATTCCCCCTCGGTCCTTAGCGGCATTGCCCACCTCCGCGGCCACGAAACCGACCGGCTGGCTGCCCTGACCACGGAAATAAACCGTCTGGGCGGCGACGCCGAAGAGACGGCGGACGGCCTGTCCATCCGCCCGGCGCCCCTGCACGGCGGCACCTTTGAGACCTATGCGGACCACCGCATGGCAACGGCGGGCGCCCTGATCGGTCTCGCCGTGCCCGGTGTCCTGGTCCGGGACATCGGCACGACCGCCAAAACGCTGCCCGAATTCCCGCAGCTCTGGCAGGAACTGGCCGCCTCGGCGTCCGGACTTCCCGCTGCCCCCGCGCAACCTGCGCAACCCGCGTCTGCGCGCGCAGACGCCGCCACCGACGGGAGTCTCCGCTGATGCCCCGCTCCACCGGCAGCTGGGACGAATCGGACGTCCGGATCCGCCCCAACAAAAAAGGCTCCCGTCCCCGCACCAAGGACCGCCCCGCCTACGACGAAGCCGTAACGGGGCGCATTATCACCGTCGACCGCGGCCGCTACACAGCCGTCGTGGACGAGAACACCCCCGCCGAACGCGTCGTCACGGCGGCACGTGCCCGCGAGCTGCGCCGCAACCCCGTGGTGGCCGGCGACCTGGTGTCGCTGGTCGGAGACGTTTCCGGCGGACCGGACACCCTCGCCCGGCTGGTGCGCATCCAGGACCGCCGCACGCTGCTGCGCCGCAGCGCCGATGACACCGATCCGGTGGAACGCGCCGTCGTCGCCAACGCCGACCAGCTGGTCATCGTGGTCGCCGCAGCCAATCCGGAGCCGCGCACCGGTTTTATCGACCGCGCCCTCGTTGCTGCCTACGACGCCGGCATCTCCCCCCTGCTGTGCATCACCAAGGCCGACATCAAGGATCCGGCGGAGCTGCTGGCGAACTACGAGCACCTGGACCTGGACGTCATCATCAGCCGCACGGCAGCCGACGACGCCTCGGGCATCGATGCCCGTTCCGACGACGGCTTGTCGGCCCGGCTGCAGGGCGACGCCGTGCAGCAGCTGCACGGCCATCTGGAGGGCAAGGTCTCGGTCCTCGTGGGCCACTCCGGCGTCGGCAAGTCCACGCTGGTCAACGCCCTGACCGGATCCGACCGCGCCACCGGCGGCGTCAACGCCGTCACCGGGCGCGGGCGCCACACCTCGTCGTCGGCCCTGGCCCTGAAGGTCCTGGACGCTCCGCCCGGCAGCTGGATCATCGACACCCCGGGCATCCGGTCCTTCGGCCTGGCGCATGTGGACCCCGACCGCATCCTGCAGGCCTTCCCCGATCTGGCTCCCGGCACCGAAACCTGCGAACGCGGCTGCCGGCACGATGACCAGGCCCGGGACTGCGGACTCGATCCGTGGGTGGAGTCGGGACAGGCCGGCGCTGCGGGCCCGGCCCGGCTGGCATCGCTGCGCAGGCTGCTCAGCTCCGGCACCCGCACCGAAAACCGCGCCTCGGCCAAGGAGCTGGGCGCGCAGTGAGTTGCGCAGTACCTGCTCCGGCGTCCCGAAACCGGCCCCAAACGGCGCCGCACCGGGCCCGGAGCCGTCCAATCGCGGGCAGCGCCCGCCGAATAAGGATAAGTTGAACAGTATGCCGTTCGCTCAGAACTACAACGATGACCTGCGACTCGCCCATGTCATGGCCGATTCCGTGGATGACCAGACCATGTCGCGCTTCAAGGCCCTGGACCTCAAGGTCGAAACGAAGCCGGACCTGACCCCCGTCACCGACGCGGACAAGGCAGCGGAGGACGCCATCCGCGGGCAGCTCTCCCGTGCCCGGCCCCGCGATGCCGTCCTCGGCGAGGAGTTCGGCTCCACCGGCTCGGGACCCCGCCGCTGGGTCATCGACCCCATCGACGGCACCAAAAACTTCATCCGCGGTGTTCCCGTCTGGGCCACCCTGATCTCCCTGGTCGACGACGGCGTCCCTGTCCTCGGCGTGGTCAGCGCCCCCGCCCTGGGCAAGCGCTGGTGGGCCGCCACGGGCACCGGGGCGTACATGGGCCGGTCGCTGGCAGCTGCCACCAGGCTGAAGGTTTCCAACGTCTCCAGCCTCTCCGATGCCTCGCTGTCCTACTCCAGCCTCGGAGGCTGGAAGGATCGCGGAAACTTCGACGAATTCATCGGGCTGACGGAGTCGGTCTGGCGCACCCGTGCCTTCGGTGACTTCTGGTCCTACTGCATGGTGGCCGAAGGCGCCGTGGACATCGCCTGCGAGCCGGAACTGAACCTGTATGACATGGCGGCCCTGGTTCCGATCATCACTGAGGCCGGCGGCCGCTTCACCTCCCTTGAAGGAGAGGATGGCCCGTTCGGCGGCAATGCCCTGGCCACCAACGGCGCCCTGCACAGCGAAGTGCTCAACCGCCTGAACCCGGGCCTGGACGACCTGCTCTGACCATGGCTGGAGCAACACCGGGTCCGCGGCTTGAGGCCGTGCGGCGCCGCGAGCTGGCGCGCAGCTACGAGGCCGGCGGAGAACACTATGACCGCATCCGTCCCGGATACCCGCAGGAAGCGGTCAGCTGGCTCTTCACAGGGGTTGACGGCCCCGGCGGAGCACCCGGCGCCCGCGTAGCCGACATCGGTGCCGGCACGGGCAAATACACCCGTGCCCTGGTTGCCGCGGGCTACCGGCCCACCGCCGTCGACCCCTCCGCCGATATGCTCCGCCAGCTGCAGCAGGCGCTGCCCGAAGTTCCTGTCAGAGTCGGAACGGCGGAAGACACCGGACTGCCGGCGTCGTCGGTGGACGCGGCCACCGTCGCCCAGGCCTGGCACTGGTGCGACCCGCTTGCCGCGAGCACCGAACTCGCCCGGGTACTGCGCCCCGGCGGCTTCCTGGGGCTTATCTGGAACCAGCTGGACGTAAGCGTCCCCTGGGTGCACCGCTATTCCCGCATCATCCACGCCGGCGATGTCCTGCGGCCCGGTTTCCGGCCGGTCGTGGGCCCGGAGTTTGTGCCGGATGCCTCCCATGTCACGCACTGGTCGCAGCCGATGACCCCGGAGGACCTGATGGAGCTGGCCAAGTCCCGGTCCTACTACCTTTCGGCGGCCGAACCGGTGCGCAGCAAGGTCCTGGCCAACCTGACCTGGTATCTCTTCGACCATCTGGGCCACCGTCCCGGCGAACCGGTGGACCTGCCCTACCTGACCCTCTCCTGGCGGATGCTTCCCGCGGCAGGATCCGCCGGGCCCCTGCCACACCGGTGACCGGGCCCTCCGGTGCACCGCCCGGTGCACAGCCAACCAGTCCTGACCTGGGCTGGCGCGTCTGGACCGCAGTGGCCGCGGGAGCTTTTGCCGGCGCGGAAGCCCGGTACGGGCTGCTGCTCCTTTTCCCGCCGGCACCCGGCTCCACAGACTGGACCACGCTTGGCATCAATGCCGGCGCTTCCCTGGCCCTGGGCTTTCTCACGTCCTGGTGGCTTTCCCACGCGCCGGCCCCTTTTTGGCTTCGGGCCGGGCTCGGTCCGGGGTTCCTGGGGACCTTCAGCACGTTTTCCGCACTGGCCCTCTCCCTGGAACTTCCTCTCGGCACCGGCCTGCACGGCGAGTGGGTCAGTTACCTGGCGCTGAGCCTGGTGTGCGGCCTGGCCGCCGCGGCCGCGGGACTCCGGCTGGGATCCCGGGCCGGTGCCGCTGCTGCACGACGCCGCCGTTCCCCCGGGACTGCCCCGTGACTGCGCTCTGGGTGGGACTGGCTGCCGTGCTCGGCGCCCTGGTCCGTTTTGCCCTGGACTCCTGGTTTGCCCGGCGGCAGCGTCCCGGACGGGCCGCCTTCCCGGCGGCAACACTGCTGGTCAACATCGCCGGATCTTTTTTGATCGGTGCCTGCTTCGCACTGCTGACCCGGGGTGCCCTGGACCCGGGCGGCTATCCGGTTGCGGCCGCCGGTCTGGCCGGCGGACTCACCACTTTCAGTTCCTGGACCGTCGCCACCCTGGCCCTCTGGATGGACCGTCGCTACCTGGCGGCTGCGGGGAACCTCGCCGCCAATCTGGTGCTCGGCGTCGGCGCCGCGGCGGCGGGACGGCTGCTCTTCAGCTGAACCCGGGCACTACCTGTCCCTCATGGCACCTGTCCGTCGAGGTACCTGTCCCCCAAGGCCCGGACACATGTAATCTGGGGCTCCGCCCTTAGGGGCCTCAAGGCATTCCACCCGACTCTCTGCTGCGGAACAGGGGTACTACGTGGTCACTTTCGGTATTGAAGAAGAGTTTCTGCTCACGGAGCCGGGAACAGCGGTGCCGAGCACCCGCGCGGCCGAGGTCATCAGTTCCCTGACCCCCGGTGACGGCGGAAGCTTCACAAGTACCGCGGAGTTCCTGGCCTGCCAGGTGGAAAGTACCACCCCCATCTGCAGCGAGCCGGAGGAAGCGCTGGCTTCCCTGCTGGACTTCCGCGGCCGCCTGGCTGCTGCCGCCGCCGAGGCGGGACTTGCCGCCGCTCCGACCGGGGCCGCTCCCCTGACCGGGCCGGGACCGGCGCTGGTCAGCGCAACCGTTCGGTACCGGCAGATGGGCGAGATGGCCGGGGGCGTCGGAGATGAGCAGTACGTAAACGGTACTCACGTTCATGTTGCGGTTCCCACCAGGGAAAAAGGAGTGCAGGTCCTCAACGGGCTCCGCCCGTGGCTGGCTACTCTGGGAGCGGTCAGCGCAAACTCCCCGTATTGGCAGGGACGGGACAGCAGGTTCGCGAGTTGGCGGATCATCCACTACCGCCGCTGGACGGTGCAGGGCTTTCCTCCGTTCTTTCAGGATGCCGCGGACTACGATGCCAGGCTGGCCCGGCTCACGGCCACCGACGTCGTCCTGGACCCCGGACACATCGGCTGGATCGCCCGCCTGTCCCACAATTTCCCCACCGTTGAAGTCCGGGTGGCCGATGCCCAGCTGGAGGCCAGGGACACCGTTCTGCTGGCGCTGCTGATCCGCGGACTGGTGACCACGCTGCTCGCTGAAGAGGACACCGACCCTGAAGGCAGCCCCGGCACGCGGGCAGATGCGGAGATGCTGGACGTTGGCCTGTGGCAGGCAGCGCGGTTCGGACTCGCCGGTAACCTTCTGGACCACGGCCACGGGGGCGGACACCTCGGACGGACCGCATCCGGCCAGGTGGGCGCCCTGCTGGACTACGTCCGTCCCGCCCTGGAAGATTCCGGGGACTATCCGTTCGTCAAGACCGGCATGGCGCATGTGCTATCCACGGGAACCGGCGCACAGCGGCAGCGGGAGGCGGTGCGCCGCGCCGGATTCGCCGGGCTGGCGCCGCTGTTTGCACGGTCGCTGACCGCCGGGTAAGTGTCAGCGCCGCTTCGCTGAACGCCGGCCCGCCGGTCTGGCCGGCGCCGCAACGGCGGGATACCCGGATACCAGGTCCCACAGCAGGTTGACGGCAGCGGCTGCGCCCAGCAGAAGCGCCGGCACCGGGAGCCCGCTCATCATCAACGTTCCGGCTCCCGCCAGGAATGCCCCGGCAGCCACGAGGGGCAGCGCAGGCCAGGGCAGCCGGTTTTTGGCCCGGGGTGCCATCAGCAGCCCCCAGAGCAGCACGCCGCAGGCCAGCGCCGCGACAGCCGCAACGGCTTCATAGCCGGGGAAGGCTCTGATGGCCCCGTATGCCACGGCGAAAAGGAGGGCCGTTTCCAGCGCGAAAGCCAAGACCTGCCGCGCGGGTGAGGGGCTGGTCCGGTGCGGAGCCCCGGCAGCGGAATTGCGGGCCGGAGCGATTTCTTTGTCTGTCACAGCAGCAACTTTAGCCCCAGCCATGATGAAACCGAGGACGAAACGGCCTACCCGTTCTCATAGGTCGAGATATCCACGACGCGCACCTCCCAGGGCCGCAGCCGGTGCGGGTCGCCCGCGTCACCGTAGTTGCCCAGAATGAGGTCTCCCGACCCCAGGTTTGAGGGAAGCTCCAGCTCCTCGCCGGACACATTGCCGGTCACGAGAAACTGCTGGTCGCCCCGGCTGCGCCGGAAGGCATAAAGCACCGGATGCTCGGCGTCGAGCAGATGAAAGTCTCCCAGCGACACCACATCCGATTCATGCCGCAGCCGGATCAGTTTCTGGTAGTAGCGGTAGATGGACCGGTCCGAGGCACGGTCCCGTTCCGCATTGATGTCCCGGTAGTTGGAGTTCACCGGTATCCAGGGGGTCCCGGACGTAAACCCGGCATGGGGTCCGTCCGTCCACTGCATGGGCGTGCGGGCGTTGTCGCGGCTCATCGCCTGCAGGGCCCGCAGTACCGTCTCCCGCTCGGCCCCCCGGCTGAGGGCATCGGCATAGAAGTTCAGCGATTCCACATCGCGGTAGTCGCCAATCTCGGTGAAACCGGCATTGGTCATGCCCAGCTCCTCGCCCTGGAAAACGTAGGGCGTTCCGCGGTGCAGGTGCAGGAGGGTGGCCCACAGGGTTGCGGATTCATACCGGTACGCGCCGTCATCACCGAACCGGGACACGTGCCGCGGCTGGTCATGGTTGCCCAGGTACAGGCTGTTCCAGCCTGTTGCCGCCAATCCCCGCTGCCAGCGGTTCCAGCTGGTCTTCAGGTCGCGCAGGTCCAGTTCGTGGTACTCCCACTTGTTCCCGGGGCGCTGGTCCAGGCTTACGTGTTCAAACTGGAACACCATGTCCAGTTCACCGCGGTGCGGATCGGTGAACAGCACCGCCTGGTCCACAGTGGCCCCCGGGGTCTCCCCCACCGTCAAATAATCTCCGGTCCGGTTTTGGAAGACGGCGCGCTGCATTTCCTGCAGGAACTCGTGGATGCGCGGTCCGGAGGTAAAGTGCGGAGCGCCGTCGCCCCAGACGCCTCCGGGCTCGACGACGCCGTCGGGCAGCGACGGGTCCTTGGAAATGAAGTTAATGACATCCATCCGGAATCCGTCCACGCCCCGGTCCATCCACCAGTTCATCATGGCGTGGACCTTGGCCCGGACCCGCGGGTTCTCCCAGTTCAGGTCCGGCTGCTGCGGAGTGAAGAGGTGCAGGTAATACTGTTCCGTCGCCGGATCGTAGGTCCAGGCGGAGCCGCCGAAATGGGAGCCCCAGTTGTTGGGCTCGGCGCCCGGTTCGCCGGGCTCGAATCCGGGGCGCGGATCCCGCCACCAATAGGAGTCCCGCTCCTCGCTGTCCCGCCGTGCCGCAGACCTGCGGAAACCCTCGTGCTCGCTGGAAGTGTGGTTCACCACGAGATCCATGATCAGTTTCATGCCCCGGGCATGAATACCGTCCAGAAGCGTGTCGAAATCTGCCTCCGAACCGTACATCGAATCAATGCGGCGGTAATTGCTGATGTCGTACCCGTTGTCGAACTGGGGTGACTCGTGAACGGGCGACAACCAGATCACGTCCACACCCAGCTCTGCGAGGTAATCCAGCTTGTTCGTAATTCCAGCCAGGTCTCCGTTGCCGTTGCCGGTGCTGTCGGCGAAACTTCGAGGATAAATTTGGTAGACGACGGCGTTTGTCCACCACGCAGGCCGGTCGGGATCCCTCATGGCGGCACCTCTCGCTCGGTCCCGCAGGCCGCCGGGCCCTTGCCTCGGCACGCACGCGCAGGTCCGAGCATTCTACGTCGAACCCCTGCCGGCGGACAGGGGCACCCGGTGTGAAGCAGCGAGTCCTGCCCGGGTGCCGTCGTTTCCTTGTCACCCGCTTTGCAGGGTCATTAGTGTGGGCGCTACTTCCCCAGATCGGTCCCACCGCGCGGACGTTTTCTGGATCTCGACCGTTTGGAGACAATGCCATGGCAACATTGACCGTATGGAAATTCCCGGACTCAGGTGCTGCTGAGCAAGCAACTGAAACACTCTCCAGCCTGCAGTCGCAGGGCCTCATCAATGTGCAGGATTCAGCCATCGTTACCTGGCCGCAGGATAAGAAAAAGCCCCGCACCATTCAGGAGCATCACCTTGTGGGAGCCGGAGCCCTTGGCGGCGGGTTCTGGGGTCTTTTGTTCGGCCTGATTTTCTTCGTACCCCTGATCGGCCTGGTGGTGGGTGCTGCGGTGGGCGCCCTGTCTGCTTCCATGGTGGACGTGGGCGTCGACGACAACTTCATCAAGCAGGTGCGTTCTGAAGTTACTCCGGGAACATCCGCACTGTTTGTGCTGTCCACGGATGTTGTCGAGGACCGCGTGCTGGACGCGTTCCGCAGCAGCTTCCCGGATGCCAAGCTCATTGCGACCAATCTCTCCAAGGAGCAGGAAGCAAACCTGCGCCAGGCATTCGCAGACTAATTCAAAGCGTCGGCCCCCGGTTCCTGCCGGGACCTAGGCGCGGGCCGCCCGGAGGCCGGACCGTCACGGCGGTCCGGCCTCCGGTCTGTTCCGGCGAGTCCGTTCCGGTCCGTTCCGGTCTGTCCAGGGCCCGGGGCGCGGCAGGGGCAGCGCGGTCCCGTATCGTTGATGGGGATGATTACCAGACGCCAGGCTGCCCTTGCCTTAGATATCCCCGTTGAAATGGCCTCCCGCCACGGAATCCCCGCCCGTATGTCCGAGCAGGAGCTTGCAGACCTGCAGGCCAATCCGCCCCAGTGGCTTCTCCAGTCCCGGGCCAACCGCACGGGAAAGCGACCCGTCTGGGTGGAGCTTGAATGCACCGTCTGCGGCTACCGGGAGAACGCCCGTCCCAAGAAGTGGTGGCCGGCCTTCGCTTTTCTGGCCTGCGCGGACCACCCGCATACCGACCTGCCGGCTCCGGCCGCCGGACTCATCCGCGGCGAGTACGACGGCATCGGCACCCGCTTTATCGGCTACGTCGATGTACCCGCCGCAGACCGGCCGTCCGGCACTGACGACTAGGTCCGGCGCTGCCAGTTCCGCTACTGCCTAGTTCCGCTACTGCCTGGGTCGGCACTTCCCGGCTCCGGACAAAAGAAAATGCCAGGCACCGCGCAACCGCGGGGTGCCTGGCATTTTATGTGCCGCTCAGTTTGCGGAAATCAGTTTCCGGGAAGAGCCAGCCCGGTCCGGGCCATCGCATCCTTATAAGCAATCCGCATGGTGGCCAGGCCCTCTTCCTGCCGCTCCGCAGTTGCGCCGAACGCCCGTCCGTCCACGGAACGTGCCTTGTAGATCTTGAAGCTGCGGCGGTAGATCATGCGGTTTTCCGTCTTCAGGAAGGCGGCGCACAGCCGCTGGGCCTCGGTACCGTGGGCAACGATCGCAGAGGCGCGCGGGACCAGCGCCAGGAAACGCAGCAGCGGCTTCAGGCCTTCCTGGATCTGTTCCTTGGTCAGCTTGCCGTTGGGCTCGCCGGGAACAAACCAGGGGTAGGTGTTCCAGGGCATGACGTATTCGGGACGCAGTCCCACCTGCCAGTGGACCCCAAGGAGGCGGGCGACGGCGTCGTCATCTCCGGCGGTGATGAAACCGGACTTGTGGGCGGTGCCAATGTTGGAGAACAGACTAACAATGCGGGTCTCTCCCACGTCATGCATCGGGTCGACGTAGGGCACCTCGGTGCCGGGCTTCAGCGCCTTCAGCGAATCACAGAGCTGATTTACTTCAGCAACGTTGTCGTCATAGCGGCGGTTCCAGAGTTCTTCGGACTGTGTTCCGTGGTCCAGGCTTTGCATAAAGTGGTGCGTCTCCTACAGGGGTCTTTTCGACCGGTTATAGCTCATGTGCCCGGACGGAGCGCGTACGGGCGGATGCTGCCGAGCCGCAGCGCCGGTGCGCGGCTGTATCCGCGGAACCGCCGACAGCGGAAGGGCCGAATGCACTGCCTTGCGATCAGTTTTCCGACTCCTGCCAGTCTAGCAATCCCTGCCGCCGGTACCTCCACACTCGGGCGGGCCGAGTGCCGAAAACGGGCGGCGTGTGACTAACAACTCGCGCCGGCAGGGGCGGGAAGGCCAAATAAAAAAGCAGGAAAAGAACCCGGAGGCACTTTTCCTGCTTTTTATGAAGGGATGTTTTGCTGTGGAGATGGGGGGAATTGAACCCCCGTCCGATGTCGTGTTGTCAGGGCTTCTCCGGGCGCAGTCTGCATCGGATTTTCTTGGCCCCAGCTGTCATGCAGACAAGCAGCTGATCCGGGCCCAGCCGTTTAAGAGTCCCGAACACGCCAACGGCGAGCATGTTCAGCAGTGGCCCTCTAAATGACGCCAGGATCCGGGACGAGAGCATTCCCGGGCTGACGGACTATGCCCGCTGCTTAGGCAGCGAGAGCGAAGTCAGTGCGCTTTGAATCGGCACTTATTGTTTTGCAAGGAGCGTTTACGAGATAACCCTGCATCCTCGGCCCGCTTCACCTGTCTCGACTAACACCGTCGAAACCTGTCATCCCCTTGTAGGTATTGCTACCTGTTTAGTTATCAACCAGCCGTAGGAACTGGCTGGAACTCCAACCGGTCCGCAGACCGGTTGATTAACTATAGCCTATCCCGCGCTAGAAGCGGACGCCGAAGATGATGACCGGCATCTCCCACAGCTTCAGGACCAGCCAGGAGACTGCCGCGAAGAACACCCCCAGAATGCTCAGGGCCGCTTTTCCGGCAGCACGGTGCCGGAGCGCCCAGACGAACAGTGCGGCGTTGGCTGCAACCAGGGCCGGTGCGATCCAGACCAGCAGGGATGCCAGATACACGTAGTAGACGAAAAAGAACGGGACAACCACAAGGATCACGACGGGGATCACGGAAACCACGATCAGCAGATCGATTCCGGTGACGATCCAGGCCCACACGGGGGCACGGACCTTGTGCTCGGGTATTTCCTCCTCGGACTGCAGCGCCCAGAAGGTGCCGCTCATCAGGCGCCCCGGTTTTTCTCCCGCATGTCACGCAGGGCTTCCCTGTTGTCCTGCTTTTCCCTCAGTGTCTGGCGCTTGTCATAGTCGCGCTTACCGCGCGCGACGGCGATCTCCACTTTGGCCCGTCCGTCCAGGAAATACAGCTGGAGCGGAACGATGGTGAACCCGGACTCCCGGGTCTTCTGCATGATCTTGTCCAGCTGCTCCCGGTGCAGCAGCAGCTTCCGGCGGCGGCGGGCGGAGTGGTTGGTCCAGCTGCCGTTGAGGTACTCGGGAATGTAGGCAGCCTCGAGCCAGAGTTCATCGTTGTAGAACGTGCCGAACCCGTCCACCAGCGACGCCCGGCCCTCACGCAGCGACTTGACTTCAGTTCCCATCAAAACCATGCCGGCTTCGTAGGTGTCAAGGATTTCGTAATTGTGCCGGGCCTTGCGGTTGGTGGCCACTACCTTACGGCCACTTTCTTTGGGCACGGTGCAACTCCTTTTCGATGAACGGAAAACTCTATTGTAGGCCTACAACAGGCCCATCGGATCAACCAGTGCGCCGTTCAGCACAGTCTCAAAGTGCAGGTGGCAGCCGGTGGAATTCCCGGTGGTTCCCACATAGCCGATCAGCTGGCCGGCGTTGACCCACTGGCCCACGGAAACCACGTAGCTGGTCAGGTGGTAGTAGTTCGTGGCGAGGGCGCTGTTGCCGATGACGCCGTGGTTGAGGACCACACGGTTTCCGGTCCCGATCATGCCGTCGGGCTGGCCCTGGTCCGCCCGCCAGACCTCGCCGGACGCCGGGGCGTAAACGGGGGTCCCGCAGCTGGCCCCGAAGTCGATGCCCGAGTGGAGGTATCCGCCGGTGCCGAAGAAGTCGATGCTGCCCGGAGGGGTGGCCCGCCAGCCGAAACCCGAGGAAATCGGGGCCTGGACGGGAAGGCTCAGGCCAAAGGCCGAGGGGTTGGTGGGCGTGGTGGGCGGCACCTCGGGAGGCGGTACCGGGCGGTTGTTCCGTGCGGCCTCCTCGGCCGCGCGGCGGTTCGCCTCGGCGATCCGGGCTTCCTCTTCCTTGCGTGCCTGTTCAAGGAGGACACGCTGCCGTTCGGCAATGTCCGCTGTTGCCTTGGCCTTCGCTGTTTCCAGCGACGCGAGCTGCGCCTGGATAACGGGCTTGCGGGCTTCGAGCGCCGCGTTCGCCGCGGCAGTCTGCTCGATCAGGGAATCGACCTTGGCCTTCTCCGCCGCTGCCGCATCCCGGGCTTCCTGCTCCAGCTTGAGGGCGGCCTCGGCCTGCTCTTTGAGGCTGGATATCTCCTCTTCGACGGCCGCGAGGCGTGCTTCCGAATTGACGTTGGTTGCGCTCTGCTGGGACAGCTCCTGCATGGCGGCGTTCTGTCCGCGCAGCACCTGCTCCGCCAGGCCCATGGAGTCGGTGAGGCTGTCGGCGCCCTCCGCGCCCAGGATCAGCGAGAAACTCGAGGGAACGCCGCCGCTCTTGTACGCCTGGGCAGCGATCTGTCCGATCACAGCCTGCGTGTCATCCATCGCCGCCTGGTCCTGCTCGATCTGCGCGGTGATGGTGCTGCGGGTTTCCTGCGCCAGGGCCACGCGGTCAGTCAGGGCGGATACCTTGCCCGCTGCTGTGGAAACGCGTCCCTCCGCGTCGGTCAGTGCCTGCTGCGCCCCCGGCAGCTGCTGCTGGTAGATCGCCAGTTCGGCAACCTTCCGGCTGGTTTCAGCGTCAAGGTACTCGTAGGTTTCCTGCACCTTCTGCTGCTCGCTCTCGATCGCTGCCTTGCGGTCTTCGAGTTCGTCAGCAGCGGCGGTTCCACTGAAGGCAAGGGTCAGCGTCAGCATTGCCGCGGCGACCGCGCCTACTGCGGTTTTGCGCAGGGCAGGCGTCAGCGACTGCCGCTGGTGGGCGCTAACCATTGATGGAACCGTCCATGGAGTTTGTCAGCTTTCTTTTCAGAGTTTGCAACACTCTAAACCTTTAAGTACCTGCGGAGCGTCAGCAGTGATGAAATTCCTGCCAGAAGCGCACCAACAACGAGTAAGACCGGGCTCAGCACCAGTACCTGCTGGGCGCTAATAAACGCGGTTGCGGGATAGGCCTTGGCCAGGGCACCAATGAAGAAATGTGCCACTGCCCATAGCGTACCCGATGCCAGGACGGCGCCGATGACCGCGGCAATAACGCCTTCCAGGACGAAGGGAAGCTGGATTACTGCCTTGGAGGCGCCGACGAGGCGCATAATTCCGGTCTCGCGTCTGCGGCTGAAGGCTGAGAGCCGGATGGTGGTGGCAATCAGCAGAATGGCGCACACCAGCATCACGCCGGCAATTATCAGGGCAATCAGGGACGCCATATTCATAAAGGAGAAGACCTTCTCCAGGAGTTCGCGCTGGTCGCTGACTGTTTCCACGCCGGGCATGGAAGAAAATGCTTCGTTAATAACCTCGTACTTTTCCGGGTCCACCAGAGAGACGCGGAAGGATTCCGGCAGCTGGTCTGCCGTTACGGAGTCAACCAGCGGAGAGTTGGCAAACTGGTCCCGGAAGTGGCTCAGCGCCGTCGCCTGGTCCTCATAGTCGACGGAAGCAACGTACTGGGCGAAGGCCGGAGATTCGAGCTGCTCTTCGATGGCCTCCCGCTGTTCGTCCGTCACCGGTCCGGAGGCACAGGACGGAGTGGTCGAGGAATCCACGCACAGGAAAACAGCTACCTGCACCTTGTCGTACCAGTACCCCTTCATCTGGCCGATCTGCAGCTGCAGGAGTCCGGCCGCGCCAACGAAGGTGAGCGAGACGAAGGTGACCAGGATGACGGAGACCACCATGGAGAGGTTGCGCCGGATACCCGAACCGATTTCCCCGAGGACGAATGCCAGCCTCATTTGGAGGCCCCCGCTCCGGCGGAGCCGTTTCCGCCGCCCGTTGCCCCGGCATCACCGTTCGCCGGATCCGGGTTGACCGGGATGATGCTCCCCTGCTGGGTCTGCGGTGCGCCCAGGTAAATGCCTTCGCGTTCGTCGCGGACAATCTTTCCGTGGTGCAGCTCCACCACGCGCTTGCGCATGGCGTTGACAATGTCGTCGTCGTGCGTGGCCATCACCACAGTGGTGCCGTTCTGGTTAATCCGGTCCAGGACCTTCATGATGCCAAGCGAAGTGGTGGGGTCCAGGTTTCCGGTGGGTTCATCGGCAAGGAGGATTCCCGGCTTGTTGACGATGGCCCGGGCAATGGCCACGCGCTGCTGCTCACCGCCGGAAAGCTCATGGGGCAGACGGTTGTCCTTGCCTTCCAGTCCGACGGTCTTCAGGACCTCGGGCACCGAATCGCGGATGACGGCCCGGCTGCGGCCGATCACCTGCATGGCAAACGCCACGTTGGCGAATACGGTCTTGTTCGGCAGCAGCCGAAAGTCCTGGAACACGACGCCGATTCCTCGCCGCAGGCGCGGCACGCGCCAGCTCGGAATCTTGGCGACATTGGACCCGGCTACGTATACGGTCCCGCGGGACGCGTGCTCCTCTTTGAGGATCAGCCGGATGAAAGTGGACTTGCCCGATCCGGATGCGCCAACCAGGAATACGAACTCTCCGCGGTCAACTTCGAGATTCACGGAGTTCAGGGCAGGCCTGGAATTGCGGTCATAGACCTTGGTGACGTTGTCGAAAGTGATCATGTCTGCTTAGCGCCCGTCGATGCGGCCGGAAGACGGGCCTTGGTTTGGGGTAAGGGCGCCGGCTGTTCGACTATATCGACGGTTCTACCCGTTGGTGCAGATTCCGGCAGGTGTGTCGCTCCGGTCCTGCGCGTTTGCGGCCTCCCGCCGGAGGAAACGGTACCGGCCCGGGGTCTTCATCCTCATCTGGCGGACCAGCCTCCGTCCAGTGTGTAGGAAGCACCCGTGGCCATTCCGGCGTCTGAGCCCGCGAGCCAGGCGGCCAGCGAAGCAACTTCCTCCGGTTCCACCAGCCGTTTGACCGCCGGTTCCGTCAGCAGCACCAACTCCAGGACCTCCGCCTCCGTAATCCCGTGAATGCGGGCCTGGTCCGTTATCTGTGTTTCCACCAGAGGTGTGCGCACATAGGCCGGGCAGATGCAGTTCGAGGTAACCCCGTGCGGGCCGCCCTCAAGCGCTGTCACCTTGGACAGGCCTTCCAGCCCGTGTTTGGCGCTCACATAGGCACTCTTAAAGGCTGACGCTCGCAGGCCGTGGACGCTGGAGATGTTGATGATGCGCCCGAAGCCGCGGGCGTACATGCCGGGCAGCGCCGCCCGGATCAGCAGGAACGGCGCTTCAAGCATCAGGCGGTGGATCAGCCGGAAGGTATCGGGGTCGAAGTCTTCGAGGGCCGCAATGCGCTGGATTCCTGCGTTGTTCACCAAAATGTCGGTGTCCAGGACGAGGTCCTCCAAGGCACCGGTATCACTCAGGTCCACGTGCCATGCCGTGCCGCCGATTTCGCCGGCCACCTTGTCCGCGGCGGCTTTGTTCAGGTCCGCCACCGTCACCCTGGCACCGAGTGCGGCGAAGTGCCGGGCGCAGGCTTCACCGATTCCGCCGCCGCCGCCGGTGACGACGGCGGTGCGCCCGTCCAGCCCGGCACCGCTCCTTCCGTGCGGCGCGGGGCCGCTGTGCGGAGCCCCGCCGCTGCCGCTTGCCGTAGTATCCATCCCGCTGCTCCTGCCGGTCCCGGCTGTCGTCCGCAGCCTCCGAGCAGCATCATGGCATTCACCTGCCGGCTTTGCGACCCTCTTCCGTTGAGGGTTTCCGGCGTTGCCGGAGGGCGTTGCCGTTCCGGGGCAACGCGGGCGGGCCCGGATTCTCGCTTCCGGGGTGCCGGGTTACTTCCGCTACTTCCGGGTTACTTCCGCGCGGAGACGCTGCCGTTGGCCCGCCAGCGGATCCCGGCGTCGATGAAGTCGTCAATTTCGCCGTCGAACACAGCGGAGGTGTTGCCCACCTCGTGCTCGGTGCGCAGATCCTTGACCATTTGGTACGGGTTCAGCACGTAGGAACGCATCTGGTCTCCCCACGACGCCTTCACATCTCCGGCGAACGCCTTCTTCTCGGCGTCCTCCTGTTCCTTCTTCAGCAGCAGAAGGCGGGACTGCAGCACACGCATCGCGGCGGCGCGGTTCTGCAGCTGGGACTTCTCGTTCTGCATGGAGACGACAGTGCCGGTGGGAAGGTGGGTCAGGCGGACCGCGGAGTCCGTGGTGTTCACCGACTGGCCGCCCGGACCCGAGGAACGGAAAACATCAACCCTGATGTCGTTGTCCGGGATGTCGATGTGGTCAGTGGGCTCGATCAGCGGAATGACTTCGACGGCGGCAAACGACGTCTGGCGGCGGCCCTGGTTATCGAACGGGCTGATGCGCACCAGCCGGTGCGTGCCGGCTTCCACCACCAGGGTTCCGTAGGCGTAGGGTGCCTTCACCTCGAAGGTGGCGGATTTGAGGCCGGCTTCCTCGGCGTAGGAGGTGTCCAGGACGGTGGTCGGATAGCCGTGGCGTTCGGCCCAGCGCAGGTACATGCGCAGCAGCATTTCCGCGAAGTCAGCGGCGTCCACTCCCCCGGCGCCGGAACGGATCGTCACGACCGCTTCGCGCTCGTCGTACTCTCCGGAGAGCAGGGTAACCACCTCAAGCTGGGACAGAGATTTGCGGAGGGATTCGAGTTCGACGGCGGCCTCTGCCTTGGACTCGGCGTCCGCCTCGTCCTGTGCCAGCTCCACGAGCACTTCAAGGTCGTCGATGCGGGACTCCAGCTTTTCCAGCCGTTCCAGCGCGGTCTGCCGGTGGGAGAGCTTGGAGGTAATCTTCTGCGCCTCCGCGGGGTCGTCCCAAAGATCGGGAACCCCCGCCATTTCGCTCAGCTCGGCGATGTCCTCTTTGATTGCTGCTACATCCGAGACCTGCTCGATGGACGCGAAAGTGGACCTGAGGGCGCGGATCTCCGCGGGAAAATCGATTTCAGCCATGGTGATTACAGCCTACGCCATGAGCACGGCGCGTCGCTGGCCGGGGAAACCCTGCCGGTGCCGTCCCGGCAGATGGCATCTTCCACACGCCGGCCTGCCGGTTCCGGGTTTGCCTGCCTTCGGACGTATCTTGGTTTTGTCAGTGAGCAGTTCCGAACCGAACCGCAGGAGGAGCCGACTGTGAGTAACCGGAAAGCCGAAGGAACACCTGCCCCGGCGCCCGTCCGCCACCCGGAATCGGGGCGAAAATACACGCTGGAGGAGCTTGAAGCGCTCGCCGCCGAAGGTGATCCCTGGGCCATGACCAAGACCGATGAGTGGGACCTGCATTTTTCCAACGAGTACAGGGCTTCCATCAAGGACCGCTGCCCGGATCCGGACTGCGATCTGTTTGGAGAGCCTGCCACGCTGTGTTACGGCGACGACGGCGAGCTGCTGGACATCGACCACGACGGCTGGGGCCATCCGCCTGCTGCCGCACAGGATCACGCCAAGGCGTCCTGAGCCCGGCACGCCTACTGGCTCAGCCGTGCCCGCGCCTCGGCTACGGCCGTAATCGGGATTCCGTCCGGGACCAGGAAGTTCACCAGCGGCGGATGCACGACGCCGGTAAGCACCACCCGGGCGGTCCGCCCGTCGTCCGTCCCGGTTTCGGCGGCGACAGCCAGTCCCGGCAGCCGGTCGGCTGCACTGGTTGCCGCGAGGTACCGGTCCACTTCCATTTGGACGGCTGCAGGTGCCAGTACCGCGGCCGGTCCCCCGGCCGGGTTCCCCGACGGGGCCAGCGAGAAGGTGTCCGCCGCGGCAAGGGCGGCTCCGTCGGCCGCCGACAGCAGTTTCTTGTGTCCCAGATACAGGGCGGATGCCCCCATCACCACGGTGAGCACCAGCAGGCTCACCAGGAGATATCCGATGATAAGGACCCCGATCTGGCCCTCTTCGCCGCTGCCCGAGGAGCGTAGGCGGGAACGCAGACAGGAAGGCAGTCGGGCGCGGAGCGGTGCGTTGCCGGCACGGCCGCTCATCCGTAACGCTCCACTATCTGAGTGGACGCGGCATCAACCGTCACGGGGGCAAAGCCCTCCCCCGGAAGACCCGATCCCAGCGGCAGCGGCACGTCGAAGCTCACCAGCGCCGTCGCGGTGGAGCCCGGCGCCAGGCATTCCGCCGAACAGGAGATGTCCAGCAGCACACCCCCCGCCTCGAAACCAAAATCAGTGAACGCCAGTTCAGCGGCCAGCTTCGCCTGCTGTTCGCCGGTGACGGGGTCGCCCGCCGCGACATACGCCTTCGCCGCTGACTCGGCGGCGCCGGCGGCGGCAAAGGCAGCGCCCTGCACCTGGCTAGCCGTCACAATCAGGTAGATGACGGGCACGAGCAGCAGCAGCCCCAGGAAAATGAACTCCACTATCGCGCTGCCGGTCTCGGGATCGGCTGTTTCTTCCGCGGTGCCCGCAGCCGCGGTATCAGCCGGAGCCGGCGGTGTCGTACCCAAAGAATCCATGCCCGCTCACCTCCAATCCGCCGCCGGGTCCAAGGAACCCCAGCACGGGAAGAGGCGCCCGTACCGTGACCCGGAGCATCCGGACCCCTCCGTGCGTAGTCTCCGTGTAACTCACGTCCTCGGCCCACGAGTCATTGAGGGCAACCCGGATCAGGTCGGCTGTGCGTTCGGCCCCGTCAGCCGGTGTCCGGTCCGCAAGGGTTCCGTAGCGGGCTCCGGAAGCGGCGGCATCAATCAGGGTGTTGCGCACATGCAGCACAAGCGCCAGCTGGACAATGGACATGAAGAGCAGCGTCACCAGCGCTCCGACCATCACGAAGTCCACCACCGCCGACCCTGTGTCCCGCCCTTCCTCGGCGGGCCCCGCAGGGCGTCTCCACGCGGTCAGGTGTTGTTTACCTTTGCCATGGCTGATTCGAACATTAGCTTGAGAGCGTCCTGTGCCAGCACCATGATGAGTGCAACAAGCGAGGCCGACATCAGGGTGATCATGACCCAGCCGGGGACGTCGCCGCGTTCCCGGTCCCCGTCCTGCACTGTGTGGGTCAGCCGAACGAGCAGCGCGGTGCCGAGCAGGAGCAGGAGTTGTTGCGGTGCGTTGAGGATTCGCATGGGAGGTTCCTTTCATTGGAGGGTCCTGGAGTTCATTGGAGGGTCCTACAGTCCAATCCCCAGCAGGGAGATGCCGGGAAAAATCGAGAAGATCACTGTCAGCGGAAGGACGCCGAAGACGAGGGGGACCATCATGGCGATCTCCTTCTTGCCGGCGCTTTCCATCAGGTCGCGTTTGGCCAGGTCTCGGACGTCCTGGGACTGCGCCCGCATGACATCTGCCAAGGGAGTGCCGCGGTCAATCGCCACCGTCAGCCCGTCGACAAACCGGGACAGCGGTGCCAGGCGAACCCGGTCCGAGAAGTTCTGCAGTGCGTTCGTCAGGGGTATGCCGGAGCGAGTTTCAGTGAGGATGCGCCCGAATTCTCCGGCTAGTTCGCCGTGTGCGGTCCGGGCGATGCGTTCCAGTGCGCCGTTCGCGCTTTCTCCGGCCCCCACCGCGAGCGCCATCATTTCCGCGAGGCTGGGAAATTCTGCCAGCATCCGTATTTCGCGGTTCTTGATCTGCGAGCTCAGCCGGTAGTCCCTGAGCACGAATCCGAGGACTGCGCCCAGAACGGTGCCTGCGATGACTCCGGTGACGCCCGTTTTGTCGATGCTGGCCAGCCAGACGGTGACCGCGCCGCCGGCAAGGAAGCCACCTCCGGTCCAGAGCACCTGCTCCGCCCGGTAATCCAGGACAGTCATGTTCCTCCCCGCGCGGGCCAGCCGGCGTTCCAGATCCCGGGTGACAGGGTTGAGCTGGTTCAGCCGGCGGACGGCGAGGAGGAGGGCAGGCCGCAGGATTCGTTCCAGCGGCCCGAAGGGGGTGAGGTCGCCCGCCGGCGATGAAAGCAGCCTCGAGCCGTGCCCGCCGGTGCGCAGCTGCGGTCCGATGCGTTCGCTGAAGGTGACCGGGCGCAGCGGAGGCAGCCGCAGGGCAGCAAACCAGACGGAGGAACCCAGGGCTAGGCCGCAGCAGACGGCAAGGAACCACGGCGCTGTCATCTCAGGACCCGTTCCTCTTCAGGCAGGGCTCCGATGCGCAGCATCAGCCGGTAGCAGACAACCGACACTACGATTCCGGCCACCAGCACCGTTGCTCCGGCTGCAGAGTTGTAGGCGCTGATCGCTTCGGGGCGGGTGGCCAGGAGCATCAGGACAATCCACGGGGCAGCAACGGCCAGACGGGCGGCGTTGACGGTCCAGGACTGGCGGGCCAGGAGTTCGCTGCGGGTTCTGGCGTTGTCCCGGAGGAATTGGTTGAGGGTGCCCAGCAGGCGGCCCAGGTCGGATCCCCCGACTTCCCGGGTCAGGCGCAGCGCTTCAACGATCCGGTCAGCAACGGGGTCCGCCAAATTGGCTTTCAGCCTCGTCAGGGCGGAATCGAACTGGCCGCCGGCCCGGTAGTCGGCGGCAAATTCGCGGAACGGCGGCCGCAGCTCCCGGGGCCCGTTTTCGCCCAGCTGGATCAGGGCCTCGGGCAGGGAGAGTCCCGCCCGGATGGCGGAGCGCAGGTGGTCCACTGCGTCCGGCCACAGCTCGGCCCGCGAAGTGCGCTGTTTGCGGGCCTGCCAGCGAACCAGGACCAGCGGAACACCGGAGGCGAAAAGGCCAAAGCAGGCGGCCACCGGCACCGCACCGGTTCCGGCAAACACCAGAACTGCAACCAGGAGTCCCGCAGCCACGCTGGCGGCAACAACGGCATGCGGGGTCACCCGCTGGATACCGGCCTGCAGCAGTTCGTCCTCCAGCCGGCTGCTGCGCGGCCTGCGGGCGGCAACCGGAGGCACCACCCAGCAGGACCGCCAGACCAGGAACAGTCCGAGCCCCAGCAGGAGCCCCGCGGCCGCGCTCACGGCTGCACTTCCAGGAGTTCCGCGACGTTGAAGCCGGCGCGGGCAAACTTCTCGGGTGCGGGCATGGAGGCGGCAGTGACTTCGAGCCGGCCGTCGGTCCGCTGGAAAATGGACGACGATTCGATGATTCCGTTCTCGACCCGGCTGCCCAGGGCCATGATCTCCATCACCTGCCGTTTCCCCGCGGCGTTCCGCGCACAGTGAATCACCAGGTCAATGCAGGAAGCGACGGTGGGCACCACAAACGCACTGGAGATGTTGTCCCCGGCCAAAAGGGGAAGGGTGCAGATTTTCGTGACTGCGTCGTGGGCGCTGTTCGCGTGAACGCTGCACATGCCCGGCAGGCCTGAATTCAGCGCAATCAGCATGTCCAGGCTCTCCGCCTCCCTGACCTCGCCCACGATCAGCCGGTCCGGGCGCATGCGAAGCGCCTCCTTGACCAGCCGCCGCAGCGGTATTTCCCCCATGCCCTCGAGGTTCGACTGCCGGCACTGCAGCCCCACCACGTCGCGCAGCGGCAGCTGCAGTTCGAAGATCTCCTCCACGGTGACCACCCGTTCCCGCGGTCCGATCGATGCTCCCAGGCAATTCAGCATGGTGGTCTTGCCGGCCTGCGTGGCTCCGGAGACCAGGACGTTCAGCCCGCTGGCAACGGCCGCACCCAGGAACCTGGCTGCCTGCGGGGTCAGGGTTCCCAGCTCCACCAGGTGTTCCAGCCGGCTGGCACGGGCAATGAACTTACGGATGTTAACGGCCCAATGGCGCCGGGTGATGTCGGGAATGACCACGTGCAGCCGCGACCCGTCGGGCAGCGAGGCGTCCACGAACGGCGAGGACAGGTCCAGGCGGCGGCCTGAACTTTTCAGCATCCGCTCCACCAAATCCCGCACCTGGTCCGCGGACAGGACCAGGGAGGTCAGCTCGGACCGTCCGTCGCGGGCAGCGTAGATCTCGGTGGGCGAATTGATCCAGACTTCCTCAACCGTGGGGTCGTCGAGCAGCGGCTGCAGGGCGCCGAATCCGGCCACGGCGTCGAAGACCCGGCGGCGGGCCTGTTCCAGCACGCCCAGAGGAGGCAGCGACCCCAGGAGGGACCGCTCGTCGTAATCCGTGACTGCCTCTGCAACCAGCCGGCGGACTTCCGCGAGCTGGCTTCCGGGATCCAGGCCGCGGACCCGAATGAGTTCCCGGACCTCGTCCTCCACAATTGCAACCGCATCCATTGCTGTCCCCCCGGTTCAGCACGCAGGGACGGAGGAGACCGCCCTGACGCGAGACTGGCGCGGCCCGTCTGCGGGCCACGGCCAACAGACTAGGAGTGCATGCCGTTTTTGGCGAGGGTAGCCGCCGGGCATGTGGATAACCGGGTAGCGTTACCCGGTTCGAGTATTCGGCCGGGTCAGTAGTGCTCGGCGGACGGCAGGCCCAGATGCTCCTCGAGGGTCCCCGACGGGTGCTCGTGCATGCTCAGTGCGAGATCGGCGCCGACAAAGCGCAGATGCCAGGGCTCATACGCGTAGCCCGTTATTGACGACGCATCCTCCGGATAGCGGACGATGAACCCAAAGCGATGGGCATTCTCTGCTGCCCAGTTCCCCGCCGCCGTGTCCTCGAAGCAGGCCTGCAGCGAGCAGGTGCCGTCCGGAGCGGCTATGTCCACCGCAAGTCCGGTCTGGTGCTCACTGTGGCCGGGACGTGCGGAAATCGTATCGGCGGCGGCCTGGCCGTACCGGGCCGAGTAGCCGGCATAAAGCTGCGCCTGGCTTTCGTAGGAACGGTAACCGCTGACAGCGGCAAGCTCCACGCCCTCAGACGCCGCGGCTTCCTTCAGCAGTGCGAAGGACGAGGCTGCAGCCTCCCGCAGGAGCTGTCCGTCCACGCCGACCAAGTCGCCGGGGACGTAGGAAACGGGAGCCAGCGGCCGCTGTTTGTTGACGACGACGGCAGTGCTCGCCGGATCGTCGATGTCCAGCCGCACCGAGGTATCGCCTGATTTCGACCGCGTGACCGTTCCCCGTTGGAACTGCTGGGTGCAGGTCCCTTGACGGCACGTCCGGGCGTCCACCGGGTAGCCAAGGGCCCCCGCTTCGGCTCCGTGTTCCCGCCAGGCGGATCGGATGGCGCCGCTGACCGGTTCGGCACCCGTGTGCTGGGACCACACCATGGAACCGTAGCGGTAGTCGCGGGAGCATCCGCCGTCGCGCAGCCCGCAGGTCCGGGGTCCGACGGGCGCACCCAGCACCGGCGACACGTCGCTCAATGCGCTGCCCGCTGCGTCTTCCTCCGCGTAACCCGCTTCAGCGGCTACCGCGCTGCCTGCCACGATGGCAAGCGCCGTAAGCAGCGAGCGGACGGCGATGGATCCTCTGATGCGCACGCTCCTCCTTCGCAAAGCCCCGGGGACTGTTTTCTGCAGGCCTGCGTTTGCCCGTTGGCCCGCCTGCAACCGTACAGGAGCGGAACGCAGGCAGCCATTGCGCGGCGCCGCTCTCGGCGGATCAGGTGAAAGGAAAGCAAGGCCCGGCGAACCGGACACGGCGCCGCCGGTGTAGGCCAGGGACGCGGTGACCGGGGCCAGGAACGGTACCCTGTACAATTATCAGGTCTCAGGGACCGACTCGGCCTCAGCATTATCCCTGGGACCGTCCGGGGCGGCTTCACATCGGCAGGCAAAAGCTAAACCCTGCCTGCACTACTCGACACCCTGCTCCATCGTCATGCGTAGTGCAGGACAGCGTTTGCACGCGCACACAGCACTGAACATACGAGGGAATTCTTGACTTTCGACGAGACTACGCCGGATCTGACCGTGGTGATTCCGGTCCACAACAGCGGGCCCGTTCTGGCGCCCGCCCTACAGGAATGGCGACGTTACCTCCAAGCCGGCCGTACCGAGATCATCATCGTGGAGAACGGTTCCTCCGATGACAGCTATCTGACTGCTCTGAAGAACGCAGAGGACACTCCGTTTGTCTCGTTCCAGGTGCTGCAGAGCCCCAAGGGAATGGGAAACGCCCTGCGGTGCGGAATTGCCGCCAGCAAGGGCCGCCGGGTCCTGCTGACCGCGGATGACCTGCCGTTCGGATTCACGGATCTGGAGGCCGCAGCCGCACTCCCGGAGCAGCCCCTCCTCATCATCGGGTCCAAAGCGCATCCCCGCTCCCAGGCCGGAAGAGGACTGCTGCGCAGCCTCAGCACGGGCGGGTTCAAGGCCGCACGCCGGCTGATCCTGGGCTCCAAGATCGGAGACTCGCAGGGCACCATGAATGTTGACGGCACCTGGATCCGCCAGATGCACCAGCACTTCGATGATCCCGGGTTCCTCTTCAGCACGCAGATCGTGCTCGCCGCGGAGGCCCAGAAGCAGTCCATTGCCGAGGTGCCCGTTACGCTCACCACCGTGCAGGGCGAAAAAGAGACAAGCGTCAAGCCCAAGGACGTCGTCAAAATGGCGGTGGGGCTGGGACGCCTTCGCCGGCAAAAGCGGCGCTTTGCCGTTCGCCCGCAGCCGGAGGCGGCCGGAAAGTGAGCCAGCCAGAGTCCATGCCCGATGCCCCGATCTCCGCGCCCCCGACGAAGCGGCAGAAGATCCTAGATTTTGCTCGGCGCGCACTGCTGGTCCTCGTCTTCGCGGCGGCAGTCTACGCAATTTTCACCCAGTGGCCCGAGGTAAAGGCCACCGTCTTCTCCATGGCCTGGTGGCAGGTTGCCGCGGCTCTGGTTCTGTTGATCCCCGGCGTCCTCCTGGGCATGATGATGTGGCGCGTCATCCTTCTCGGCGTCCTGGACAGCGATAAAGCTGCGGGTGCCCAAAGAGGCGATCTCAACAAGATTTATCTCATCGGCCAGCTTGGAAAATACGTCCCGGGCTCGGTATGGGCCTTCGTGCTGCAGATGGAGCTGGGCCGCAAGCAGGGGCTGGGCCGCGCCCAGGTTTTCGTCGCGTCTCTGGTCAGCACGGGCATTACCGTGGGTGCCTCGCTTGTCGTCGGGGCCCTGGCACTGCCGGCGCTGGGGGAACAGCAGCCCTCGCTCCGCTGGCTGTACATCCTCCTGCCGGTGGTCCTGCTGGCCATGCACCCGCGGGTTGTCACCTTCCTGGTCAACCTGGTCCTGCGCATCTTCCGCCGGGAGCCGCTTCCGACGCCGATCAGGGCCAAGACCATGATCCATTCCTTTATTCTGGGCGTCGGCATGTATGCCTTCTTCGGCATACACCTGTGGCTGCTTTCCAGCCATGAAGCCGGATTGGAACCGGGAACACTCTTCTTCCTGACCGGGGCGCTGGCCCTGGGCATGACCACCGGCGTTGTGGCGTTCCTGCTCCCCGCGGGAATCGGAGCCCGGGAAGCGATCGTCGGCCTGGCGCTGGCGTCCGTCATGTCAGTCGGAGCGGCCACTGCGATCGCGCTCCTCTCCCGCCTGCTCTTTACGGTGGCGGATCTCCTTTGTGTCGGCGTGGCATTCCTGTCCATCAAACGGGGACTGCCGGGAGAGCGTGATTGAGCCTTCCATCCCCTCCGGAAGCAGCTGAAGAAGATACCGCTTCACTCCGGCAGGCGCCGCCCTCCGCGCTGCGAAGGCTTGCCGGCGGCGTCTACGGTCAGGCTGCTGCCACAGCGCTGCTCCTGGGGGTGCTCACCAACAGCGGAAACCGCGGTCTGCACTCCGGCCTGCCCGGCGGATACAGCGCAGGCACCGGCGACCACTATGTGCTGTCCGCCCTGGGGCTGCACTGGGCGGACCCCAGCAGGTACGCCGGCGACTGGTTCCTGGAGGCCGCACCGCAGCCGCACTGGTTTTTCGATTCCCTGACCTACCTGGGCAGTTCCCTGGGCATTCTGGGCACGGTCTACGTACTCTTCTGGTGTTCCGGGCTGGCAGCCTTCGGCCTGGCCGTTTCCTTCCTGAGCCGGAAGTGGGCGCCGAACACGCCGTGGCTGTTTGGCGCGGCTACAACCGTCCTCGCTTCGCTCTCACCGTGGATGGTGGTCGGGACCGGATCCTCCATGCTGGCCCTGGCGATACCGGCCGTTGTGTCCGCGAACCTCACCCTGCTCTTCATAGCCGCCGCCCTCACGGGGCGCGAAAAGTGGATGCTTGCAGCAGCCGTGCTGGCCGCCGTGGTCCATGTGCAGCAGGGAGCGGTTGTGTCCGTCCTCCTGGCCGCCCTGATCCTTGTGCAGGCCCTGCACCGCCGCACCCTTCCAAAGGCCGCCGCGGCCGGCCTGCTCCTCACCGCGGCCATCGTGCTTGGCGGGCTGGCGGCACGGCCGGTGGCGGCAAACACCGCTGACTTTGTCGATATCTGCAACGAGCTGATCGCGTATCACTGCGCGGCCCAGCTCTGGGGCAGCTCCGCGGTGATCTTCTCGGTAGCGATCATTGGACTCGCACTTTTAACTTTCCTCTACGAACCTTTCGGCGGACGGACTGTCTGGGCCGCCGTCGTCGGCCTGCCGATGGTTGGGCTGTTCCTCGGCCTCATGGCCAACGTCCTGTCCGTTCCGTTCTTCGGGGAGCTGGCCCAGGGGTTGAACGTCTACCGCCTGGGCGCTCTGGTGATGCCGTTTGCCGTCATGGCACTCCTGCTGCCCGTCTTCCGCCTGAGGACCAGGAACCTTCCGGCAGTTCTCCTGATTCTGGTCCTGACCTGGGAGTACCTCTTGGACGGGTCATGGCAGCCCGTCATCCCCTTCAGCGCCCTTTTCGCCGGGGCCTACCTCCTGCTGGTCCTGATCCCTGTTGTCCTGCGGTCCCGCCGCCCGGAAATCACCGTTCAGGCCACGCGCTGGTGTGCAACGGCCCTGATCGTGCTTTTCCTCGGCACTGCGGCCGGTTCCGGCGGGTTGACGCTTCGCGGCCTTCAGACCGGGTACATCCCCGATTCTGATATACGTGAATGGGGTGAAGCCGTGGAAGAAGTTGTTCCGGCTGGTGAAAGCCTCCTGGCTCCGCCGCTGGCAGCCTACGTACGTGCGGCTACCTACCGCGGCGTCATTGCGGACTGCAAAAACATCCCCTACGGCGGCGAGCCGTGGGTTCAATGGCAGGAGCGCCTCGGGGAGATGGGCGGAGTTGACCAGTGCCGCCAAGGTGACCCCCGGGCGTACAACAGCCTAAGCTCTGAAGAATTGGACCGTATCTCGGAAAGATACGGCGTCAGCTACATGGTTCTGGAGGGCGGCCAGGCGGAGCGCCTTCCGGAGCTTCAGAGGCTGGGCTGGTCCGCAGTGTTGAACCCCGTCAACGCGATCCAGAACGTGGTCCTCCGCAAGACCGGGTAAGCCCGAGGACAAGTCAGCAGCCCAGCACAAGCACCAACGTCGCAAGTTAGGAAACAATGGCGTCCCGAGTTCCAGGCACGGCAGTAAAAACGGACAGAAAGTCCCTGAAGGATTGGCACATCGCTGTGCTGGTCCCGCTCATCACCGTGGCTTTGTGTTTCATTCCCCGGTTGTTCAGCCCCACGTTCTTTTATTGGGACGACACCATGCAGTCGTTCCTTCCGGTGTGGCGCAGCCTGGGCGAGGAGCTCCTGAACGGAAACCTCGAACTCATGGACCCCGCCGGCTGGGTGGGCGGAAACTACATCGCCGAAGTGGGTTACGGGATCTGGAATCCGCTGAACCTGCTGAACTTCATGGCCGTGGCCAACATCAGCAACCTGGCCCTGGCTTCGTTCATTGTCGTGGCCGAGTTCATGGCCATCCTCGCCCTCGGCACCTTCCTGCTGGCCCGGAGCTACGGAGCCAACAGGTGGCTTGCGGCAGCCGCAGGCATCGCCATCCCGTTCAGCGGGTTCACGCTCTTCTACGAGGCCGCCCGCTGGCCCGGCGGCCTCATGGCCTTTGCCTGGGTCACCCTGTTCTGGTGGTCGCTGCGCAGGGCCATGCACGGAAACCGCAATCCCCTGCTGCCCTTCCTCCTGGGCTTCCTGACCATGACCGCCGGGAACCCCTACGGCGCCGTCGGAATCATCGTGGTCTGCGGTGCAGTCGGCGTTGAACTCCTGCTCACCCGAAAGAGCAAGAGACTGGTCACCCTGTTCTTCCTCGCACTGGCGGTGGGCCTGACGGCAGTGCTCGTGTTCTTCCCCCTGCCCCTCTCCGCAGAGGTCACCGCGCGTACCAGCAACATCATTGCGAATGACATGTTCCTGGTTCCGGGAATCGGCGACCTGACCGCGCTGAGCATGCCGAACTACCGGCCGCCCACAAGCAACTTCTTCGGAGCCATCGAGTCCGTTCCGTCGGCCTTCCTGGCCTGGTTTATCCTGCCGCTGCTGCCCTGGTTGAACTTCCGTTCAATTGCCGCCCGAAGCCGCCAAATCTCCAGTCTGTACATCGTCACCGGCGTGTACTTCCTGCTGGCCTACGCTCCTTCGCACATCCTGCTTTTCCGCTGGCCGCTGCGCCTCATCGAGTACTTCTACCTCGGCCTGTTGGTGATCTTCGTCGTCGTCCTGTCCGCCGGGCTCAGCGCCACCAAGTTCAAAGCCAGGCTGGTGTTCGCCCTGGCGATCGTGGCCTTTGGCGTCTACCGCGCGTGGGCCATCTACCCGGACGGACTGCACAGCCAGCTGCTCATCGGGCTCTACATTGCCGCCCTGCTGGGTCTGGCGCTCTTCCTCTGGCGCCGCGCGGGCTTCCCCGGGCTCGCCGCAGTCATGGTCTTCGGGACGGCCTCCATCCTGGTGTTCCAGAGCTACGCCTTCATCCCGGCAAACCCGGTCGCGGCCCTGGGGTCCCCCGTTGACGTCGAGGTGCTGGAAGAATCAACGGAAAGCTACGAGGGCAACACCCTGCAGCTGATGACCTTCAACGGGCTGGAAGCGCCGGCCTTCGTGAACGGGTCCCTGCTGTACGGAAACCAGATCCTGAATGCCGGGGTCGATAACAGCCTCAACCGTTACAGCGGCATCAGCTACATCACCTACGTCAACGCGCTGTGCATGAACTACCGGGGCGAGACGTGCCCGGCTGCGTACGACCAGCTGTGGAATGATGCCTCCGAGAGCATTCCGGTGCCGCTGGCGGACGTACTGCGGCTGGAGACCGTCGTTGTCCAGAAGACCCTGCTGGATGTGAACGCCGCACCGCTTCCCGCCGGCTGGGAAATCGTCGAGTCGGACGAGTACCGCGATATCCTGCGGCGCCAGGAGCCCCTGGAGTTCCCGGGAACCGTTTCCTGGGCGTCACCCGGGCTGGACGTCCTCTCCGCGGAACAGGACGGGGATGCTGAAACGGTCCGCGTTTCGGCTCCTTCCGGCGGAGAGCTCGTCTTCGCCCGGCTGGCCTGGCCCGGCTATTCGGTCATCGTGGACGGCGCCGTGCAGGAGGTCGATGAAGGCCCGGCAGGCGTTGTCACGGTCGATGTCCCCCAGGGGGCATCCGAAGTGAAGCTGGAGTTCACTCCCCCGGGCCTCTACCTCGGTCTGGGAGCCATGGGCGTCGGTTGGGGACTGGCGTTGCTGCTGAGCCTCATCCATGCCGTCCGTTCACGGCGCGGCCGCACAGCGCAGCCAGCCCCCGCCCCCGGACCCCGGACCCGGGACCGGGCCGCAGTACGGGTACCGGACAAAGGGTAGCGCTCCGGCCCGGCTCTGAAAGCAAGGAGGCCGCTCATCCGGCCGGCAGGCCCCGCCTGCCGCCCGGACGGGCGGCCTCTGCCGTTCCCGGCCTCCCTGCCCGCACTGCCGCGGGCGGGCCGCCGCTGCCCTGCCCACCGCGGCTACCCTGCCCACCGCGGCTACCCTGCCCACCGCGACTACCCTGCCCTCCCCCGGCTACCCCGCCCACAGCCCGTTGAGGAACAGGTTGGCCCACCAAAGCATGGCCCAGAGGGACAACAGCAGGTACACGGACAGCGCGGCCCTGCTTCTGCGCAGGAGGTAGGCAATCCCTATCCACAGCGGCCACCACAGGAGCGCTGAGCGTGGAACGGAATAGAAATATGTCGAGGTGGCCAGCAGCAGGACGTTGAGTCCCACAAACACGCTCTCTCCGTAGAGCCTCCGGTAAATCAGCACGCCGGTGACGACAACACCGGCGGCGGCCGCAATCACTTCCGCGTAACCCATCACGGAGGGTCCGCCGGTGGGCGGGTAGGTGCCGACGGTCATCTGCAGCGCGGTCCACGGCCATTCAAAGTGCCGGCCCCAGTATTTCTGCGCGCTGGTGTAGGCCAGCAGGTCGCCGGTGATGGAGGCCAGATAGGCCATCCACCCGGCCAGTACAACCGCGGGGATGACCAGGAACAGCCACGAATCCCGGCGCGGCCGCGGCTGGCGTCCGCCGTCGCGGGCCCGGTACTGGGTCAGCCACAGAACGAGAAGGGCCGCCAGCAGGAAGGCACCGGAAATCCTGACCGTGCAGGACAGGGCGCAGAAGACGGCGGCGGGGAGCCATTTGCCGCGCATGCCGAAGTACCAGGCTCCAAGGCCCACGGCCAGGAACAAAGATTCGGTGTACGGCGCGTACAGAAAGATGGCCGGCGGGGCCGTCACGAACACTGCGGCGGCTTTGAGCCCCAGTCCGGGAAGGTAGGCGTCAGCTATTCGCCGTATCCACACGGACGCCAGGGCTCCGGAGACGGCGGAGATCGCCAGGCCCGTGATGATGGAGGAAAGCCCCAGCGCCATGCCCAGGCGGAGCAGCATCGGCATGGCAGGAAAAAACGCATACAAGGGGGCGGCCGTGGAAGCGGTTCCGGGTTCGGGGAGATACCCAAGCCGGGCGATATCGTCAAAGTGGACGTAATCGAAGCGGGCAAACTGCGCCGCCACACTGCTCAGCGTCGGCTCGCCGGAGGTCAGCTGATAGCTGTTGTAGACGGCCAGCGAGGCAACTACGGCGGCACCAAAGAGCCAAATTCCCACGGCCGCAGCATCCCGGTTCAGGTCTGCCGGTCTGCTGGCAACGCGATGCCGGGCACTGCTGTGGCGCATAGGTTCCTCCGCTGAAAGGCTGGAACCAATCGTAAAGGGTCACGCCGCTGCGTACATGCGACGTGACCCTTCTGCCTCGAAAATACGGGTGATTACAGTTTTACGACATTTCCCGTCGCAGCGGATTCGAGCACGGCTTCCGCCACGCGCAGCGTGGCGAGTCCCTCCCACAGTGTGACCACACGCTGGGACTTCCCCAGGATCGCATCCCGGAATGCCTCATGCTCCATCTTGAGGGGCTCGCGCTTCGCCAGCGCAAACCGGGTGCTGGAGCCTTCGGCAACGCCGCGGAAGGCTGCCATGGACTCCCACTCCGTCTGGAAGGTGCCGTTCTCAATGAACGTGAGGTCAGCGGAGATGGTGTCAGCCACGAAGGCGCCGCGTTCCCCGAGCACAACCGTTGTGCGTTCCTTGAACGGCGAGAGCCAGTTCACCATGTGGTTGGTAATGATGCCGCCGTTCAGATGCCCGACCGCTGACACCATGTCCTCGTGTTCCCGGCCGCTGCGGGAGGTGGTCCGCGCAAAGACATCCTCGTAGGCGGACTGGGCCAGCCACGCCGTCAGGTCGATGTCGTGCGTTGCCAGGTCCTTAACGACGCCGACGTCGGCAATGCGCGCCGGGAACGGGCCCTGGCGGCGGGTGGAGATCTGGTAAACGTCGCCAAGCTCGCCCGCTTCAAGGCGTTCCCGGAGGTTCTGCAGGGCAGGGTTGAACCGTTCGATGTGGCCCACAGCGCCAACCAGGCCGGCGTCCTCGAACGCCTGGGCAATCCGGGTGCCCGAGGCCGAGTCGTTGGCGATCGGCTTTTCCACCAATGCGTGGACTCCGGCCGCTGCGAGTTTCAGCGCGATTTCTTCGTGAAGGACCGTGGGCACGGCAACAACGGCCATGTCCAGGCCCTGCTCAATGAGCTCATCCACGCTTGAGCAGACCGGCAGCCTGTCGGCGACGCCGTGGGGGTCTCCGAAAGAGTCGGCTACGCCCACCAGGTCAACGCCGTCCAGCTCACGCACTACGCGGGCGTGGTGACGCCCCATCATTCCGAGCCCGATCAGGCCCGCACGGAGGTTTGCCATTACGCGCCTGCCCTTGCAACCTTGTTGACCGCTTCGACAATGCGCTCAAGGTCATTCTGCGAGAGGGACGGGTGCACCGGCAGCGACAGCACCTCTTTCGAGGCGGCAGCGGTCTGCGGCAGGTCCTTGTCGACCTGGTACGGTGCCAGCTCGTGGTTCGGGACCGGGTAGTACACGCCGGAGCCAACGTTGAATTCTTCGCGGAGCGCCCGGGCGAAACCGTCGCGGTCTTCGGTGACCCGGATCGTGTACTGGTGGTACACATGTTCGTAGCCCTCGGCGACCTTCGGGGTGGCTACGCCTTCGAGGTTCGCATCGAGGTAGGCCGCATTGGCCTGCCGCTGCTTCGTCCAGCCCATGACCTTGGTCAGCTGGACCCGGCCGATGGCAGCGTGGATGTTGGTCATGCGGCAGTTGAAGCCCACCAGCTCGTTCTCATACTGGCGTTCCATGCCCTGGTTCCGCAGCAGGCGCAGACGGCGCTCCACCTCGGCATCTCCGGTGCTGACCATGCCGCCCTCGCCGGAGGTCATGTTCTTTGTCGGATACAGGCTGAAAGTTCCGAAAGTACCGAAGGTACCCACCCGGCGGCCGTTGACGGCGGCGCCGTGAGCCTGTGCCGCATCTTCGAAGAGCATCAGACCGTGGTCATCGGCGATCTTGGAGATGGCGGGAACGTTGAACGGATGTCCGTACAGGTGCACGGGCATGATGCCCTTGGTCTTGTCCGTGATGCTCGCGGCAACCGACGCGGGGTCGAGCCCGTAGTAGTCCGGCTCGATGTCGGCGAAGACGGGCGTGGCACCGGTCAGCGCAACCGAATTCGCGGTGGCGGCAAAGGTGAAGGAGGGAACGATGACCTCGTCGCCGGGGCCGATTCCCGAAGCCAGCAGGCCAAGGTGGAGCCCGGACGTGCCGGAGTTGACTGCAACGGCGCCTCTGCCGTCGAGCAGGACTTCGGCAAACTCATTTTCGAAAGCAGCGACTTCGGTCCCCTGTGCCAGTTGGCCCGAGGCAAGCACGGCGTCAACAGCTTGGCGTTCCTCCAAACCGATAATCGGTTTTGCAGGAGGAATGAAATCCTGATTCATCATTTTGCCTCTCGGAGAGTTTCGTTTTCTTCAATAAATTTCTGGCCGGTCTCGGGACAGGTCCACTGTCCCCCGTCCTGCACCAGCGGGATCCCGGCCTTGCCGACCCAGCCCAGGCGACGCGCGGGAACGCCCGCGACGAGCGCGAAATCCGGGACATCCTTGACTACCACGGTGCCGGCGGCAACGGTTGCCCAGGCTCCGATGGTCACCGGAGCCACACACACGGCACGGGCACCGATGGAGGCGCCGTCCTTGATGGTGACGCCCACTGCCTCCCAGTTGTCCGCGCTCTTGAGTGAACCGTCCGGGTTGACCGCCCGGGGGTAAGTGTCATTGGTGAGAATCACACCGGGGCCGATAAAGACGCCGTCGCCGAGTTTCGCGGGCTCGTACACCAGCGCGTAATTCTGGACCTTGCAGTTCTTCCCCATCTGCACGCCGGTGCCGATGTAGGCGCCCCGGCCAATGATGCCTCCGGATCCGATGACCGCTTCTTCGCGGACCTGGGCAAGGTGCCACACTTTGGTGCCTTCGCCCAAAACCGCGGTGTCAGCGACATCCGCACTGTCGGCTACGTTGTTTGCCAACTTGATTCCCCGTCCTCACCCGTCATCCGGGTGACGCTAAATAATCTATCGGTTGGGCTTCGCCGGTCCCCCCGGGCCGCAGGGGCCGCAGGGTGCCTGTGAAGCATCTGTTCTGCCGGGTGCTGTAAGGAGCGCTCCGGCGCTAGCTGCGCATGCGCCGCACCACGTCCGCCACCGGCGCATCCATAACAACCCGGCCGTGTTCCAGCAGGACCCCGCGTTCGCAGATCTTGGCCACCAGGTCCAGATCATGGCTGACGACGACGAGCGTTTTGCCTTCCTCTGCCAGTTCACGGATCTTGGCAATGCACTTCTTCTGGAAGGGTTCGTCGCCCACTGCAAGGATTTCGTCGACGAGGAAAACTTCCGGATCCGTGTGCACGGCTACGGAGAACGCCAGGCGAAGGTACATGCCGGATGAATAGAATTTCACCTCGGTGTCGATGAACTGCCCGATTTCCGAGAACTCGACAATGGAGTCGAACTTCTCGTGGATCTCGGCCTCGCTCATCCCGAGGATTGCACCGTTCAGGAAGACGTTGTCACGCCCGCTGAGGTCGGGGTGGAATCCGGCCCCCACCTCGATGAGTCCGGCCACCCGGCCGCGGGTGCCCACGGTGCCGCTGTCCGGGAGCATGACTCCGGATATCTGCTTCAGGAGCGTCGACTTCCCCGAGCCGTTGAGGCCCAGCAGTGCCACCGACTCGCCCTGCTTAACTTCCAGGGAGACGTCCTTCAGTGCGAAGAACTTCTCGGACAGGTCGCCCTTGCGCCCTTTGACGAACCAGACAAAGGCCTCTTTGATGGACCGCGTGTGCCGAAGGACAAACTCCTTGGACACGTTGTGCACTTCAATTGCTGTGGACACGTTTAGAGCTCCTGTGCGAAACGGCCTTCGAGCCGCCGGAAGGTAAATTGCCCCAACAGAAGGACAAGAACGGACGTGACCAGTGCCACCGGGGTCCACAGCATGATGAGCGACGGCGGTGTCTCGGCGATGACCGCTGCTTCATCCCACCCTGTGGTCGGAAGCCAGAACGCATGGTGGAAGAGCTCCACCGCCGTGGTCAGCGGATTCATCTGGTAAATGGTCAGGGCCGTGGGGCCCAGCGAGTCGCGGACCATTTGCCAGTGGTAAAGCACCGGGGACGCCCAGGTGGCAATCATGAGCAGCATGTCCACAAAGTTCTCGGAGTCCCGGAAGTAGACGTTCACTGCCCCGAAGAACAAGCCCAATCCGGTGGCCAGCAGGGCAACAATCACGAATCCGGCGATGGCTGCCGCAATTTCCGAAATCCCCGGCCGCCAGCCCGTGAAGAGCGCGGCGGCCAGGAGAATCAGCAGCTGCGGCAGGAAATGCACTGCGGAGACCCAGACCGATGCCACGGGAAACAGCTCCCGCGGCAGATAGATCTTCTTGATCAGCCCGCCGTTTCCCACGATGGACCGGGAGGCATTCCCCAGCGCCTCGCTGAAGAAGTTGATCAGGATGATGCCCGAGAACAGGTAGATGGGAAAGTTCGGCGTGCTCTCGTTGAGTCCCAGGAAGACACCCAGCGCAAACCAGAACACCAGGAACTGCACACCGGGTTTGACGTAGGACCACAACAGCCCCAGCACCGAGCCGCGGTAGCGGACCTTAAGCTCTTTCGCTACAAGCAGCTTCAGCAGGTAGCGCGACCGCAGCACGTCGCGCAGGCCACCCCCGGATCCGGGGGTGACAAGTTCACCGGTAGACAAGCTTATTTACTCTCTTCCGAGTGCTTTTCGAAGGTCGCTTTCCAAGCCTCCATGGACGTGATCTCCGGAAGCGCCTTGCGGTACGTCTGACTCAGCTTGTGCCAGTCCTTCAGGATTTCCGCATTGAGGCGGGCACCTTCGGCCAGCAGTGCGCGGAGCTTGCGCGGATCGCGCTGGTACCAGGAAGCAGCCGTACCGTCGGCGTTGGTGACAACCGCACTGTCGTACTGGGACATCCGCCACCAGCGGTTGTCGAGGTGAGCCACACGTGCCTGGGGGCGTTCGATGCTGGACTTCGCGACGGGCTTGGTCAGCTGGCGGACGATCGTCTTGGCTGCCCACGGCACGAGCGTGACGTACGACGGCGCTTTGAAGCCCTGTCCGTGACGCGGCGGCTTGACCATGCCCGGGCGCGGGAACGCTTCCGGATCCGATTCGAACCGGGCTTCGGAGTATTCCTTGCGCATCGCCTGGATGGCCGGCAACCTGGTGGGCAGGATGTCGTGCAGCTGGTCAGGCCCGGCAATCAGGTCCTTGAGCGCCATGACCCGGCCCTGGGCGGTGAAGTACTGCATGGAGATCAGGTGCTTGATGTCGATGAAGCTGCCTTCCCGCACTACCCGGCCGCCCCGCGGGTAGGGGCTGTGCAGCAGGGCCGTGATGATGCGGTTGCGGCTGTGGAAGTAGGCCTGCCAGTCGACAGCGTCATCCTTGTCCGCCCAGGTGATGTGCCAGACGGCAGCACCGGGCATGGAGACCGTGTTGTAGCCCGCAGCCTTGGCGCGCAGCCCGTACTCGGCGTCGTCCCACTTGATGAAGACCGGCAGCGAGAGCCCGATGTTGCGGATGACTTCGGTGGGGATCATGCACATCCACCAGCCGTTGTAATCCACGTCGACCCGGCGGTGCATCCATGACGTGGTGCGCAGGTTGGTGCGGGCGAAGTCGTGGCCGAGCACCTGCTCCTTGAGCGGGTGGTCCGGCTGGAAGCGGAAGAGGTTGACCGTCTCGCCGAAGGTGTGCAGCACCGACCGGTTGTAGAGGTCAAACATATGCGCGCCCACGATGGTGGGAGTCCTGCAGTGGTCGGCAAAGGTGAGCATCCGGCTGATGCTTTCCGGTTCCATGACGATGTCATCGTCAAGGAGCAGCGCGTAGTCGCTTCCGTTTTCCACGGCTTCGTACATGCCGCGGGCAAAACCGCCGGAGCCGCCAAGGTTTCCCTGGTGGATCATCCGCAGCTTGCCGCCCAGGGCAGCCTCGGCTTCGGCGAAGCCCTCGGCGTCCACGAGCTTTTTGGTGCCCTGGTCAACGATGAGGACTTCGGCGACGTTTTCCAGCGCCTCCGGGTTGTCAGCCAGGATCTTCAGGTTGTTGAGGCAGAATTCGTTCTTGTTCAGGGTCGTGATCTCAAGCGTGATCGAGCCCGGCTTCTTTGCCGCACCCGGTGCCAGCCATCCGGCCTCGACAATTGCCATCGGTTCTGTTCCGGCAACCACGTCGAACCAGTACCAGCCGCCGTCGCCGAAGGGCTTAAGCGGCAGATCGAAGGTGGAAACGGTACCGTTCTCGACGCGCCGGGTCTCCACGTGCTGGAGGGACCCGCGGGCGTTGGACTTGTAGACGCTGATGGCGCCCGCGCCCTTGGTTTCGACGCGGAGGCGTACATTCTCGACGTCGGTCCAGCGGCGCCAGTAGCTCGCGGGGAAAGCGTTGAAATAGGTTCCGAAGGACAACCGCTGTCCGGGGCGCGCAATGGTGCCGGTGCGGGAGAGGAAGTCCTCAACATGGACCTCGCCGCCCGATGCGGACGCCTCGGTGCTCTGCGTGGTGGTCGACTTCATCATGGAGCCGTCCATGGTGTTGAACTGCGCTCCCATGGCGGAGCCGCTGTCCACGTACAGCAGGGCAGTATCCATCTGGCTCTGGTCAGGGAAAATTACCCGCTGCAGGGTATGCCACTGCGAGGATTCCCCGGTGGTGCCCTGCTTCTCTTCTGTCTTCAGCTGGCTCACGCGTCAACTCCTCCGCTTTCGAGCTTTGCCCCGCCGGTGAAGTGGGGCTTGATCTTATTGTCGTACATCGACAATGCCGATCCGATCGCCATGTGCATGTCCAGATACTTGTAAGTGCCCAGCCGGCCGCCGAAAAGGACTTCCTTTTCGCCCTTTGCGAGGTCGCGGTAGGCAAGCAGCTTTGCGCGGTCTTCCGCCGTGTTGACGGGGTAGTACGGCTCGTCGCCCTTCTCGGCAAAACGCGAGAACTCGCGCATGATGACGGTGGCGTCCTTGGTGTATTCCCGTTCCGGGTGGAAGTGACGGAACTCATGGATTCGGGTGTAGGGAACGTCCTCGTCCGGGTAGTTCATGACCGAAGTGCCCTGGAAGTCCTCAACCGGGAGCACTTCCTGCTCCAGGTCGATGGTGCGCCAGGACAGGTCCCCTTCGGCGTAGTCGAAGTAGCGGTCCACGGCTCCGGTGTAGACGACGGGCACCTGGCCGCTTGTGGCATCGCGGG
The DNA here is from genome assembly GCF_038069765.1 of Arthrobacter sp. G119Y2. Taxonomy (NCBI): domain Bacteria; kingdom Bacillati; phylum Actinomycetota; class Actinomycetes; order Micrococcales; family Micrococcaceae; genus Arthrobacter; species Arthrobacter sp. G119Y2. The sequence continues at coordinate 438,136 of NZ_JBBPFS010000002.1, read as the reverse complement.
AGAACTCATGCCCGTCATCAAAGAAATCGGTCTTCAGGTGGACCTGGATGTTGGGGTGGTCCGCCATCCGCTCGATCCACGCGGTGTAACCGTCGACCGGCAGGCCCTCGTACTTGTCGTTGAAGTACCGGTTGTCGTAGGTGTACCGAACGGGCAGGCGCGAGATGATCTCTGCGGGCAGGTCCTTGGGATCCGTCTGCCACTGCTTGCCGGTGTAATGCTTGATGAACGCCTCGTAGAGGGGCCGGCCAATCAGCTGGATTCCCTTGTCGTTCAGGTTCGAGGGGTTGGTGCCCGCCAGCTCGCCTGCCTGCTCCTGGATGAGTGCCTTCGCTTCGGCGGGACCCATGGAGGCGCGGAAGAACTGGTTGATCGTGCCGAGGTTGATCGGCATCGAATACACCTCGCCCTTGTGGCTGGTGTAGACCTTGTGCACGTAGTTGGTGAAGTCCGTGAACCGGTTGACGTACTCCCAGACGCGTTCGTTGGAGGTGTGGAACAGGTGTGCTCCGTAACGGTGCACTTCGATGCCCGTCTGGGCTTCCTTTTCACTGTAGGCATTTCCACCGATGTGGTGGCGGCGGTCCAGGACGGCTACTTTCAGGCCCAGTTCCTTGGCGGCGCGCTCAGCCACGGTGAGGCCGAAAAAGCCTGCTCCGACGACGACGAGGTCAACGTTCACTTATTTCTCCTGTTAGATACGGTATGGCCGAACCGGGCGCACACCCGGTTGCAAGGTTAGCCGAGTTTTTCGGATGGGGACATTTGGGGCAGGTGTGTCTACCACCCGACAAGGCTTGCAAATCTCCGCCCAAGTTCCGGCGCCATGGTGGAGACATACGTCTGGGTCAGGTGGTTGTCGTCCACGTAGACCCTCACGTTTCCGATGACAGCGGAACAGACACCGCCGGGACAAACCAGGTCATCGACGTCGAGGAGCCTGGCGTCGGGAAGGGCAGCCTGCAGGGCGTTCAGCGGCTGGGAGGGGCTGCGCACCGAATAGTAGGGCAGATTGCACTCCGGGGCGTCTGCTCCGTAGTCCTCTGCACACCCTCCCATGTGGAAGTCGTGCCGCGGATTGTCGCGGATACCGACAAAGGTCATCCCCCTGTCCATGACTTCCCGGGCCATCTGTACCACCCCGCCCGGTATGGTCTCGTACGGTTCTTCCACGGTCGAATAGGTGGCGGTGGTGACAACCGCATCGGCATTGAGCTCGGTGACGTAGTCCAGTGCCTGCTCGTTCCGCTCATTGCACGAATCCGGATAGTTGTCGTGGTGGGTCTCAAACTGGCACCCGCCCTGGATGAGGGCAATCAGTGCCCAGTTTCTCTCCGCCGCTATCGGCGCCAAGCCGGCAAGCCACTGCTGGACATGGCTGTTCCCCACCGCCACGACGATCTTGTCGGGGTTCTCCGGGCTGACGATCTCAGAGCACCCGCTCCCCTGCAGGGCCGCCGCCCCGCTGGCATACCGGGTACAGGGAGTCTCCAGGCTCACGTAGTCCTTGGCTCCCGCTTCCGGGGTCGGCAGCAGGGGCGCCTGCGGATCACCGGCGTAGACGTAGTCCGGCGCCAGGGCGGCGGCACCCGGATTATTCAGCTCCGCGCTGGCCTGTGCCCGCTCGGACTGAACCCGCAGCCCCTGCTCCCAGCCGGCAACGGGCGCGGCGACGAAAGCCAGGCACAGGGCAATCACCACGGCGGAGCGCCCCGAGTTCCTGTTGGCCCATTCGGCGGAGCGCAGCGGCCGCTCCACCAGCCGGGTGGTGAGGTACGCCAGTAAAAGTGAAAGACCGATGACGGCCGTTCCTCCCACCGGCCCCACTTCTTCGCGTCCGCGCCAGATCAGATAGATCACCAGTACCGGCCAGTGCCACAGATATAGGGCGTAGGACATGTCACCTAGCCGGATCAGCGGCCTCCACGACAGCAGGCGGTCGGCACCGAAGCGGCTGCCGGTCTGGCCCGCTGTGATGACCAGCGCTGCTGCCGCCAGGGGCCACAGTGCAACGTACCCCGGAAACTGGCCCTGCACATCCAGCAGGAAACCAACGCTGAACATGATGCCCAATCCCAGCCAGCCTGCCATGATCCTCAGGCTCCGCGGCAGCTTTACATACGGCAGGGCAAGGGCCAGCAGGGTGCCCAGGGCGAATTCCCAGAGGCGGGTGCGGGTATCAAAGTAGGCGTGGGCCTGGTTTCCGTAGGTCTCGGCGATGGAAAAGCTGAGCGACACAATGAATACTGCGCCGAAAACAGCCAGCACAACGCGGCGGAAAGGGATCCTGCCGGTCCTGGCCAGGAAGGCCGATGCAGCGAACAGCAGCGGCCAGAGAATGAAAACCTGCCCCTGAACTGACAAGGACCAGAAATGCTGAAGGGGGCTGGCCGTACTGTGGTCCACCGCGTAGTAGTCCACGGATTCAGCCGCCAGGAGCCAGTTCTGGAAATACAGGAGCGAAGACCAGCTCTGGGAGAGAATTTCGCTCCACCTGCTCTGGGGGACGAACAGCCCCGTCGCGGCCAGGACGCCGGCCAGCACCACGGCAACCGGCGGCAGCAGACGCTTGAACTGGCGCAGCCAGTACCGCCCAAGGTCCAGGGGCAGCCCGGATTCAACCTTGCGAATGAAGGAAAGCGTCAGCAGGAAAGCGGAGATCAGCAGGAATATATCGACCCCGCCGGAAACCCGGCCAAACCAGATGTGATAGGTGACGACCATGAGCACGGCCAGAGCGCGCAGCCCCTGGACTTCGGGCCGAAACGGGGACTTGTGTTCAGTCGGAGGGGTAACACCCACGGTGCCCCGGGGGGGTTCCGTTTGTAGCTGCGACACAAAGACCTCTCATTGGAACAGGCGATTCAGCCATAGACTCTACCCCCACACCCTTGGCGACCCGGGCTTCCGCCCGCCGTCACCGGCCCGCCCACAGGCCCTGCCGCTTCCATTTTTATGGAACCGTCCTGCATAGCTCTGCGGCGTCCTGGCGCGGTTCCGCGCGTCGTCCGCGCGTACCGCGGGGCGTCCGTGAGGGCAGGGGAATGCACGGGAAACCCGGCACCGGAAACGGTCAGGCTGTGGCGGAATGAACACGGCAGCCCAGCGGCCACGCGTGCCGGAAACGGCTAGAACGCCTTGGGGTCGCCCGAGATTTTGCTGGTGTGGTCAAGCACCGGCCGGGTGAACAGCAGCAGGAGCACTGCCGCAGCCGGCAGCAGCAGGAGCAGGCCCGTCAGGATCACTCCGCCCTGGAGGGTCGGCACGGCGATCACCACCGCGAAAAGCTGGAAGACCAGCGTGCCGGCCCGGGTCCAGCGGTATCCGCGGAAGAAGAAGTGGCCGAGGGCCAGCAGCCAGATGCCGGCAGCCGCGATCAGGACCGTCGTGAAGACGGCGCCTCCCATGGAGACCGGCGCAACGGTGAGGAGGTTGTACACGTACCAGCCGGCCACACCCAGCAGGGCAAGGGCTTCCAGGACCAGAACGGCGGAGATTATGAAAACTGCCGGCGGACGCGGGGCCGGATGACCGGCGCCCGGGTGCGGCTCTTGGGGTCTTGACACACTGGCACACTACCGGAGATAGTCGGAGGACGCCCAAGTCCCCGGTCCCCCACCCGGGGCGCTGTGATGCATCCCTCATGGTCTGGCGCAAAGTAAGAGCATATTAACCCTTGTCTGGGTTTCCTTATCGTGGAATCCTAGTAGTTGGGGAAATCAGGGGCCGGAGCTGGCCCCTTTCGTTTGCAGTTGCTCGTGAATGTTTTCACAAACACGTGGGAGTCAACTATTAGAGGAGATTGTGATTAGCATGGATTGGCGGAGCCGCGCAGCGTGTCTGGACAAAGATCCGGAGCTGTTCTTTCCTGTGGGCAACACCGGCCCGGCTCTTCTTCAGATCGAAGAAGCCAAGAGTGTGTGCCGCCGATGCCCGGTTATGGATACCTGCCTCCAGTGGGCTATCGAAACCGGCCAGGACGCAGGCGTCTGGGGCGGTATGAGCGAAGACGAGCGCCGTGCGCTGAAGCGCCGTGCCGCACGTGCACGTCGCGCGTCCTAGGGACGTACTACCTGCGGACATTTGTCCGGAAGACTTTGAAAGGGCCGCTGCTTCACGCAGCGGCCCTTGGTTTTTAACCGGTCAGCTCCTGCGGGATTCGGCGTCCAGGCCCATCTCAATGCGCACCTCGGTGCCGCCGCCGGGCCGGGAGGACCATTCGATGGTCCCGTCCAGCTCGCTTTGAACCAGGGTTCGGACGATCTGCAGCCCCAGCCCTTCCCGGCGCGGTCCCGGCGGCAGGCCCACGCCGTCGTCGGCGATCGTTACCGTCAGGATCTCCTCGGCATCCGGACCCATTTGCCGGGCCGCGCTGAGCCACACGGTTCCCTGGCGTTCGGAGAGCCCGTGCTCGACGGCGTTTGTCACCAGTTCGTTGATCACCAGTGCCAGCGGCGTCGCGAAGTCGCTCGGAAGCTCGCCGAAGGATCCTTCTTTCTCGGTGCGGACCCGCTGGGTGGGCGAGGCCACCTCGGCTGCCAGCCGGAACTGCCGGTCAATGAGCTCGTCGAAGTTCACATTCTGCGTCAGCCCCTGCGAGAGCGTCTCATGGACCAGGGCGATGGTGGAGACACGGCGCATGGCCTGCGCCAGACCCTGTTTGCCCTCTTCGCTCTCCATGCGCCGGGACTGCATGCGCAGCAGGGCCGCCACTGTCTGCAGGTTATTCTTGACCCGGTGGTGGATCTCACGGATCGTCGCGTCCTTGGACACCAGTTCCATTTCGCGGCGGCGGAGTTCGGAAACGTCCCGGCACAGCACCAGCGCACCGAACCGCTCCTTTTCGTCCCGCAGCGGTATGGCCCGCAGGGACAGGCTGACGCCGCGGGACTCGATCTCGGTGCGCCACGGCATGCGGCCGGTCACCACCAGGGGCAGCGTCTCGTCCACCATGCGGCGGTCCTTCAGCAGCGCCGTCGTGATTTCCGCGAGGGAACGTCCCTCCAGGGTCTCCATGTCCCCCAGGCGTCGGAACGCGGAGACCCCGTTGGGAGAGGCATACTGCACGACGCCGTCGGCGTCCATCCGGATTAACCCGTCGCCGACGCGCGGTGCACCCCGGCGCGAGCCGGTGGGCGTCGCGAAGTCCGGCCACAGCCCGAGGGTTCCCATCCTCAGCAGGTCGTAGGCGCACTGCCGGTAGGTCAGCTCCAGCCGCGAGGGCATGCGCGATGAAGACAGGTCCATGTGGCTGGTGACCACGGCCAGCGTGCGGCCGTTGCGGACAAACGGGATGGCCTCCACCCGCATGGCCGTTTCCGAGGTCCAGTCAGTTTCACTGGAACGCTCGATGACCTGGCTGGCCCTGGCCTTGTCCACCAGCGGCTGCAGGTCCGCACGGATCCGCTCCCCGACGAAGTCACTGTGAAAAACAGTGTGCGACGTCGAGGGGCGGGCGTGCGCGAGTGCCACGTAGCTTCCGTCCGGCAGTGGAAACCAGAGCGCCAGGTCGGCGAAGGCCAGGTCGGCGACCAGCTGCCAGTCGCCGACCAGGAGGTGCAGCCACTCCGCATCCCCCGGTCCAAAATCGGCATGTTCCTTGATGGGATCGGTAAATATGGCCACAGTCTCTTTTTCTTAGTTGTTTCTAGCGTCGAACGATGGAGCGCAGCAGCCGCAGGGCAACCGAGAGGGAAGCCATGTCGTCGTGCTCGAGCTTATTGACATCGTTGAACATCACCCGGGCACGTTCCAAATTGTCGGCATTCTCCTCGGCCCACAGGTCCACCCGCTTCAGGGGATCCTCCCCCGCCTGTCCGGCCGTTGCCTTCAGGGCAGCCACGGTCATGTCTGCCACAGTGGAGTACAGGTCGTCACGCAGCGCCGCCCGGGCCAGCGCCTGCCAGCGGTCCCCCCGGGGCAGCTTGGTGATGCGCTCCAGCAGGTCATCAACGCCGAACCGCTCGTAGAGGACAAAGTAAACGCCGGCAATGTTCGCCGCCGGTTCGTCCACCCGCTTGGCCGCCAGGAGCGCGATGTCCAGGAGCCCGAAGCTCTCGAACATTTCCGCCCAGTAGGTGCCCAGGTCCTCGGGAAGCTGCCATTCGCCGGCCCGTTTCAGGGCCGCCTGGAACCGTTCCCGGTCCGCTCCCTGCAGGTAGTCCAGCAGGTTTGCGCGCAGCGGGCCGATGACCGGCTTGAAGGCCGCGATGTCCTCGTCGATGGTGCTGCCGCGCCCCACGTGATTGATGAACCAGCGTACGGCCCGGTCCAGCAGCCGGCGCATGTCCAGGTGGATGGTGGTCCACTTCTGCGTGGAGAAGCTCGCCGGAAGTCCGTTGAGGACCTCGATGACGCCGTCGATCTCGTAGATCTCCCGGAGGGCGCTGAACGCCCTCGCCACCATGGACTCGGTGGCTGAGGTCTCTTCGATCACGCGGAACGCGAAGGTGATTCCGCCGATGTTGATGATGTCGTTGGCCACCATCGTGGAGATGATCTCGCGGCGCAGCGGATGGGTCTCGAGCTGGTCGTCAAACCGCTCCACCAGCTGCTTCGGGAAGTACCGGCGCAGTGTGCCGGCGAAGTAGGGATCGTCCGCCAGGTCGGAGTTGGTCAGCGCCTTGGTCAGTTCAATCTTGGCGTAGGCAGCCAGCACCGAAAGCTCCGGGGAGGTGAGGCCTTCGCCGGCCGCCACCCGTGCCCGCAGCTCGGCGTTGGTCGGCAGGGCTTCCAGCTCGCGGTTCAGGTCCGCGTGCTTCTCGAGCCAGTCCATCAGCCGCTCAAAGCTGGGGCTCCACTCGACGACATGCCGGCGGTCGTTGAGCAGGAGCATGTTCTGGTCCTTGTTGTCCTGCAGGACCAGGCGGCCGACTTCATCGGTCATGGAATGCAGGAACTCGGAACGCTCGGCCGGGTCGAGGCGGCCTGCGGCCACCATCCGGTCCACGAAGATCTTGATGTTGACTTCGTGGTCGGAGCAGTCCACGCCGGCGGAGTTGTCGATCGCGTCGGTGTTAAGGATGACTCCGGCGCGCGCCGCTTCAATGCGTCCGCGCTGCGTCATGCCCAGGTTTCCGCCTTCGCCGATCACCTTGACCCGCAGGTCGCGTCCATCCACGCGGATCGCGTCGTTGGCCTTGTCCCCCACCTCGGTGTTGGTCTCCGTGGATGCCTTCACATAGGTGCCGATGCCACCGTTGTAGAGCAGGTCGGCCGGGGCCTTGAGGATGGCCCGCAGCAGATCCGGCGGGCTCATCTTCGTCACCGATTCCTCCAGGCCCAGGACCTCGCGGACCTCCGGGCTCAGCGGAATGCTCTTGGACTGGCGCGGGAACACTCCGCCGCCGGTGCTGATCAGCGAAGCGTCGTAGTCGGCCCATGAAGACCGGGGCAGTTCGAAGAGCCGGCGCCGCTCCGCATGCGAGGCGGCGGGGTCGGGGTTGGGGTCCAGGAAGATGTGGCGGTGGTCAAACGCCGCCACCAGCTTGATGTGCTCGGAGAGGAGCATCCCGTTGCCAAAGACGTCACCGCTCATGTCGCCCACACCGACGGCGGTGAAGGACTCGGTCTGCGTGTCCACTCCCAGCTCGCTGAAGTGGCGCTTGACCGATTCCCAGGCACCCCGGGCCGTGATGCCCATGGCCTTGTGGTCGTAGCCGACGGAGCCGCCGGAAGCGAAGGCATCGCCGAGCCAGAAGCCGTACTCCGCCGAGAGGGCGTTGGCGATATCGGAGAAGGACGCTGTGCCCTTGTCCGCGGCCACCACGAGGTAGCTGTCGTCGCCGTCGTGGCGCACGACGCGCTGCGGCGGCACCACCTGCTCGACGCCGTCGGAAATCACCAGGTTGTCGGTGATGTCCAGCAGGGCGCGGATGAAGGTGCGGTAGCTTTCCTTGCCCTCTTCCATCCAGGCGCCGCGGTCGGCAGCGGGATCCGGCAGCTGCTTGGCGTAGAAGCCGCCCTTGGCTCCGGTGGGCACGATGACGGCGTTTTTCACCGTCTGTGCCTTCACCAGGCCGAGGATTTCGGTGCGGAAGTCCTCACGCCGGTCGGACCAGCGCAGACCGCCCCGTGCCACCTCGCCGAAGCGCAGGTGCACGCCTTCCACCCGCGGGGAGTAGACCCAGACTTCGTACTTGGGCCGGGGGAAGGGCGCACCCTCGATGACGGCGGTGTTGAGCTTGAAGCTGACGTACGGCTTGTCCTGGTAGAAATTCGTGCGCAGGGTGGCGTTGATCAGGTTCGCCACGGTGCGCAGGACCCGGTCGGCGTCCAGGGTGGGTACCTGCTCCAGGCCGGCATCGAGGGCATTGCGCGCCGCTTCTTCAGCTGCAGTGCGTTCATCCTCCGACAGGTCCGGGTCGAAACGTGCTTCGAACAGCCCCACCAGGGCCCGTGCGACGTCGGGGTTGCGCCGCAGAGTGCCGGCAACGAAGCCATAGGAATTGGTGTTGCCCAGCTGGCGCATGTACTTGGCGTAGCTGCGCAGGATCACGACCTGGCGCCAGGACAGCCCCAGCTCCATGATGAGCCGGTCGAAGTAGTCCGACTCACTGGCGCCGGTGGTGGCGGCACCGAAGGCTTCGGCCAGCAGCGAACCGGTTTTCTCCGGGTCCATGCCCGCCGGGTACTTCAGGCCCAGGTCATAGAGGTGGAAGGTGGTGCCGTCTCCCCTCCTGATTTCGAAGGGACGTTCGTCGAGCACCTCCAGGCCGAGGTTGTGCAGGATGGGCAGGATCTGCGACAGGGAGCGCGGCTGCAGCAGGTAGAGCTTCAGCCGTGCGTCCTCACCGCCGCTGCGCTTGGCAGGTTCCGGAACATAGACAAACAGTTCGGGAGCGGTGTCCGGTGCCGCGGCGCGGGCTTCCAGGCGGGCGATGTCCTCGAGGGCATCTTCCACTTCATAGCTCACCCGGTAGTCGGCGGGGAAAGCTTCGGCCCACAGGGTCGAGAGTCTTCCGGCGGTGTCGCGGCTGAACTTGGAGCGGAGCACCTCGCCGATGCCCTCGCTCCAGGAGCGGGCGGCCTGCACCAGGCGCTGCTCCAGAGCCGAGGCGTCCAGTTCCCCGATCTCGGCGCCGCGCGGAAGGCGGATCCGGAAGAAGATCCGGGCCAGCGCAGACTCGGTCAGCCGGGCCTCAAAGTCGATGGACTCGGCCTTGAACGTTGAGCGCAGCTCGTCCTGGATGCGCAGGCGCACCGAGGTGTTGTACCGGTCCCGCGGCAGGAAGACCAGGGCGGACATGAACCGGCCGTAAACGTCGGGCCTCAGGAACAGCCGGGTCCGGCGCCGCTCCTGCAGCCGGAGGATGCTGCGGGCGGTGTCCAGCAGGGCGTCCACGTCTATCTGGAACAGCTCGTCGCGCGGATAGGTTTCCAGGATGGAGAGCAGGTCCTTGCCCGAGTGTGAATCGGCCGGGAACCCTGCACGCTGCATGACCTCGCGGACCTTGTCCCGCACGATCGGCACGTTGCGGACCGAACCGGTGTAGGCGCCGGTGGAAAACAGGCCGATGAAGCGGCGTTCCCCGTTCACGTTGCCCTGCGCGTCGAAGCGCTTGATGCCGATGTAGTCCAGGTAGGCGGCACGGTGCACGGTAGAGCGTGAGTTTGCCTTGGTGATGACCAGGGCGCGCTTTTCGCGCGCCTTTGCCCTGCCTGCACTGGTCAGGTGCTGGACCCGCCCGGCGCCGGAGGCGCGGCGCAGCAGCCCCAGCCCCTTGTCCTCGCTGACCCGCAGGACGTCTTCCCCGTCTTCATTGATGAGGTCGTATTCGCGGTAGCCCAGGAAGGTGAAGTTGCCGTTGTCCAGCCAGGACAGCAGTTCGCGTGCCTGCTGCACGTCGGGAACCTGTCCGCAGTTCGCCGCGTCCTCGAGGGAGCGTGAAACCTCATGGACCTTGGCGCGCATTGCGGGCCAGTCGGTGACGGCCAGGCGCACGTCCTCCAGGACCTTGCCCAGTCCCCCGATGAGCTCGCGCCGCGCTTCGTCAGGCAGGCGCGCGACCTCGACCGCTATCCAGGATTCAATGCGGGTGGTCTCGTCCTGCCGTCCCAGCAGGGCCGAGAGATTGGGCAGCGCCGCAGTGTCGCCGCTGGAGACCCCTGCGGCCGCCGGCACCCGGTGCACCGCCTGCAGTTCTCCGCTTTCCCGGTCACGGCTGACCAGGAACGTCGGGTGCACAACGAGCCGGATGGCGGCGTTCTGCCGAACGATTTCCGCCGTCACGGAGTCCACGAGGAACGGCATGTCGTCGGTGACGATCAGGACAATGCTGGCATCGCCCTGGTCGAAGACGGCTACCGATGCCTGGCCCTCGGCCCGCAGCGAGCCGATCTCGCGGTGGCGCTCGGCCCTTTCACGCAGGGATGAGCGCGGATATCCGTCTGCGTCTTCCCCTGCCAGATGCTCGTAGTAGTTCCCTATAAATTCATCCAGGGAATCGTCGGTACCTGGTAGATCCGGAATACGGGATCCAGACGACATGTAATACGCCTCCGTTGTAGCCTTCTTGCCCCCCGCTTCTTTGCGGGCGGCCTTACTTGAGCCTATCCCGCAAGGATGAAAAGGTCACTTTGCAACCGCTACCACCCGCCTCAGCCTGCGCCTTGTGGGAGCCCTGACACCGGCGAGCGCAGCAATGGCCTGCCGCAGCGGCGAGGACGGCGCGGTTTCCAGCAGTGCAGAGCCGGCCAGTAGAGCTGCATCCACCGTGGCGAAGTCCGCCGGCAGGAAGGCCGTAACCGGGATTCCGGGGCCGAACCTTTCCCAGGCGTCCCGCAGCTGGCGTTCCGGGGAGCGCCCGACGGCGGCCGCACGGACCTTGTTGAGCACCACTTGGGGCGCTGCCCCGGGAACTGCGGCTTCCAGCTCGGCGAGCGCGCGGACCAGGCGCGGCACCCCCACCGAGTCCGCTGCCCCCACGGCATACACGGTGTCGGCCAGTTCCAGGGCCCGCAGGGTCGCGCCGTTCCGCCGCGGGGCCATCGTGTCAAAGCTCAGCTCCTCGTCAGCTTCCAGGCTGAAGCCGCAGTCGATCACGATCAGGTCTGCCACCTTCCGCGCCTGTTCCAGGACAAGGCCCAGGGCCGTGGGCCGCAGCTCTATCCAGCGGTCCGACCGCGTGACCCCGGTCAGTACCAGAAGGCGCCGCCCCTTCAGCGAAACGCTCAGAGTGCTGCGGAGCAGGGACTGCCGGTCCAGCAGCCCCTGATCGGCCAGCCGGCAGGCCTGCGCGACGCCGGCGGATTCATCCAGCAGTCCCAGGCTTGCCGCCACGGAAGATCCGTAGGTGTCGGCGTCGATCAGGAGCACTGTCTTTCCATCCGCTGCTGCTTCCGCCGCGTAGTTCACGGCAAACGTTGTCCGTCCTGGGGCACCCGCGGGTCCCCACACCGCGGCAATCGTTCCGGCCTCCCGGTCCTCCTCTCCGGAGCCGCCCTCCTCCGCTTCCTTCCCGTGCCCGGTTCCGTCCGCGGAAGCATCGCCGCGGCTTGCCGGACGGACCGCTCCGGGCGGGGACTCCAGCGACCAGCTGCGCAGCGCCGCTGCCGGATCCGCCAGGAGCGTGGACGGCGTCCGCCCTTCCAGCTCGTCGACGGCATCCGACACCAGCCCCGAGAGCATCTCGGCGGCTGATCCGCGGGGGGCGTGGGCTATGCTCAGCGCGCTGAGCCGCTGCCGCGCGCCCTCGTCGTCCGCCAGCACCAGCAGCGCCACTCCCGAGGCGGCCAGACGCTCGGCCAGGGCGGCAGTGACCTCGCCGGCGTCGTCGGCCACGATGGCTGCACGGGCGATCCCGCTCTGGCAGGCCGCCACCAGCTCCGGCAGTTCCGCGCAGCGGCGGACAACGGTAACCGGGCCGTGGAGCCGTTCCAGTTCCTGGACCAGATTGCCGACGCCGTTTCCCACGGTCACCACCGGGATATTCATGAGCCCGCGCCCGGGTTCTGGACGACGGCGATCTTGGCACCGTTCGACTGAGCGCTGAGCAGGCCGGGGAGGTCCTCTTCGTCCACCAGGACCAGGATTTGCGTGGACCGGTTGGCGCCCAGCACCGACTCGTCGACGGTCAGCTCCGAGATTTCCGCCGCCGTAAGGATCTTCTGCGGTTCCTTGAAGCCGTTCCGCTCATTCGGCAGGGCTACCCATACGTCAACCCGGGACCCTGCCTCTGTTCCGGCGGGAAGGAGGTCATCAACCCGCAGCCCCACCGGTTTGCGGTCCAGTCCGTCGGCGGTGCCCAGGTGGCTGCGGGCCACCAGCTCGCCTTTCCGCAGCAGCGTCGAAGCCACCGAATCGCCGGGGACTCCATCGGCCGCCGCAAGGTAGGATCCTGAAACGTCGCCGAGCCGCACCGGCACTACGGCAAAGTCCTCCGCGCTGACAGGGGTCCCCACCGGAATGTTCCGATCCACGACGAAGACCTCGGTGGTCTGGTCAGCGGATCCCACGAGTGCGACGACGCCGGCGGTGGAAGCGAGCACCAGCATGATGCCCAGCAGCAGCCGGGGATCCTTCCACGACGGTTTTTTCAGGCGCGGCGCAGACGCCGGCACAGCAGTAGTGAGACTCATCTTTCCCCCTGGTAGCACTGGAAACCGGGGCTGCACAGCCCCGGACGTGCAATCGCTGCCATTGTTGACCACAAATCCGCGGATGGAAACGGTGTTTTGGGGGAAATTCCAAAGTGTGGATAACTTGGCTCCAGCACCCGGCTGGATGGGAGACTGGTGGCTACGGTGCGGCGGACGGTAGCGCCGAATGAAGCGGAGGCGGATACGTGGGTGAAAAGAGGTTCCTGACACTGGCCGATGTCGGCGAGGTGTTGAACATATCCTCGTCGCAGACCTATGCCCTGGTGCGGTCCGGAGAGCTTCCGGCCATCCAGATCGGGGGCCGGGGCCAGTGGCGGGTTGAATCCCGCGTGCTGGAGGAATTTATCGCCGAGGCCTACCGCCGATCGGCCGTCCTACAGCGCGAGGACGCACCGGACAGCGCCGCTTCGCAGCAGTAGTAACGAAGCCCCCCCGGCCGAAGGTGACCTAGCCGGCCGAACAGACCGCAGCCACGGCATGCAGCGGCACAAGACCGGCGCCGCGAACGCTGCCCGCACGCCGGGGCTCGCCCCGCGGTGTCAGGGACAGCTCAAAAAAGTCCTTCCCGACCCGGTCAACGCTGCCGTCCAGGGCGGAAGCCGGCGGCTGTCCGGCCAGATACACCTGCACCGCCGCCCGGTCCCGGGACAGGCCCCGCAGCGCCGAGGCAAGGCCCAGCCGGGCTTCGGGCGCCTCCGCCGCAGAATAGCGGTCCATGCCCGCGATCAGGACCGCGTGGTTCAGTGCGACGACGGACGACCTGCGGCCCTGAAGGACGATCCATCCGCGGCCCACATGGCTGAGAACGCCTTCAAAAACTCCGGGCAGGCCCACATCCACCTTCAGGTGCCGGCCGATTTGGCTGTGCAGCCGGGCGGCGAGTTCCATGCCGGCAAAGTCCGTCCGCAGCCGTTCGGATACCTCCGAGTCCTGGACCATCTGGTGTACAGAGGCCATTTGGGCCTCCATGTCGGCAAAAAGTGCTTCCCATCGCATGTGCTCAGGCTAACGGGTACCCGTCTGCCCAACTACAGCCGTTCGTGCCAAACAATCTCAAAATCACTCTAGACAGCGGCACAACCGGCATGTAGACAAGGGCCACCAAACGTCGCCAAAGCGTTTGAACAGCACCAAACTGCACCAAACTGCATCAAACACAGGCATCAACCACAAGGAACAAGGGAGGGGGGCACGGCGTGAGAGACCATCTGCGGGACATCCTTCTCCTGGTATCAGGATTTGCAGCTGCTGCCGTCCTCCTGTGGTCGGGGCTGGCAACACGCCCGGATCCGGCAACCCTCTTTTCGGGCTCGGTGTCCTCCCTGCAGGGACTGGCAGGTTTCACGGCCGCTGCCGCCGGCCTTGCCGTCGCCCTGTGGTGGAGTTTGGGCCTGGTGCTCGCCGTCCTGTCCGCGGTGCTCCAGAAGGCGGGACATGCCGCCGCAGCGGCAGCCGCAGGCGCCCTCGCTCCTGCATTTATGAAACGGCTCGCAGCTGCAGTGCTTGGCATCAACCTCATCACAGGTGCCGGAGCAGCACAGGCGGCGGACCCGTTACCCGGAGCGAATCCGGGACAAAGCGTCTCCATGCTGCAGCACCCGCTGCAGGCAGCCGTCCATCCGCAGTGGGAACCGACCGTGGAGCTGACCGGGCGCGGTCCGGGGCAGGCCGCTGCCGGCTCGCCTGCCGCGGACAGCCCCGTGACTCCACAGTGGCGGCCCAGCTCGCAGGATCCTTCCACCAACGTCTTTATTCGTCCCGGACGCTCCGACCCGGCTGTACAGACGGTGGTTGTCCGTGCCGGTGATTCCTTGTGGCGCCTCGCGGCGGAACAGCTTGGCCCGCTGGCAACAGACGCCGACATAGCTGCCCACTGGCCGCGCTGGTACGAACTCAACCGCACTGTCATCGGCACTGACCCGCACCTGATTATTCCGGGCCAGGTCTTCGAAGCACCCGAACTGCCGCCCCGCCGGTGAGGCCGCCGGCTTCACCCCAGCCCCCACCAGCCGCCCGTCCAGAACGGGTTCTGCAGGAAAGGACAGCCGCCATGACCACCGTGATCACTTTCCCCGTCCAAGAAGCAGCAGATGAGCTCGCCGCAGCCTCCGGTGCGCCGCGGCCGCTCACGGTACACCGCATCCCGGTGACCGGATACTCCCCGGCGGGAGCGCCGCCCGTCAAGCTCCGCCCGCGGCGGCCGTCTCCGGCCGGGGCCGGGGCCGGGGCCGGTGCCGGTGCCGATGCCGATGCCGGTGCCGATGCACAGGAGGCCCCCCGCTGGCACAGCGACCCCGAGGACGACGCGCGGGTGGATGCGATAGCGCGTTCAGTAACCCAGGCGGCTCTGGAAGTTCTCGGCGGGACCCGCCCGCTTCAGCAGATGGCCCGCTGGCTTGACCCGTCAAGCTTTGAACGCCTGCAGCTGAGGGCAAATCTGGTGAGGAGCAGGGAGTCGGCCGCTGCCCGCGGCGGCTCCGGTCCCGGGGGCCGGGCAGGCGCAGGGGGAAATGCTGCAGCTCGTCCGGTGCGCCTGCACCGGCAGGTCGTCATCCGCTGCTGCCGGATTTGCCCGGTATCCGAGGGGATCTACGAGGCCACGGTTGTTGCCGCGGACTCTGGAAAATTACGGCCCTGGAGATCGGCTAGCCGGCCGAAACGCGTTTGCCGGCCGGCAAACGCCTCGGAGTTACTTGCGGCGCTTGGCCTTTTTCGGGGCAGTTTTCGCTGACTTCCGGCTCTGGGCGACGGAGGCAGAACCTCCGGTACCGGCAGTACCGGCCTTCGCCGGCTTGGCCGAAGCCGCCCGCTCGACCCGTGTCTCCACCCCGCCTTCACTGTTGGGCGCGGAGAACTGCAGGCTGGCGGGCCGCTGCGGCGCTTCAAGGCCCGCAGCCGTGATGGTCGGCTGGCCGACGACGCTCCGGCCGTCCTTCAGCCCGGCGAGGGCCGGAGGAACGTCCGCCGCCGGCGGGTTCACCTTTACCTCGGCGTTGAACAGGTAGCCGATGGACTCCTCGCGGATTGCCTCCGTCATGGTCTGGAACATCACGAAGCCTTCACGCTGGTATTCCACCAGAGGATCGCGCTGCGCCATTGCCCGCAGGCCAATGCCCTCCTTGAGGTAGTCCATCTCGTAGAGGTGTTCCTGCCACTTGCGCCCGATGACGGAGAGCACAACGCGGCGTTCCAGTTCACGCATCGCGGGGGCGCCCAGCGCGTCTTCGCGTGCCTGGTAGGCCAGTTTTGCGTCGGAGAGAATCTCCTCCTGCAGGAACTCGCGGGTGACCTTGGACCGGCCTCCGGCTTCTTCGAGAACCTCGTCAATGGTCAGGCCCACCGGGTACAGGGTCTTGAGGTTGGTCCAGAGCTGCTCGTAGTCCCAGTCGTCGCCGTGCCCCTCGGCCGTGGCCTCGTTAACGATCGACGTGACGACGTCCTCAAGGAAGAACCCGATCTTTTCCTGCAGGTCCCCGCCCTCGAGGATCCGGCGCCGGTCGCCGTAGATGGCTTCGCGCTGGCGGTTCAGGACGTCGTCGTACTTCAGCACGTTCTTGCGCTGCTCGGCGTTCCGCCCCTCCACCTGTCCCTGGGCATTCTGGATGGCCTTGGACACGAGCTTTGATTCCAGCGCGACGTCGTCGGGCATGGACGAGCTGTTCATGATGCGTTCGGCGGCACCGGAGTTGAACAGCCGCATCAGGTCATCGGTCAGCGATAGGTAGAAGCGGGACTCCCCCGGGTCGCCCTGGCGGCCGGAGCGGCCGCGCAGCTGGTTGTCAATGCGGCGCGACTCGTGCCGCTCCGTGCCCAGCACGTAGAGTCCGCCCAGGTCGATGACTTCCTGCTGCTCGGCCGCGACGGCTTCGCGGGCCTTTTCCAGTGCATCGGGCCACGCGGCTTCATACTCGTCCGGGTTCTCGCTCGGGTCCAGCCCCCGCCGTTCCAGCTCGGCAATCGCATTGAATTCAGCGTTGCCGCCAAGCATGATGTCAGTGCCTCGGCCGGCCATGTTGGTGGCAACGGTGACCGCGCCCTTGCGCCCGGCCTGGGCGACGATGGCAGCTTCACGTGCGTGGTTCTTGGCGTTGAGGACCTCGTGCCGGATCCCGGCCTTGGCCAGCTGCTTGGAGAGGTACTCGCTCTTCTCCACGCTGGTGGTGCCCACCAGGATGGGCTGCCCGGCCGCATGGCGCTCCGCGATGTCCTGGACGACGGCGTCGAACTTGGCAATTTCGTTCTTGTAGATCAGGTCGGGCTGGTCGATCCGGGCCATCGGCCGGTTGGTCGGAATGGGCACCACTCCGAGCTTGTACGTGCTCATGAACTCGGCTGCTTCGGTTTCGGCCGTACCGGTCATGCCGGCCAGCTTCTCGTAGAGCCGGAAGTAATTCTGCAGTGTCACCGTGGCCAGTGTCTGGTTTTCGGCCTTGATGGTGACGCCTTCTTTGGCTTCGATGGCCTGGTGCATGCCCTCGTTGTAGCGCCGGCCGGCCAGGATGCGGCCGGTGTGTTCGTCAACGATCATGACTTCGCCGTTGAGGACCACGTAGTCCTTGTCGCGCTTGAACAGTTCCTTGGCCTTGATGGCGTTGTTCAGGAAGCCGATCAGCGGCGTGTTGGCTGCTTCGTACAGGTTGGAGATGCCGAGGTAGTCCTCGACCTTTTCAATGCCGGCCTCCAGCACACCCACAGTGCGCTTCTTCTCGTCCACCTCGTAGTCGGTGTCCAGGGTCAGGCGCTGCACCACCTTGGAGAACTCGGTGTACCAGCGGTTGACGT
This sequence comes from Arthrobacter sp. G119Y2, assembly GCF_038069765.1. Taxonomy (NCBI): domain Bacteria; kingdom Bacillati; phylum Actinomycetota; class Actinomycetes; order Micrococcales; family Micrococcaceae; genus Arthrobacter; species Arthrobacter sp. G119Y2. Next base: position 420,754 of record NZ_JBBPFS010000002.1, on the reverse strand, counting down.
CGCCGCTGGCAGCACCGGAGATGATGAGCGGAGTACGTGCCTCGTCAATGAGGATGGAGTCCACCTCGTCAACGATCGCGAAGTGGTGGCCGCGCTGAACCAGTTCCGCAGCGCTCCAGGCCATGTTGTCCCGGAGATAGTCGAAACCGAACTCGTTGTTGGTTCCATACGTGATGTCGGCGGCGTACTGCTCGCGGCGGACGGCGGGGTCCTGGTTGGACAGGATGCAGCCGCTGGTCATGCCCAGGAACCGGAAGACGCGGCCCATCAGTTCCGACTGGTATTCCGCGAGGTAGTCGTTGACCGTCACGATGTGCACGCCGCGGCCGGTAAGGGCATTGAGGTAGGCGGGAGCGGTGGCAACGAGGGTCTTGCCTTCACCGGTCTTCATTTCGGCAATGTTGCCCAGATGCAGGGCGGCCCCGCCCATCATCTGGACGTCGAAGTGGCGCATGCCCAGGGTGCGGCCCGCAGCTTCGCGGACGGCGGCGAAGGCTTCAGGGAGGAGGTCGTCCAGGCTTTCGCCGTCGGCGTAGCGCTCCTTGAAGCGGTCCGTCTCGCCCCGAAGCTCGGCGTCCGTCATGCCCCTGTACTCGTCCTCGAGCACGTTGATCGCATCGGCGTAGTTGCGCAGCGTCTTCAGCGTCTTCTTATCGCCTGTACGAAGAACCCGTTCGAGTAGTGATGCCACTGATTTGCTCCCAATCTAGTGTTGCCTAATTCTGGCGTCCCCAGTCTACGTGAGAGACGTTTCGCGGTGTGCAGGGGTTCCCCCGGCAGGCCTATTCCCGGCGTACTGCCAGTTTCAGTGCCCCCGCCAGATCACCTGATGGTTTTACCATAACGTCGTCCAGCCCCAGCCAATCAGCCATCATACGCAGTTCAGCGGCAAGCTCAACGGCTGTATCGGCGGGAGCGCCCTCTTCGCGGTGTGCCGCCTGCACCAGCAGGACCTTGTTGAGCCGGTCCGCCTTGAGGTCCACCCTGGCTGCGAAGACGTCTCCCAGCAGGAAGGGCAGCACATAATATCCGTAACGGCGGGCGGCCGGCGGGGTGTAAATCTCGAGGCGGTAATGGAAGCCGAAGAGCGCCTGGAGCCGTTTCCGTTCGAAGACCAGCGAATCGAAGGGGCTCAGCAGGGCCCGGGCGGAAGCACGGCGGGGAATAACCGCCTCCGCGTGGAGGTAGGCCGGAGCCTTCCAGCCGGCAACACGCACCCGCTGCAGCTGTCCCGTTCTGACCAGCGTGTCCACCGCCTCTGCCGTCTCCCCCTGGAGCAGCCGAAAATAGTCTGCCAGGCAGCGGACGGTGGCAACCCCGTGCGCCCGGGCCGCTGCTTCGGTGAGTCGCAGGACCGCCTCCCGGGGATCGGCAGATTCAAGGGCTGAAGCCCCCGCCGGATGCACATCGGCGGTTGGTGCATACAGCCGCTCAAACTGGGCCGTGCGTCCGGCGGAACTGAGCAGTCCAGCGGCAAAGAGGTCCTCGAGCACCCGCTTCGAGGCATGCCAGTTCCATCCCCAGTTCTCGGCCGGCTTAGCGCTGCTGCCGCCGATCCGCGCCTCTACTTCCCGCGCAGTCAGCGGTGCCGACACTTCCAGCAGTGCCATGATCTGCTCGCTCAGCGTTGCCTTGACTTCGGGGGGAACCGAATGCGCCGTCATCCACACGCGGCGCTGGACGGTTCGCAGGTCCGCAAAGAGTTCGGGGCGGACGTAGCTCGCTTCATGGGCCCAGTACTCCACCATCCGGCGAGGCGCCCTGGAAGCCAGCCTGTCGGGAATGGCAGTGTCATACGGCCCCAGACGCGAGAACAGGGGCAGGTAGTGGCTGCGGGAGAGCACATTGACCGAGTCGATCTGCAGCAGATGCAGCTGCTCAAAGACCCGGCGCACCGAACCGGCGGTGACCTTTCCGGGGCGTCCCTTTGCCAAGCCCTGGGCGCGAAGTGCCGTGAGGCGCGCCTGGCGGGCAGTAAGGGTTGGTTCCATGAAGCCCATCCTAGGCGGACCGCCGTGCAGGTTCAGACACTCCGGGCACCCGCCGTTCGGTCCCTGGAAACGTCCGGTCCCTGAAAAGCGGGACCGCAGCAGAAGGCCCCCGGTGGATGGCCGGTTATACGGTCCATCGCCCCGGGGGCCTCCGTCACTGCCTTACAGGGACGCTGCCCTATATCGGCGCTGCCTTGCAACGACACTGCCTTACAACGACACTGCCTTACAACGACACTGCCCCTACGACATCGCCTGACATCGGCACTGCCTGACGTCACCGCCTCTTAAGCGGTGGCGGCTCCTTCCGAAGGCCGGTAGGCCCGCGTTTCTTCCCGCAGGTCCTCGGAACCCTCGGCGCAGCGGGAATCAAGGGTAATGACGCCGTAGGTCCAGCCCCTGCGGCGGTAGACGACGGAGGGGGCTCCGGTGGCGGAATCCACAAACAGATAGAAATCGTGGCCTACCAGCTCCATGTTGTCCACGGCGGCGTCAAGGCTCATGGGGGCACCCGGGAAAACCTTGCGCCGGATCAGGACAGGGCAGTCATCCGCGGGCTCAACGGCTCCGGATTCGTCTACCTCCGCTTCAACTGCAGAGCCGGCATCGGCGGCTGTGCCGGCATCGGCGGCAGCAGCAGCGTTCTCCATCTGCACGTGCAGCGGTTCGCTGCTGCTGACCGTATCCAGGTCCGCGGTGGCAACCCGCACGGCGACCGGAGTGTGCCGGCCGTGATGGACCTTTCGGCGGTCGCTGGCTCGACGGAGACGTTCAATGAGTTTGGCGTAGGCCAGGTCAAAGGCTGCGAACTTGTCGCCCGAGGTCGCTTCGGCCCGGACCACCGGGCCCCTGCCGATGACGGTCAGTTCCACGGTAAGAGAGCTGTCTGCCTCGCGGACGTTGGGCTGCTTGGTGATTCGTGCGTCGACGCGCTGGACCTTGTTGGCCAGGTTCTCGACCTTGGCGATTCGTTCCTCGGCATATTCCCGGAACCGGTCGGATACTGCAACGTTGCGTCCGCTGATCATGAATTCCATGGTGCCCTCCAATAGATTTCGGTGACACAGCAACGGCCGCTGCCAAAATCTGCGACCGCTGCCGCAGGAAAGCTCCTCTTCTTGAAGCTATCCATACCAACACGTTAGATCACCGCACAAGGTTATTCACCTCCGGACATTCCGATTATTTAAGCCGTCCGGTTTAGGCTAGGATTCCCCCGTTTGTGTTACCTGCGTCACGTGACGGAGCCGGGGTTGCCGCGATGACCACGGCCGCCTCCACCCGTGCTCCGGCCGCCCTCAGCGCGCGTGCGGCTTCCGCGATGGTGGACCCCGTGGTCAGGACATCATCGACCAGGAGACAGCGGACGCCCGCCAGCAAACCGGCCTTTCCCGCCGTCATAGTTCCGTAAACATTGGTCCGGCGCCCTTTTCGTCCGAGATGTTTCTGGCTCTTGCCGGGTCTTCCCGGGACGGCCGCGTGCACATGCCCCGCACGCAGCAGGCGCCCCGGCCCGCCCCGGGACTGCCGGACGAGCGGTTGCAGGGAGGTTTGGGCGGGGAGCAGCCCTCTGGCCCGCAGGGTGCCGAGGAGCAGCCCCAGCGGACTGTAGCCCCGGCGGCGCAGGGCGCGCCCGGTTCCCGGGACGGGCACCAGCACCAAACCGTGCCGTCCGGCGTCGTCGGCGGCCCGGTGCAGCGCCCCGGCCAGTATGGGCCGCAGCACAGGGGCAAGATCCGTTCGTCCGTGGTTCTTGTACGCCAGCAACACCCGGGCGAGGCTGCCGGAGTACCGCCCCGCAGCCAGGACTGGCAGCACCGGCGGCTCAACTCCGGCCAACAACGTGCGGCCTGCTTCCGCTTCGGCCCGAGGGAGCAGCTCGGCTGCTTCGTGGGCGTAGTAGGGGCGCGTCCCGCTGCGGCGGACGGTGCGCCGGCAGCCCGGGCAGAGCGTTGAATCCGCTGCCCCGCACACCACGCACGACGTCGGCAGCAGGGCCGCTGCCAGCTCCGCACCGGCGGCACCCGCCGCGGCCGGGGCGGGATGCTGCCGCCACCGGTCCGCCGTCCTGGCCGCTCCGGAGAATGATCGAGGAAAGATACCCATGGGGACAGCATGGCCGCCTGGCCCGCCGGGAGTCCGCAGCCGGGGGCCAACGGGGACAGCGGCCCGGACGCTCGGCCCTCGGCCCCGGGTGTGCAGGAGCAGTGGCTAGCCGGGGAACGCCGGATCGGTCAGCCCTGCGGCCACCTCGTACCAGCTGTTGCCCATCCGCTTGTAGACGGCCGACTGGGTATGGACGTAAATGTCCTGCTCCCCCTTGCCTGCGCTCAGGCCGGTGATGCCGGTCAGGGCGGCCAGCGGCTCGGGCCCGGCGCCCAGGTTCAGGATGAACGGGGTGGCCTCTCCGTCAGCCGAGGTCTGCACTGCCGCGATGGAATCTTCGGAGACCCATTTGGCCCGGTCCACCGAAACGGCCACCGGGATCCCCGAACCCGGATCCGCAGTAACAGCCAGTTCCAGCGGAGTGGTCAACGTGCGCGGAACGCCGTCGGCGTCGCGCACGATCCCGGCCACCAGCACCTGGCTGCGCCCGCCCTGGGTGGCGACCAGCAGGGCACGCGTCCCGTCACGGGAAATGCGCAGTTCCGAGATGCTGGTTTCCGCCAGCCAGGGAACGGGCAGAGACAGGACGTTCTCCGAAGTCCCGCCGGGCGGCAGCGCCAGGATCGAGGAACCGGTGCCTGTCTGCGACGCCGTCCACGTCCACCTGCCCGGATCTATGCTGGGGGGTGTCAGTGAACTGCCGGTTGCGACCCGGCGGACGTCCTGGTTGGGACCGGTCAGGAACAGGGCCGACCGGTCTCCGTTCAGGAAAGCGATAGTGGCCAGGTCCAGGGACAGCGCCGGGTCCCGGGGCCCGTGCTCGGCCACGCTGGGAATACCGTCGATCAGCTGCGGCTGGCCGTCCTTGAAGTAGACCAGTTCATTTCCGTACGCGGCGATCTGCGTGCCGCCGACCTCCGGGTCGGCCACCGGCTCAATCAGCTCACCGCTTTCCTTACCCAGATCCACCGAACGCTGGTTCACCGTCATGGTCACCGAATTGACGTTGTTCAGGTTGCCCAGGTTCTGCCGCAGCTGCAGTGCCATCTGCTGCCGGTTCAAGTCGCTCGAATCCTGCAGGACATCGGCGGAGAGATCCACTGTCGCTGCGCCTGACACCACCGGGACGGCATCCCGCGCCAGCGAGGTGCCCGCAGGGAAGGCGCTGCTGACGGCCCCCTGCAGATAGGGGGCCGGCCCCTCCAGCATGGCCTTGACCACGTTGGCCGCGATGCCCGACTTCTGCACGAACCAGCGGGTGTCGGGCACCCAAAAGTCGTAGCTGCTCGAATAAAAGTAGAGATTGTGCGAGAGGAACAGCAGGGAGAAACTGACCTCCGAGACCATGATGCCGTTGGGGACGGAGCTGATCCTCCACTGCCCGTCTTCCTGTTCCAGCTTGGCCGAGAGGGTTTCGGTGGTGCCGGAGGCCCGGTCCGTCCGGATCCCGCGGTTATCAACCGAGCCCACCACTTCCAGACGGATGGAGTAGCCGTTCCCGTCGGCGGCCGGAACGATATTGGGATCGGCACCGTAGATGAGCACGCGTTCCGTGGGATTCCACGTCTCGGCGGCGGCACCGGTGAGGAACTCGCGCGCCACGCTGTAGTCGTCGGCAGCTCCGGTTCCAGCCGTAATGAATCCCTGCAGGATTTCTTCAGGGGTTTCCCCGCCGGTTTCGCTGGGCCCGCGCGGCGCCAGGGCGAAGGTGTCCACCAGCGCATTCCCGTCGCTGTGGGCGGATGCCGTCCCCACGGGCCCCGTCGTCGGAATGGACGAGCAGCCGGAAAGCACAGCCAGTACTGCCATAGCCATAAGGAGCAGCCGGGCGAACGGCCGCACGGAGGCGGGGCTAGCTGGCATCGGTCTTCTCCTCGGCTGGTGATACCGGGCCGGCCAGGGCACGGGGCCCCCGGCCGCTGTCATACGGTGAGAGCGGTACAGGTGAATCCGAGAACGGTACACCATGGCGGCGGGGCAGGGTGAGGCGGAAGCACGCTCCGTCACCGGGCCGGCCCCAGGCCTGGAGCAGGCCGCCGTGCAGCAGCGCGTCCTCCACCGCGATGGACAGCCCGAGGCCGCTCCCCCCGGTGGTCCGCGCCCGGGCCGGATCAGCACGCCAGAAGCGGTCGAACACGCGGGACGCTTCGTCGTCGGTCATGCCGATGCCGTGATCGCGCACCGCCACGGCGACGGCGTCGATGTTGGATCCGATGGCGATTTCTATCGGCTGGCCCTCACCGTGCTCGAGGGCGTTGACCACAAGGTTCCGCAGAATCCGTTCGATGCGCCGCGGATCCGCATCGACCATGCAGCTTGTCTCCTTGGAGACAATGGTGACCGGCGAGCCAATGTTCAGGGCCAGCGGTTCCGTTGCTTCCATGACCTCGCGGACCACGGTAAAGATGTCAGTGGGTTCCAGGTCAGGGGATGCGGCGCCGGCGTCGAACCTGGAGATTTCCAGCAGGTCGGCCAGCAGTGCCTGGAAGCGCTCCACCTGGTGGTACAGCAGTTCGGTGGATCGGCGGCTAATGGGATCAAAGCCTTCACGCGCGTCGTACAGGACCTCCGCGGCCATCCGCACGGTGGTCAGCGGGGTGCGCAGCTCGTGGGAGACATCGGACACGAAAACCTGCTGCATGCGTGAAAGCTGGGCCAGCTGGGTGATCTGGTCCTGCAGGGTTGCGGCCATGTGGTTGAAGGACGCGGCCAGCCGTGCAACTTCGTCCTCGCCCTTGACCACCATCCGTTCCTGGAGCTCGCCGGCCGCCAGCTTTTCGGACACGGCTGCGGCGTCGCTGACTGCTCCCACCCCTGCCTTCGCAACGATCCAGGCGATGGTGCCGATGATCGCGAGCAGGAGCCCGCCGGCGATCCACAGGATGCGGTGAATATCGTCCAGCGTCTGCTGCATCGAATCCAGGTCGTAAATCAGGTACAGGGCGTACTCGGCACTGTCGGGCGGCAGGGTCACTTTGGTGCCGAAGGCCAGGCCCGGCTCGCCGTGAGCCAGAGCCAGCGGGGACCAGTGGATGGTGTCCTGATCGGCGTTGACATCGATGCTGCGGATGGAGGCGCTCAGCGTCTCCGGGATGCTGCCGGCCGTAATCCCTTCCCCCAGGGTCTGGGAGACAAACAAATTCTGTTCCTGGTCCGGCAGGGGTGTGAGCAGGTACAGCCGGCGGGCGTCCGCACCCTGTCCCTCCAGCAGCGAGAGCGTGTTGGAGACCAGGCGCTCGGTTCCTTCACGGTCCGTTGCCGCAGTGGTCCGGAAGTTCTCCTTCGCCGAGTTCAGTCCTGCGGTTGCCTCGGACTGGAACTGGCTCAGGCGCTCCTCATAGAGGGCACCGGCAATCTGGTGGGATAAAAAAGCGCCCACTCCCGCACAGGCCAAGGTGACCAGCAGCAGGGTCGAGACCACCGTCTTGAACAGCAGGGAACGCCGCCAGCGGCGGGCGATCCGCTGGAAGGTAGCTTTACGCAGCGCGTCGCGGAGCCGGCGGAGAGTCCGCGCCGCTGCCGGCAGGACGTCGGCCCTCAGAGCCGACGTCCGCGAGCGCCTAGCTCTGGCCGGCTTTGTAACCGACACCGCGCACCGTCAGAACAATTTCGGGTGCTTCGGGATCGCGTTCAATTTTGGAACGAAGCCGCTGCACATGGACGTTGACCAGCCGGGTGTCCGCGGCATGGCGGTAGCCCCAAACCTGCTCAAGCAGCATTTCACGGGTAAACACCTGCCAGGGCTTCCGGGCCAGGGCCACCAGGAGGTCGAATTCCAGCGGCGTCAGCGATATGGTCTCCGAACCGCGCGAGACGACATGTCCCGCGACGTCGATGGAGACTTCTCCGATGCTCAGGGATTCGGGGGTCTTGGTGTCGCCGGGACGCAAGCGGGCCCGCACCCGTGCAACGAGTTCGGCAGGCTTGAACGGCTTGGGCACGTAGTCGTCGGCTCCGGATTCCAGTCCGCGGACAACGTCGGAGGTGTCGGACTTGGCGGTCAGCATGACAATGGGAACGTCCGACTCGCCGCGGATCTGCCGGCACACCTCGATGCCGTCAATTCCGGGCAGCATCAGGTCCAGCAGCACCAGATCGGGCTTTGAGCCGCGGAAGATCTCCAGTGCCTTGGAGCCGTCCGCGCAGAAGACAGGGTCGAACCCGTCGTTGCGGAGCACAATTCCGATCATCTCGGCCAGTGCTTCGTCGTCGTCCACGACCAATATGCGTGCCTTCATAACTCCCTGTCCCCGGCTGACTGCTCAAACCGGTTCTTCGTTGCGGTGCCTGCCCTGCAGGCCCCCGGGCCGGGCAGGGTTTTCCCGCCGGACCTTCTGCCCGCTGTCTCTGCCTGCTGTCCAAGGATGCCAAACATCCGCCGGGCCCTGCGAAACTGTGACAGCTGACGATATCCCTCTCATCCTAGAGGACATAGTTTCCGGCGGTTTCTCCCGGGGACGCACGCAGCAGTCTGGAACTATAGTCGGATAAGGGCAAACAACTCTTTTGGGGGCACACCTTGGGTCAGGACAATCACAACGGCGAGACCCCGCGGGAGCGGGAGCAGCCTTCCGGGCCCGGGGACGGAACCGGAGTACCGGCGGTACCACCGCCCGCGCCGCCGTGGGGCCAGCCGGCACCGCCGCAGAACCCCTGGGAGCGCCAGGGCCAGCAGTGGGGCACTCCCGGCTTTCCCCCGCCCGGCCAGCAGGGCCAGCAGGGCCAGCCCGGCCAGCAGTGGGGCACTCCCGGCTTTCCCCCGCCCGGCCAGCAGGGCCAGCAGGGCCAGCCCGGCCAGCAGTGGGGCACTCCCGGCTTTCCCCCGCCCGGCCAGCAGGGCCAGCCCGGCCAGCCGTGGGGCGCCTTTCCACAGCAGGGCCAGTGGGCGCCCCCGCCCAAACCGGGAGTTATCCCGCTTCGGCCGCTGGGACTGGGTGAGCTGCTGGACGGAGCCTTCCAGGCCTGCCGCAAAAATCCGGCGGCGACCTTCGGAACAGCTCTCCTGATTCAGGCCGTCGTGGCCGTCCTGACGCTCTTTTTTGTCCGCAACGTGGTTTCCCCGGTGGTTCTGGACGAAGACTTCGGTACGGCCGGGCAGGCAGTCGGCCCGGTGCTGACCTCCGGAACGCTCCTGACCATCGTGTCCGTCATTGGCGTCCTGCTGCTGCAGGGAATGCTGGTTGTACCGGTTGCACGGTCCATCCTGAACCTCAAAACAGGGTTCGCCCAGACCTGGAAGCTCTCCGGCAGGCGGTTGCTGCCGCTCGCGGGACTGGGGGTGCTGCTGACGGTAATCCTCATCGCCGGAGTAGTGGCCTTCGCCGTTGCCCTGGTGCTGGTCGTGGACACCTTGGGACCGGCCGGCGTCGCGGTGGTCATTGTCGGCGTTCTGGCTCTCATCGCCGTCGCCGTCTGGCTGGCGGTCAAGCTTGCCCTGGCACCGGCAGCCCTGGTGCTGGAACCGGCCGGCGTCTTCGCGTCCATCCGCCGTTCCTGGCAGTTGACGCGGGGCAATTTCTGGCGGTCCTTCGGGATCCTGGCGCTTACTTTACTGCTGGTGACCATCGTTTCTTCGGTGATCAGCACTCCCGTGGGCCTGCTGCTGGGTCTTGTCGGCGCCTTTGGCAGCGGGGGCGAAGCGGGTCCCGCTGCCGCAGTGGCGCTGGTGGCACTGAACGTGGCCGTCACGGCCTTCTTCAGCGCCATCGGATACGCCTTCCAGGCAGCAGTGACCTCGCTGCTCTATGTTGACCTGCGGATCCGCCGCGAGGGCTTCGATATCGCGCTGATGAAGGAGCAGGAGCTGGCCGGGACCGGCAATCCCGACCTCGTACCCGGCCGGGCCCGGGGCACCGGCCTGTGACCGTGCCGTTGGGAGCCGTGCCGTTGGGAGTCGCGCCGGGCATTGAAGTCCCGGTTGTCCCGGATGAAGCGCAGGGGCGCGAGTGGGCTGAACGCGAGCTGTCGAGGTCCGTCTATGATGAGGCCAAACCGAGCCTGCTGGACCGGTTCTGGCAGTGGGCGGGAGAGTTTCTCGGCGATCTCCTCGACAGCATCTCCGGCGTCGATCCGTCCCTTGGCGTGGTGCTGCTGGCCGTTGGCGCGGCGGCTGTGCTTGCTGTGGCCGTCTTCCTGGTGCGACCGCGCCTGAATGCCCGCAGACGCCGGGAGATTTTCGACTCCGGGGAGACCCGGGAGGCTGTGGACCACCGACTACTCTCGGCTGAGGCGGCCGCACGGGGTGACTGGGACACAGCTCTGGCGGAGCGGCTGCGCGCAGTAATCCGGTCAGCGGAAGAGCGGGTGATCCTGGAACCGAGGGCCGGCCGCACGGCAGCGGAAGCAGGTCAGGAACTGGCCCTGTCCTTCCCCTCTGCAGCACCGGAAGTCCTCTGGCTGTCCCGCCGTTTTGATGAAGTCCGGTACGGGCACCTTCAGGCAACGGCAGCCGATGCCCACAGGGCCGCAGCCCTGGATACGCTGCTGGAATCCTCGGCTCCCGACTCCGCCGGCACAGCTTCCGCAGTATCCGCAGCTCCGGCGGTCCCCCGGTGACCGCGGCCGGAACCGTTGAGGCTACCGCCCCGGGAACCGCGGGACAGACAGGTCTCCGGGCCCGCCTGCGTGCCTGGCGGCTGTGGATCATCCTCGCCCTGGTCCTGGTCCTGGTTGTTGTCCTGGGCATCCTGGGCAGTCCCCGCACTGCGCCGCCGAGCCTCTCCCCTGCCAACCCGGCCCCGGGCGGCGCCATGGCCGCTGCCCGGATCCTGGAGGATCAGGGGGTGGAGGTTCTTTCGCCCGGGTCGTTTGATGAGGCCCTGGACGTCCTGGCGGACAAGGGATCCGATGCGACCCTGCTGCTCGTTGACCCGAACAGTTTCCTCAGCGAGGAGCAGCTGGCCGAATTCTCCGGGACTGCCCGGCGAACGGTTCTCGTCCAGCCAACATTCGCACAGCTCTCCGCCCTGGCTCCCGACATCCGCTCAGCCGGGGTGGTGCCCGAAGACAGCAGCGGCGGAGCGCTTCGGGCCGCCTGCGACGAGCCCGACGCCGAGGCAGCTGCCAGCGTGAATGCCGGCGGCCTTGCTTACCGGGCTCCCGTTGTCTGCTTTCCGGTTCCCGGAAGCGACGGCTCCGCAGGCGCCTATGCCGCCGACGACGACGGCGCCGTCGTCCTGGGCAACACCGCTTTCCTGGCCAACGCCACACTGGCAGACCGCGGCAATGCCGCCCTGGCCCTGCGCACCCTGGGTTCCACCGAGACGCTGGTCTGGTATCTGCCGACCGCCGCCGATATCCCGGCCTCCGAACTGCCCGCAGATCCGCGGACGCTGATGCCCGAATGGGTGGATCCGCTGCTGCTGTGGCTGCTGGTGGTGGCCGCGCTGGCGATGTTCTGGCGCGGCCGCAGGCTGGGACCGCTGGCGGTCGAACCCCTGCCGGTGGTGGTACGGTCCGCAGAGACAGCCGAAGGCCGTGCCCGGCTTTACCAGGACGGGCGGGCCTCCGGCCGTGCCGCCGATACACTCCGCGCCGCCGCCCTGACCCGCCTTGCCGCCAAACTCCGGCTCGGCCCGCAGGCCACCGCCGACATGGTGGTGCGGGCGGCCGCACAGGCCACCGGACGTTCGGTGGCTAACGTCGACCGGTTACTGAACCGTCCACTGCCCGCCCGCGACGCCGAGCTCGTGCAATGGTCGCAGGATTTGCAAGCCCTAGAGGAAGAGGTCACCGCATCATGAGCCAGCAGTACCAGCCGCAGGCAGCACCCAACCCGGTTCCGCCGCCGGGACCTTCCGCACCGCCGCCCGCCGGAGAACCGGGGCCTGCCCCGGCGCCGGAGTACACCCCGCCCCGGACACCGGCCGGTTCCGGCCCCGGCGCCGACCCCGTACGGCAGGCGCTGCTTGATGTCCGGCAGGAAGTGGCCAAGGCTGTGGTGGGGCAGGACGCTGCAGTCACCGGACTGATCATTGCCCTGCTGGCGCGCGGGCATGTCCTCCTCGAAGGCGTCCCGGGTGTGGCCAAAACCCTGCTGGTGCGGACCCTGTCGGCTGCCTTGGACCTGGATACCAAGCGGGTCCAGTTCACCCCTGACCTGATGCCCGGCGACGTGACCGGATCGCTGATTTATGACGGCCGCACGTCGGAGTTCTCCTTCCGGGAGGGGCCGGTCTTCACCAACATCCTGCTGGCCGATGAAATAAACCGCACTCCTCCCAAGACGCAGGCCTCGCTGCTGGAGGCCATGGAGGAGCGCCAAGTCTCCGTGGACGGTGTTTCGCGCCCCCTGCCCGATCCCTTCATCGTGGCGGCCACTTCCAACCCGGTGGAGTACGAAGGAACGTATTCCCTCCCGGAGGCCCAGCTGGACCGCTTCCTGCTGAAACTGACCCTGGACCTGCCCGGCCGCGACGATGAGATCGAGATTATCCGCCGTCACAGCGGGGGGTTCGATCCGCGGAACCTCGGCGCAGCCGGTGTCCGCGCGGTTGCCACGGCCGGAGACCTGGAAAAAGCCCGCGAAGCCGTGGCCCGGGTGGCGGTTTCACCTGAGGTCCTGGGCTACATCGTGGACCTCGTCCGGGCAACCCGGGCAGCGCCGTCGTTCCAGCTGGGCGTCTCACCGCGCGGTGCCACCGCGCTGCTCAACACTTCCCGCGCCTGGGCCTGGCTCTCCGGCCGTTCCTTCGTGACCCCCGACGACGTCAAGGCACTGACGCTTCCCGCACTGCGGCACCGGGTCTCCCTGCGGCCCGAAGCCCAGATGGACGGCGTGAGCGTTGACGACGTGCTGGGCAGCATCCTGGCCACCGTGCCGGTGCCCCGCTAGGACGCCGGACAGTAATGGCGATTTCCGGCCGGCTGGTCCTGTTTGCCGCAGCAGGCGCCGCTGCGGTCCTGCTCTTCCCCGGCACCGGCGCAGTGTGGCTGTGGCTGCTCCTGATGTCGGTTGCCGCCGCGGCCGACCTGCTCGCTGCCGCATCACCACGCGCGCTGTCCGTGGAGCGCATCGTTCCTGCCGGCGTGCGGCTGACGGAGCCGGCCACCGTGGTGCTGATTATCCGCAACAACGGCCGCCGGACCCTCCGCGGAAGCTTCCGGGACGGCTGGCAGCCTTCCGCCAGGGCACGCAATCCCGTGCAGCAGCTGCGGCTTCCGGCCGGTGAAGCACGGCGCTACGAGGTCTCGCTGATGCCGGAACGCCGGGGTGAACTCCACAGCGAATTTGTCACGGTCCGCAGTTTTGGCCCGCTGGGCCTTGCAGCACGCCAGCGCACGCTGCAGAGCCCGGCGGTGCTGCGGGTGCTGCCGCCGTTTCATGCCAAGCGTCATCTGCCGTCAAAGCTGCGGCGGCTGCGGGAACTGGACGGCAATGCCTCGGTCCAGCTGCGCGGCGCCGGAACAGAGTTCGACTCGCTTCGCGACTATGTCCGGGGCGACGACGTGCGGTCCATCGACTGGCGCGCCACGGCCCGGCGGCGGGACACCGTGGTGCGGACCTGGCGGCCCGAGCGGGACCGGCGGGTGGTGCTGCTGCTGGACACTTCACGCACCTCCGCCGCGCGGATTGCCGAGGAACCCCGGCTGGACACCGGCATCGAAGCTGCCCTGCTGCTGGCGATGCTCGCCCACGGCGGGGCGGACCGGGTGGACTTTTTGGCCTTTGACCGGCGTATCCGGGCCCGGGTGCAGTCCGGCTCCAAGGGCAACCTCCTCAACCACCTCGTCACGGCCATGGCTCCGCTGGAAGCCGAACTGATCGAAGCAGATTTCACCCTTGTGCCGGGCGCCGTCCGTTCCGTTTCCACCCGCCGCTCCCTGGTGGTGCTCATTACGGCTCTGGACTCCGGCGCCGTCGAGGAGGGACTGCTGCCGGTGCTGCCGCAGCTGCTGGAAAAGCATGTGGTGGTGATTGCCTCGGTCCGGGACCCGGAGCTGGAACAGCTGCGCCTGCAGCGGAGTACGGCAACGGAGACCTTCCGCGCGGCGGCCGCAGAACGGGCTCTGCTGGACCGTGCGGCCATGACCGCCCAGCTTCGGGCCATGGGTGCGGAAGTTGTCGACGAGACCCCGCATGAGCTCCCGCCCAAGCTCGCCGATTTATACATCCGGCTCAAGTCCTCCGGAAGGTTGTAGGGCTGCCATGAACAGTTTTGCGCCGCCCCCTTCCGGATACCCGGACTCGATCTACCGCAGCGTGCTCGGCCCGGACTTTGCGCGGCTGCAGCCCCAGCTGCAGGACTACTTCTCCGCCGGGGAGGAATCGGGAACGTTCGGTGAAGGCACGGGGGTCTTCGAAACGGCGGGCTGTCCCCGTCCCTGGCTGCGTCCGCTGCTGCCGCTGGTTCCGGTTTCGAACGCGTTTTTTCCCGACTACGGCACCGGGATTCCGTTTAGCATCCGCAACTATCCCCACCGGGACCCGTGGGGCAGGCCCTCGCTGACGGCGGTCCGGACCTTCCACTTTCCGCGCCGGGACCGGGTCTTCGAGGACACGACCACCCTCACCGGCCCCGGCCGACTCACCGATTATCTGGGCGCCGGGCGGAACCTCGCCACGGATCTGGTGCTCTCGGTGACCGAGGAAGGGCACCTGCGCATGAACTCGCCGCGCAGCCGGCTGTTTCTCGGCCCGCTTCGGCTTCCGCTGCCGGCCTTCGCCTCAGCGGATGCGCAGGTCGAACAGTGGTACGACGGCGGCACGGGTACCTTCCGGATCCGCACCCGCGTCATCCAGCGGCAGGTCGGTACGGTCTTCGTGTACGACGGCAGCTTCGGCTATTCCCGGCTGCCCTGGGACGGCCAGCTCCCTGCCGGCGCCGTTCCGGCCCGGTGGGAGCGGCGGGTCTAGGCGGGTCTCAAGGGCTGTGCAGGTAGCTGTGCAGGTGCTAGCTTTCGGCCGCCACCGAGGTCAGCGCTTCGGCCGTCTGGGTGAGCCGGGTCAGCATCCGGCGGGCGGACGACGGCGAGGCCTCCGAAAGCTCCGACGCAGGCGTCAGGCGCAGCGCGGGCAGGGCGGCGGCGCCCAGGCCGATTTTGGTCCACGGCCGCATCACGTCCTCCACCAGGGCGGTGACCCGTCGCGGCTCGGCGGCATTCTCCGGAACCGGCAGGATGCCCAGCCAAATCGTCTTTCCGGCCTCCACAGCTTCGGCGATGGCTTCCCAGTCCGCTCCGGTCAGCCCGGCCGCCGGCAGGGCGGCTCCGTGCGCACCGGCTCCGAGGGCCAGGTTGAAGGGTGACTGCGCTCCGGGGCGCAGCGCCGCGGAGCGGCCGGTATCCGGCAGCCGCAGCACAGTCTGCGCGGCCCCGGCGGCTGCGAGGGCGGAAATAATCTGCTGCCAGGCGCCGGACACTTCGTTGGCCGGCACGGAGCGCAGCGTGCGGTAGCCGCTGGCGGTGGGAATGCTCCCGCCCAGCACATCGGCAATTTCCGGCTCATCCAGCTGGATGATGATTTCCGCGCCGGGCGCCGCCTCGCGGACCCGCGACACAAAGTCTGCCGCTCCGGCGGTCAGTGACTGCAGCAGCTCCCGCCGGGCGCCGGCGTCGGACAGTGCCCGCTCGCCGTTGTGCAGGTGAAGCCCCGCTGCCAGTGACAGCGGCCCGCGGAGGGAAACCTTCACCTGGTGTGAGGGGCTCTCTTCCACGCCTGCCACGTCAGCCAGCGCGTTGAGGTCCTGGTTCAGCAGGGACACGGCCCGGCGGTGGTCCTTTCCGGCGCGCGGCACCAGGCGCCAGCCGTGCGGCTGGACGTCGACCGAGAGGTCCACGAGCAGCGCGGCGGTCCGTCCAAGGGCATCGGCACCGGGTCCCCGCGCAGGCAGTTCCGGCAGGAACGGCAGGTGCGGATCACCGAGTTCGCCGCGGATGATGCGGCTGGCCTCCACCGGGTCGGTGCCGGGCCAGGCCCCCAGGGCCGTTGCCGTCACCGTGGTGGAAGCGGCCCGTTCCGGGGCCTGCCCCGCCGCGTCCGGGTGTCTAGAGTCCTGCTTCATTGCTGTTGCCGCCGTTGTGGTTGTCGGAGATCGCCTGATGGTGCCGGATGACCTCGCTGATGATGAAATTCAGGAACTTTTCGGCGAACGCCGGGTCCAGGTGCGCGTCCTCCGCGAGGCGTCGGAGCCGGGCAATCTGCGCAGCCTCGCGGCCCGGGTCTCCGGCCGGAAGGCTGTGGACGGCTTTGAGGAACCCTACCCGCTGCGTGGCCTTAAACCGCTCGGCCAGCAAGTACACCAGCGTTGCATCAATGTTGTCGATGCTGCTGCGCACCGCCAGCAGCTCCTGCATGACCTCGTCGGAGACCTTCCCGGAAAGGGAACTGGCCGTGGGGTCGAACTCGTCTGCGGGGGTATCAGTCATGGCTCCAGTCTAGGGTCCGGGCCGGGCCGGAGCGGAGCAGGTTACGCCGCGGAGCAGTTGGGGTCAGGAGACCGCAGCCGGGTCCCATTCCAGCGAACGGGCCTTGTCGATCGTGGCCTGCCCCAGTACCCGGGTGCCCTGGTAGACCACCATGGACTGGCCCGGCGCCACGCCGCGCATCGGCTCGTTCAGCCGGACCACCAGCTCCTCGCGGACGCCGCCGGTCTCTTCGGAAACCACGTCTTCCATCCAGCCGCGCGCGGCCACGGGGTCGCCGTGCGCGCGGACCTGGACCATGCAGTCGAATTCGGTGCGGGCTGCGATTTCAGGAATCGGCAGGCCGGCCCAGGAGATCTTGATGCCGCGCATCTGGTCGATGTTCAGCAGCTTCTCCGGCCCCACAATGACCTTGTTTTCCTTCGGCCGGATTTCCAGCACGAAGCGCGGCTTGCCGTCGTCGGCCGGGCGGCCCAGCTTCAGGCCCTTTCGCTGGCCCACGGTGAAGGCGTTGGCACCGGGGTGGGTACCGATTTTCTCGCCGGAAGCGTCAACAATGTCCCCCTCGCTCAGGTCAATGCGTTCCTCGAGCCAGCCGCGGGTGTCGCCGTCGGGGATGAAGCAGATGTCGTGGCTGTCGGGCTTGTTGGCCACCGACAGGCCCCGGCGTTCGGCTTCGGCGCGGACCTCGGCCTTGGACGGGGTGTCTGCCAGCGGGAACATCGAGTGCTTGAGCTGTTCGTGGGTCAGAACGCCCAGTACGTAGGACTGGTCCTTGGCCCAGTCTGCGGCGCGGTGCAGTTCCGGGTTGCCGTCGGCATCGGTAAGCACCTTGGCGTAGTGGCCGGTGCAGACCGCGTCGAACCCCAGGGCGAGCGCCTTTTCCAGCAGCGCGGCGAACTTAATGCGTTCGTTGCAGCGCATGCAGGGGTTCGGGGTGCGGCCGGCGGCGTATTCGGCGATGAAGTCATCCACCACGTCTTCCTTAAACCGCTCGGAGAAGTCCCACACGTAGTACGGGATACCCAGGATGTCGCACGCGCGCCAGGCATCGCGGGAATCCTCGATGGTGCAGCAGCCCCGGCTGCCGGTGCGCAGTGTTCCGGGCATGCGCGAAAGCGCCAGGTGGACGCCGACGACGTCGTGCCCGGCCTCAACTGCCCGTGCTGCGGCTACCGCGGAGTCAACTCCGCCGCTCATTGCTGCCAAAACCTTCATGAAGTAAAACCTGTTCCTGCTGTTTGGATGCTGCTGACATGGGACGCCATTCCGGCCTTTTTCGCCCGTTCATAGGCTTCGGGAAGAGCCGCCAACAAAGTGTCAACGTCTTCGGGGCCGGTTGTATGCCCGAGGCTGAAACGCTGCGCCCCCCGGGCCTGTGTTTCGCTCAGGCCCATGGCCAGCAAAACGTGGGAGGGCCGCGGGACTCCGGCCGTGCACGCGGACCCCGTAGAGGACTCAACCCCGGCCAGGTCCAGCAGGAAGAGCAGCGAATCGCCTTCGCAGCCGGGGAAGGTGAAGTGGGCATTTCCGGGCAGGCGGCGGGGCATGCCGTCTGCGTACGCGGCCGCTCCGCCGTCGTCCCGCGCACCGCGCAGAACGGCGTCGGGGATCGCTTCCTCGACGCCGGCGATCAGTTTGTCGCGCAGGCTCCGCAGCCTGGCGGCTTCGGCGGGAAGGTTTTCAGTGACTTCGCGCGCGGCTGCCGCGAACGCTGCTATGCCCGGGGTGTCGAGGGTGCCCGAGCGGATGTCCCGCTCCTGTCCGCCGCCGTGCATCACCGGGGTAAGTTTGACCGCCCGCCCGACGACGAGGGCGCCGATGCCCACCGGCCCGCCGATCTTGTGGCCGCTGATGGCCATCGTGTCCGCGCCCGAGGCCCGGAAGTCCACCGGCAGGGCTCCGAAGGCCTGCACGGCATCGGTGTGTACGGGTACACCGTAGGAATGGGCAAGAGCCGTGATCGCGGGAATGTCCTGGACCGTGCCCACCTCGTTGTTGGCCCACATGACCGTCAGCAGCGCCGTGGTGCCGGCGTGCGCTTCCAGTTCCGCGCGGATGGCGTCCAGGGGCACAACGCCGTCGCTGTCCACGGGCAGCCACACCACGGTGGCCCCTTCATGCTTTTCCAGCCACTGCACGGTGTCCTGGACGGCGTGGTGCTCAATGGGAGAGCAGAGGATGCGGGTGCGGGCCGGGTCACCGTCGCGCCGCGACCAGTACAGGCCCTTCACCGCAAGGTTGTCCGCTTCGGTCCCGCCGGAGGTAAAGATGATCTCCGAGGGGTGGCAGCCCGCGGCGGCAGCCAGCGCCTCGCGGGACTCTTCCACCACCATCCGGGCGCGCCGGCCGGAGCCGTGCAGCGAGGACGGGTTTCCGCTGCGGCGAAGTTCTGACGTGAGTGCGGCGAGGGCCGATGCCGAGATAGGCGTGGTCGCCGCGTGATCTAGATACACGGGCACACCCTAATTCTAACGGTGTTCGCTGCGGATGCCGATTCCCCGGGCAAATGCGGCCGCGGACGGCGCTTCCGCCGGGAAAGGAGCGGGGATGGCAGACTGCTGCTGTGACACCGCCAACCAGACCCGCCGCTGCCGGCCGTGCTCCGCTCCTGCAGGCCCTGGCCGCCCGGCTGGCCGGCATGCACCCGGACCGGCGGATCTTCGCAGCAATCGACGGCGTGGACGGCTCCGGCAAAACGACGTTTGCCGACGCCCTCGCCGCCGTCCTGGCAGCGGGCCCGCACCACCGCCCGGCAGTGCGCCTATCACTGGATGACTTCCACCACCCCCGCGCCCTGCGGTACCGGCAGGGCCGCGGGTCGGCGGAAGGCTTCCGGCATGATTCCTACAACGTGGAACAGTTCCGGGCCTACGTCCTCGATCCCCTCAAACCCTCCGGAGCCGGCTGCTACCGGCCGGCGGGCCATGACCTGGCGAGCGATGCGGTGCTGGACGCGCCGCCGGTTGCCGCCCCGCCCGCCGCCGTCGTTCTGGTGGACGGACTGTTCCTGCACCGGGCCGAACTGGCGCCGCACTGGGATTTTTCGGTGTTTCTGGACGTTCCGTTTTCCGAAACCGCAGCCCGGATGGCGGTGCGGGACGGAACACCGGCTGACCCGGCACATCCGGAAATGCACCGGTATGTTGGCGGTCAGCGGCTGTACTTTGCCGATACGGATCCTGCCCGGCAGGCGTCCGTGGTGGTGGAGAACAGCAATCCGGAACGGCCCTTTGTCATTGCCGCCTCCGACGCGGGGTACCGCAGGCAGCCGTCCGGGCGCGGCTAGCATTGTCCTTCCGCGGGTAGAGTTTTCCCGGACCGTTCCCCTGCGGCAGCTTTCGGAAACACAGCAGCCCCCTGCGTCGTTGTAACGTCTGCACCGCTGCTTTTGAGAACCACCTATGCACCGCCACAACGAGAGGAACTGCTGTGAGCCCGTCGCCCAAGACGCTGTATGAGGTTTTGGGTATTGCCCCCACGGCCACCGCGGAACAGATCAAGGCGGCCTACCGCAAGGCCGCCCGTGCCACACATCCGGACTCCGGCGGCAGCAGCGAGACCTTCCACGTGGTTGCCGAGGCGTACGAGGTCCTGTCCAATCCGCAGCAAAAGGCCGCGTATGACCTGAGCCTGGGCAGGGGGCGGGGGGCAGCGCCGACGCCCGGCGGCGCCGGCTCACGGACCGGCTATCCGCGGAAAGGGACCGTCCCGGCGGAGGACGCCCTGGACACTGCCCCGCGGTTTGTGCCCGACTTCTCCCCCGGTTCCCCTCCCGTGCTGCCGCTTGCGCTGGCGGGCCAGCAGATCCACGGATCGCCGCGGCGTCCCGGCCTGTTCTCCCGGCTCGGCTCCGGCGCCGGTGCCCGGTACGACGGCGAGAACCTCACCATTGGTCTCCTGCAGCGCACCCTGCTCGAGGATTATCCGGCCGGCCGGCTGGTTAACGGGCTACACATGCCCGACCGCTCTCCGCGCGGGGGGAACCTCGACGTCGGGCACGTCCTGCTGGGCGGCTACCGGATGGCCGTGCTGGAATCCCAGATGGCTTCCCCGGGCAACTACAACTGGGACGGAAGGCACCTGCGCAACCGCGGCCGGGAGGTCAACATCGGCCGGCTGCCTGATGCCGTGCGCACCCTCCAGGACCGTTTCCCGGAGTGCAACGTCAGCGGCTGGGTGGTTCTGCACAGCCCCAACGGCAATCCCTTTGAACCTGTCATCGACTATCCGCCCTCCCTCAGCCGCAGCGCCCCCGCCATGGTTCACGTGGCCAACGCCGGGACGCTTCAGCGGGAGCTCCGCCGTTTTTTCAACGACGGACCGCAGCCCAATGTGGTGCAGCTCCCCGTCCTCGGCGGACTCATTGATGCGTCGGTGCGCTAGCTACCGGCATAGGATGGGGATGTGTTCCGCATCCTCTTCCACTCCCCCGAAATTCCCGGCAATACCGGCAACGCGATCCGCCTTGCCGCGATCACCGGAGCCGAGCTCCACCTCGTTGAGCCCCTGGGCTTCGAACTGGAGGATTCCAAGCTGCGGCGCGCAGGCCTGGACTACCACGACCTCGCCGTCCTCCACGTTCATCCGACGCTCGAAGCGGCCTGGAAGGCACTGGCCCCGGAACGCGTTTACGCCTTCACCTCCAGCGGGGAAACGTCCTACACCGACATCGCCTACCAGCCCGGCGACGTGCTGATGTTCGGCCGCGAATCCGTGGGACTGGATGAGGATGTGCTGCAGGATCCGCACGTCACCGCCCGGGTCCGGCTGCCGATGCTGCCCTCCCTGCGTTCCCTGAACCTTGCCAATTCCGCCTCCATTGCCGTCTACGAAGCCTGGCGCCAGCACGGCTTCGCAGGTGCCCAGCTCTAAGGACTCCCCATGCCCGAGACCCACATTGGAACCGCGTTTGACGACGGCGCCGCCGACTTTGACCGTTTGGCCCCTTCGCTGTGGAATCCAATGGGCAACGCCCTGGTAGCTGCGGCGGAAGTCGGCATGGGCGACAGCATCCTGGACGCGGGCTGCGGCAGCGGCGCCACCACCATCCCCGCCGCCCAGTACGCCGGACCCGAAGCACGGGTGGACGGCATCGACATCTCCGCCGACATGCTGGCCCTCGCGCAGGCCAAGGCCTCCACCCTGTCCCTGGACAACGTAGCCCTGCATCACGGCGACGTGACCGAGTGGACCGCGGAGGAACCGTATGACGTGGTGCTTTCCGCCTATTCGATGTTCTTCCTTCCGGACATGGATGCCGGCGCCGCGCACCTGGTCTCGAACCTGCGCCCCGGCGGGCGCCTGGCGCTGAGCACCTGGGCGGAAGGATCGCTGTCGCCGTTTACGGACCTGCTGCTGCAGGAGTGCCGCAAAGAAACACCGGACTTTGCCGAAGGTCTTTCCCGGACCCGGGACAACGCCGAACGCCTCAATACCCCGGAGAAGCTGGCGGACTGGCTGGAATCGCTCGGGCTCGGGGACATCAAGGTCCTCGAGACGCCCGCGCAGGTCCAGCTCAGTCCGTCCCTGGCCTGGTCCCTGGTCTTGGGCAGCGGCCTGCGCAACCTCCTGCCCGCCGACCCCGAAGCTGCCGAACGGGTCAAGACGGGTTTCCTTGCACTGCTGGGCGAAGAGCACAACCTGAACGCCGACACCCTGATTGCCACGGCGCGCCGCCCCTGAGGGCCGCCCTGAGTTCGGCGCCGGTACGGCCCATCCCCGGCCTGTCCGGCACCGAATACCGGGTATGGAACTCATGGGACAGGTGACGCCGGCGGGTTCTCCCGCGTGCACGGGAGCCGCCCGCCCCGGCGATGCTGTTGCTGCGCCTGCAGCGGGGAGCACCTTTGTCCGCTTATGCTGGGACCCTATGGACACGTCCAATACGGGACGGCCCTCCGCCGCGCAGGCCTCCACATCGGAGGGCGCCGCCGAAGCCGCAGAGAAATCCGGTCAGCATCCCCGGCCCCAAGCCTCGCTGGAAGCGCTCCTCGCGGGCATTGCCGGCGGCAGCCAGGACGACTTTGCCGCGTTCTACGCCCTGACGTCCCGCCGCGTGTACGGGCTCGCGCGCCGGGTGCTGATCGATGCCGAGCTCAGTGAGGACACGACCCAGGAGGTTTATCTTCAGGTGTGGACCAGTGCCTCCCGCTTCGATCCCTCGGTCGGTTCTCCGCTGGCGTGGCTGCTGACGCTCGCCCACCGCCGGGCCGTGGACCGGGTCCGTTCCGAGCAGAGCTCAGCCAACCGCGAGGCCCGCTTCGGCGCCGCCATGCAGGAACCGGACTATGACAACGTGGTGGACACCGTCACCCAGCGGCTTGAGGCCGACGCAGTCCTCCAGTGCCTGGAAACGCTGACCGACACCCAGCGGGAATCGGTCCGGCTGGCCTACTACGGCGGACTGACGTACCGTGAGGTCGCGGAAAAACTGAACGCAGCAGTACCTACCATCAAGTCGCGGATCCGCGACGGACTGATCCGACTCAAGAAGTGCCTGGGGGTGAATTCAGATGCCGGATAACAGCTTTGATGCCGCATCCGACGCCCTCAACAAGGACCTGTCGGAAGGCCGGCTGCTGGAGTGGGCCGAACTGTATGCCCTGAACGCCCTGCCGCAGAATGAGCGGCAGGCCCTGGACACGGCACTGGAGGAGGCGGACCCCTCCGTCCGCCGGGAGTTCCTGAAGCGGGTCTGGAGTGCGCGCGAGACGCTCGCGGGCGGCTACCGGGCCGAGGAACAGCCGCCTGAGGACCTGTTCGAAAAGATTCTCTCCCGCCTGCCCGGGCAGGAGACCGGCCGGCCCGGTCAGAACTCCGGCCGGTCCGGCGGTCAGGGCGCCGCCGGCGGGCCCCGGCCCGTTGACGAGGTAGCTGCCCGCCGCAGCCGCCGTTCCATGCTGCGGGCAGCCCCCGGCCGCTGGATCCTGGCCGGCGCCGCAGCAGCGGCCATTGTGCTGGGCGGGGTTGCCATCGGCAGCAACCTAGGACCCGACTCGGTGCGCGAGGAAGTCCTCCAGGCATCGGATGTCCAGCAGCGGACCATCGAGCTGCCCACCGGCGGAACCGCGGAAGTTGCCACCTCCGCCGGTGAGAACGCAGCCGTCGTGACGCTCAGCGGGGTTCCGGCGCCGCCGGAGGGATCGGTCTACCAGATGTGGCGTCTTCCGGCGGACGGTTCGGACCCCGTGTCCGTAGGCACGATGACGGGCGAGGAAGTCGCCGGGACCAAGGCCACCGAGCTCACCGACATCGAGCCGTACAGCGCCGTGGCCGTCACCGTGGAGCCCGACGGCGGATCCCCCACCCCCACCATGCCCATCGTTCTGGAAATTCCCTTCAGCGCCTAAATCCGGCTTGACCTTGACGCTGCGTCAACCCGTAGCGTGGTTGGTGAGCGGCCGGTTCCTCCGGCTGCCGGCCCGGGAAGGAGCATGGCGGTGGCACTGCAGGACCCGGACGCCTGGCCAATTTCCGACGTTGCCCGGATGGCGGGAGTTTCGTCCCGGACCCTGCGCCATTACGAGGAGCGCGGGCTGCTCGCACCGGCCTTCACCGGCTCCAACGGCTACCGGTTCTACGGCCTGCCCGAACTGCGGCGCCTGCAGCGGATCCTGCTGCTCCGGCGGCTCGGCCTCGGGTTGGAGGCCATCACCGGAGTTCTGGCAGGCCAGACGGATGAGGTGCAGGCCCTTCAAATCCATCACGGGTGGCTGCTGCAGGAAAGCCGCAGGCTGCAGGATATGGCTGCCACCGTGCACACCACGCTGGAGACACTGCAGCAAGGAGGAGCCATGGAAGCACGGAACCTGTTCACGGGTTTCGAGGAGAATCCCTACGAGGAAGAGGCACGGCAGCGCTGGGGCAGCGACCGCGTTGAGTCCAGCAAAGCGGCTCTTGCCGAGCTTGGCCCCGACGGGCGCCGGGGGCTTGTCGAGGAAGCCCTGTTGATCAACCGCGAACTCGCCGCCTGTCTGCAGGCGCGGCTGGAACCGGGCAGTTCCCGGACGCAGGAGGCCGTAGCCCGCCACTACCGGTGGGTCTGTGCCGAGTGGACCCCCGACAAAGCCGCCTACCTGGCGCTCGGCGACATGTATGTCCAGGACCCGCGCTTCACGGCGTTCTACGACACCGAGGCACCCGGCACGGCTGCATACCTGGCACAAGCCATGCAGATCTGGGCGGACGCCAACCTCGGGGACTAGGCTCGGGGACTAGGAAGGACTGACGAACCCGGGTCCTGCCCTTCCGGATCCCGAACCCTTCCGCATTCCGGCCCCTTCCGCATTCCGGCCCCTTCGAAGGGTCAGAACCCGGCGATGGTCCGTTCGGTGTTGACTCCCACTGCATGGAAGGTTTCAGCGCTGGCGCCGTCTGCCAACTCGAAGCGCCGGGCATTGTCCTGCAGCATTCCACGCACGGCAGTCTCCATGCCGGCAAGGTCCGGATGCTGGCTGGCGTGGATCCGGATGGCCGCGAGCTTGTTCTCGACGGTGGCGCTGATGTCCACGGCATGGTTTTCCCGCTCGCGCGGGGCCCCGTAAAACCAGAGCCACGGAACCTTGTAGGCCTGCAGGCCCTGTTCGGCCAGGTGAGGGAAGGCAAATGGATTCTCCGCCGCCGGATAGACCGCCCGGGTCACGATTTCCCCGCAGGCCAGGTGGTCCGGGTGGCTGGCCTGGATCCGGTCCCAGTTCCGTTCCGGGTGCATCGAGAGCACGACGTCGGGACGGACACGGCGGATCAGCGCCACGGCTTTTTCCACCACCTCCGGTGTCACTGCAAGGTAACCGTCTTTCTCACCCAGGAAGTGCACGTCCCGCACGCCCGCCAGCTCGGCGGCGGCCCGCTGCTCGCGGCGGCGCAGCTCGGACACGCTGTCCCGGTCCCCCGGCTCGAAGCCGCCGGCATCGCCGGAGGTCATCACGCAGTAGGAAACTTCGACGCCGGCCGCCGTCCAGGCGGCCACGGTTCCGGCCGCACCGAAATCGATGTCATCCGGATGGGCGGCGAAGGCAAGCACCCGGCGTACGCCGCCGCCTGCCGGGGCGGGCGGAACGGGCAGGGATGAAGGGCTCGACGTCGGTTCCACGCTGCCTAGGACCTGCGCTTCCGAATTTCCTCGGTGGCCTGCGGCAGAACCGAGAACACGTCGCCCACGATGCCGAAGTCCGCAATCTCGAACACGGGAGCATCGGCGTCCTTGTTGACCGCCACGATCACCTTGGCGGTCTGCATTCCGGCCTTCTGCTGGATTGCCCCGGAAATACCGGCGGAGATGTACAGCTGCGGCGAGACCGTCTTGCCGGTCTGCCCCACCTGGGCGGAGTGTTCAATCCAGCCGGCATCGGTAGCGGCGCGTGATGCGCCCACGGCACCGCCAAGCACGTCGGCCAGCTCCTCCACCGGGCCAAAATCCCCGTCCATGCCGCGGCCGCCGGCAACAATGACGCGGGCCTCGGACAGTTCGGGGCGGCCGCTGACCCGCTTCTCGGTGCGTCCGGTGACCCGTGCCGCCGGTCCGGCGTCGGACACGGTGATCCGCCGGCTCTCCGGGGCGGAGGGCGCATCGGCGGGGGCCGGCTCCACGCTGTTCGCTTTCACGGTGATCACCGGGACCCCGTTCTGCACCCGGCAGGTGGAGGTGTAGGAGCCGGCGAGGACGGATTTCGTGACCGACAGGTCCGGCGCCACGGCCACGGCGTCGGTGATGACACCGGAGGAAAGCTTCACGCCGAGGCGGGCAGCTACTTCCCGGTCCTCAAAAGAGTTGCCCAGCAGCACGGCCGCCGGTTCCTCAGCCCGGACGGCGTCGGCCAGGAACGCCGCCTTGGCGGCGACCAGGACATCGGGCAGCACGTCAGCCGGCTCATAGACGGTGCCTACTCCGTACTCGCCGAGTGCCTGCAGCACGTCGCCGCCAAGGGCGCGGGGACTCGCCACTGCGGGTTCCCCCAGGCTTCGGGCGATGGTCAGCAGCTCGCGGCTCGCCCGCGGCAGCGGCAGGCCCGGTACATCGATAAAGACCAGGACAGAGGCCATGGGTGGCTCTCCTTAGTGTTTCGGGCGCAGCGTCAGCGGCGCCGGAGGGAGGATTGTCAGATCAGTTTCCGGGCGGCCAGGTAGTCCACCAGCGCGACGCCGGCCGTGCCGTCATCAGTAATGATGGTTCCGGCGGAGCGCGGCGGACGGGGGGCGGAGGCAGCCACTGTGGTCCAGGCGCCGTCCAGCCCCACCTGCGCGGGGTCGATCCCCAGGTCCTGCAGCGTCAGCACGCTGACCGTCTTCTTCTTGGCGGCCATGATTCCCTTGAAGTTCGGGTACCTCGGCTCGTTCGCCTGGTCGGTGACGGACACCAGCGCCGGCAGCGGTGCTTCCAGCGTTTCAGAGTAGGAGTCACCGTCACGGCGGGCGCGGACGACGGCGGTACCGGTCTCGTCGTCGTCGACCTCCAGCTCCGAGGCAAAGGTAATCTGGGCCAGCTGCAGGCGTTCGGCCAGCTGGGCGGGAACCAGCGAGGTTTCCCCGTCGGTGGAGGACATGCCGGTGACCACGAGATCGGGAAGACAGGCGCTGTCCGGTCCGGCTGCCTGCCGGACGGCTGCGGCCAGCACAGCGGACGTCGCTGCGGCGTCCGAGCCGGCCAGCGCGGCATCGTTGACGTGGACGCCCTGATAAGCGCCCATTTGCAGGGCCTTCTTCACGGCGTTCACGGCGGCGTCGGGGCCCATCGTCAAAGCGGTGACCATGTTCCCGGCCGCCTGTCCTCCGCGGGCTTCGGCCAGCTGCAGCGCAGCTTCCAGGGCGTACTCGTCGAGCTCGGACAGAATGGACTCGGAGCGGTCCAGGGTGTGGCCGGGGCCGGAGAGATGCCGGTCGAACTGGGTATCGGGGACGTGCTTCACCAAAACGACGATGTTCAGCGGCCTCTTCGATTCCTGCATGCGGGGCCTTTCTGGCGTTGAAGATCTTCCCGGGCGCGGGCGCACCGGCTGCGGGACCACCCTCGCAGGGCGACTCAACAAGCTAATCACATTGTGGGGGTGCCCCGTGCCTGTCCGGGCCTCCAAACAGTGCAGGGACTGCCCCTCCGGAAGGAGGCACAGTCCCTGCGCAGACTCGGTCCCGGGAACACGGACCCGGGACCGGACGCATGCGGTCCGGATTTTACCGGACTGCCTTACTGGTCGGCGGAGTCCCCCAGCGTCACTTCGACGCTGTCGGTGTCTGAACCGCGGGTGTAATCGATGGTGGCCTTGCTGCCGGCTGCCTGCATGCGGATGGCGGCGGTCAGTGACTGCGCGTCCGTGACGGGGATGCCGTTCACCGCGGTGATGACGTCGCCCTGCCTCAGGCCGGCCTCACCTGCGGGTGTTCCGGACGCCGGGTTTTCGGCGACTTCCGCGCCCACCGTGAAGGATGACGAGCTGGAGGCCGAGGCGGGGGTGACGGACACGCCCAGGAAACCGTGCGTAGCCGAGCCGTTTTCGATGATTTCATCCGCGACCCGCTCGGCGTAGCTCATCGGGACGGCAAAGCCAACGCCGATGCTGCCGCTTTCCTCGCTGGCGGAAGCAATGGCCACGTTGACGCCAATGACGTCGCCCTCGGTGTTCACCAGGGCGCCGCCGGAGTTGCCGTGGTTGATGGCGGCGTCGGTCTGGATGACGTCCAGGTAGATGGAGCTCCCTGCGGCGCTCTGCTCCTGGCTGGTTCCGTCCGGCGGAGCGAAGCGGAAGCCGAAGCCGTCGTCCTCACCCGATCCGTCCGACTCCGTTTCCTCCGGGGCGGCGGAGGACTGCACGCTGATGGTGCGGTTCAGGGTCGAAACAATTCCGTCGGTGACGGTGCCCGCCAGGCCCAGCGGTGCGCCGATGGCAATCACGGTGTCCCCCACGTTGAGGTCGTTCGAATCCCCCAGGGTGGCCGGCGTCAGGTCATCGGCATCGACCTTGATGACAGCCAGGTCCGAGACGGGATCGGTGCCGACGACGGTGGCTGAGAACACGCGCCCGTCGTTCAGCTGGACTTCCACGGACGGCGAAGCAGCCGTTCCGCCCAACGTGACCACGTGGGTATTCGTCAGGATGTGCCCGTCGTCGTCGAGGATGATCCCCGATCCGGTTCCGGAGCTGCCGCTGGCGGTGACATCGATGGTCACAACGCTGGGGGAAGCCTTGACGGCGGCTGCGGTCACGGCATTCACGCTCTCATCGTTGTTCACCACAACGGTTTGTGCCTGGCCCGTGCTTTGCGGGGCGGCATCGTTATCCAGCCATGAATTGGCCGCAACGGCCGTTCCGCCACCCAGCAATCCCGCGAGTACCATTCCGGTGATCAATGTGCCGGCACCGAATCTGCGCTTCGGCGGTACTGACGCGGCCTGATGGCCGGGGCCGTAGGGGTCCTGGCCGTAGCCTGAGCCGGAGTAGCCGCCGGCGGTGGGTCCGTAGGCCGGCGGTGCTGCCACACCCGGATTCCGATCCTGGGCCCGGCCGTAAAACGGTTCGCCGGCGGACGGTTCGCCGGCGGAGGGTGAAGACTGCGCGGACGGAGACGACTGGGGTGCCGGGGGCTGGGCCGGTGCCGGGCCGCCCGGCTGATCGGGGAACTGCTGCGTCTGGCCTTCGTCCCGGCCGGCGGTTCCTTCATCGGACGACGCAGGCGGGGCTGGCGGACGGGGAGGCAGCGGACGCTGCGGGTCTCCGGCGCCTCCGTATTGCTCAGACATGTGCTGTCCTTTCCAAATCGGTATGCCCGTGATCGGTGCTCATTCAACTATGACAGGACTTTCTGTGTCCTGCTTCGGAGCTAACTGGATGGTTCCTGAGAGTTCGCCGATAACTGCGTGGCGGCCAACGTGGTGGACTGGGTATCTGGTGAACCATAGAATCGATGCAAGTGTCTGCCCGGCCCGAAAGGGACCTGACGGGACGGGACGAGCGCAGCGGATCATCCAGATGCCACGACGAACCTGAGGACAATTTATGCGGTTGAAGACCAAGCGGCTAGGTGCCGTGCTGGGTTTGAGTGTCACGGCGCTGCTGGGGTCGGCTACAGCCGCTTCCGCCGTGCCTCCGGTGACCATCCCGCCGGGACAGTTCGTGGTCGACGACGCCGGTGTCCTGGGTCCGGACAGCGCGGAGGTCCGCAGTGCAATCACCGAGACGCGGCAGGACAGCGGCTACACGCTCTTCGTGGTCTACATTGACGAGTTCACGAATCCTTCAGACCCGGTTGCTTGGGGTGACCGAGTGGTCTCCGAAAAGGGGATGAACTCGCAGGACGTGCTGCTGAGCATTGCAACGGAAAGCAGGCAGGTGAACGTATCCGTCCCTGATAACAGCCGTCTGACCCCGGACCAGGGCAACGAGATCATTTCCGCAGCCGCAGAGCCTCTTGCCGGGAAGGAAACCTTCACATCAGAGGATTGGGCGGCGGCTGCAGTCAGCGCCGCTGAGGCGCTCGAGTCCGGCCGCAGCGGCAGCGGCAGCGGAACGTCGTCGTCGTCCGCCGGAGCCAGCCTCGCCCCGATTCTCCTCATCGGCGGAATCATCCTGCTCGGCGGGGGCGCCCTGTTCCTGTTTGTGCGCAGCCGCAACAAGGGTGCCGTCACGGCAGGGCCCGCCCGCCGGGAGGAAGCTGCCCCCACCGATCCGCTGGATGAACTGAGCGTGGCTGACCTGCGCAAGCGGGCCGGGAGCCTGCTCATCGCCGCTGATGATGCCATCAAGTCCAGTGAGCAGGAGCTGTCCTTCGCGATGGCTTCCTATGGCGACGACGCGGTGAAAACCTTCACCGAGGACCTTGCCGCGGCGAAAAACCACATGAGCGAGTCGTTCAAGATGCAGCAGCAGCTGGACGACCATATTCCGGACACCGAACAGCAGCAGCGAACCTGGCTCAAGGACATCATCCGGCGGTGCGAAGCAGTGAACTCCTCGCTGCAGGCCCACAAGGAAGACTTCGACAAACTGCGTGAGCTGGAGAAGAACGCGCCGGCCGCGCTGGCGGATGCGCGCCGGAATGCCCAGGCAGCAGCCAGCCGCCTGGACGCCGCCGAACGATCCCTGGCGGAGCTCCGGCAGCGCTACTCGGATTCAGCCCTCGCCCAGGTTGCCGACAACGTTGAGCAGGCCAGGCAGCGGCTGGAGTTCGTCGACAACGCGGCGGAGGCAGCGTCCGAAAAACTCGCCGAAGGAGACACCGCGTCGGCAGTGGTCGCGGTCCGTGCCGCCGAAGAAAGCGTGCACCAGACCAACGTGCTGCTGGACGCCATCGAAAAAACCGGCCGCGAACTTGACTCCGCCCGCAGTGAACTGCAGCGGGCGGTGGCTGATGCCCGGCAGGACCTGGCACAGGCCCGCGCCTTTGCCGCTTCCGGGGGCAACAACGGCCTTGCGGGACCGGTTGCCGGCGTCGAAGCGGCCCTGGCTGCCATCGACAACGAATCCGCCACCAGAAACGATCCGGTGGATTTGCTGCGGCGCCTCGAGAAGGCCAATGCACAGCTGGACAGCGCGCTGGAAGGTATCCGCGACCTGCAGGAGCAGGAGCGCCGGGCCAGGGATTCGCTGCAGCACGCAGTGATGTCCGCCCAGGCCCAGATTTCGGGCACGGCGGACTACATCCGCGCCCGGCGCGGGGGTGTCGGCAGCGAGGCCAGGACCCGGCTCGCCGAGGCGGAACGGAATCTTCAGCAAGCCGTAGCCCTGCAGTCGTCGGATCCCGTCAGCGCCCTCGCCTATGCACAGCAGGCCAATGCGCTGGCAGCCCAGGCAGCCGACATGGCCCAGCAGGATGTTGACGGCTTCGGCGGCGGCATGGGCGGCGGTTTTGGCGGCGGCGGCATGTACGGCGGCCGCGGCGGCGGTTCCGGACTCGGCGGCGCCATCCTCGGCGGCATCCTTATTGACTCCATCCTCCGCGGCGGCGGCGGAGGCGGCTGGGGAGGCGGCGGCTTCGGCGGGTTCGGCGGCGGCGGAGGCGGGGACTTCGGCGGCGGCTTTGACGGCGGCGGCGCGAGTTTCTAGGACACGTTTGACCCATGGCTCCAACACTTTTTTCCAAATTCGTATCCAAAAACCGAAAGGCAGACACCGTGGTAAAGCAGTCAATCTTTGGACGCATCACCCAGCTGGCCAAGGCCAACATCAACGCCATCCTGGACCAGGCCGAGGATCCGCAGAAGATGCTGGACCAGATGGTCCGGGACTACAGCAACAACATTGCCGAGGCTGAAAGCGCTGTTGCCCAGACCATCGGCAACCTGCGCATGCTTCAGGATGACTACAACGAGGACATCCAGAACGCCAACAACTGGGGCAACAAGGCGCTGGCCGCATCGCGGAAGGCCGACGAGTTCCGGGCCGCGGGCAACACCGCCGACGCACAGAAGTTCGACAACCTGGCCAAGGTCGCCATCCAGCGGCAGATGGCAGCGGAAAACGAAGCCAAGGGCGCCCAGCCCACGATCGCTTCCCAGGAAGAAATCGTGGAGCGGCTGAAGACCGGCCTGGACCAGATGAAGGGCAAGCTGAACCAGCTGCAGAGCAAGCGCGATGAGCTCATTGCCCGCGCCCGCAATGCACACGCCCAGACGCAGATGCACGAGGCCATGAAGAGCATTGACGTCATGGACTCCACATCGGAGGTGGGCCGGTTCGAAGAGAAGATCCGCCGCGAGGAAGCCCGCGTCCGCGGAGCAAACGAACTGGCGGCCTCCAGCCTGGATGCCCAGTTCGAGAGCCTCGAGGACCTGGGCGAACAGACCGAAGTTGAAGCCCGCCTGGCGGCGCTGAAGAACTCGGCTTCCGGCCAGTCGGCCATCGGTCAGAACTAGCAGCACCCGATCTTTGGGGCGGCACTCCACACGGAGTGCCGCCCCATTTGCGTTGCGGGCCCTGCACCGCTGCGGACCGGGCTTGTTTCTGCGGGCACAGGCCGGCCGCTGCGGCGCGGGCTAGCCGCCGCGGCGGTGCAGGGCCCGGCGGCGAATAAGGCGGGGCAGGAAGCCCCACAGTACCGTCAGGACCGCGGTGAGCGATGCTCCGGCAAATAATCCTGCGCCCGCGCCAAGCACCAGGTCGAAGATCAGACTCAGGGTTCCGATGAGGATCAGCCCCACCAAAACAATGGTGATCCTGAGCAGGGCATCGCTGCTGCGGACCAGCTCGGACTTGATCCGGCGCTGGAAAAAGGTCCGGTGCATCACCACCGCTGACATCAGCAGCGCCGTTATCAGCACCGACATCACAACCAGGGCCAGGTACACGAGGATCTGCGCAGGAGAGAGTTCCCGGAACCGCGGCTGGAACGGGAGCGTCAGCAGGAAACCGGTCAGGATTTGGATACCCGTTTGCAGCACCCGCAGTTCCTGCAGCAGGTCATTCCAGTTCCGGTCGGTCTTCTCCAGAGCGGTTTCCCGGCGTTCCACGGAGGCACCGGCCTCAGCAGCCCGGGTCCGGTCTTTACCGCTGTGAACAGGCACCGCGCGTTTGCCCATTCTGCGAGTCTAGAATCCGCCGGCGGCTGCCACAACGCAAAAAATCCCGGTCAGCATTTCTGCTGACCGGGACCTTTCATTTTTACTATCTGGTTGCGGGGGCAAGATTTGAACTTGCGACCTCTGGGTTATGAGCCCAGCGAGCTACCGAACTGCTCCACCCCGCGGCGTGATAGTTAACTCTACCCGCCGCGGGGCGCAGCCGCAAATCGGCTGCGGCTGTGCGCAGTCCTAGTCGCCCTGGGTGCCGTCGGTGGGTGCGGGGGTTGCACCCTCGGTGGCACCGGTGGTGCCTTCGTCGGTCCCGCCGGCTGCTTCTTCCATGGTTTCCTGAGCTGCAATGGCCCGCTGGATGGCTTCGTTGAGCTTGTCCTGCGCGGTGCCGTAGGCAGCAAAGTCGTTTGCTGCCAGTGCGGCCTGCCCCTCCTGGATGGCAGCGCCGGCATCTTCCAGCGCAGCGGCCAGATCTGCTTCGGCGGTGGTGTCGCCCGGAGCTTCTTCGGTTCCCGGAGCGGGCGCCTGCCCGACATTTTCGGCGTCCCCGGTAATGGCACCGGAGTCGCCGCCGAAGACCTGGTTAAGGGCTTCGTCCAGAGTCGGGGCGAACCCGACCTTTTCACCGAAGTTGACCAGCACGCGCTGCAGCGTCGGGTAGGACGCATCGCCTGAAGACTGCACGTAGACCGGCTGGACGTAGAGCATGCCGCCGCCAACGGGCAGGGAGAGCAGGTTGCCGTTGATAACTTCGGAGGCACCCTGGCGCAGCAGGTTCAAGGCATTCGAGACGGTCGGGTCGGAGTTGAACCGGTTCTGTGCCTGGCCCGGGCCGGGCACAACCGTGTCCGTGGGCAGCGAGAGCAGCCGGAGCTTGCCGTAGTCCTCGCTCTTGACGCCGGCCTCGCCGGTCCCGGCATCCGCTTCCGCCGAGAGGAAGCCGTACAGCACGTTGCGGGCTTCACCGTTGGGCGAAACAAACGGAATAAACGGGGTCGTGAGGGAGAAGGCAGTTTCGTCCTGGCCCGGCATCTGCAGGGACAGGTAGTACGGCGGCTGCTTGACCTCGGCGTTGGCCACCGTCGGATCGTTCGGAACGCTCCACGCGTCGTCGTTCTTGAAGAACGAATCGGCTTCGGTGACGTGGTACTTGCCCATGAGCTCGCGCTGGACCTTGAACTGGTCCTCCGGGTAACGGACGTGCGACATCAGGTCAGCGGACATCTCGCTGTAGGGCTTCAGCGTGGAGGGGAAGACGCTCTGCCATGACTTCAGCAGCGGATCCTCGTCATCCCACGCGTAGAGGGTGACAGAGCCGTCGTACGCGTCCACCGTTGCCTTCACGGCGTTGCGGATGTAGTTCACCTGGTCGGCGGGAAGTGCAGCCGCTCCGGGAGTCAGGGAGTCAGTTGTCGCAGCCTGGAGTTCCTGCTGCGTGGAGTACGGGAAGTACTTGCTTGTGGTGTAGCCGTCCACAATCCACTGCACCCGGCCGTCAACAACTGCCGGGTAGGCGTTGCCGTCCACGGTGAGGTACGGAGCAACCTTTTCCACGCGTTCACGCGGATCACGGTCGTAGAGGATCTGGGACTCTTCGTTGACGGCGTCCGAGAGCAGGAGCTCCGTGGACTGGAACTTGATGGCGTAGACCAGCTGGTTGAACAGGTTGCCCACGCTCGGGCCGCCTTCGCCGTCGAACGTTGTCTGGGATTCGGTGTCCGAATCGCCGGTCTGCGGACGGTCGATTTCCTGCGGTGCCGCGCCTTCAGGCGCACCCACCACCGAGTAGTCGGGCGAGGATTCGCCGAAGTAGATCCGGGGCTCGTAGTCGCCCAGGACGCCGCTGGACGGGATGCCCGACTCCATGAAGCTGGGCTTGCCGTCGGCCTGGACGGTGGAGCCGCGGGCGGCCACCACTCCGTAGCCGTGGGTGTAAAGAATGTGCTCGTTGACCCAGCCGTCGGGCACGCCGTCGGTGTTCAGCTCGCGCACGGCAATGACGGTGTCCTGCACCTCGCCGTCGATGTCGTACCGGTCAACGTTGAGGGTTTCCGGGAACTGGTAGTACTGCCGGAACTGCTGCAGCTGCGAGAACGCCGGCGACACGACGTTCGGGTCCAGCAGGCGGATGTTGGAGGTGGTGCCGGAGTCGGCAGCCAGGGCTCCCGCGTTGGCTTCAACCGTGGCCTTGTAGTCAATGACTTCGGTTTCTTCCAGGCCGTAGGCCTCACGCGTGAGATCGATGTTGCGCTGAATGTACGGCGCTTCCTTGCTCAGCTCGGAGGGCCGGACCTGGTACTGCTGAACGATCCAGGGGTAGACGCCACCGGCCACGATGGCCGTGATGATGAGCATGGCGGTACCGATAATCGGCAGGCGCCACCGGCCGATAACCGCGGAGACAATGAAGAGGAGGGCCACGATAACGGAAGCCACGGTCAGGATGGTCTTGGTGGGAATGACTGCTTCAACGTCCGTGTACAGGGCGCCGGTCCAGGTTCCGGAGGTGCTCAGCAGCGTGTCGTAGCGGTCCAGCCAGAAGTTGCCGGCCTGCAGCAGCAGGAACGCCGCGGCAATGACGGCGATGTGGATGCGCGCCTGCCGCGAGGTGAAGACGCCCTTTTCCTCCAGGCGGATGCCGCCGTAAAGGTAGTGGGTGAGCAGGCCGGCGATGCCGGAGATGACCACAACGCTGATGAGGAAGCCCACGATGAAGCCCAGGAAGGGCAGCGTGTTCAGGTAGAAGCTGAAGTCCAGGCCGAATTCCGGATCCTGTTGGCCGAACTCGCGCCGGTTCAGGAACAGCAGTGCCTGCTGCCACATCGACATGGCCGCGGTGCCCGCGAAGCCGCCGACGACGACGGGAATGCCGATCATCAGGAGCTTGCGGACCGGTTCCAGCTGGGCCTGGTAGCGGTTCAGGTTATCCTGGAGCGCACTGTCCGGGGCGTAGACGGGACGCGACGAGTACGCGGTCCGGATGCTCAGGAAGACGCATCCGGCCATCACGACGAACGCGCTGAGGAACATGGCGATCCGCGTCAGGTTTTCCTTGACGAAGACTTCAAGGTAGCCCAGCTGGTTGTACCAGAGGACATCCGCGTAAACCTGCGAAAAGTATACAAAGCCGATCACGAGGACTGCCACCACGATCAGCGTTGCAATCAGGGGGCTCGGTCCGCGCCGGTTGCCGGGACGGGTGCCCGTGCTCGGGCTCGGTCGGGAAAATGGGCCGTTTGGTCCGGAAGTCACTGTTACCTCATCGTTCGGTACGTCGGTCCACGGCGCCTGCAGCGGGTATTACAGGACATTTTCTTGTCCCCTTTGCAAGTTGCCGTGCTTTCTCATTCTGCCTTGTCTTCCTTGCACGGGGCCACCTGCCCCGCCTTTGCTGAAGAACCTTTTCACGATCGTGATGGGCGGCCGTCCGGTCCCGGTGCTTTTACCGGGCAAACCGCCGGTGCGAGGCGGGCCTGGAAGCTGCTACTGAGCGGTGCACTGTGCCAGCTCCGCAGGGCTGGTTCCGTCTGCCAGTGCTTCAACAGCGGTGCGTGCCTCGTCCAGGGTTGCGACGCGGACGACGGCGAGCCCGTCCGGGATATTCCCGACGACTTCCCCGCAGTTGTCGGCGGGAGCGAGGAAGAACTCGGCTCCGGCGTCGGAGGCTCCCACCATCTTCTGCGCAATGCCGCCGATCGGGCCGACGTTGCCTGCCGAATCGATGGTTCCCGTTCCGGCAAAGTGCCTGCCTCCGGTCATGCCTTCGGGGGTCAGCCGGTCAATGATGCCCAGCGCGAACATCATGCCCGCGGAGGGCCCGCCCACATCGTCAAGGGCGATGCTGATGTCAAAGGGGAACTCAAAGCTGGTGGCGAGGAAAATTCCGAGCTGGTAGCTTCCCGTGTCCCCGGCCACGGGCGTCACCGTTCCCGTTTGTTCCCTGCCGTCCCGGCGGAATTCGACCTCCACCGGAGCTCCGCCGCCGGCCTGCAGCTCGCCGCGGAGCGTTTCTATGCCGTCAATGCCGGTGCCGCCCACGCTGATCAGGGTATCCCCCGACTCCAGGACGCCCTCGGCCGGTGATCCGTCCACGAGATCGGCCACGGCCAGGTCCTCGGTGAAGGGAATGTCCAGTTCGCGCAGCGCCGCAGCCACCGCCGATTCCTGCGAGGACGTCATGGCTGCCGCATTCTGTTCATCAATGTCCTCACCGGTGGTTCCGCGGGGGTAGACAAACTCCTCCGGGACGACGGCGTCTTCCGGGTTCAGCCACGCGCCGACGGCCTCCAGGAAGCTCATCGCCGTGCCCGGACCGCCTGCCACGTAAACGGTGGTCAGGTCCAGCTCCCCGTCCGTGGGGTAGGTTGGCGCACCCTCAATTTCGATCAGCGGTGTTTCTTCCCCGCCCGACGTCACCGTGCCCACCGTGTTGAAGGTTGGACCGGGTGACTCCACTACGTACGGGGTCGGCAGGAACACGGCAACAGCTCCCAGCACCAGGGTCAGTGCCCCGGAAACCACCAGGGCCCGGGACCGGGGGTCCGGCCGCGGCGCGGGAAACGGGCCGAAACCTGCGACCGGGTCCGGTCCCGCGGACAAGGCCGGGCCCGAGGGCGGAGGGTCCTGGGCCGGGTTCGGGCCCGGCGGCCGGGCGCCGGAAACGGAAGGGTCGTGCTGATGGTCTGAGGGGCGCAAGTGGCCAACCCTTTTCTAGGTGGGAACCCGAGGCAGCCCACTCAAGGCTGAAACGGCGAATACTGGCACCCAGCTTACGCCTGCAGTGCCTTCAGTGCCGGGTGAATACCGGCGTCCCCGCTTTGCCATGAGCGAACGAATCGGCGAATGCGGGACAGGCGTCACGGGCTGCCGGTAACGTAAGGAAACCACGGCCCGTTTTAGGAACGGCCCGTGGTCCGGAGCAACCGGGCCGCCCAGCGCGGCTGCCTGCTCCGCGTAATGCACGTCAACCTTCCACAGGACCGGTGGTATCCATGAGCTCCAACCCTTCCGACCCGGGCGAGACGCCCCAGGATCCGCTCTCCGAGATGCTCGCCCGGCTGTTCGGCGGAGCAGGCGCCGGCGGCATGGACCCGCAGGACCTGGCCAAGGCAGCCGGACTGCCCTCCGACCCCAACGCCATGGCAATGATCTTCCAGCAGGTCCAGGCCATGTTCAGTGCCCCCTCCGAGGGCCCGGTCAACTGGCAGCTTGCCAGGGACAATGCCCGCCGGGTCGCCGCAACGGACAGTGATCCTTCAGTGCTGCCGGCCCAGAGCCGCGAGGTGGACGAGGCACTGCACGTCGCGCAGCTGTGGCTGGATCCCGTCACCGACTTTGCCTCCACCTCGGCGCTGGGCAAGGCCTGGAGCCGCGCTGAATGGGTGGAAGCCACCATGGATTCCTGGAAACGGCTGACCGAACCGGTTGCCGTCAGCATTTCCCAGGCACTCTCCGACGCCATCAGTACGCAGATGCCCGAAGAAATGAAGTCCATGATGGGCGGAGCCTCCTCCATGCTCGCCAACATGGGCGGCGCCATGTTCGGCATCCAGCTGGGTCAGGCCGTGGGCGCCCTCTCCAAGGAGGTTGTGAGCTCCACCGATATCGGGCTTCCCCTCGCCGGCGGGACCATGGCCCTGCTGCCGGCCAACGTGGCCAAGTTCGGCGAAGGCCTGGACATCCCCGAGACGGAGATCCGCCTCTACCTGGCCGTGCGGGAAGCCGCGCACGCCCGTCTGTTCACGCACGCACCCTGGCTGGCAGGCCATCTTTTCGGCACCATCGAAAGCTACGCCCGCGGCATCCACATCGATATTTCCAAGATCGAGGAAGTTGCCCGGGACCTGGACCCGTCCAACCCCGAATCCATCCAGGAAGCCCTCTCCGGCGGAGTCTTCCAGCCGGAGCGGACAGCTGCGCAGGACGCCGCCCTGGAACGCCTTGAAACCGCGCTCGCGCTGGTGGAAGGCTGGGTTGACGAAGTTACCGCCGCTGCAACGGCCAACCTTCCGTCGGCAGGTGCCCTGCGCGAAATGATCCGCCGCCGCCGTGCCAGCGGCGGTCCCGCCGAGCACACCTTCTCGTCTCTGGTGGGCCTGGAACTCCGCCCGCGCCGGCTGCGCGATGCCGCCGCCCTGTGGTCGCAGCTGCGGGAGGAGCGCGGCATCGAAGGCCGGGACGCCGTGTGGGAACATCCGGATCTCCTGCCCACGTCCAAGGACCTGGATGACCCGAAGGGGTTCAGCAAGCGGCGGGAGCTGCTGGAGGCATCGGATTCCGACGTCGATGCCGCCCTCGAGCGGCTGCTCAGCGGCGGATTCGACACGCCGGCTGCTGACGAGTCGTCCACGGGAACTGACGCCAACGGCGACACGGACCACACACAGGCGACCGGCGGCACGGGGAACGACACCGATCCCGGCAGCGACTCCAAAAACGATTCCGGCCCCGACACCGATCCCGATGCCGACGACGATTCGGGCCCCGGCGGACAGCCCCGGGCCTAATCGCAGCGTGACCGGGCAGCGGCCCCGGCAGCCATCCGGCTGCCGGGGCCGCTGCGGTTAATCCTCGGCTCCCTGGTCCTCCTGCATGGGGCCCTGGAGCCCCCGCGAGCTGGCAAAGGCCGCTCCCTGCAGGTATGCCTTGGCGGTTTCGGTGTGCGGATAAGACTCAAGCAGCCGCCAGAACGCAGCCGAATGTGATGCCTCAATGAGGTGCGCCAACTCGTGGAGCAGGACATAGTCCACCACCCAGGGAGGCATGCCCTGCAACTTGTCGGAGAGCCGGATCGTGCCGCGTGCGGGCGTTGCCGATCCCCAGCGCGAGTTCTGGTTGGATACCCAGCGCACGGAAACGGGCTGCGCGGCACCGTGCAGATACCGCCGGGACAGCTCGGCCGCCCGTCCGGCCAGATCATCCGCACCCTCCTGCGGATCTGTCGGGGGAACCGCAGTACGCTGCTCCAGGCGCGCGACCATGCGCCGGACCCATTCCGCTTCCTGAACCTTCGTGAAATGGCCCGGAATCGAGATCACCGCTTTCCCGTCCCGGAAAGCGGCGTTGACCGTCCGCCGGCGCTTGGCGGAGCGGCGCACTTCGATGGGAATCCCCGTGCTGGTCACGGAGGGCACACCCGGTCCCGCGGCGGCCGGAGAAGCAGCCGCTGCGGGCTGCTGCTGGCGGTGTTGAGAACGGCGTATTTCTCCTGAGGGCATGCATTAAGCCTAGGCGAGGCCCGGGGATGTCCCCGCCCCTGTGGATAACCACGGGAGCGGTGACTGGCGCGTGCCAAGATGATTCTGCAGGCCATCCCGCCTGCTGCCGGACCGGCTATGTACTGCAGGAGGTCCCTATGCGGATCAACCCCGGACTCCATGTCCTGGCACTCTCGGCTTCAGCCCGGCAGTACGGCCTGGGCCCTGAAGCGCTGGTGCTGCGGGGGCTGAGGGAAAGCGACCTCGCCTTCCTCGCCGCCCTTCGCGAAGGACTTCCCGACGGCATGGAAGCGGCCGAAGGCCGGCGTCATCAGGTCCCCTCCCAACGGGCGCAGGCCCTGACCCAGGCCCTGGCCCCGGTCCTCCTCCCCTTCCCGGACACTGCCGGGCCGCACGAACCCGCTGTTCCGGCACTGCGCCTTGAACGCCTCAGCCGTGACAGCGACCGCCTCTCCGCCGCCTACGGATTGAACGGATCCGCCATCCTGCGGCGCCGCTCCCGCTGCATGGTGGAGGTCAGCGGGCTGGGCCGCATCGGGTCGCTGCTCGCCCAGGCACTGGCCGGCGCCGGGGTGGGAACCCTGGTGCTGTCCGATTCGGGGGTGGTCCTCCCGTCCGACGTCGGCCCCGGCTACCCGCTGACGGACCAGGGAATGCGCCGCGCGCAGGCGGTCAAACGGCACATTTACCGCCTCGATCCCACCGTGCAGGTCCTCCTCGCTGCCGGCTCTGACGCTTCCGGTCCGAAACGGGCACATCTCGATCTGGCCGTCCGGGTGGGCCCGCCCCCTCCTGCTGGACGGGCTGGGGACGCCCCGGCAAGTGAACATCCCCATCTTGCGGTCACCGTCCAGGAAACCGGCGTGGACGTCGGTCCGCTGGTCGTCCCCGGGCTAACGCCCTGCCTGGAGTGCCTGGACCGGCAGCTGGCTGACGGCAACAGCACCTGGTACACCGCGGCGGACGCGCTGGAACGGCAGCAGGTGGAAGCAGCACCTGCCGGAGAGGAGACCTGCGGCGCGGTTGCCGCTGCCGGAGTCGCCGCGGGGCAGGTTCTCGCGTTCCTGGACGGCGTGGTCCAGCCGGCCACATGGTCGGCAATTCTGGTGCTGCGGGCCGCCGACGGGTATGTCGGACCGAAAAAGCTGTCCTTCCATCCGGACTGCGGCTGCCGGTTGCAGCAAAAGGGATCCCCGGCGCAGGCGTCCTGAAAAGCCGGCCCTAGTTGTCCGCCAGCACCCGCAGGACGGCTTCCCCGTAGCGCTCCAGCTTGGAGGGACCGACGCCGGGCAGCGTCGCCAGACGGTTCAGCGACGGCGGCCGGTCCTCCGCAATGGCCACCAGGGTGGAATCCGTGAAGACGACAAACGCCGGGACGCCGGCCTCGGAAGCCGCAGTGCGGCGCCATTCCCGCAGGGCGTCGAAGGTGCTTTCCTCGTAGGTCACCGGGCACTCGGAGCACCGGCCCACCTTACGCTCCGACCCGGTGGTCAGCAGCGTGCCGCAGACCCGGCACTTGGCCGGACCGCTGGCCTTGCGGCGCGAGGCAGCCTTCGGCGCCGCCGGGCGCTGCGCGTCGCGGGCCGTCTGCGGACGCAGCCCGTCCAGGAAGCGGGACGGCTTGCGGTTGGCGCGGCCGCCCGGCGTGCGGGCAGTGGACCAGGACAGGTGCAGATGTTCCCGGGCACGCGTGATGCCCACATACAGCAGGCGCCGCTCTTCATCCACTGCCTCGGGGGTGTCCGCAAAGGAAATCGGCATCAGCCCCTCGCTCAGCCCAACCAGGAACACTGCATCCCACTCCAGGCCCTTGGCCGAGTGGAGCGATGCCAGCGTCACGCCCTGGACGGTGGGGGCGTGCTGGGAGGCTGCACGCTCGTCGAGCTCCGCCACGAAGTCCATCAGGGTAAAAATGGAATCCGGATCCTGCGTGCGGGCGGCGTGCAGTTCATCGGCCAGCGACACCAGGGCCGCCAGAGACTCCCACTTTTCCCGGACGGCCCCGCCGCCGGCGGGCGCCTCGGGGCTGTAGCCCAGGGACACCAGGATGTCCCGGACCAGCTGCGGCACCGGATCATTGCCCACTGCCCGGGAGGCTGCACGCAGCTGCGCCATGGAGTCGCGGACTTCCCGCCGGGCAAAGAACCGCTCCCCGCCGCGCAGCTGGTAGCCGATCCCGGCCGATGTCAGGGCCTGCTCATAGGCCTGGGACTGCCCGTTGGTACGGAACAGGATGGCGATCTCGGCCGGCTGCACGCCGTCCTTGATCAGCGCCTTGATGCGTTCGGCCACGGAGGCGGCCTCGGCGTCGTCGTCGGCGCATTCGGTGAAGGTGGGCTCCGGGCCGGCCGGGCGCTGGGCAATCAGTTCCAACGGCTTGGGCCAGGGCGGGGCAAACCGCGAGCGCTCGCCTTCGGCCGTCCGGGCGGCCAGGATGCGGTTGGCCAGTCCCACCACCTGCGGAGTGGAGCGGTAATCCCGGACCAGTTTCACGATGGGAGCGTCGGGGAAGCGCGACGGGAAACCCAGCAGGTGCTTGGAGGTGGCGCCGGTGAAGGAATAAATGGTCTGGCTGGAGTCGCCCACCACGCACAGCTCGTCCCGGCCGCCCAGCCACAGATCCAGCAGCCGCTGCTGCAGCGGGGAAACGTCCTGGTACTCGTCCACCACGAAGTGCCGGTACTGGTCACGCACCGTTGCGGCCACGCGGGCGTCCTCCTGCAGGATGCCCACGGTAATCAGCAGGACGTCCTCGAAGTCAATGACGTTGCGGTCCACCTTGACGTCTTCGTAGGCCTGGAAGATGCGGGAGATGGTGATGAGGTCAAAACCGGCCGGAGCGTCCCGGTCCTTGGCAGCCGAGACGTAGCTCTCCGGAGTGAGCATGGAAACCTTGGCCCACTCAATTTCAGCCGCAACGTCACGGATGGCGGCACGGTCGGTGGACAGGCGCAGGCGGCGGGCGGCTTCGGCGATGAACTGGGCCTTGTGGCTGAGCAGGTCCGGCATCTGCCCGCCTACGGTCTGCGGCCAGAAGTACTGCAGCTGCTTCAGCGCCGCGGCGTGGAAGGTTTTCGCTTGGACGCCGCCGGCTCCGAGGTCGCGCAGCCGGGTGCGCATCTCCGCAGCGGCCCGGGCGGTGAAGGTCACCGCCAGCACGCGCTGCGGCTTGTACACCCCGGTGTGGACGCCGTAGGCCATGCGGTGCGTGATGGCACGGGTCTTGCCGGTGCCTGCCCCGGCGAGCACGCAGAGCGGCCCGGTCAGGGACGTTGCCACCTCACGCTGTTCATCATCCAGTCCGGCAAGAATCCGTGCTTCCGCGGAGGTTCCGCTCATGCCCGGTCCTCAGTCTCCGGTTCGGCGATGGGTCCTCCGTACCAGCGCTCGATCAGGTTCCGGGCAATGGAAATGCCGCTGGCGATGGTTATCTCGCCGCTGGCAACGGCGTCGCGCAGCTCATCGCGGGTGAACCAGCGGACATCGGAAATTTCGACACCGTCGTGCACGGCTGCGGCGGGGTTTTCCGTGCGGGCGGTAAAGCCCAGCATCAGCGAGCACGGAAACGGCCAGGGCTGCGATCCCAGATACTGCGGCGAGTGGACCACGAGGCCGGATTCCTCGGCAATCTCCCGGATCACCGCACCTTCCAGCGATTCCCCGGGCTCAACGAACCCGGCGAGCGTGGAGTAGCGGTTGCCTTTCCAGGCAGCTGCGGAGCCCAGGAGAAGGCGGTCCTCGGGGTCGGTAACGGCAACGATGATGGCCGGATCCGTGCGCGGGAAGTGCTGGCTTCCGTCCGCGGGGCAGCGGCGGACCCAGCCGCCCTGCTCCGGAACGGTGGGGGTCCCGCAGCGCGGACAGTGGGTGTGGACGGCGTGCCAGTTGGAAACGGCAGCGGCCTGCACGAACAGTGCGGCGTCCAGCTCGCCGAGCAGGACGGCAACCTCCCGCAGCGACGCCCAGCGGGCACCGCCGGTTTCCAGCAGCGGATCCTCCTCCGCGAGGGTGACCAGCACGACGTCGGTGCCCGCCGGTTCCTGCGCGTCGGCCAGTGTGCGGCCCAGATAGACGGGGACCTCGCCGAAACCGGTTTCGGCAACGGGGGCCAGCACCACCTCGGTGTCGCTGATCAGGGCCTTGCCTCCCGCCATGTACATGACGCGGGTGCCCGGGTTGGCACGGATCTGATCGAACAGGTCCGCGGCCACGCGGCGGTCCGATCCGCGGTCCACCGCGGTGCGGGCCAGCGGCAATATTCCAAGAGGGGGTACAACTGCTACCGATGCTGGGCTGCTCATGTCTCTACCGTACTGACTCGCACCCCCCAACCTGTAGTTGGAACAG
Source organism: Arthrobacter sp. G119Y2 (assembly GCF_038069765.1). Taxonomy (NCBI): domain Bacteria; kingdom Bacillati; phylum Actinomycetota; class Actinomycetes; order Micrococcales; family Micrococcaceae; genus Arthrobacter; species Arthrobacter sp. G119Y2. Next base: position 376,229 of record NZ_JBBPFS010000002.1, on the reverse strand, counting down.
GACTACCTGCCCGGGCTGAGTTATTGCTCACGCATCCGGCGACTCGCCGCCAGCTTATGGTTATTCGTGCCACATCTACCTCTACGGTTGAAGATGTGAAACGCACCCCCATGGAATTGGCCGCAATGGCCAGCGCCGCCGTCCCCGGGCTGGCCCCCACCGGCGTCGCCGGCTCCCCCGACGACGCCGCGGACTTCGACGCCGCCGTGCTGGTTGACGAAGCAGGAAAGCAGTGGCGGGTACGCTCCCCCAAACACGTTGACGCCAGCATGAGGCTGGAAACCGAACTCCTCGTACTGCGGGCATTTGTGCCGGCGGTGCGGGCGGAGCTTCCGTTCGCGCTCCCCCATGTGGCCGGAACCGTGCGCCAGGGCGACCTGTGCACCTTTGTCTACTCCCATCTGCCCGGCTCCACCCGGGACATCGATTCACTCGTGGCCGAAGGCGGAACGCTGCCCCTGGAAGTGGGCCGGGCCATGGCCGCCATTCACAGCCTGCCCCAGGACCTCGTGAACGACGCAGACCTGCCCAGTTACTCCGCCAACGAATTCCGGCAGCGCAAGCTCAATGAACTGGACCAGGCCGCCACCACCGGCAAGATTCCCCCCGTGCTGCTGCGCCGCTGGGAGCATGCCCTGGAGGACGTTACGCTGTGGCGGTTCAATCCGTCAGTAGTGCACGGGGACCTGCATGAGGACAACCTGCTGGTCTCCAACGGGCGGATCAGCGCGGTCACAGGCTGGACGGATCTTCGCATCGGAGATCCTGCGGACGACTTCGCGTGGCTGGTCGCCGCCAATGATCCCGCCTTTACCGAGGCTGTCCAGTCGGCCTACAACGCCGCCCGTACCGAAACCCCGGACCCGCATCTGATCCGCCGCGCGGCCCTGTCCGCCGAGTTCGCCCTGGCCCAGTGGCTGGTACGCGGGGTCGCTGCCGAAAACCCCGTGATGATTGCCGAGGCCGAGGAGATGCTGGCCACGCTGGAAGCGGACATCCTCGAACAGGATGCTGCAGCGAAGGCCGAGGAAGCGGAAGCCGCTGCAGCAGCCAGGGAAGCCGCCGTCTCCGCGGAACGGGAGGCTGCCGCGAAGGCCGCATCGGAACCGGTATCCGGTGCCGTTCCCCTGACCGCGGCCGGATCCGCTCCGGTGAAGGACCCGTTCGTCCCCGGTGCCGCTGCTTCCAGCTCCGGCTCCAGCTCCAGCTCCAGCTCCAGCTCCAGCTCGAGCTCCAGCTCGAAGAATGCGACGGCGGGAACGTCAGCCGCCAAGGGTGCGTCAGTCAGCCCCGGCTCGGCGCGTGTCAGCGTCACCCCCATCGTGCCGGACACCGGTTCCGCCGGCGCAGCGGCCGGCGACGCCACGGGGCCGATTGCCCGGGTCACGGTACTGCCCGCCGATCCGCACCCGGCGGCCAAGCCGGGCCCCGGCCCCGTTCCCGCCCCTGCTTCACGGGAATCAAAGCAGCAGGCTGCCGGCAAGGGCACCCCCGCCGAGGTAAGCAGCAAGAATTCCACCGGCAAGGATCCTGCCGGCAAGCCGCTTGGGACGGCCAAGTAGGGCGAACCAAGCTCCTGCGAGGAACAAGCCCAAGCGGTATCCAAGCCAGCCAAAACCAGCCAAAGGCCGGGGAAACAACCGTTTCTCCGGCCTTTGCTTTGCCTGCGGGCAATGTCAGTTTTCTGTGCCCGGACCCTTGTGCCGGGCATCAGCAGGTTCTATGGTTACCTACATCACTAACTAACCAATTGACCGACGAGCCGCCGACTCGGTTCCGGTCAGCGAAGCGAGGCCAACCGTGAACCTCAGGCCCACGTCGTGAGCACCTTCGACGACACACGCCCCATCTTCCTGCAGATTGCTGAACGCATCGAAGGGGACGTCCTCGACGGTGTCCTGCAGGAAGAGAGCCAGGTGCCCTCGACCAATGAAATCGCATCTTTTTACCGCATCAATCCCGCGACCGCAGCCAAAGGCGTCAATCTGCTCGTTGACGAGGGTTTGCTCTACAAACGCCGCGGGATCGGCATGTTTGTGGCTCCCGGAGCACGCGGGATCGTCCTGGCCAAGCGCCGGGAACAGTTCTACCGCCAGTATGTCCGGCCCGTCGCCGATGAAGCGCGGAAACTGGGAATCGGTGCGGAAGAGCTGACCGAGCTCATTCGTCGCAGTGCCGCCGAACATGAAGGGACCCCGGCACCATGAACGTCATAGAAACCCGCGGCCTGACGCGCCGCTACCGCGACCAGCTGGCCCTGGACGACGTGACCCTGAACATTGGGGCCGACCGGATCTACGGACTGCTGGGCCGCAACGGCGCTGGCAAGACCACGCTGATGTCCATCCTCACCGCCCAGGAGTTCGCCAGCTCCGGCGACGTGCGGGTCTTCGGGGAGCACCCGTTCGAGAATGAGCGGGTGCTCTCCAAGCTCTGCTTCGTCCGGGAATCACAAAAGTACCCGGATGACTTCACCATCAGTAACGCCCTCGATGCAGCAGCCTTTTTCTTTCCCAACTGGAACAAGCAGCTGGCACAGACACTGCTGGAGGATTTCCAGCTGCCGCAGCCGAAGAAGCACCGGATCAAGAAGCTCTCCCGCGGCCAGCTCTCGGCCGTCGGAGTCATCATCGGTTTGGCTTCCCGGGCGGAGCTGACCTTCTTCGACGAGCCCTATCTGGGCTTGGACGCCGTCGCGCGGCAGCTGTTCTACGACCGGCTGCTCACCGATTTCGCCGATCAGCCCCGGACGATCATTCTGTCCTCGCACCTGATCGATGAAGTGGCAAACCTGCTTGAACACGTGATCGTCATCGACCACGGACGCATTGTCATGGATGACGAAGTGGACACCGTCACAGGCTCCGCCTTCGCTGTCGCAGGCTCTTCCGCTGCCGTGGAGAATTTTGTGGGCGGCCGGCCGGTCCTGCACCGGGAAGGTCTTGGCGCGCTGAGCTCGGTCACCGTGGACACCCCGCTGTCCGGCGATGACCGCGATCTCGCCCGGACTCTGGGCCTGGAGGTGGCGCCGGTGTCACTGCAGCAGCTGATCATCAGGAGAACCCTCAAGGCCAACGAATCCTACGGTTCCGCGCCGGCAATCAACGACACCGATCTGGAGGTACTGCAATGAACCGGCCGCTCGCAGTAGCGCGCATGCAGCTGCTCAACAAATGGATATATCTCGGAATTCCGGCAATCATCCTTGTCTCGTCCACCCTGATTGCCCTGGCTATCATCGCCGTCATTCCCGACAGCGGAGCACCCAACCTAGTGTTTTCCGGCCAGGCCGTCATGTGGTATTTCCTCGGCATCGGCGTTCAGGCCCTGACGCTAACCTTCCCTTTCTCACAGGCAATGAGCGTCAGCCGCCGCTCCTTCTACCTCGGCACACTCGGCCTCTTCGCGGTGATGTCATTGAGCCTGGGCGTGCTCTACTGGCTGCTCGGCCTGGTGGAAGAAGCAACAAGCGGCTGGGGCCTGAACGCCCACATATTTGCCCTGCCCTGGATCGCCGAGGCTGCGTGGTACACGCAAATCCTGCTGTACTTTGCGCTCTCGACCCTGCTGTTCATGTTCGGATTCTGGTTCGCGACCGTTTACAAGCGGTGGCGCACCGGCGGCCTGGTTGCCGCATGTGTCGGACTAGCCCTGATTCTGCTGGCGGCCGTCGCATCCGCGACCTGGACGGAGTCCTGGGCAGCGGTGGGAGCCTGGTTTGCACAGCTGACACCGCTTGCCCTCACCGGCTGGCTGCTGCTGGGCGGGGTGGTGCTGGCCGCCGGATCCTACGGAACACTCCGCCGGGCGGTGCCCTAGCGGTTGGCCGCGGACGGTAGGAACGGACTGCGCGCCTGAATTGCATAAGACCTGAATTGCATAAGAAAGGCCTCCGGATGAGGCGGTGTTTGTTGAGAACATCTGCCGAACCGGAGGTCTTTCATGTCCCCCCGTCGGGCAGAACCATCCACACATCCACACATCCACACATCCACACATCCACACATCCACACATCCACACATCCACACATCCACACATCCACACATCCACACATCCACACATCCACACATCCACACATGATGCTCGCGCGTTGTAGGGTCGGTTCTCACCTTGGCTGCACGCCCATCATCATCGCCCCAGGCATACCCGCTGAAGAATCACCCACCGACCAGCCACGTACCAACCACGCAGGGACTGCCCTAGAACGGCGGCGGGTCATCCCCGTAATCATCCCCGCTGCTGCCTGCCCGCGTGTCCGTGGCCGTGACCGTCCGGGAATCTACGTGGGGCACGGTCCGGGAATCTGCACGGACAGCCGCGACGGACCGGTCCCCAGCACCGTCCGGGCCGGTTCCCTGCATGACCGGAGCAAGAGCCAAGTGCGGTTCGGTGCGATAAGTCCGTCCTCCCGGCGATGTCCACTCAATGACCCCGGCGGCCGGCTGGCAGGCCTTCCAAAACCCCTTGGTTTTGAACATGTGGTGCCTCCGGCACAAATGCTCGAGGTTGTCATGATCCGTGGCCCCGCCCTGCACCCAGGGCTTGGTGTGATCGATCTCGGAAATCACCGCATTCGTCCGGCATCCCGGGAACCGGCAGGTCCCGTCCCGGGCCCGCAGCCACCGTTGAAGTCCGGCCCGGACTTTCCTTCGGCGTCCCACCCGCAGGATCTCCTCAGTATCCGGATCCCGCTCCACCGGCGTCCATTTCGCTGCCTCCCGGGCCATCCGGCGGGCGGCTTCCGGACTGATCGGCCCGTAACCATGCAACTCCGCAGGCTGATCGTCCGCGCCGAAGAGGGTTTCAGCGCTGATCAGCACCAGAATCTCCGCCCTAGCCCCAGCCCTGGCCCCAGCCTTGGCCTTGGCCCGGGCATCGGCGCTGGCATCACTGCCACAGCCGGTGCCGGTGCCAGTGCCGGTGCCGGATGCACCCGCGCCGGCGTCCTGCCCGGTGCTGAACGGGTCCCCCGCGGTGCCAGAACGGCCACCGGGGCGAGGACCGGATAAGTCCGTGCCCGCCGATCCCTGCCCATCACAGGGGTGACTGCCGCCGGACATAAGCAGGTCCTGAAGGATGTCCGCCCGCAACTCATCCACCCTGCGGGGATCACCATCAGCCTGCTCACCCCGGGCAGCCCTGCTCAGCTGAGTGAAGATCGCCTGCGCGTTCTCCGCCGGCAGGAACGCCGAGAGCCAGGACATTCCATCCGCCGCAGGCTCCAGACACACCTTGCGCTTGTCCAACGCACTCAGCTGGCGCTGGACAATGCCCTGCGGATACTGGTTTTCCCGCAACCGCCGCGCCCGGACCCGGAACTGAGCCGCAGTCTGACCCGCTGCAGCCGCCAGCAGCTTTGCCTCGAACCCCGGAAGCCCCACAGCTTCGATGTCCTGGCACTGATCCAACACCGTCTGGGCATGACCGTAACTGATCCCGCCCTGCTCCAGATTGCCCAGAGTCACCGCATGAACGCCGCAGAGACTGCCCGCCTCAGACATCAGCCGCTGCCCGGTACTCTGCGGCACGCAAAGGATCGCTGCTGCCTCCGACGCCGCAAGACTGAACGCCATACCCGGATCAGGCTTTCCGGACGGGAAATGCATCTCGTCCCGGTAGATACTCTGCATCCGGTGCAGGACCTTAGCCTGCTGCGCCTGCGCCCACCGCATCAGATGATCCAGGCGGGAGAGCACAGCACCGGCAGTCTGCTCATCCAGCGCATCCGCGCCCAGCAGAACCAGAGAACCGGATAACCCGTAGTGGCAGGAACTCCCGGCCGCATCACCGGAAACAACAGTGTCGCCGGAAGCAGTAGTGGTGGCGCTGGCGCTGGAAGCAGTGTCGCCGGAAGCAGTAGTGGTGGCGCTGGGGCTGGAAGCAGTGTCGCCGGAAGCAGTAGTGGTGGCGCTGGCGCTGGAAGCAGTGTCGCCGGAAGCAGTGTCGCCGGAAGCCGGGGGCGAATCGGAACGACCCGGAGCAGCAGCCAAAGAGGTAGCAGAAGAGGAGGCACCGACAGCAGCCGGTACGGCGTGGAAAACCGAGTAACCGGGCGGTGCAGCGGCCTCCCCGCCGGCGGCGGGGCCGACGCCGAGGGCGGTGTCGGCAGCCTGCTCGCCGAACCGCTCGGAACCGGGAAAAGTCCTGTGCTGATCCATGCCTTCAGGCTTTCACCTGCCTCTGACATTTCCGCCGCCAAAAGAGCCCCAAAAAGCCCAAAACAAGCCCTATTTCGGCACCTCAAATACCCGACTTTTCTGGCCGACTACCTGCTTGAGTTTCGAACGGGCCATACGGGCGGGTCAGTGGGGAAACGGCGGGAAATGACCCGCGGTGCACCTGCCTAATAAGCGGCTCGCAAATTACCGGCCCACCGCGTACCCAACGTCCAGAGCGGTTACGGCTAGCCAGGCCTTCCGATACGCATACCGCAGGGCGGACAAAGGTGCGGCCGCCTCCTCAGGAGACGGCCGCACCTTTGCCTTTCCCGCCGGCTGTCTTTCCCGCCGGCTGTCTTTCCCGCTGCTTCTTTCCCACTGGCTGTCTTTCCCACTGGCGGGTTCCGGCGTGCCAGGCCGGCCGGGCAACCTGCGCTAGGGCCATCCCGCACTAGGGCCATCCTGCGCTAGGGCCATCCTGCGCTAGGACGAAGAGTTCGCCGACCGAATGATGTCCTCAAGCTCTTCTTCGCCCAAGAGGTTGAACGGACGGACCAGCTTGTCTGCCGCCACGTAGTAGAACGCGGCATTGACCTTTTCCAACGGCACCTGTTTCAGCCGGGCCCAGGCCAGCCGGTACACCGCCAGCTGCACCGCCCTTACCGCGAGCTTGTCCTTGGAGGGCGGGGCTCCGGTCTTCCAGTCGATCAGGTCCCAGGTGCCGTCCGCGTCCTGAAAGACGGCATCGATGCGGCCGCGCACCACCACGGCATCCACCCGTGTCTCCACGGGTACTTCAATGAAGGCCGGAGTGCGCTGCGCCCAGGACGAGGACTCGAAGGTGGCGATCATGTCTTCCAGCTGGTACGCCTCGTCCACATACGCGTCCGCAGCACCGGGATGCTCATCGATGTCCAGCATGCCGCTGGTTCCAAAGAATTCCTCAACCCAGGCGTGGAACGCCGTGCCTTTACGGGCGGCCATTCCGGGCTCCCGCGGCACAGGACGCCGCAGCTGCCGGGTGACTTCCTCCGGATCATCCTTCAAGTCAACCAGCAGCGACGCCGAGATGTGCGCCGGCAGTTCAACCTCCACCACCTGGTTGGGCGGATGGTGGCGGGCCAGGACCAGCTCCACCTCTCGAGCCCAGCGCGTGGGTTCAAACACTCCCGGCGAGGATTCGCGGGGCCCATCCTCCTGCAGCCCCTCCGCGCCGGCCAGAATGTCGATTTCGGACTGCCCGACACGGCCCGCCTGGCGGTCAGCGGCTTCCATCACCGCGGCAGCAGCCCTTTCCATGGCTGCTCGCCGGTCCCCCAGAGGATCAACCGGCCACTTCTGCCGCTGCACATCCGCGTTGGCCGGGTTGGAATCGCCTTCGTCACCGGGCTGCACCCACGACAGGAGAGTGAAGCCCGGTGCACCCGCTTCCCCGAGGTCGTAGAGATCCTGCAGATAGCGGGAGACCGCCGTCGGCTTGGACCGTCCACCGCCCCACACACTCGAAGTGCAGATCAAGACGTACTTGGCACGGGTGAACGCCACATAGGCAAGCCGGCGTTCCTCACGCTCGGCGTGACCGCGCGCGTCTTCGCTAAAGAGTTTTTCACTGTCCACCCAGCTTTTCTGGTCTTCCTGTTCCCAGTCCCATTGCGGAAGGTCGGGGGCGTCGCCGCGCAGGGGCCAGGGAATGGAGCCCTCGCCGCTGCTCCAGCGGGAGTCACGGTCGTTGGGGAACTGGCCCTCGTTCAGGCCCGGAACCACCACGACATCCCATTCCAGTCCTTTGGAGGCGTGGACGGTCAACAGCTGCACTGCTTCCCGGCTGGCCTCGAGCTGGGTGACGGGCAGTCCGTTTTCCTCGTCGTTGGCGGCTTCGAGCCAGGCCAGGAAAGCCGTCAGGTCCACACGTTCGCTGGAGGAGCTAAAGGTAGCCGCGGCATCGATGAACGCGTCGAGGTTCCGCCGGGACTCATGGATGGACACGCCCGGTTTCGCCGCCACTTCGATGTCCAGCAGGATGCGACGCTCGACTTCGCCGATCAGCGTTGTGAGGTCCTCCCCCACGTAGCTGCGCAGGTCCCGAAGCTCGTCGCGGAGCAGCTTCAGCCGTCGCAGCCCTTCGGCGGAAAGCGACCGCCCGGAGATGGAGACCCATTCCGGGCGCGGCAGGGAATCCACGGCCTCCACCAGCGACCCGGCTTCGGCCATGTCCGCCTCCACAACGGTTTCGGAGCCGTCCGGCTGCTCATCCGGCCGGTGCACGTTGGCTGCATCGGCCACGGATACCGCGTGCTCGCGGACCCGGACCAGGTGCCGTGACCAGTCCGCCAGCGCCATCAGATCGGCCGGACCTATGCGCCAGCGCGCTCCGGCCAGGATCCGCAGCATGGAGTCCGAGCGGCCCGGATCTCCAAGCACCCGCAGCACTGCCAGCACATCCACCACTTCAGGCGTCGAGAGCAGCCCGCCGAGTCCGACGATCTGCACCGGGATGCCGCGCGCTTCCAGCGCCTCCCGAACAGGTCCGAACTGCTTGCGTCCGCGGCAGAGGACGGCCACGGTGGGCTGCAGCGGCTTGCCGGCGTCGTCCGTTTCAAACCAGCGGTTCCGATGCGCCAGCACCTGGTCGGCGACGGCGTCGGCCTCGCCGAGGATGGCTTCGGCCCCGTCCGCGGCGGGAACCGAAACGTCAGCCAGGTAGCGTCCGAGGTAGACCTCGCCTACAGGCGCTTTGGGCTTGGCCTGCAGCTCAGGCACATGCGGCAGCCGCTGGCGCGCCAGCCAGGGAGCAGTGCTGTTCAGGGGTGCTGAAACAGTGTTGGCGGCGGCCAGAATCGACGTGGAGTTCCGCCAGGCGACGGAGAGGTTGGCAACGGGAGCCAGTGCACGCGTGCCGTCCGGAAGGTACAGCGGGAACTGGTCCCGGAAGGTACCGAGCTGGCCGGCCGACGCGCCGCGGAAACCGTAGATGGACTGGTGCGGGTCGCCAACCGCCGTTACCGCACGGCCGTCTCCGAAAAGCTGGGAGAAGAGCACCATCTGGGCGTGCGAGGTGTCCTGGAATTCGTCCAGCAGCACCACCTTGTACTTGGCCCGCTCCATCTCCACTGCCTCGGGAATGGTGGCGGCGATCGTGGCGGCCATTTCCACCAGGTCGCCGAAGTCCAGCTGCCGGCGCTCGAACTTCGCACGCCGGTACGCTTCGACGAGCTCGGTGACAGAGATCCGGGTGCGCAGCCTGTCCATAAGTTTCTGCACGGCCGCGGTTGCCGCCTTGGGCTTGCCGGCCAGATACGGCAGCCGCGTGACGGCCTCCAGATGCTCGGCCAGGTGCTCACGCACCTCGGCCGGACTGGTAAGGTGTTCGGCGCATTCACCGGCCATCTGCAGGACCCCGTTAACCAGGGTGGATTTCGCGGCCGTGAAGTGCTCGAAGTCTCCGGCATAGGCTTCCACGACCTCGGTGGCGAGCTGCCAGGACTGGGCGCCGCCGAGCATGACGGAATCCCGTTCCACGCCCAGGCGGAGCCCGTAGTCGTTCACGATGCCGTTCGCGTAGGAATGGTACGTGGAGACGGCGGGGTCCAGCCTGGCGTCCTCGGACACGTCGGGGCCGCTGCCCGGCGGAATCAGGCCCGGATCAGCGGTGCCCGCGGCCTGGACCCGGTACAGCAGTTCCAGGCGCTGGCGGATGCGGCTGTCCAGTTCGCCGGCGGCCTTGCGGGTGAAGGTCACGCCCAGGATTTGTTCGGGGCGCACCAGCTTATTGGCCACCAGCCAGACCACCCGGTCCGCCATGGTTTTGGTCTTACCGGATCCGGCACCGGCAATGACCAGCAGCGGTTCCAGCGGCGCCTCGATGATTCCAATCTGGTCCGGTGTGGGGTACTGCACGGGATTCGCCGGGTCGGTATGCAGCATTTCAGCCAGTTCGCGGGCAGAGTAGCGCGGAGCCGGGGGAATCTCGGGGGGAAGCGTTTCGGTCAGGGAGGCACTCATTCGGTGACCTGCTTTCCTTCGGGGCACAGGGGGCAGATTTCGGGAAGCCGGCAGCCGTGGCCGCCGAACCCGCTGCGGGTGGGGTCGTGGACGGTGTCGAACCGGGCATCGGACATCAGCGCGGCCGCTTCACGGACCATGTCCCGCGCCGTGGTGTCCTCGGGATCCAGCGGCGGCTGCTGCTGGACGGCAACGGACTTGCTGGTGGTTCCCAGCTGGACCAGGGCGGCGCCGCCGGGCCGGGACGGCTGTACTGCTGCAGCTCCGTCTTCCGGTGCATCACGGTTCACGGCGCCTTCCCGGACCGCCTCCTGGTAAGCAGCCAGCTGGGGGTGCTTTTCGAGATCGTCCTTCTTGGGCGCCGATTTGCCGGTTTTGAGGTCGACAATGAAGAGCCGCCCCTCGGAATCGATCTCCAGCCGGTCAATCTGCCCGCGCAGCAGCGCCGTGCGTTCGCTGCCGCGGATCTCCACGGGCACCTCGGCGGCAAAGTCCCGCTCCACGTCCACCAGCGACCGCCCTTCCTGGCGCATGGTGATCACGTAGGCGGCAAGTTTGCGCACCATGGTCTCCGCGCGCCGGAAATCCAGCTTGCCTTCCCAGTTGTCCTTCATGCCCAGTGTGGGCCAGCGGCGCTGCAGTTCCTGGACGTACTCGCTGCCCGAGGCCTCGGGCAGGTCCTGGGCAATCTGATGGACCAGGGTGCCCAGCGAGCGGGCGAAGTCAGTGGCCTGTTCACCGCCGGCTGCGGAGACGAACCAGCTCAGGGGCGACTTCAGCACGGCGTCGACCTTGGACGGCGACACCGGAATGGGAGTTCCCTCGCGGATGACCGGATCCGTGGTGGACAGCTCAGCCAGTCCCCACCATTCCGACGGCGCTGCACCGGGGACCCGGACCGGATGATTGAGCATGGTGCCCAGATGGTGCACCGCTTCGTGTGCCAGTTCCGGTTTGTCCTGCTCCTGCTGCGTATAGGCGCGCAGCTCCGCAACGAGGGACCGCAGCGTAAGGGGGCGCAGGACCTCGGTGCGTTCGCGCTTGACGGCCTGCGGCGGGAGCGGATCCACCAGGTCCAGGAACGCCGAGGGCTGTTCGTCGTCGGACGACACCGCGGTGCAGACCAACAGCTCGCGTGCCCGGGAGACAGCCGTGGAGAAGCTGCGCAGTTCATCGTGGCGGATCGCGTGCATCAGGGACTGCGGACTGCGGTGTTTGGCGAATCCGTCTCCGTGCTCAATAGCGGCCACCAGGTCTCCGCTGCCCAGCAGCTCACCGCGCAGGCGCAGGTTGGGCCAGACGCCGTCCTGCACCCCGGCAACAATGACCATGGGCCATTCCCGGCCGGCGGCGCTGGCGGGCGTGAGCAGTTCCACCGCCTCACGGCGCTGCGCACGGGCAGCCAGGGTGTCCATCGGCAGCTCGGAACTGGTCAGGTAGTCCAGGAACTGTGCGGGAGTGGAACCGGGCAGCTGGTCCACATATCGTTCAGCAGTCTGGAAAAGGGCCATGATGGCGTCGAGGTCGCGGTCCGCCCGGGCCCCGGCCGGGCCGCCGGAGAGGGCAGTTTCAGCCCACTTCTTGGACCACCCGGAAACCGACCACAGCGCCCAGAGCACTGTTTCAGCGGTGGCTCCGGGCTGTTCCGCCGCGGTCCGCCCGGCCCGCAGCATGGCGGCGGTGCGCTGGGCAGACCTCGCTTCCCAGGACAGGCCGGCGAGTGCCAGGCCGCTGGGCGAGACCGGATCAAGCAGGGCTTCCACAAGCAGCGCGTCGCTGGTACGGCCTCCCCCTCCGCGTATTTCTTCACGGCGCAGCGACTGGCGGAGCCTGCGCAGTTCGATGGAGCTGGCTCCGCCGATCCGGGAGGTGAGCAGCGATACTGCGGCCTCCGGGGTGAGCAGCTCCGGATCCAGGACGACGGCGAAAGCCTCCAGCAGCGGCCGCACTGCGGCTTCATCCCGCACCGCCTTCTCCGCAACCGGCACTTTCACGTCAATGCCCTGGCCGCTGAGGTAACGCTGGATGCGCGCCAGCTGCCCGCCGGTGCGCACAATAACGGCGATGTCCTCGAGGCTCCGTCCGTCCAGCAGCTGGGCTTCCAGGATGCGCTGGGCGATGTAGCGCAGTTCATGCATGGGGGAATCAACCACGTGCGCTTCGGCCCGGCCCGCTGCGGAGCTTTGGGTTTCGGCGGCTTCTGCGGGTTCCGGCGCTGCGGATTCCTGGGGTGCGGGCGGCAGCACCGCAGCCCGGTAACGGGGAAGCTGCCCGACCACCGAAATCCGTGAAGCAGTCCGAAGCCAGGCTTCGGCAACGGATCCGGTGAGCCGGTGGGGTCCGGACAGAACGAAGGTCTGGAGCCCCTCCCCCAGGGTGTCGGTGAGTTTGCCCAGCAGGTCCGGACGGGCGCCGCGGAAGCCCTGCACCACTGTGTCCGGACACGCCGTCACCACTGTGTCGCGTCCCCCTGCGAGAAGTCCGAGCAGGGCATGGATGGCTGGGTTGGCCTCCTGCAGGTCATCCACGAGGATCAGCTGGAACCGGGCCTGTTCCGCCGCCAGGAACTCCGGATCCGACTCCAGAATCTGCAGGGCGGTGGTGATGATGCCGGCGGGGTCGAAGGCCTCGGGCATCCGGATGTCCAGGACGTCGCGGTACTCCGCATACAGTGCGCCCGCGGCAATCCAGTCTTCACGGTTGTGCCGGCGCCCCAGATCGGCGACCTCCTCCGCGGAAATGCCGTACTCGATGATGCGGTCGAAAAGCTGCCGGATTTCCTGCCGGAAACCGCGGGTGGGCAGGGCAAGGTCCAGAGATTCGGGCCAGGGCAGGGCGGGGACGCCCTGCTGGCCGTGGCCTTCGAGCAGTTCCTTGATGATGACGTCCTGCTCGGCCCCCGAGAGCAGCTTGGGTGCCCGGGTGATGTACGGCAGCCGCCCCTCGGCCTTGGCCCGCCGGATCAGGTCAAAGGCGTAGGAAGCCCAGGTGCGTGCCGGCGACGTGCTCAGCGTGCCCTGCAGCCTGGCAGAGAGGGAATCCCGCAGCGCAGCCGCTGCCAGGCGGGTGGGCGCCAGCAGCAGCAGCCCGGCCGGGTCCAGTCCCGCGGCGATCCTGGCAACGGCGGCCTCCACCAGCACGGTCGACTTTCCGGTGCCGGGGGCACCCAGCACCAGGACGGGACCGCTGCCGGCGGGCAGGTCCGCAACAGCCTGCTGGTCCGGGCTCAGCTGCGGGGCTTCGGCGGTTCCGGCCGACGGTCCAACCAGTTGCAGTTTTACGCTCATGCCTCTACTTCATCACGTCCCGCCGACATTCCTGTTTCAGGCGCCGCCAGCCCGGCCCGGACCCCCTCGATCACCGTCCAGTCGCCCTCGGAGGGGAACCAGCGGGCCGGGCCGATCCGCACCCGGTATCCCCCGCCGTCGTCGTCAGGTGTTCCGGACAGCGGCGTCCCCTCGGTGCGGTAGTGCTCCAGGGCGCGCCGCTCGTGGCAGCGGGGAGGCTCTCCCCCGGCCCGGATGACGCGCCACCAGGGCAGGCCCGTGCCGCTGCGGGACAGGACTGCACCCACCTGCCGGGGACCGCCCTCGTGCAGAATCTCAGCGATGTCCCCGTAGGAGAGGACCCTGCCGGCCGGAATCAGCGCAACCACTGAACGGACGGCGTCGACATACTCATCGCGCATGACTCCAGCCTAGCGCGGCCCCGTCCCCGGGAATCTTCGAATGTCAGTGCCCGCCGGTACGTTTATTCCATGAACAGCTGGCATGAACTCCCCCACGCGGCCTTTGACCTTGAGACCACCGGCCGCGACCCGCATACTGCGCGCATCGTCACCGCATCCATCATTCTCGTCGACGGGCAGGGGCAGGTCCTGCAGCACCACGAGTGGCTCGCCGCGGTCGAAGAGGAGATTCCCGCAGAAGCCGCCGCCATCCATGGCGTCAGCACCGAACGCGCCCGGGCCGAGGGACGTCCGGCCCCGGAAGTGACTGCTGAAATCGCCGGAGTCCTCGGCGGATTTTTCGCAGCCGGCATCCCTGTCCTGGCCTTCAACGCCTGCTACGACTTCACCGTGCTGAACCGTGAGTGCGAACGCTTCGGGCTGACCGCACCGGCACCGGCACCCGTGATCGATCCCTACATCCTGGACAAGCAGGTGGACCGGTACCGCCGCGGCAAGCGCACGCTCACGGCGCTGACCGAGCACTACGGCGTCGGCTTCGAGAACGCGCACACCTCGGCCGCCGATGTCATGGCGACCCTGGGCGTGGCCCGCGCCATGGCCGGACGATATCCGGTGCTGCACGGCGACGCCGCGGAACTGCACCGGGCCCAGATCGGATGGGCCGGGGCCCAGGCCGCCAGCTTCCAGGACTACCTGCGGCGCAAGGATCCGGCGGCGGTCGTGGACGGAGCCTGGCCCGCCCGCTCCTGACACACGCGCGCACGGGGCGTCACGGGACGCAACATCACTTCGCGGAGCACCCCCGAGTCCTGTCCGGCTGCCCGCACATGAGATACTTGCACCTGTGTTAGGCGCTGATGGCGCCCCAGGCGTGCCCTAAGGAGACCCGCGGTTCAGGACTCTCCGGCGGATCGGCGTCTCGTGCCACGCGATTGGCAGACACCCCGCACAGGCCCAGGCACCCGGACGTGCCCGGCACGTTCCTGTGCCGTCATCCGGCCGCTGACCAGCCCCGATACGTAGACCACGAGGATCAATGATCACAGTTACCGACCTGCGCAAGGTATACCGCCAGGGCGACCGCATCGTCACCGCGCTCGACGGCGTCAGCCTGAGCGTGCCGAAGGGTTCCATCCACGGGATCATCGGCCACTCCGGTGCCGGCAAGTCAACGCTCGTGCGTTGCCTCACCCTCCTGGACCGGCCGACGTCGGGCTCGGTAACCATCGACGGCCGGGAGCTGACCGCGGTGAAGGACTCCGAGATCCGTGCGGCCCGCCGCCGGATCGGGATGGTGTTCCAGCATGCGAACCTGATGGATTCGCGCACCGCCGCCGCCAACATTGCGCACCCGCTGGAACTTGTCGGTACGAAAAAGTCGGTCATCGATGCCCGGGTGAAGGAGCTGCTGGCCCTCGTGGGCCTGGAGGGAAGCGCCGGCGCCTACCCCGCCCAGCTTTCCGGCGGACAGAAGCAGCGCGTGGGCATTGCCCGGGCGCTGGCCTCCGATCCCGATGTGCTGCTGTGCGACGAGCCGACCTCGGCGTTGGACCCCACCACCACCGACGACATCCTGGACCTCATTTCGGACCTCACCCGCCGCCTGAACCTGACCGTGCTGATCATTACGCACGAGATGAACGTCGTG
This sequence comes from Arthrobacter sp. G119Y2, assembly GCF_038069765.1. Taxonomy (NCBI): domain Bacteria; kingdom Bacillati; phylum Actinomycetota; class Actinomycetes; order Micrococcales; family Micrococcaceae; genus Arthrobacter; species Arthrobacter sp. G119Y2. Next base: position 360,729 of record NZ_JBBPFS010000002.1, on the reverse strand, counting down.
AAGCGGATCTGCGACTCCGTGTCCCTGCTCGACGCCGGCCGCGTGGTGGAACACGGACCGCTGCGCGAGGTTGCCTCCGACCTGAGCGGCCGGCTGGCCAAGCAGCTTATCCCGCTGCCCGCCACCCCTCCGTCGCCCGGCGGTCCGGTCCTGGAACTCCTGTTTACCGGCGAGACCACGTCGGATCCGGTGCTTTCCGCGCTGACCCGCCGGTTCGACACCGACGTCAACGTCCTTGCCGGCAGCGTAGAACTGCTGGCCGGCACCCGCTTCGGACGGCTGCGCATCCAGTTGGATACGCATACCGATATGGCCGCCGTCCATGAATACCTCGCCCTGCAGGGCGTCACCGTGGAGGTGGCAGCATGAACTTCCTGACCGGACTCTTCGACAATCCCGGCATCACCAAGGCCCTTCCGGAGGCCGTGCTCGAGACCCTCCAGATGGTGGGCATTTCCGGCTTCTTCACCCTGCTGATCGGCCTGCCGCTGGGCGTCTTCCTGCACGTCAGCGCGCCCGGGGGCCTGCTCCCCATGAAGATCATCAACCGGATCGTCAGCGACATCATCGTCAACATCACCAGGTCCGTGCCGTTCGCCATCCTGATGGTGACCCTGATTCCGCTGGCACGCCTGATCACCGGCACCTCCATCGGACCGGTGGCCGCCTCCGTCTCACTGAGCATCGCCACCATCCCGTTCTTTGCACGCCTGGTGGAAAATGCGCTCCGCGACGTCTCCGGCGGCAAGATCGACGCAGCACTGGTCATGGGCTCCACCAAGATGCAGGTGGTGACGAAGGTGCTGCTGCGTGAGGCCCTGCCCGGCCTCGTAGCTGCCCTGACCACCACGCTGGTAACCCTCGTGGGCTACTCCGCCATGGCCGGCATCGTCGGCGGCGGCGGGCTCGGCCGCCTGGCCTACAACTACGGTGTCCAGCGCTTCGACACCCAGGTCATGGTGGTCACGATCGTCATCATTGTGGCCCTCGTGCAGATCATCCAGCTTGCCGGCGACTACGCTTCCCGCCGCGTGGACCACCGGTCCGCCGCGGGTACGGGCCGGCGCAGCCGCCCGGCCGCCGCAGCCGCAGCAGCAGCCGACGCCGGCCCCGCCGCCGCTCCCCGGACCGCCGCCGACCGCGAATTCGACGAGACCAAGGTCTAGTCCAAGTCTTCGTGAGGTCCGGGCCGCGCCCCGGACCCTTACGGATCTGCAGCCAGTAGCCGCTAGCTGCACATTCCCCCGGACGGCGGAGTTCCGCTTCCCCGGGTCACGTGAAAGGAACGCACTCGATGCGTAAAGCACTTACCCTCGTTGCCACCGGTGTGGCCACTGCCCTGGCGCTGACGGCTTGCGGCGGATCGGATTCCGCCGCCAGCTCCGTGGACAGCCTTGACCCCGCAAACCCGGTAACCCTCACCGTGGGTGCCAGCCCCACGCCGCACGCCCGGATCCTGGAATTTGTCCGGGACAACCTCACCGCCGACACCGGCCTGGAACTGGAGATCCAGGAGTTCGACGACTACGTCACCCCGAACATCTCCCTGAACGACGGCGACAGCGACGTCAACTTCTACCAGCACCTGCCGTACCTGGAATCCCAGATGGAAAAGCAGGGCTACGACTTCGAACACGGCGCCGGCATCCACGTGGAGCCCTACGCCGCGTTCTCCGACAAGCACGACGACGTTTCCTCCATCGAGGACGGCGCCCGGGTAATGGTCACCAACGACCCATCGAACCAGGCCCGCGCCCTGAAGATGCTTGAGGAGGCTGACCTGGTGAAGGACATCGCCGACGATTCGTCGGTGCTGACCCTGACCGAGGAGCAGAACTTCAAGAACCTGGACTTCCAGGAAAACAATCCGGAACTGCTAGTCAACGACTTGGGCGATCCCACTGTGGACCTGGCCATCATCAACGGCAACTACATCCTTGAAGCCGGACTGAACACCGACGATGCCCTTCTGGTGGAATCCGCGGAGGACAACCCGTACGCCAACTTCCTGGTCTGGAAGACCGGCAACAAGGACGCACGGATCGACAAACTCGAGGAACTGCTCCACTCCCCCGAAACCAAGGCCTTCATTGAAGAGACCTGGCCGAACGGCGACGTAACGGCTGCCTTCTAGAGCCGGCAACGAAAAAACCCCGCACCTCCCGTCAAAGGGAGGTGCGGGGTTTTTTGTTGCCCGGCGGGCTGCGGATTTACGGCTGAGCTGCAGCAGCGGCCTGTGCGGCTGCCGGGAGCGCGGCGTAAATGCGTTCCATTGCGGCGTCGTCGTGGGCGCCGGAAAGGAACCAGGCCTCAAAGACCGACGGCGGCAGGTACACGCCGGCGTCCAGCATGGAGTGGAAGAACGGCTTGTACCGGAAGGCTTCCTGTGCCTGGGCCTGCTCGTAGTTGTGCACACCGGTGGCCGAGGTGCCGAAAGCGACGCTGAAGAGGCTGCCGGCCCGCTGGATGCTGTGGTCCACCCCGGCCTCCGTCAAAGCGGCGGACACGGCGGCGGAGAGCTCAGCGGAGCGGGCGTCGACGTTGGCATAAACCTCGGCAGTGGCTGCCTTCAGGGTGGCGACGCCTGCGGCCATAGCAATCGGGTTACCCGAAAGGGTGCCGGCCTGGTAGACCGGGCCCAGCGGCGCGAGGGAGTCCATGACGTCGGCACGTCCGCCGAGGGCTGCCACGGGCATGCCGCCGCCGATGACCTTGCCGAAGGTGAACAGGTCCGGCGTCCAGCCTTCCCTGGCGCCGGTCAGGCCCCAGTAGCCGGCCGGACCGGTACGGAACCCGGTGAGGACCTCGTCGAGGATCAGCAGGGCGCCGTGGGAGGCGGTGATCCGTGAGAGGGCGGCGTTGAAGCCTTCGCCCGGGGTAACCACACCCATGTTCGCCGGTGCAGCCTCGGTGATGACGGCCGCGATGTTCGCGCCGTGCTCGGCGAAGGCTGCCTCAACGGCGGTGATGTCGTTGTACGGCAGGACCAGCGTTTCGGCTGCGGTTGCTTCGGTGACGCCGGCGGAGCCGGGCAGCGCCAGCGTGGCCAGGCCCGAACCGGCGGAGGCCAGCAGTCCGTCGAGGTGGCCGTGGTAGCAGCCGGCGAATTTGATGATCAGGTTCCGGCCGGTGAACCCGCGGGCCAGCCGGACGGCCGTCATGGTGGCCTCGGTTCCGGTGGACACCATGCGCAGGCGCTTCACGCCCGGCACGCGGTCCATGACCAGCTGCGCCAGCTCGGCTTCCGCCGGGGTGGACGCACCGAAAGACAGCCCGTTATCCACGGCTGCATGCACGGCGGCCAGGACGTCAGGGTGGGAATGTCCCACCAGCGCCGGCCCCCAGGAGCAGACGAGGTCCACGTATTCGCGGCCCTCGGAATCCGTGATGTACGGGCCCTTGGCGGAAACCATGAACCGGGGCGTGCCGCCCACTGAGCCAAAAGCACGGACCGGGGAGTTCACTCCGCCGGGCATCAGGGCCCGGGCCCGATCAAAGAGTTCTTCGGAGGATGACGTGGCGGTGACAGGTGAGGTCATTACTTGCTTTCCTTCAGCCAGGCTGCCAGCTCGGTGGCCCAGTAGGTGAGAATCATGTTGGCGCCGGCACGCTTGATGCCCAGGACGGATTCCTCGATGGCCCGGCGGCGGTCGATCCAGCCGTTGGCGGCGGCAGCTTCAATCATCGCGTACTCGCCGGAGATCTGGTAAGCGCCCACCGGGACCGGGGACATGGCGGCCACATCGGCCAGGACGTCCAGGTAGCTCATGGCGGGCTTGACCATCACCATGTCGGCGCCTTCCTCGAGGTCCAGTTCGACTTCGAGGAGGGCTTCACGGCGGTTGGACGCGTCCATCTGGTAGGTGCGCCGGTCGCCCTTCAGCTGGGAATCCACGGCTTCGCGGAACGGGCCGTAGAAGGCCGAGGCGTACTTCGCCGCGTAGGCAAACAGTGACACATCGGTGTAGCCGGCCGTGTCCAGGGCCTGCCGGATGACGGCAATCTGTCCGTCCATCATGCCGGAGGGGCCGAGGACGTGGGCGCCGGCGCGTGCCTGTTCCACTGCCATCCGGCCGTAGATTTCCAGCGTCGCATCATTGTCCACGCGGCCCTGCGCGTCGAGCACGCCGCAGTGTCCGTGGTCGGTGAATTCGTCCAGGCAGACGTCGCTCATGATCACCAGGTCGTCGCCGACCTCTTCCCGGACCGCTGCGATGCCCCGGTTCAGGATGCCGTTCGGATCCGTGCCGGCGCTGCCGACGGCGTCGCGCTCGGCAGGGATGCCGAAGAGCATGATGCCGCCCACGCCCAGGTCAACGGCTTCGGCGGCGGCCTTCTTCAGGCTGTCCAGAGTGTGCTGGACGACGCCGGGCATGGATGCCAGCGGATTGGGCTCGGTGAGGCCTTCCCGCACGAAGGCCGGAAGAATCAGCTCGGCCGGATCCAGCCGGAACTCTGCGGTCAGCCGCCGCATGGCGGGGGTGGTGCGGAGGCGGCGGGGACGGCGCTGGGGGAAGCTCATGGAAATAATTCTGCCTTCCGGTAATGAGGGAACTAAGTGGTGGGACCCGTAGACATAGCGACGGAGAGTGCCTGCGCTATTCCCGCCGGTGTTGGCTGCTCCGCCACAGCGTGCGGCGGTACGTGCAGCTGCCCCATCTGGGCGGCGGTGCTGTCACCGATGGCAACAAGCAGCGTCCCTTGGGGAAGGGGCGAGCACTGCCGCAGGAAACGCCGGGCGATGCTGGGCGAGGTCAGGACGACGGCGCGCGGGCCCTGCGGCGTGCGGGCCAGGAAATCCTGCGGGGTGAGCAAGCGGGGACCGCCCGCCTGGCCGTCGCCGGGCGCGGGGGTGAACCGGACCCCCGTTGCCGGGTAGTCCACGGTGCAGTAGGCGGTTACCGGGCTGACCTCCCAGCCCAGCCCGGCCAGCGCTGCGGCCAGGGCCGGGTCCGCCAGGTCGGCCTGCGGAAGCAGGAGCCTCAGTGCGCCGCCCTCGGGGTCGGACACGGAGGGGTGGGGCCAGGATTCCGCCAGCCCGCGGGCTGACTGGTCGCGGTCCGGCATCAGGTCCACGTCCAGCCCGATGTCTTCCAGTGCCTGCCGGGTGCCTGCTCCGACGGCCGCAATAAAAGTTCCGGACGGAACGGCAGTGGAGGCCGGCACGCCCAGGGCAGCGCAGCGCCGGACCATGGCGCGCACCGTGGTCACGCTCGTGAAGACCACCCAGGCGAACCTGCCGGCCCGCAGTGACTTCAGTGCACGGTCCAGGTCGGTGGTGTCGGCGGGGAACTGGAAATCGATCAGCGGCATCAGTTCCACCGCCGCCCCGCGCGCTTCCAGCTCGGCAGCCATGGCCGCCGCGCGGTCCGGAGTGCGCGGAAGCACCACGGTGAGCCCGGCAAGTTCCGGCCTGGGTTTGTTCGCTGCCACGTCAGCGGGTCCGGGAACGACGCATCAGCTGACCGCGAGGTCCGTCAGGGACGCTGCACCGGCCGCCAGCAGGTCTTCGGCGAGGCGCACGCCCAGGGCGCGTGCGCCGTCCTCGTCGAGCACAGCGGATGCCGCCGAACGCCGCATGACGCGGGTTCCGTCGTCGCTGCACACTACGGCTTCGAGGTGCAGGCGGGTTTCGGTCAGCGAGGCCAGCGCGCCAATGGGCGCCGTGCAGCCGGCCTCCAGCCGGTTCAGCAGTGCCCGTTCGGCCGTGACGGTCAGCCGGGCGGCGTTGTTGTCATAGGCGGCCAGTGCGCGGCTCAGCGGGCCGTCGGCAGCGTCGGGGCTGCGGCATTCCACAGCCAGCGCTCCCTGGCCGGGCGCCGGCAGCATGACGGCCGGGTCCAGGAACTCCGAAACCATCTCCAGCCGGCCCAGGCGTGCCAGCCCGGCGGCCGCCAGGACGACGGCGTCGAGGTCGCCGGGGGCGCCTTCGACAAGTCCCGCGACCCGGCCCAGCCGGGTGTCCACGTTGCCGCGGATATCAACCACGTCCAGATCGGGCCGGGCGGCGCGCAGCTGCGCGGCCCGGCGCGGGGAGCCGGTGCCCACGCGGGCACCCTCCGGAAGCTGCGCCAGGGTCAGTCCGTCACGGGCGCAGAGCGCGTCGCGGACGTCCACCCGCGCCGGAATGGCGCCGATGGCCAGTCCTTCAGCCGCGCCGGTGGGCAGATCCTTCAGGGAATGCACGGCGACGTCGCAGTTCCCGGCCAGCAGCGAATCGCGCAGCGCGGCAACAAAAACTCCGGTGCCGCCGATCTGGGACAGCGCAGCGCGGTTGATGTCGCCTTCCGTGCGGACACGCACCAGTTCGACGTCGAAGCCGCCGAGTTCGGACAGCGCGTTCGCGACCGTTGTGGTCTGGGTGACGGCCAGGGCACTGCCCCGGGTACCGATCAGCACCGGCGAGTGTGCCACTACTGCACGCCCACGGTGGAATCGGCGCCGGCAATTGTCGGCTTCTCGCCGCGCAGGTTCGCGCAGCAGCCCGGACGGCAGACGTCGTACCAGGGGCCAAGCTTCGTCACGGCAGGGCGCTCGGCAATGTTGTGTTCCACGGTGCGCTCGGAGAGCAGGTCCACCAGGCCGGAAACGAAGGTCTCATGGATGCCCGGGGTGGGGGCGCGGTGCGCGGCCAGGCCCAGCTCGCGGCAGGTCTCCATGGCTTCGGTATCCAGGTCCCAGAGGACTTCCATGTGATCGCTGACGAAGCCCAGCGGAACAATGACGGCGCCCTTGACGCCCTTGGCGGGCAGTTCGGCGATGGCATCGTTGATGTCCGGTTCCAGCCAGGGGGTGTGCGGGGAGCCGGAGCGGGACTGATAGACCAGCTGCCAGTCCACGCCTGCGGCTTCGGGGATGCGGTCGATGATCGCCCGGGCATTCGCCAGGTGCTGCGCCACGTAGGCGCTGCCTTCCTCAAACTCGCGGTCGCGCGGGCCGGAGGCTTCGGCGTCGGCGGTGGGGATGGAGTGGGTGGAGAACAGGATCTCGATCTTCCCGTCTTCCTCGCCGCGCTCGGCCAGCTGCTCGCGGACCCTCGCCAGCGAGTCGCGGACGCCTTCGACGAAGGGCTCCACGAAACCGGGGTGGTCGAAGTACTGGCGGACCTTGTCCACCTGCAGCTTCTTGTCCAGCCCGGTGGCGAGCAGGTTCATGCCCAGGTCCTCGCGGTACTGGCGGCAGCTCGAGTAGGAGGAGTACACGCTGGTGGTGACCATCAGCAGGCGGCGGTAGCCGGTGTCGTAGGCCTCCTGCAGTACATCCTTGATGTACGGAGCCCAGTTGCGGTTGCCCCACAGCACCGGCGTATCGATCCCGCGGCGCTTCAGCTCGGCCTCGAGGGCGGCCTTCAGCGCACGGTTCTGCTCGTTGATGGGGCTGATTCCGCCGTTGGCGCGGTAGTGGGTGGCCACCTCTTCGAGGCGCTCGTCCGGGATGCCCCGGCCGCGGGTGACGTTGCGCAGGAACGGGATAACGTCTTCCTGCCCTTCGGGACCGCCGAAGGAGGCCAAAAGGATGGCGTCGTAGTGCTTGGGGGCCATCCGGCCGTTCTCGTCCACGCCCTCAAACGGGTCAAGGGGCGCTGACTCATTGGACTGGTTACTGGCAGCAGTTGTCATTTCAGTACCTCGGCAACTTCGGCGGCGGCAATGCGCCGGCCGGTATAGAAGGGGATTTCTTCACGGACGTGGTTCCGCGCCTCGGTGGAGCGCAGATGGCGCATCATGTCCACCAGATCGGTCAGGTTGGGAGCTTCCAGGCCCAGGATCCATTCCCAGTCGCCCAGGGCGAAGGAGGCAACGGTGTTGGCCAGGACCTGGGGAAATTCGCGGCCGAGCATGCCGTGGTCGCGCAGCATCTTGCCGCGCTCCTCTGCGGGCAGCAGGTACCACTCGTAGGAGCGCACGAAGGGGTACACGCAGATCCAGGCTTCGGGGGCGATGCCGCGGGCGTAGGAGGGCCAGTGGTTCTTGGAGAACTCCGCGTCGCGGTGCACGCCCATGGCGGACCAGGCGATTTCCGTGCCGGCGAACAGGCCGGAACGGCGGATCTCGCGGATCGCGGCCTGGAGGTCCTCGGCGCGGCCGCCGTGCAGCCACACCATGATGTCGGCGTCGGCGCGCATCGCGGATACGTCGTAGAGTCCGCGCAGGGTTACCTGACGGCCTGCAAGCTCCTGCGTGAGGGCCTCAAAGGCCTTGGTGTTTTCTTCAGCGTCTGCTGCGGCAGCGCCGGATCCGGCCTCGGCAGACCGCTTGAAAACGGTCCAGAGGGTAAAGAACTGTTCTTCGGCGACGGCTGTTTCTTCGGTGCTCTGACCCATGGGCTCACTCATGATTAACAGTCTGCCCTTCCGGGCAGCCTTAGACGAAATACTCCACTTCTACTTCTTGTAGAAAGTGGTTAATGTCACAGCCCTTCGAGCTGCTCCGCCAGGCCCGCGACCCGTGCCCGGGTATCGGCGGTTACGGCGGCCAGCCCCGTTCCGGCCAGCCAGGCCCCCACAACTTCCAGCCCGGGAACCGCGTCGACGGCGGTGCGCACCGCGGCAACCCGGTCCCGGTGCCCGACGGCGGCGGACGGCAGGGCGCCGACCCAGCGGACCACGTCCCAGCCGACCACATCGTCAACACCCAGCGGAACCTGCAGCAGCACCGAGGCATCAGTCAGCGCCTGGGCAAACAGGTCAGCGTCCTCCCGGTCCACCGGACCGGGCGCTGCCTGCGCTGCCTGCGCCGCTGCAGCCGCGGCTGCGCTCAGCGCCCGCCCGTAGGACAGGCGCAGCACGTGCGTTCCCGGTCCGGTGGAGTCCGCCAGCCACTGCCACTTGGCGGTGGCGTGCGTCAGGGCTTTCGCTTCCACTGCTTCAACGTCTTCAGCCACGAGGACACCTGTCCCCCGCGGATGGGCGTCAAGGTCCGGCTGGTCCACCACCAGGGTCACGAGCGCGACGCCGGGGCCGGGGCCCGGGCGTGCGGCTGCCAGTTCAGGCACGGTTCCGGCAAGCAGGTCCACGGCGGTGGGACCGTCCGTCGCCATGACCAGCGCGTGGGCGGAGAGCGTGCGGCCCGCTGCGGAAACAATCCATCCGTCGCCGTCGCGTTCCACCGCTTCGACGGTGACGCCCGTGTCCACCTTGACGCCGAGAGCCGCCAGGTCCTCTTCCAGCGCACTGCTGAGCCTGCCCATACCGCCGGCGAGGCCGGCAACAGCGGATCCGGCGGGAGCCGCGGCGCGCATGGATGCCACCGCCGCGGACAGGGACCCGTGCTTGGCAATCGCCGCGCGGAGACCGGGAGCAACCGAGTCCACGTCCAGGACGTCCGGATCCGAGGAATAGACGCCTCCGACAACGGGGGCCACCAGCCGGCGCAGCACTGCGTCTCCCATGCGGGCCCGGACAACCTCGCCGAGGCTGGCACTTTCCTTCCGCGCCAGTGCGCCCACGGGCAGGATCCGGTCCAGTGCCGCGCGGGCGGCCCCGGCCCGTCCGATCGCCCGGACAATCTCCGGGGCGCGCGGGTCGGCGGGAATGCCGAGCAGCCCGCTCTGCGGCATGGGCTGCGCGGCGGCGGCGGTGTCCTCGCCGGACAGCTGCAGCCAGGCACCCACGCGGTTGGGCTGGACGACGGCGTCGCTCAGGCCCAGTTCTCCGATCAGGTCCGGCACTGCGCGGGACCGGGTAGCGAAGGATTCGGCTCCGCTGTCCAGGGTCAGGCCGGCAACTGAATGGGTGCCTACGCAGCCGCCCACCGAAGCGCCGGCTTCAAGCAGCGTCACGGCAAAACCCCGGCGGGCCAAATCACGGGCAGCAATAAGTCCGGAGATGCCGCCGCCCACCACCACGGCACTGTGTGCCGGAACGGCGGGGACGGCAGCTGGTTCGGCACCGGGACCGGGCTTGCGGGTCACCGGGAAGTGGGGAAGAACCGGGCGGTGCGGCATGGTTACGGCTCCACCGAGTGAATCAGCTTCACGACCCGCGTCAGGACCTCCGGATCAGTGTCCGGCGGGACCCCGTGGCCCAGATTGACCACGTGGCCCGGGGCACCGGCCCCGGCGGCCAGGACGTCCCGGACGTGCGCCTCCAGTACCGGCCAGGGAGCCTCGAGCAGCGCGGGGTCGATGTTCCCCTGCAGCGGCGTGGTGCCGCCCAGGCGGCGGTTGGCTTCATCCAGCGGCAGCCGGTAGTCCACGCCCACCACGTCGACGCCGACGTCGCGCATCGCACCGAGCAGTTCCGAAGTGCCGGTCCCGAAGTGCACCAGCGGAGCTCCCAAGTCCCGGACATGATCCAGTGCCCGGGCGGAGGCGGGCGCTACGTGCCGGGTGTAGTCGGCCAGGCCCAGGGACCCGGCCCAGGAGTCAAACAGCTGTCCGGCGCTGGCGCCGGCTTCCAGCTGTGCGCGCAGGAACATGCCCGATGCGTCCGCCGCCCAGTGCGTCAGGGCCTGCCAGGTCTCCGGATCAGCGTGCATCATGGTGCGCGGCCCGAGGTGGTCGCGCGACGGCTTGCCCTCCACCATGTAGGCGGCGAGGGTGAACGGGGCCCCGGCGAATCCGATCAGCGGGGTCTTTCCCAGCTCCGCGACGGTCAGCCGGACGGCTTCCCGGATCGGCTCGAGGGCCTCCTCAGTGAGGACCGGCAGTGCAGCAACATCAGCCGCAGTCCGTACGGGCCGGCCCAGGACGGGCCCGACGCCGGGCACAATGTCGACGTCGACGCCGGCAAGCTTCAGCGGAATAACGATGTCCGAAAAGAAGATTCCGGCATCAACGTCGTGCCGGCGGACCGGCTGCAGGGTGATCTCCGAAGCCATGGCCGGGTCCAGGCAGGAGTCCAGCATCGCGGTTCCCTCCCGCAGCTTGCGGTATTCCGGAAGCGACCTTCCGGCCTGACGCATAAACCAGACCGGTCGGCGGGACGGAGTTCCGCCCCGGTAGGCGGTAATCAGGGGGGAATCGGCCGTGCGGCCATCCATGAGCGGATGAGAGGCGCTAAGAGTCATACCCTGATTCTCTCCAAAATCCGGCCCGATGGATAACCAGGACCCCCGGCGGAGGCCGGCGGGCGGTCCAAGGTGATGGGAAACACCCCGGAAAGGGGTGTTAGTTAGGGCGCCCTATTGGGGTGAACACCGCCCCGGTGGCTAGTATTGAGGCACTGTGGTTCTACTTTCCCTTATTGCGACGCACTCCGATGTTGATCTGGAAACTGTTGCCCGCCTCAGCGCCGGTGCATCCCAGGTCTCCTCCTCCCTGCTCGAAACCGGATCGGCGGTGTCCGGATCCGTAGTCCTGGCCACCTGCAACCGGTTCGAGGTTTACTGCGAGGCAAAGTCGGAGGCGGACATTGAAGCAGCCCGCTCCGCCGTCGTCGCAGAAATCAGCCGGCATTCCGGCCTCAGCAAAGACCTCGTTTCGCGCTCCTTCACCACCAACACGGGCGAATCCGTGGCCAAGCACCTCTTTGCCGTGGGCGCGGGCCTTGATTCCGCCGTCGTCGGTGAACGCGAAATTGCCGGCCAGGTCCGGCGCGCGCTGATCGAAGCCCAGGAAAAAGGCACTGCCAGCGGCGGCCTGACCCGGTTATTCCAGACCGCCTCCCGTACCGCCAAAGATGTTGGCGCCCTGACAGCCCTCGGAAAACGGGGGCTTTCCATCGTGTCCGTGGCACTGGAACTGGCCACCGACCTTTCGGTGGACCTGGACTGGCGGAACAAGAAGGTAGTCGTGTTCGGCACCGGAGCCTACGCCGGGGCCACCATGGCGCTGCTCAAGGAGCGCGGATGCACCGACATCAGCGTCTATTCGTCTTCCGACCGGGCCGAATCCTTCACGGCATCCCGCGGCGGCACCCCGCTGACCCGCGATTCCCTTCCCGCCGCCCTGGCCGCCGCGGACGTTGTGATCGGTTGCAGCGGCAGCGACAGCCAGGTCAGTGCCAAGGACATCTCCCGGGTCCGGGCGAACAGCAACAAACCGCTGATCATCATTGACCTTGCTCTCACCCACGACTTCGAACCTGCAGTTCGGGAAGTGGACGGGGTGGACCTGATTACCCTTGAGTCGGTGCGTTTGGCCGCTCCCGCCGAGCAGGCGGAATCATTGAAGCAGGCCAGCGGCATTGTCGCCGACGCAGCCAAGGCCTTTTCCGAACTCCAGCTCAGCCGGCAGATGGACTCCGCAATCGTGGCGCTGCGCCGGCACACGCTTAACGTCCTGGACAGCGAACTGGAAAAGGTGCGCGCCCAGCACGGCTGCACCGGCGCTGCCGAAGAAGTGGAGTTCGCCATGCGCCGCATGGTCAAGCAGCTGCTGCACGTTCCCACGGTCCGTGCCCGCGAGCTTGCCGCCAGCGGACAGCAGGACGACTACATCAAGGGCCTTGAAGCCCTGTTCGGCATTACTCCGGACCAGCCGGTCACCCGCCGTCCCGCCGCCCCCGCGCACGGCAGCGCCCACCCGGGCCACAACGGCGACCCGGAAGCCGACGACGCCGGCACCGACACGGCGCAGTCCGCCTAATCCTCCGTCCACGCGGCCCGGCGCCTGTGTCCGGTTCAGCACGTCCCGGCGCTTAGTACACCTGCTTCGCCGGTTCGATTTCCCGCACCCACTCCAGGATCCCCCCGGATACGTTGAACACGTCCGGATATCCCCGTTCCCGGAGGAAGGCAGTTACTTCAGCTGACCGGGCGCCCGACTTGCAGTGGACGTAGATTTCCTTCCCCGGCTCGGGCAGCTGCTCCCCCGAGAGGATTCCCGCCCTTGGCATCAGCACCGCTCCGTTAATGCTCACGATCGCGTGCTCACCCGGCTCCCGGACATCCAGCAGGTCGAAGTCGCGGTGTCCGGCACTCCGTTCTGCCAGCAGCTGCTGCAATTCGCGGACCCCCACAGCGGGCACTTCCGCCGACGCACCGCCGGGCCCCTTCCCCGCGGGCAGGCCGCAGAACGCCTCGTAGTCGCTCAATTCCGTGACCGGCTCCGCGGCAGGGTCCTTCCGCACCCGGATCTCCCGCCAGGCCATATCCAGGGCGTTGAGCACCAGGACCCGGCCCAGCAGGGTTCTGCCGGTGCCGGTAATCAGTTTCACCGCTTCATTGACCATCACCGAGCCGATCTGCGCGCACAGCACTCCCAGCACGCCGCCTTCGGCGCAGGAGGGGACGGACCCCGCCGGCGGAGCCTCGGGATAGAGATCCCGGTACGTGGGCCCGTGTTTTCCCCAGAACACGCTCACCTGGCCGTCAAAGCGCAGGATGGATCCCCAGACGTAGGGTTTGCCCAGGATCTCCGCCGCGTCGTTCACCAGGTAGCGGGTGGCAAAATTGTCGGTGCCGTCCAGGATCAGGTCGTAGCCGGCGAAGATCTCCAGCGCATTGGAAGCATCCAGGCGCACCGGATGGAGGCGGACCTCAACGAGGGGGTTGAGCTCAAGGACACTGCGGCGCGCAGACTCGGCCTTCAAGCTGCCGACGTCGGACACACCGTGGATGACCTGCCGCTGCAGGTTGGATTCTTCCACCGTGTCGTCGTCGATAATTCCCAGTGTTCCCACCCCGGCCGCTGCCAGGTACAGCAGGGCAGGCGATCCCAGTCCCCCGGCGCCGATTACCAGGACACGGGCGTTTTTCAGGCGCTGCTGCGCCTGCATCCCGAATTCGGGCAGCAGGAGGTGTCTGGAATAACGGAGGGTTTCCTCGTCCGTCAGCCCTGCTGCAGGCTCAACCAGCGGAGGAAGTGCAACGTGCTGCTCAGTCATGAGTCCAAATGTAGTCCTCAATCGTGCTGCGGAACGTGTTGCACTTATTACCCGCGGGTAAACTGAAGTCCGTTGTCCGGGCGCCTTGGCCCGGTGCCGTTGAGAGGTCCGAACACGTGAGCAACCAGCAAACCGGCAAATCGACCAGGCTCCCCCGGGAGGAACGCCGCCGCCAACTGCTGAGCGCCGCGCAGGAGGTTTTCGTCAGCAACGGTTTTCACGGGGCTGCCATGGATGACATCGCCGAAGCCGCACGCGTCAGCAAACCCGTGCTGTACCAGCACTTTCCGGGCAAGCGCGAGCTGTATCTGGCACTGCTGGAGAACCACCTCGGGACGCTGACGGAGTTCCTCACCTCGGCCCTGAACTCAACCACCGACAACAAGCTGCGCGTCCGCGAAACCATGCGGGCCTATTTCCGCTTCGTGGCACAGGACAGCCAGGGCCACCGACTGGTCTTCGAATCGGACCTGACGAACGACGTCGAGGTCAGCGCCAGGATTGAAGAGTTCAACGCCCGGTTCGCCAGCAGCATCGCCGGGGTAATCGCCGAAGACACCAAGCTCTCGCCCGTAGAGGCCACTTTGCTGGGCCGGGGCCTTGCCGGAATGGCGCAGGTCAGCGCCCGTTACTGGCTGGAAACCGAAGGAGACCTGGACATCGATGCGGCCTCGGAACTCATTTACCGTTTAGCTTGGCGCGGAATCAGCCGGTTCCCCAAAGAGATCTAGAGTAGATTTCGAACCGGATACGTTCATTAATACAGGAGGCACCACGGTGGAAGTAAAAATCGGTATTCAGAATGTTGGCCGCGAGATTGTCTTTGAGTCGAGCCAGAGCGCCGAGGCCGTTGCCGATGTCGTGGCTGAGGCCCTCAACGCCAACAAGGAGCTGCGCCTGAAGGATGACAAGGGCAGGCTCATCATGGTTCCCGCCGGTGTCATCGGTTACGTGGAAATCGGCGCTGAAGAGGTACGGCGCGTCGGTTTCGGCGCCCTCTAGGCTCCAGGAACGGGCGGACGGGGAGATGGCCAGCCTGATTGTTGCCGTTGTTGCCTCCATGGCAGCCGGCTTCATCGTGTGGGGTGCTGACCGGCGCCGGTCCCGCTACGGCATCTTCCTGCTCCCGGGCCTGGCCCTGGCGGCCGGCCTGTTGCTGTGGGTGGTGCTGCAGCTTGCCGGCGCGGGTTCCGATCCGGACCTGCACTGGCTTGTCTGGGCACTTCCCCCCGCTGCCGCCGCCGTCGCCGCCGTTACAGGTGCCCTCATCATAGGTCCGGCGCGCGAAGCGCGGGACACGGCTGATCTGGAACGGGTGCTGCGGCTTTAGCGTTACGGACCGCCCGGCTCGCCCGGGCCGGCGGCACCCGCGGCCAGCAGGAAGCCCAGTTCGCGGGCAAACACCCGGCCTGCCGCCCGGTGCCCGGCGGGCGTGAAGTGTCTTCCGTCCGGCTGCAGGAACTGGCCAAGGCCAAAGCGGGTCCACCAGTCCCCCACGGCAAGAAACTCCACCCCCTGATCCCCCGCCACCGAGGCGAGCTGTCTGTCCGCAGCGTGCCTGCTTCCGCCCGGGCCCGGCTCGGGACCGGAGGAAATGACTCCCACCATGACCAGCCGGGACAGCGGATACGTTTGTCGCATCTCGGTGATCATTTCTTCAGCTGCGCGGACGAGCTCCTGGTCGGAGGCATAACCGACGTCGTTCCCTCCGCCCTGAAGCACCACCAGTTCGGGTTTTCCCTCCGGCAGCAGCCATTCCTTGCGCGTGAGCGCATCGTGGTACCTGCCCGTGGTGCCGGACGCTTTGGTGTAGCCCGTACCGCCGGCACCCCGCAGAACAGTGCGGTAGCCCAGCTCAGCCAGTCCGCGGTCCACCCACGTGCCGGCACCGGTCTGGGAATCACCGATGACTACGGCGGAAGGTCCGGTTCCGTTTCCGGGCAGCCTTTCCGAACCCGGCGCGGAGAGCACCACGGCAGCGGCACCCATCCACAGGAAGCACCGCCTGGCAACAGATGTCCTGTCCATTCCTCCCCCGTTGCTCACCCAAAAAACCCTGCGGTAATCCGCACGGTCGACGGCCCTCATCAGCACTTGACCTGGTTGAACGGCAATCGGCCTGCTGATCAGTCCAAACCGGGGTCAAGACGGCGCTGAAGCACCGTTTGTACAGGTTCAGGCAGTCAGGCAGTCAGGCCAAGCCTGCTCATGCGCCGCGAATGGTTGCGGGTCAGCGAAGCAAAGAGCGTTTTGACCTCATCCTCGTAGATGCCCTGCTCCGTGTCCTGCAGCAGTCCGCCCAAAACAGCCCGTTCGAGGACAACCCGCTGGGCCTGGGTCAGGGCTTCTCCAACCAGCCGCCGTCCCCACAGCGCCAGCCGCGAGGAGAGCCGCGGGTCATCGGAGAGCGCCTGCCGGAGCCGTTCCTCGAGGACCGCGCCGCTGGGCTCGGTTTCCTGCAGTCCCAGCACCAGCTCCGCCGTTACGGGGTCCAGGCGCGAGGCAACCGCCTGGTAGAAGTCGTCGGAAATGCCGTCCGTGACATAGAACTTCATCAGCGACTCAAACCAGTCCGCCGGCCGGGTCCGGTCGTGGAAGGCATCCACCGACGGCTGGAACGGCTGCATGGCGGTTTCGGGGTCAAGCCCCAGGGATCGAAGATGGCCGCTCACCCGTTCAAAGTGTTCGTATTCCCGCACGGCGAGCCGGCCCAGCACCGTCCGGTCGTGCAACGTCGGCGAGAACCGGGCATCGGAGGACATGCGTTCAAAAGCCGACAGCTCGCCGTAGGCCATCACCCCGAAAAGGTCGGCGAGGAATCGCTGGTACAGCTCGGCGGCGTCAGGGGAAGAACCCCGCAGCTCCGGGCCCTGAAGGGCAAGGGGATCGGGACGGGTCCGGTTCGTCATGAAGTTCAGCGTACCGCCGGAGTCCGCCTGCGCGGCGCACCCGCCTCCAATGCGCGGTCAAAGGCGACCACCGGTTAGACTTGTTGGGTAGTAAAAGGATGCCCGGTCGTCTGATAGACCTTAGCCAGACCCGCAATACCTACGCGATCTTGATATTTTGGCCGCCGCCCGTGCCCGATGCACCGCGGCGGACCTGCAGTTGTTAGCCCGCGATCGGCTTCCGCTGGACGCATCATGCGCGCGCCATCCGCTCCGGTATGGGCTCTGACAGCCACTCGTCGAGCGTGGCGCCGCGATGCCTAACTGAACGGTATTTAATTGAACACTGAACTTCCCCAGGTGGACGACAAGCGCCACCTCACCGCTGATGACAGCAACGAAGCTCTGTCCCTGGCCGATTCCCTCGCCACGTCGCAGGCGGCCGCTGAAATCCCGGAGCTGACCTTCGCCGATTTCGGCGTGCGTGCCGACATTGTGCAGTCCCTCGCCGAGGCCGGAATCACCCACCCCTTCCCGATCCAGTCCATGACGCTTCCCGTTGCCCTGGGCGGCCATGACATCATCGGCCAGGCCAAGACGGGTACCGGCAAGACGCTGGGCTTCGGCATCCCCGCAATCCAGCGTGTCATTGCCCCGGACGACGAGGCCTATGCTTCCCTCGCCGTTCCCGGCGCACCGCAGGCTCTGATCGTGGTGCCCACCCGTGAGCTTGCCGTCCAGGTGGCCGGCGACCTTTCCACCGCAGCCAAGCGCCGCGGCGCCCGCATCGCCACGATCTACGGCGGACGCGCGTATGAACCCCAGATCGATGCCCTGACCGCCGGCGTGGAAATCGTCGTCGGAACCCCAGGCCGGCTGATTGACCTGTACAACAAGAAGCACCTCTCGCTGAAGAACGTCCGCATCGTGGTTCTTGACGAAGCCGACGAAATGCTGGACCTGGGCTTCCTGCCCGACGTCGAAACCCTGATGGCCGCCACCCCCGCCGTCCGCCAGACGCTGCTGTTCTCGGCCACCATGCCCGGCGCCGTCGTCGCCATGGCACGCCGGTACATGACCAAGCCCACCCACATCCGCGCCGCAGACCCGGATGACGAGGGGCTGACCAAGAAGGACATCCGCCAGGTTGTCTACCGCGCCCACAACCTCGACAAGAGCGAAGTGGTGTCCCGGATCCTGCAGGCAGAAGGCCGCGGCCGCACGATCATCTTCACCAAGACCAAGCGCACGGCCGCCAAGCTGTCGGAGGAGCTGACCGACCGCGGCTTCGCCGTGGCCGCCATGCACGGAGACCTGGGCCAGGGCGCCCGCGAGCAGGCCATGCGGGCCTTCCGCAACGAAAAGGTGGACGTCCTCGTCGCCACGGACGTCGCCGCCCGCGGGATCGACGTCGACGACGTCACCCACGTCATCAACTACCAGTGCCCCGAAGACGAAAAGACCTACCTGCACCGCGTGGGCCGCACCGGCCGCGCCGGCAACAAGGGCACCGCAGTGACCTTCGTGGACTGGGACGACGTTCCCCGGTGGGGCCTGATCAACAAGGCCCTGGGCCTGGACCAGGCCGAGCCCGTGGAGACCTATTCCTCCTCCCCGCACCTCTACACGGACCTGAACATTCCCGCAGGCACCAAGGGCCGGCTGCCGCGCAACAAGCGCACGCACGCCGGAATCAATGCCGAGCAGATCGAGGATCTGGGCGAGACCGGCAAGAAGAACGCTGCAGCGCCGTCCCGTGACGGTGCACGCGGAGGCGACCGGTCACGCGGCGGTACCCGCGGCGACCGTCCCCGCGGCGGCGACCGCACGCGAAGCAGCGACCGCCCGCGGTCGGAGAAGCGGGACAATCCCCGCCGCTCCGACGGCGAAACGGCTGCCGCCCCGGCACAGAAGGCTGATGCTCCCGCAGCTGCCTCAACCGATGCTTCGGCCGAGCGTCCCCGCCGCAGCCGTACGCGCACCCGCCGCCGCAACGGTGAAGTGGTCGGCGACACCGCCCGCGCAGCCGAATAGCACGGCAGCACAACAGCCCATGAGCACACCCCTTTGGTCGCCGGACGGCAGGTCGCTGGTGGTCCACGCGGACAACGCAGTGTTCCTGCCGACCCTGCCGGACGGCGCCTTCACCATGATCTACGTGGATCCCCCGTTCAACACGGGCCGGTCGCAGCGGAGGCAGCAGACCACCATGGTCCGCAGCGCCAACGGCACCGGCGACCGGGTCGGGTTCAAAGGCCGCAGCTACAGCACGGTCAAGGGCCTGCTTTCCAGTTACGACGACGCCTTCGAGGACTACTGGGCGTTCCTGGAACCGCGGCTGGCCGAAGCCTGGCGTCTCCTGGCCGACGACGGCACGCTGTACGTGCACCTGGATTACCGGGAAGTGCACTACGCCAAGGTCATGCTGGACGCCCTCTTCGGCAGGGACTGCTTCCTCAACGAAATTATCTGGGCCTATGACTACGGCGGCCGGGCCAAGAACCGCTGGCCGGCCAAGCACGACAACATCCTCGTCTATGTCAAGAATCCGGCTGCCTACCACTTCGACAACACCGAGGTGGACCGGGAACCGTACATGGCGCCGGGCCTGGTCACCCCTGAGAAGGTAGCCCTCGGGAAGCTTCCCACGGATGTCTGGTGGCATACCATCGTCTCGCCCACGGGCAAGGAGAAGACCGGCTATCCGACCCAGAAACCCGAGGGCCTGCTCCGCCGCACCGTGGCCGCCAGCAGCCGCGAGGGTGACTGGGTGCTGGACTTCTTTGCCGGTTCCGGCACCCTGGGTGCCGTTGCAGCAAAGCTGAACCGGAAATTTGTCTGCGTGGATGCGAATCCGCAGGCCATCGAGGTGATGGCCAACCGGCTCGGGCACGCTGCCGACCTCGTCCCGGCCGAAGCAGTGGCCGCTGCGGCGGTAACCGCGAGGTAGCAGCCAGGTCAGTCAAAAGGGCGCCGGGTCCGCAGGAAAAATCCTGCAGACCCGGCGCCCTTTACGCGCTTTTCGCGCTCCGGCCGGCATCGTTAGATGATGCTGCGGCCTTCCCTCCGGGCCTGCGCCCAGTCGCGGAAAAATGCACGGGAAATCTGGACGAGGATTCCAGCCACGAGGACGGGCCAGACCAGGACGTAGACGGTAAGCCAAAATGTAGCCATGGTGATGCTCTCCTTAGGGGGATGGGGCCGGGACTGCGGGACTCAGGCCCGGGGCAGGGCGGCGGCCGGGACTTCTTCCACCGGGCGATTGTCGAAGTCGCCTATGCGCTGCCGGATCACGTCGAAGTCGAAGTCCGAGCTGCTGCGCACGGACATCAGGAAGCAGACAACGGTGCTGACTGCGTAGGCAGCCAGTGAGCCGGTCAAGACCTCGTAGTCATGCAGGAACCCCATGACAAATGGCGCTGCCGCTGCGGCCGCTGCCGCCCCGATGATCAGGGCCGGCTTGAGCCCGAAGAAGCCGAAGGCCATCAGACCCAGGACAACTCCCACGCCGACCACCGACACTGCGTCGAAGACATAACCGATGGAGCCGTCCATGGGGAACCAGCCGAAGCGCACCGGGATGAAGACCGCGAGGGCTGCCAGCACTGAGACGGTAAACGCCATGTTGGTGACCTTTTTCCAGTAGAAGCTGGCCAGCACGGGAAATACCAGGGCACC
Source organism: Arthrobacter sp. G119Y2 (assembly GCF_038069765.1). NCBI lineage: Bacteria > Bacillati > Actinomycetota > Actinomycetes > Micrococcales > Micrococcaceae > Arthrobacter > Arthrobacter sp. G119Y2. The sequence goes on along the minus strand of NZ_JBBPFS010000002.1, from coordinate 340,395 downwards.
CCACAGCGCGCCCACAAACACCAGCAGATCAAGGATGTTCATCTGTCCGCTGGCGAAATACAGGCCCGCGCCGGTCGCGACCACCATGGAGAGGCGTCCGATCAGCAGCATGGTCTTGGGGTTGGCCTTCCCCGGCTTGGCGATGTTCTGGCCGTAGACGTCCGCCATCATGATGGAGGACAGGGCCGAAAGATCGGAGTCCGCAGTGGAGGAAAGCGACCCGAGGATCATGATGAAGAAGACCCCCAGCAGGACCGGCCCAAGGTAGGTGGAGGCCATTTGCGGGATGATGTTGTTCAGGTCCGAGTCCATCGGGCTGATTCCCAGGTACAGGGCCATGACCCCGAGCATGCCGATGCCGATCACCGTCGCCCCGTAGCCGATAGTGGCCGTCACGAAGGTCTTTTTGATCATGTCCTCGCGCACCGCGAACAGCCGCTGGGCGATGGTCTGGTTGCCGATGGCGTAGGCCAGGACCGCCGCAATGTACGGGGCGCCCTGGTTGAGGAACGCTTCGGAAGAAAAGAAGTTCGACTGCTCCGGCGTCAGGTTTGCCGCGCCGGACTCAAACATGGACGGTCCGCCCGCAGCGAAGAAGATCACCGGAATGATGATGACGACGGCTCCGAGCATCGCGACGACCTGGGCGAAGTCCGTCAGGACCGAGGCCCGGAAGCCGGACCACAGTGTGTAGAGCAGGACTCCCGCGGCTACGGCAACGATCCCCTGCTGAAAGCTGAAGGGTGAGAGCAGGGCAACGAGGGCACCGCCGGCAATGAAGTTTGAGGTCAGCGAGATGACGCTGCCGACCACGTTGGATCCGGCCAGCATCAGCTGGCTTGATTTTCCGTGCCGGGCGCGCATGACCTCAGCCAGCGTGTGGGCTTTGGGCGCTACCTTGCGTATCCGTTTGCCGAACGGGTAGATGAACAGAATCATCAGGGCGCCCCACAGCCCGTAGTGGATGGGCCCGGAAATCCCGTAGGTGTATCCGGAGGTCGCGGAGGCATACATGGATGACGCCCAGATCCAGGTGGCCGTCATGCTTGCGGCCGATACGCCGAACCCCACTTTGTTGCCGGCGGTCATGTAACCGTCTGCATTTTCCTTCTTTTTCCCTATCAGCGTGGACATAAGGAATGTTCCGCCATAAAAAAGGACGAACAGTGTAATTACTGTCCATCCCCCCAATTGATAAAAATCCATTCCTTCGTCGGGCACATTTTCCTCTCAGCCGCGGCAAAAGCCCGCCGCGGGTTTTTGATGCAAAAGGCCGTCAACCGCACTCCGGCGGGCCTGTGGATGGAGGCAGGCGCTGCAGGGCGGATGTCGTGATTGCTGATATCCGTTGACGGGCGGCCTTCATCGGGGCAGCAGCGCGCGAGCGTCGCCGTAATACGGTGAGCAGAGGCTCAAACCGCGGCGGGCAGCTGCACAGCCGCCCGGAGAATTGCCCTGGGGCATCCATCAGACGGTGTCCCCCAGAACCTCGCCTGACTTTTACAAGCTAGCAGGTCTGCTGCATGAATCAGCAACTGTGCATAAATAATTCCGGGAAATTCCTGCATTTACCCTGCAGCGCATTATGTCCCCGCGGTCTCTTTAGCTTCTAACGACGCCGGTTCCGGTGGCCAGCGATGCTATTTTCTCCAGGACCTCCGGCTCGGTGGTGAATTCCCCCAGCCGGTTTGGCTTGCCCGTCCCGTGGTAGTCGCTGGAGCCGGTGACCAGCAGCGAGTTCTCCTGTGCCAGCTGCTGCAGCCAGGCTCGTCCTTCGGGCGGATTGTCCCGGTGGTCAACCTCAACGCCCAGCAATCCGGCGTCGATCATCTCGTGGAAAGTCGCCTCGCCCACCACCCGGCCCCGCGAGGATGCCACGGGATGCGCAAACACCGGCACGCCTCCGGCCTGCCGGATCAGCTCCACGGCCCGGGCCGGGTCCGGTGCGTAGTGGGCAACAAAGTACCGCGACCGGGCGGTAAGGATGCCGGAGAAGGCTGCGGAACGGTTCGGGACCACGCCCGCTGTCACCAGCGCATCCGCAATGTGCGGGCGGCCAATCGTCGCTCCGGGGGCAACATGCTCCTGGACCAGTTCCCAGTTGATGGGAAAGTCCTCGGCCAGGCGCTGGACCATCAGCTCCGCCCGCGACACCCGGGCTGACCGCGACCGGGCGATCTCAGCCAGCAGCCCGGGGTGCGCGGGATCGTGCAGATAGGAGAGGACGTGCACGCTGATCCCTTCGCTGCTGCGGCAGGACACCTCCATGCCCGGCACCAGGGTCAGCCCCAGCGCCCGGGCAGCCTCCCCTGCTTCTTCCCACCCGGCCGTGGAATCGTGGTCCGTCAGCGCCACGGCGTCGAGCCCTGCCTCTGCGGCGGAGCGCATAACTTCCGCCGGCGGCTGGGTCCCGTCGGAAACGGTTGAGTGGGTGTGCAGGTCGATTCTCACCTCCTCAATCTACTTGGTTCTCCCGGGCGCCGGGCTACCCGCGCCCGGGGGGGCCAGGCGGCGGAGATGTTTGGCGGCTCCGGGCGGCAGTGAGACCATGGAGGGGTGACTACTGATGCGAATCCACTGACCACCGCTGATACGTCCGGACTCGGAGAGTTGTCCGAAGGGCAGCCCCTGGATGACCGCGTAAACAACCGCTCCCAGAAGCCCTCCAACGAGGCCTACAAGGCGTTCATGGCCACCGGCTGGGCCGAGGACAACGCAGAGCTTCCCGCCCGCGCCGAGGTTGCACCGTACGCGGCCAAGCGCCGCCGCGCGCTGTCCGAACGGTTCCCGGGCGAACGGCTCGTGATCCCGGCCGGGCCGTTGAAGGTCCGGTCCAACGACACCGATTACCGCTTCCGTCCGCACTCCGGGTTTGCGCACCTGACCGGCCTGGGCCTGGATCAGGAGCCGGACGCCATCCTGGTGATGGAGCCGGTGGAGCCGGGAACGGGCGACGACGGCGGCAACCACACCGCGGTCCTGTACTTCCGCCCGCTGGCCGGCACTGACAGCGAAGAGTTCTACTCGAACGCCCGCTACGGTGCTTTCTGGATCGGCTCCCGGCTGGGCCTGGAACAGGTCAGCGCCCTGCTGGACCTGCCGACGCGCCACTTGGACGAAGTCGAAACGGCCATCACGTCCAATGTCGGCGACCCGACGTTCGGCGGAATCTCTGTTCGCCTGCTGCGCAAGGTCGACGAAATGGTAGATGCCCTGGTGGACACCGTCCGCTACAACACGGCCATGGATCCTGAGAACGCGGACCTGAGTGCGCTCGACGCCCTGGACGGGGAACTCACCGAGGCGCTGTCCGAACTGCGCCTGATCAAGGACGCCTGGGAAATCAAGCAGATGGAAGCCGCCGTGGCGGCCACTGTCAACGGTTTCACCGAAGTCATCAAGGCTCTCCCCCGGGCCATCGCCCATCCCCGCGGCGAACGCGTTGTTGAAGGCGCGTTCTTTGCGCGTGCCCGCGAAGAAGGCAACGACCTCGGCTACGACACCATCGCCGCGGCCGGCAACAACGCCACCGTCCTGCACTGGATCCGCAACAACGGCACCGTCAACGCCGGCGAGCTCCTGCTCCTGGACGCCGGTGTGGAAGCAGACAGCCTCTACACCGCCGACATCACCCGCACAGTGCCGGTCAACGGCAGCTACTCCCCCGTTCAGCGCAAGATCTACCAGGCTGTCCTGGATGCTGCCGATGCAGGCTTCGCCGCTGCCAAGCCGGGCGCCAAGTTCCGTGACGTCCACGCCGCAGCCGTCCGGGTCCTGGCCGAACGGCTCGACAGCTGGGGGCTGCTTCCCGTGCCGCTGGAGGAAGCACTCTCCGACGAGGGCCAGCAGCACCGCCGCTGGATGCCGCACGGCACCAGCCACCACCTCGGCATGGATGTCCACGACTGCGCGCAGGCCCGCAAGGACCTGTACCTGGACGGCGTCATCACCGAGGGCATGGTCTTCACCATTGAACCGGGCCTGTACTTCAAGAACGAGGACATGACCGTTCCGGAGGAGTACCGCGGCATTGGTGTCCGGATTGAGGATGACATCCTCATCACGGCCGACGGACCCGTCAACCTCAGCTCAGCGCTGCCGCGCAACCCGGAGGACGTCGAGAACTGGATGGCCGGCCTGTACGCAGCCGAATAGACTGCCCGCTCCCCCGCCCGTAGAAGCTGCGAGCGGCCGCATAACAAAAGCAGTACATGAAAGAGGCTCCGCACCCTTGGGGTGCGGAGCCTCTTTCATGCTTTTCGGCGGTGGTTCCTGCTGCTAGCGCTTATCGTTGCTCTGCTAGCGCTTGTCGTTGCTGCTGGCACTGCCGGCGGTGTCGTCCCGGGTTCCGGCGCCGGTGTCCTGCTCCGGGGCGGTTCCGGGTGCATGCGCTCCGGCGGATTCAGAGCCGCGCTCCCCGGCAGCGGTGTCTTCAGCGGCCTGCGGAGCCGGAGCCGGAGGAAGCCGCACGCCGTACTGCGGCCGGCCGTCCGGGAGATCGGGGAACTGGCCCCGGGGCACCGTTCCGGTCTGGGCCGGCGATGCCGGGGCACCCTGCGGGCTGCCGGCGGCGTCCTGCCCGGCTCCGTCCTGGCCTGCCGGGGCGGGCTGCTGCGGATTGGTTGCCTGCCCATAGGGGTTGGCCCAGCTTGCCGGACGCTCCGGAGCGGCACCCTGCTGCGGACCCTGCTGCGGGTTCTGTCCCTGGTACGGCCCCTGGCCGCTCTGGTAGGGCGGCGCGCCCTGGTACGGGGGGCGGTTCTGCGGGGGCTGCGGGTGGCCGTGCTGTCCGATCATCGGCAGCTGCTGCAGCAGCCGGCGGGCATCATTGGCGGCCTGCGGCGCAACAATGACGTCGTAGCTGGTGGCGACCACCTGGCTGATGGAGGTGAAATCGCGCCGGCCGCGCTGCAGGGCATAGGCCAGCACCCCGAAGAGCAGCCAGAAAACCGCACCCAGCGCCATGGAGGGAAGCAGGGAGATATAGGACTCTCCGCCGGCAAACAGCATCAGGGCCAGACCGACAAACAATCCGAACCAGGCGCCGGTCGCCGCCGAGGACAGCGCTACCTTCGGGTAGGACAACCTGCCGGTCACCCGCTCCACCGATTTCAGTTCGTTGCCGATGATCGAGACCATCTGAACCGGGAACTTGCTGTCTGCCAGATAGTCCACCGCTTTCTGGGCGTCGAGGTAGGCGGTGTAGCGGCCCACCGTCTCACCCTGGGGCAGGCTGCGGCCTTCATCGCGTGGCGGCTTTGAACCGAAGAGGTTAGACATTCTTCCATTCTGTCCCACTTCCCGCCCCGGCGGTGGCTGTATCGCTTGAAGTGAACGGTCTCCGCGGCAGTTCCCGCAGGCCGGTGGTTCCCTGAACCGTGCTGCCTCCGCTGCCCAGGCCAAATACGGCGGAAGCGCCGGGCACCACGTAGCCTAAGAATGTGAGCAAAAATCCTACCCGTGTCTTCATTGCACGCCTGCTCGGCCTCGACGTCTTTGACCCTTTGGGCGACCGCCTGGGCCGGCTGCGCGACGCCGTCGTGCTGGACCGCGGTCCCGGCCGCCCGCCGCAGGCCGTGGGCATTGTGGTGGAAGTACCCGGGAAGAAACGGGTTTTTGTTCCGATTACGCGCATCACCTCCATGGATCCCAGCCAGATCATCTGCACCGGGCTGGTGAATCTGCGCCGTTTTGAACAGCGCGGGGCGGAGATGCTCGTCGTGGCCGAGCTCTTCGACCGCAAGGTCCTCCTCCGTGACGGGAGCGGCGAAGCAACCATCGAAGACATTGCCATCGAGCAGAACCGTGCCGGCGACTGGCACGTATCCAACCTGTTTGTCCGCCGCGGCGGTTCCCCCTCCCGGCTGCGGTCCCTTCGCCGGCGCGGGGAACCGATCATCATCGACTGGGCGGACATCTTCCACTGGGACGTCAGCGGCCCGCAGGCAGCAACCCAGTTCGTCGCGCAGAATGATGACCTGAAGGCCGCTGACTTCGCCGAGGCCCTGCATGAGATGAGCGGCAAGCGCCGGATCGAAGTGGCCAGCGAGCTCCAGGATGAACGGCTTGCCGACGTGCTGCAGGAACTTCCGGACGATGACCAGGTGCAGATCCTGCAGTCGCTGAACGTGGAGCGTGCCGCTGACGTTCTCGAGGAAATGGATCCCGACGACGCCGCCGACCTCCTGAACGAGCTTCCCGAGGAGCAGAAGGAAGAGCTGCTGCAGCTCATGGAGCCCGAAGACGCCCGCGATGTGCGGCGCCTGATGCAGTATGAGGAGGATACCGCCGGTTCGCTGATGACTCCGGTCCCGGTGATCCTGCCGCCGGAGGCAACCGTGGCGGAAGCACTCGCGCATGTCCGCAGGGAGGAGCTGACACCGGCCCTGGCCTCCTCGATCTATGTGTGCCGGCCGCCGCTGGAGACGCCCACGGGACGGTACCTCGGCGTCGTGCATATCCAGCAGCTGCTGCGGTCGGCTCCGCCCGAAGCGCTGGGCAATATCCTTGATACAGATTTGGAGCCGGTGCGGGACTACGCGAGTATCAGCGAAGTGTCCCGCATGCTGGCCACCTACAACCTCAATTCGCTGCCGGTCGTGAACGACGGCGGCCGCCTTGTGGGAGCAGTGACAGTGGACGATGTCCTTGACCACCTGCTTCCCGACGACTGGCGTGCCTCTGACGATGCACCAACCGCAAAGCAGGGAAGGACACATGGCTGAAAGAGTAAAGTCCCAGACCAGCGGCCTGGACACCCCCCGGACCGCCCGCACGCGCTGGCTGCCCCGGCTCTCTCCCAACCCCGATGCCTTCGGTCATGCCACCGAGAACTTCGCTCGGTTCATGGGAACGCCAACGTTCCTCGTGTACATGACGGTCTTCTGCGCCGTCTGGCTGATCTGGAACACCTGGGGTCCGGAGCCGCTGCGTTTCGACAACGTGGCCCTGGGCTTCACCCTGCTGACCCTGATGCTCTCCCTGCAGGCGTCCTACGCGGCGCCGCTGCTGCTGCTTGCCCAGAACCGGCAGGACGACCGTGACCGGGTCTCGGTGCGCCAGGACCGGGAACGCGCCGAGCGCAACCTGATGGACACCGAATACCTGACGCGGGAGATCGCCGAACTGCGGATTGCCCTGCGCGAGGTTGCCACCCGTGACTACGTGCGCTCCGAGCTCCGAAGCCTGCTCGAGGAACTGCTGGAGGCCAACGAGGCAAACGACGACGGACAGGGGCAGGGACGGCGGACAACACGCCGGCGCCACTCCGAGTCCGGGGCCACGGACAGCATGCCCAAACTCAACCCCGGCGGGAGGGAAGGCTAAGGATGGCGGCAGTACAGCAGACCGCTGACCGGGCCCTCGCCGCGTTGGGCTCCGTCCTGGACCCGGAGCTTCGGCGCCCGATCACTGAGCTGGGCATGGTCACCGGGGTGTCGGTGGACGACGACGGCGCCGCCTCCGTGGGCATCCTGCTGACCATCGCCGGTTGCCCTCTCCACGAGACCATCACCGCCGACGTCGAGCGCGCCCTGGCCGCGGTCGACGGGGTCAGCAGCGTCCGGGTGGACCTGGGCGTGATGAACGCCGAACAGCGTGCGGCGCTGAAGGAAATGCTGCGCGGACCCGGCGGAACAAAGGACATTCCCTTCAACCGCCCGGGTTCCCTGACCCGGGTGTACGCGGTGGCCAGCGGCAAGGGCGGGGTGGGCAAGTCCAGTGTCACGGTCAATCTCGCCGCTGCCATGGCAGCTTCGGGGCTGCGCGTGGGGATTGTCGACGCCGATGTCCACGGGTTCTCCATTCCGGGGCTGCTGGGCATCACCCAGCCGCCCACGCGGGTGGATGAAATGATCCTTCCGCCCGTGGCGTACGGGATCAAGACCATTTCCATCGGCATGTTCGTGTCCGGCAACGCCCCGGTCGCCTGGCGCGGACCCATGCTGCACCGGGCCCTGGAGCAGTTCCTGACGGATGTCTACTTCGGGGACCTGGACGTGCTGTTCCTTGACCTGCCGCCGGGAACCGGGGATATTGCCATTTCGGTGGCGCAGCTCCTGCCGCAGTCGGAGATCCTCGTGATCACGACGCCCCAGGCCGCAGCCGCCGACGTCGCTGAACGCGCCGGATCCGTCGCTTCGCAGACCGGGCAAAGCGTGGCCGGAGTCATTGAAAACATGTCCTGGCTGCAGCTGCCCACCGGGGAGAGGATGGAGCTGTTCGGTTCAGGCGGCGGCAGTATTGTCGCCAAACGCCTCACCGAAGCCCTGGGCAAGGAGATTCCCCTGCTCGGCAGCATCCCGCTGGATGTGGAGCTGCGGACGGGAGGGGATGCCGGATTGCCGGTGGTGCTCACGGAGTCCGCGTCAGCCGAGGGATCGGCGGGGGCTGAACTCCGCCGCATCGCCGCGGCCCTGGCCCGGCGTCCGCGCGGACTGTCCGGCCTGAAGCTGGACGTCACCCCGCGCTGACAGCCGGAGGCCGGGCTGGCCTAGGTGGCTTCGGAATCGAAGGGTGCCCGGTCTCCGGACTTCAGCCGCATCAGCGGTTTGACGGCCGGCGGGGAGGTGGGGGCTGCAGCGCTTTCCGCTCCCGGTGCCCGGGTGCTTCCGCGGGGGGCCGCCGGGGCAGGGCGGGCGCTGACAGGTTTGACGGCGTCCTCGATGTCGTCAAGCAGCGCTTCCTTGATGATTCGGCGCGGATCGTATTGCCGCGGGTCCAGCTTCCGCCAGTCCACTTCGTCGATCTCGGGGCCCACTTCTTCGCGGAGCTGTTCCCTGGCTCCGGTGGCCATCCGCCGCAGTTCACGGATTAGCCGGGCCAGCTGGGAAGCGTACTCGGGCAGGCGTTCCGGCCCCAGCACCACGACAGCGAGAATTCCCAGGACGAGCAGCTCATATCCGTTGATTCCGATCACCTGTGAAGACTACCTTTCCCGCAGTCCTGCAGGCCACTCGCCGGGCGGGGGCATCCGCGGAGCGGCCCGCTCAAGACCCGGTCCCGGTCATGACGGACAGTCCGCGCTGAACCCGGTCCCAGAGGCCCTGCGCGGTGTCGGGGATATGGCGGACCAGCCGGGACGACTCGGTGAGGGAGATCTCGCTGACCGCGTCGTCCAGGACTTTCTCCGCCGGAGTGGCGGCAACGGAGTACGTGACCCGCTGTGAATCCACGACAGCCTGGTGGGGACGCTGCGGATGGAGCCAGACCTTCGGGCGCCCCGGGTAGGTTCCGTCCTTGCGGAGGACAAAGCCCTCCTCCGTGACGGTGTGTCCGCTGATCCCGTCCAGGGCAGGTTCCGGAGTTCCGGTGTCGGACCTTGTTTCGTACACCGTTACCGTGCTTCCGTTCCCCTCAAGGGTCATGATCACGGCAGGTTGCCCGCCAACGCGTCCCGAATGTGCTGCAACCAGCGACATTCCCACCGTCTGCAGTTCCGGACAGGTCCAGCCGTGGCTCCTCAGAACCTCTATCTGATCGGGTGTCAGCAGGTGACCCTCACCGCCGGTGACTTCGCTCCAACCGGCAGCCAGGCTCGGAGCCGAGGCTCTGAGCGCAGTTGCCTGGGACCATCCGCCCAGCAGGTACGCAGTGGACAGGACCAGGCCGACGGCGGCGAGGGCGCCGGCGGCGAATTTGAGGCCCCGGGAACGGCGGCGCTTGCCGGCGGCCGGGGTCGGCACCTCCGCGTACCCCTGGGCTCCGGCACTTTCCGGACGTGCAGTGCGTTCGATATGCTCCCGCAGATCGGGGCCGGGTACCGGAATTTCCGCTGACCGCAGGCGGCTGCGAAGCCGGCGCTCCCGTGCAGCCTCGGCACGGCACGCGCTGCATCGGGACAGGTGAGCCTCAACTGCAGCGGCTCGGGCAGGACTGGCCTCGTTGTCCAGGAACTCCTGCAGCAGACGTTTGGGATGTCGCATGGAATCAGCTGGCGCCCGCCACGCGTGGAAGGGCCAGCCGCGGTCCGGCACCGCGCCGCTGCTGAGGGTCGCGGTGTGCCAGCTTCTCTTTCAGCATGGTCCGGCCCCGGTGAATCCGGGAACGCACAGTGCCGAGTTTCACTCCGAGGGCGCGCGCAACCTCGTCATAGGAGAGCCCCTCAAGGTCACAAAGGACAACGGCGGCACGGAAGTCAGGCGGGAGTTCGTCCAGCGCCCGGGTGATATCGACGTCGAGATTGTTGAATTCAAAGCTGCGCTCGGGCCCGGGCCCGTTGCTGGGCAGGCGGCTCTCGGCTTCCTCGCTCATGCCGTCAAAGCGGATCCGGCTCCGGCGGCGCGCCTGGTCCAGGAAAAGGTTGGTGGTGATGCGGTGCAGCCAGCCGTCGAGGGTGCCGGGCTGGAACTTGTCCAGGGATCGGAAGACCCGCACAAAAACCTCCTGGGTGAGGTCCTCGGCGTCGTGCCGGTTTCCGGTGAGCCGGTAGGCCAGACGGTAGACTTTCGCTGAATGCGCCGTCACGACCTCCTCCCAGGTGGGCCTGACCCACTCGGAGTCTGCCGCTTCGGCTGGCGCTTGGGGCGTCGTCGTCATGGTCATCCCTCCTTCCCTGGTTCCGGCCGTACGCCCGCAGGGCGTACGAATTCCCGGTGCTGTTTCCTGCATAATTATGTTGACGCATCAATCTGGGAATTGCCTGTTAGCACGCACCGCGCGGCCGCACAAGAGCGGTTACCGTCCCGTTTGAGTCGGCGCGCTCCCTCCGGAAGACGGGCGGACAGCCGCGTGGCCCTAAGCTTGACTAAGCATGCTTCCCCTTCCAATGAAAGTGACACGAATGAGCGCCGACAAGCAGACCAGCTGGTCCTACACGGAGGGACTGCCCTTCGAGGACGAAGTTCTGCTGCGCGCGCGGGAGCGCTCCTATGAACTTGGCGTTTCCCCGATCTCCACCGGTGTCGGGGCTGCCCTGACGGTCCTGTCGGCCGCTTCCAAGGCCCAGACCGTGGTGGAAGTGGGAACCGGAGCAGGCGTTTCCGGTGTCTGCCTGCTGCGCGGCCTCGGACCGCAGTCCGTGCTGACGACTATCGATTCCGACGTCGACCATCTGCGGGCCGCGCGCGAAGCCTACCGGGAAGCCGGAGTGCCGGGAAACCGGACCAGGACCATCTCGGGGCGCGCCGCCGAGGTCCTCCCCCGGCTCACCGACAGCGCCTACGACATGGTCTTTATCGACGCGGACAAGCCGTCGTTCCCGCTGTATGTGGGCCAGGCCGTGCGCCTGCTCAAGCGCGGCGGGCTGCTGGTGGTCAACGATGCGCTGGACCACGGCAAGGTGTCCGATCCCGCGGTGCGGGAGGCAACCACCAACACCATGCGCAAGGTGGGCAAAGCCATCCGCGAGAACGAGTCCCTCGTTTCCTCGCTGCTGCCCACCGGCGACGGCCTGCTGCTGGCCGTGAAGACCGGCAGCTAGGCTCTCAGCTGCCCTGCGGAATGTCCCTGAGATAGGAAATCAGCAGGCGGGTACCGAATCCGGTGGCACCCTTGGAAACTTCATGGGTATCTGATCCGGCACGCATGGGGCCGGCAATGTCGATATGGGCCCATGCCGTGCCGTCGACAAACTTCTCCAGGAACAGCGCGGCCACGATCGCACCGGCACCGAACTTGAGCGCGGGCGGCGCCACATGCGCCAGGTCCGCGGTGGCTGAATCCAGTGCGTAGTCATACTCGTGAACCAGCGGCAGCTGCCAGACCCGGTCTCCGGAAGCGCTTCCGGCCTTTTCCAGTGCAGCGAGGAGCTGCGGAGAATTAGCAAACAGTGCTCCGTACTGCTGGCCCAGTCCCAGCGCGGCCGCCCCGGTCAGGGTAGCCACGTCCACCAGGACATCCGGTGCCAGTTCCGCCGCCGCATAGGCAAGTGCGTCGGCCAGGACCATGCGGCCCTCGGCGTCCGTGTTGCCGATTTCCACGGTCGTGCCGTTGTAGGTCTTCACCACGTCTCCCGGGCGGTACGCGGATGCGCCTATCGCGTTTTCGGCCAGCGCCAGCACCGCGGTTACCCGGTGGGGAAGCTTCAGCGCAGCCGCGGCCTCAACCGCGGCCAGCACAACGGCGGCACCGGCCATGTCCATTTTCATGGCCATCATGGCGTCGCGGGGCTTCAGCGAGATTCCCCCCGAGTCAAAGGTGATGCCCTTGCCCGCCAGGACGATGTGCTGGCCTTCTCCGGACTCCGGCCGGTAGGAAAGCTGCACCAGCCGCGGAGGATGGGCGGATCCTGAGCCGACCGCCAGCAGCCCGCCAAAACCCTGCCTGCGGAGTTCATCCTGGTCCAGCACGGACACTTCCAGTCCGGCGCGGGTTGCGGCGGCACTGCTCTGTGCTGCCATCCACTCGGGGGTTGCCCGGTCAGGCGGGAGGTTTGTCAGATCCCGTGCCAGCCAGACGGCGCGGGCGGTGATCTCGGCGATCTTCAGGGCCTCCGGGTCCAGCCCGGTCACTTCCATTTCCTTCGCCACGGGAGGGCCGGCAGGAGTTTTGCCCTCCCGGGGAGCCCGGTACCCGCCCAGGAGGAAGCCCTCCACGAAGGCCTGCTGGGCGGCAGCGTCCAGACCGTCAGCAACAGCGGTGCGGATCCGCCGGGCGCCCCGGGTGGCCCGGGCAAGGGCGGCACCGGCACGGCGCATGCTCAGCACCGATTCATCACCGACGCCAAGGAAAATCAGTTTGGCCGGCACCTGGCCGGTCTTGCCTGCGGGCGGTCCCACCAGGAGAGACTCACCGGCTTTGCCGGTGACTCCCTCAGCGGCGGCACGGGCAGCCACGTCCACCTCGTACCAGAGCGCCGTTTCCACGGCGCCCCGGCGCGGCTGGGGCGTGGGATGCAGCGCCTCCTCCGAATCCTCCCGGAGCGTTGTCTGCGGAGCGGCCGCCATGGCAACAGCCAGGACGTCGACTCCTTCGTCAGGCTCCGGCCGCAGCCCGGAACCGGCGGCGGGAATGCCGGCCCCCGGCTGCAGCGGTTCCGCCGCGGACACAGCGGTCATTGCCGTGCCCTGCGGCTCAAGCCCTGCGGCTGCCCCTGCCGGGGTGGCCCTGGAGGATCCTCTGGGAGGTCGCTGCATCTGTTTGCGTTCCTAGCTCGTGGCGCCCAGCAGGCAGTCTTTCAGCTTGCCGGCTTCCTCTGCGTTCAGCTCAACAACGAGACGGCCGCCGCCGTCGATCGGCACTCGCAGGATGAGGCTCCGCCCTTCCTTGGTGACCTCCATTGGTCCGTCCCCAGTGCGCGGTTTCATTGCAGCCATGTTCCAGTTCCCCTTTCACAGTGCACTGCGGGCAATCCCCCAGTCACATGTAACCCTCTGTCGCACGGCCTCAAACCAGCTCCGGCGGCAATTGTCCTTCATTATTCCGCACAAAGGTGACGCAAACGAAATTTCGTGTGTTCCCCGCCACAGGATCAGGGTGGATAATCCCCTCCGCCGGGAAGCGGTGTCCATCTCCACAGCCACGCCACCCAGACAATCTGGAGAACCAGGAACCCCGCGGCCACCGTCCAGCGGTAGGCACGGGAGGTGCTCAGAAACGCCAGCGCCAGGCCCAGCGGAAACAGCGGCAGCAGCAGCCGAAACGTGCTGGTCAGCGGGTTCAGGAAGGCAAACAGGTACATCAGGTACGCCGCGCACCATACCTGCAGCTCAACGCCCAGCCGGCGCACGGAGCCGGAATTCAGGTACAGGGCAGTCAGGAGCACCAGGAGCAGAAGCGCTGCCGGACCGAGAACCGGGCCGAACAGCCGCTCCGCCTCGTCGAACCAGGGCTTGAACAGCAGCAGGTGATCACCGCGCCAGGCAGTCTCCGTGTCCGTGTAGGCACGCAGATCCCCGGTGACGGCCCAGGCGAGCGCGGGCCACGCGAGGGCGCCGACGCCGGAGGCCAGGCCCAGCACGATCATCCGCCAGGTGTCGGCCAGGGAAAACGGTTCGGTCCGGCGCCGGATCCAGCGGCGGATAAAGAGCACCAGCATCATCAGCGCGAAGGCCACCCCCACCGGGCGGGACAGGCACATCACCAGCACCACCGGCACCGCGGCCAGATAACGGCGCTGCACCAGCAGGTACAGGGCCGCGGCGAGCAGCAGCAGGTTCAGTGACTCCGCATAGGGCACCTGCAGGATCGGCGATACCGGATTGACCGCCACGAACACAACGCCCCAGAGTGCGGTTCCGGCCGAAGCCTTCATTGCAAAGAGCCGGTACACCATCAGAGCCGCACCGAAACCGGCGGCCGTGGCAACCACCGGCCCCAGGACTTCCCATCCCAGTCCCGTTACGGCCGCGAGCGCCCGCACCAGTCCCGGAAAAAGTGCGTAGAACGCCCATTCATTCTCGAGCGCCCGCCCGGTTGCGTCCCGCGGTATTTCGGCGGGGTAACCGCCGCTGAAGATCTTTCCGTACCATTCGCTGTCCCAGGCTCCGATGAACTGCAGGTACGACGGCGTGCCCTCCCACCCCCAGGGGTTCAGCTCCTGCCGGGCGGCCACAGCCAGGAACAGGCCGAAGGAGAACAGGCGGGCAAGGGCCCAGACTGCGAGGACCTTCGCGTACCAGGGCCAGCGGCCAAAGGCCCCGGCCGCCGCAGCGGCTGCGCCGGCCAGGACGCGGTTGGGCCCTGACGCCCGCTGCTGGTCATTGTCCGGGGCAGCCCTACCCTCCATGGCGCACCCAGCAGCTTTCCAAATGATCGTTGACGAAACCGGTGGCCTGCAGCATGGCATAGGCCGTGGTGGGCCCTACAAAGCGGAATCCCCGCTGTTTCAACGCCTTGGCCAGTGCGGTGGATTCGGCGGTTACCGCGGGAACATCCGCAAGGGTTCGCGGTGCCGGACGCGACGGGTCCGGGCGGTGCTCCTGAAGCAGCTTTTCCAGGCTCTCGCCTACGGGCAGCTGCAGCAGTGCCCGGGCATTGGAGATGACGGCGTCGATCTTCGCGCGGTTCCGCACAATTCCGGCGTCGGCCATCAGCCGTTCACGGTCAGCGTCGGTATAGCCGGCGACGACGGCCGGATCGAAACCGGCGAAGGCTGCCCGGAAGGCAGGACGTTTGCGCAGGATCGTGATCCAGCTCAGGCCCGATTGGAAGGCTTCCAGGCTCAACCGTTCAAAAAGGGCATCTTCCCCGGTCACCGGACGGCCCCATTCCTCGTCGTGGTACCGCTGGTAGTCGGGGCTGCTGACGGCCCAGGGGCAGCGCAGCAGTCCGTCGGTGCCGGCTGCAGTACTCAAGGACGCACTTCCGGCTCTTCGGGCCCGCCCGGTTTTTCCGCTTCTTCCGGACCGGAGCTGCGCTGAGGCTTCCGCAGGGCGTCCAGAGCTGCATCCCGCTCGGCGAGCGCAGCCGCCAGCCGGGACAGGACCTCGTCAACCTGGTCCATGCGATAGCCCCGCAGTGCCACGGAGAACCGCAGCCGGCCGATATCGGACGCCTGCACCTTCTCGGGCAGCAGGACCGGGGGCAGCCTGGGATCCGGTTCGGCCAGCCCGGGGTCGCCGCCCGTCCCCGGAGCGCCGGGTCCGGCTGCGGATTTGCGGTGCAGCGGAAGCCCTGTGGCAAGGAGGGCAACGGCTCCTGCGGCAAAGACTGCCAGGAAGACCAGGATTGTTGTCACAGAACCATCGTGCCAGATGAGGCGGCTGCCCCGGGCCGCTACGGGGAGACGTGCCCGGCGCTGTCGGTGATCATCAGCCGTACAGCCTCCGCCGGATCATCCACCACGTGGATCAGGTCGAGGTCTTTGGCCGAGATCATGCCCTCACCCAGCAGGGTTCCCCGGACCCAGTCCATGAGCGGGCTCCAGAATTCGGTGCCGATGAGGACGATCGGGAAGGACGTGACCTTTTGGGTCTGCACCAGGGTCATGGCTTCGAAGAGTTCATCCATGGTGCCGAAGCCTCCCGGAAGGACGATGAATCCCTGGGCGTACTTGACGAACATGGTCTTGCGGACGAAGAAGTACCGGAAGTTGATGCCCAGGTCCACCCAGTCATTCAGCCCGGTTTCAAACGGGAGCTCAATGCCCAGGCCCACCGACAAACCCTCAGCTTCAACCGCACCCCGGTTTGCGGCCTCCATGGAGCCCGGTCCGCCGCCGGTGATGACCGCCAGCCCTTCCTCCGCGAGCAGCCGCCCCACTTCTTCACCGAGTTTGTAATAAGGCGAGCCGGGGAGGCTGCGGGCGGAGCCGAACACGCTGACTGCAGGACCGAGCTCGGACAAAGTGCCGAAGCCCTCCACGAACTCGCTCTGGATGCGCAGCACGCGCCAGGGATCGGTATGCGTGAAATGCGTCTGGTCGCTGCCGTCCAGCAGGTAGCGGTCCGACTGCGGTGCAGCAGCCTGCGCCCGGCGCAGTTCAACGGGTCCCCGCTTCCGGGGAGTGCCGATACGGGGACGGGACGTGTTGTCGCTGAGTTCCATGCTTCAAGGGTAAGCACATGTGTGGCAGCGGTCTCACGCCGGCCGCGGGCCGTGTTTGGTTGCTCTTGCGTCACGATTGCGGAGAAATTGTGGACTATGACACATTGCGGACACAATCATTGGCTATCTTCTTCTTATGACCCGTGACACATCCGAAGGCGCTACGCCTGATTCTGCATTGCCTGATTCTGCTGCTCCTCTTGTCTCGCTCAAGAACGTCAACAAGCACTTTGGGGACCTGCACGTCCTGCAGAACATCAACCTCGACGTAGCCCGCGGCGAAGTGGTCGTGGTGATCGGACCGTCAGGTTCCGGAAAGTCCACGCTCTGCCGTGCCATCAACCGGCTGGAGACCATCGACGACGGCGAAATCGCCGTTGACGGAAAAGTCCTGCCTGCCGAGGGCAAGGCCCTTGCCAAGCTGCGCGCCGACGTCGGCATGGTTTTCCAGTCCTTCAATCTCTTTGCCCACAAGACCATCCTCGACAACGTGTCGCTGGGCCCGGTCAAGGTCAAAGGCATGAAGTCCGCCGAAGCGAAGAAGCTCTCGATGGACCTGCTGGAACGGGTGGGAGTGGCCAACCAGGCGAACAAGCTTCCCGCCCAGCTCTCCGGCGGCCAGCAGCAGCGCGTGGCGATTGCCCGGGCGCTGGCCATGAAACCCAAGGTCATGCTGTTCGACGAACCCACCTCGGCGCTGGACCCCGAGATGATCAACGAAGTCCTGGACACCATGGTCGGTCTGGCCAAGGAGGGCATGACCATGATCGTGGTGACCCACGAGATGGGATTTGCCCGCAAAGCCGCCGACCGCGTGGTGTTCATGGCCGACGGACAGATCGTCGAAGAGGCCACGCCGGAGGAATTCTTCACCAATCCCAAGAGCAGCCGGGCCAAGGACTTCCTGGGCAAGATCCTCGCCCACTAGCCGGGCCGGTCAGCACTTACCGATATACAGATTCACCGATAGACAAGCACAGATTCACACGTTGGGGGCAACCCCTTGAAGCAAGGCCAACCCGTCCGGTTAGGCCGCTAAACAAGGAGAAATCATGCGCAAGACCCGCTACGCAGCAGTGGCATTCGCCGCTGCCGCAGCACTGACCATGTCCGCCTGCGGAGGCGACTCCGGCACCGAAGCCGGCAGCGGCGAGACCGGCTCCGGTTCCGGCGACACCATCCGGATCGGCATTAAGTTCGACCAGCCGGGACTGGGTTTCAAGGAAGGCAACGAGTACACGGGCTTCGACGTCGACGTCGCCAAGTACGTGGCAGAGGACCTGGGCTACACCGAAGATCAGATCAAGTGGGTGGAAACCCCCTCCGCACAGCGCGAAAACGTGCTGGAAAACGGCGAAGTGGACATGATCTTCGCTACCTACTCCATCACTGACGCCCGCAAGGAGCGCGTGGGCTTCGCCGGACCGTACTTCATTGCCGGCCAGGACCTGCTGGTCAACGCCGACAACAGCGACATCAACGGCCCCGAGGACCTCAACGGCAAGACGCTGTGCTCGGTCACCGGTTCCACTTCCGCACAGAAGATCAAGGACACCCTCGCGTCCGACGTGAACCTGCTGGAGCAGGGCGGCTACGCCAACTGCGTCACCGCCATGCAGGGCGGCCAGGTTGACGCCGTCACCACCGACGACATCATCCTCGCCGGCCTCGCCTCCACCGATGCCAACTCCGGCAAGTTCAAGGTGGTCGGCAACCCGTTCACCGAAGAGCAGTACGGTGTGGGCATCTCCAAGGACAGCGACCAGTGTGAAGCCATCAACACGGCCATCCGCACCATGGTCGAAGACGGTTCCTGGGAAGAGGCCATCAAGGCCAACACCGAGGGTGCCGACTACACCTACAACGATGAGCTGAACCCGCCGGAGCCTGCAGCCTGCGCATAGGCACATCAACCGGCGGTGACCCGCCGGCGTAAACCTCGGTGCATGCGAAGGACATTGTTCCCTTCGCATGCACCGGTTTCTTTCTCTCACAGAAGAGGTACATCATGGGTGGTTTCTTCGCCCTCTTCGAGGATTACGACGTCGTCGCCGCGTTCTGGGTCAACATCCAGCTGGCGTTCTGGGCGGCCCTCGCATCCCTGGTGCTCGGCACCATCCTCGCCGTCATGCGGATCTCGCCGATCGCCAGCCTGCGCTGGTTCGGCACTGCCTACGTCAATATCTTCCGCAACACCCCGCTGACCATCATCATGGTGTTCTCGGTGCTGGGCCTGTGGGGCCAGCTCCAGGTGAACTTCGTCAAGGACTTTGACCTCAACTTCTTCCTGCTGGCGGTCCTGTCCCTGAGCATCTATCACGCAGCCTTTGTCTGCGAGGCGATCAGGTCCGGCGTGAACACCGTTCCGCTCGGCCAGGCCGAGGCGGCCCGGTCCATCGGCCTGTCCTTCCTGCCCGCCGCCTGGCTGATCATTCTGCCGCAGGCCTTCCGGGGCGCCGTCGCACCGCTGGGCAACGTGCTGATCGCCCTGGTGAAAAACACCACCGTGGCTGCCGCTGCGAGTGTGGCCGAGGCCTCCGGCCTCATGAAAACCATGATTGAGTTCCGGCCGGACGTTATGACCCAGATCTTCCTGACCTTTGCCATTGGCTTTGTTGTCATCGTGATCCCCATCGGCCTGCTCACCACCTGGGCCTCGAAGAAACTGGCGGTGGCCCGATGAGCACCCAAGCTGTCCTGTTCGACGTTCCCGGGCCCCGGGCGAAGCGCCGGATCCTGGTCTTCAACATCCTCGGCGCACTCTTGGTCCTGGGCATCCTCGCGGTAGCCGTCAACGGGCTGGCCGAAAAGGACCAGTTCGAAGCCGCTAAATGGACGCCGTTCCTGGAATGGAGTACCTGGCGCTTCACGCTGCTGCCCGGCCTGCTTGCAACCCTGAAGGCCGCCGGCGTCGCCGTCGTCACCTCCATCGCCTTTGGCCTGCTCTTCGGCTTCGGCCGGCTCTCCGGGCTGGCCCCGCTGCGCTGGGTATGCGACGTCGTGGTGGAGTTCTTCCGCGCCGTCCCGGTGCTGCTGATGATGATCTTCCTGTACCAGTTCTTCGCCAAGTCCACCCCGATGGAAGCATCCAGTGCTCCGTTCTGGGCGGTTGTGGTGGCGCTGACCCTCTACAACGGATCAGTGATCGCCGAACTGGTACGCTCGGGCGTCTTCGGGCTGCCCAAGGGCCAGCGCGAAGCAGGACTGGCCATCGGGCTGACTCCGGCCCAGTCGCTGCGCAGCATCGAGATTCCGCAGGCCCTCGTGGCTATGCTGCCGGCGCTGCTCGGCCAGTTTGTCGTGATCCTCAAGGACTCGGCACTGGGCTACATCATCGGCTACACCGACCTGCTGGCCAACGCGCAGCGCTTCGGTGCCGGAGCCGGCAACATGCTGCCGTCCCTGCTGGTGGCCGCAGCCATCTTCATTCTGATCAACATGCTGCTGACCTTCACCGCGCAGCGGCTCTCCCGCCTGCTCGGCGCACGCGCCGGCAAGCTGCTGCAGCGCGAAGATGCCATCGACCCTGAAGGCGTGGAAGCGCCGGTCAAGTAGCTTCTGCTCCAGCGGGCGAACCGTCCGCGGCAGTAAAAAAGGGGAGGCCGGCCGGCCTCCCCTTTTTTGCTGCCGCCTTGAGCTAGCTGAGCCAGCTGAACCAACTGCGCTAGCTGAGCCAGCTGCGCAGCGCCGCCAGGCAGGCCCGCACGGCGCCGGCATGCACGTGCTCGTTGTCCGTGTGCGCCAGCAGGGCGTCCCCCGGCCCGAAGTTCACGGCGGGGATTCCCATCTCGCTGAAGCGGGCGACGTCGGTCCAGCCGTACTTGGGTTTGGGTTCGGCACCGACGGCGGCCACAAAGCTGGCTGCGGCCGGCCGGTCCAGGCCGGGCCGGGCGCCCGATGCCGCGTCAGTGCGGACCAGGTCGAACCCGGCGAGCAGGTTCCGCACATAGGCCTCTGCTTCTTCGATGCTCTTGTCCGGAGCAAACCGGTAGTTGATCTCCACGGTGGCTGCATCCGGGATGACGTTTCCCGCGGTTCCGCCCCAGATCTTAACCGCGTTCAGCGACTCCCGGTAGTCCAGGCCTTCCACCGCCACCGTGGCCGGCTCGTGGTCCCGCAGCCGGGTCAGGATCTCCGCCGCCGCGTGGATGGCATTCTCCCCCATCCAGGCGCGGGCGGAATGTGCGGCTTTGCCCGTGGTGGAGGCGTGGAAACGCATGGTGCCGTTGCAGCCGCCCTCCACGGTGCCGTTGGTCGGTTCCAGGAGGACCGCGAAGTCGGCGGCCAGCCAGTCCGGATAGCTGCGCTGCAGCCGGCCCAGCCCGCTCAGCGAGGCTTCGACTTCCTCATGGTCGTAAAAAACGTAGGTCACGTCCCGGTTCGGTGCCGTGAGTTCCGCAGCCAGTGCCAGCTGCACCGCTACGCCGCCCTTCATGTCGGTGGCTCCCCGCCCGTACAGCACATCGCCGTCCCAGGACGACGGCACTGTTCCGCGGGAGCCTTCCACCGTCGGCAGCGGCACGGTGTCCAGATGTCCGGCCAGCAGGACCCGTTCCCCGCGCCCCAGGGACGTGCGCGCAATAATGGAGTCGCCGTCGCGCACCACCTCCAGGTGCGGAAGCTCACGAAGCGCCGCCTCCACGGCGTCGGCCACATTCTTTTCATTGCCGGAGACACTCTCGATGTCCATGAGGTCGGCGGTCAGCAGGGCAACGTCGCGGGTCAGGTCCAGGGTCCGGGATGGCGTGTCAGTCATGTCTCCACCCTACCGAGAGCGGCTGGACGGCCCTGCCGGGTTGCGCCGCACCGGCCGCCCGCATGAGCCGTCGGTAGACTGGAAGGCATGACTTCAAGCACCTCCTCCCCGACCGCCCGCATTGCCTCCGGCCTGGGCCTGGCCACCATCACCAGCGACGGCACCGTCCTGGATGTCTGGTACCCGCAGCCCGTGCTCGCAGCCCTTCCTTCCGCTGACGACGCCCCGGCCGATGCCCTCGAGGCCGAACTCTCAGCAGCAGCCGCCTCGATGACCGACGCCGAGCGCGGCACCCGCGGCGAAGTCCTGCGCACCGAGATCGATCTCGACGCGGCACCCGCCTCCACCGCCGACGCCTACCTGCGCCTGCACCTGCTCTCCGCCCGTCTGGCCGCCCCGAACACCCTGAACGTTGACGGAATCTTCGGGCAGCTGCCCAACGTGGTGTGGACCAACTTCGGCCCGTGCGCCGTCGAAGGCTTCGAGTCCGTCCGCCTGCGGCTGCGTGCCCGCGGCCCGGTGACCGTTTTCGGCGTGGACAAGTTCCCGCGCATGACGGATTATGTCGTCCCCTCCGGTGTCCGGATCGCCGACGCCGGCCGGGTCCGCCTGGGCGCACACCTGGCCGAGGGAACCACGGTCATGCATGAGGGCTTTGTGAACTTCAACGCCGGCACGCTGGGCGTTTCCATGGTGGAAGGCCGCATTTCAGCCGGCGTAGTGGTGGGCAACGGAACCGACGTGGGCGGCGGCGCCTCCATCATGGGCACCCTCTCCGGCGGCGGCCGCGAGAAGATCACCCTGGGCGAGCGTGTCCTTCTGGGCGCCAACTCCGGCGTGGGGATCAGCATCGGCAACGAATCAGTCGTGGAAGCCGGCCTCTACATCACCGCCGGCACACGGGTCTCGGTGCTGGTTCCGGGCGAGGAACCACAGATCGTCAAGGCGGTGGAACTCTCCGGAGTTCCCAACCTGCTGTTCCGCCGCAACTCGGTCACCGGCAGCGTGGAAGCCCTGGCCCGCAGCGGAGCATCCGTGGAGCTCAACGCCGCCCTGCACGCCAACTAGGGCAGCGGCGCTCCGCCCATGCCTGCCACAGGTCCCGCCGCCCGGCGCAGCAGCGGATTCCTTCCGGTGCTGCTGCTGGTGGTGCTCTTCCTGGTCGCCGTCACCGTCTACGCCGTCTCGGCACTCCGTGAGCCGGGCAAAGAGACGGCCGCCCCGCCGTCGTGCACTGCGACGGCCGACGGCGCCGAGTACCACCTGACGCCGGCACGGGCGGAGACGGCAGCCCTCATCGCCGGTATTTCGGTGCGCCGGGGCATGCCGGCGCGGGCCGCTTCCATTGCCGTGGCGACCGCCATCCAGGAGTCCGGGCTGCGGAACCTCGATTACGGGGACGACGCCGGCCCGGACTCCCGCGGCTTATTCCAGCAGCGCCCGTCCCAGGGCTGGGGCAGCGAGGAACAGGTCATGGACCGGGTGTACGCGGCCAATGCCTTTTACGATGCTCTGGAAAAAGTCCCGAACTACGCGGACCTTCCCCTGACCGTGGCCGCCCAAACGGTCCAGCGCAGCGCCTTCCCCGATGCGTATGCGGACCACGAGGACGAGGCCAAGGCGTTTGCGTCCGCCCTGACCGGGCACTCCCCCGCCGCCATGACATGCACGCTCGATCCGCCGTCGGCCTCGGGCAGCCCGGAGGCTGTCCTGGCCGCGCTGACCGCGGTCTACGGCCCGGTGGAAGCCACGGTCGAGGGCTCGCGCATTACCGTGGCGGGCACCGGCAGCTACGGCTGGTCGGTGGCGGAGTGGGCCGTGGCCTCCGCCGACGCGCTTTCCCTTGATTCCGTGGCCTTTGACGAACGCCGGTGGACGCGGGCCACGGGGACCTGGGACCCGGCGCCGGCGGCCGGCGGCGCGGTGGTGCTGACGGTTTTCCGGGCAGCGGAGCAATCCTGATCCGGTGCCCGTGCCGCATCCACTAGTCTGAAGTCATGCGAATACTTGTTACCGGAGGCACGGGATACATCGGTTCCCACACCACGCTGGCCCTGCTGGAAGCAGGCCACGACGTCGTCGTGCTCGACAACCTGGCCAACTCAAGCGAAGAATCCCTGAACCGGGTCCAGGACCTGGCCGGGCGCCGCGCCGAATTCGTCCGCGCGGACCTGCTGGACGAGCCGGCCGTTGACGCTGTCTTCACCGACCATGCGATCGACGCCGTCATTCACTTTGCCGGTCTGAAGGCCGTCGGGGAATCCGTGGCCAAGCCGCTGTACTATTACCACAACAATGTGGGCGGCACCCTGAACCTGCTGCGCATGATGGACAAGCATGATGTCCGCACCCTCGTCTTCAGTTCCTCGGCCACCGTGTACGGAGCCTCCGAAGAGGTTCCCCTTACGGAAAAAACGCCGATGGACGCCGTGAACCCCTACGGCCGCACCAAGGAACAGATCGAAGACATCCTGGCCGATCTGGGCGCTGCCGACGAGCGCTGGAACATTGCGCTGCTGCGCTACTTCAACCCCGCCGGCGCCCACGAATCCGGCCGGATCGGCGAAGATCCCACCGGCGTGCCGAACAACCTGCTGCCGTTTGTGGCCCAGGTGGCCGTTGGCCGCCGCGAAAAGGTCATGGTCTTCGGCGACGACTACCCCACCCCCGACGGCACCGGCGTGCGCGACTACATCCATGTCGTGGACCTCGCTGCAGGGCACCTGGCCGCCCTGGAATACATCACCGCCAAGTCCGGCGTGCACCGCTGGAACCTCGGCACCGGCAACGGCTCCTCGGTGCTGCAGGTGCTGGCTGCCTTCTCCAGGGCCGCCGGCAAGGAGATCCCGTACGAAACCACCGACCGCCGGCCCGGCGACGCCGCCGTCAGCTACGCTGATCCGTCAGCAGCGCTGGCAGAGCTTGGCTGGTCCGCCACGCGGTCGCTGGACGCCATGTGTGAAGACCACTGGCGCTGGCAGAAGAACAACCCGCAGGGCTACGCCGGATCCTGACGCACCTGATCCTGACGGACGCGAAGAAGGCCCCCGGAATCCGATGGGATTCCGGGGGCCTTCCTTTTATGCCGTTGAGCTTGGCCTGGACCTAGCGGGCCGGGTAGTTCCGCTCCGGGGCGCCCGTGTAGAGCTGGCGCGGGCGGCCAATCTTCGTCTGCGGGTCCTGCATCATTTCGCGCCACTGGGCAATCCAGCCCGGCAGGCGTCCAATGGCGAAGAGGACGGTGAACATCTTTTCCGGGAAGCCCATGGCCTTGTAGATCAGGCCGGTGTAGAAGTCCACGTTCGGGTACAGCTTGCGCTCGATGAAGTAATCATCGGCGAGGGCCTTCTCTTCCAGGCGCATGGCGATGTCCAGCAGCTCGTCGTTGCCGCCGAGCTTTGCCAGGATGTCGTGGGCGGTGGCCTTGACGATCTTGGCGCGCGGATCGTAGTTCTTGTAGACGCGGTGCCCGAAGCCCATGAGCTTCACGCCGTCTTCCTTGTTCTTGACCTTCTCCATGAAGGTTTCCGGCGCCATGCCCGTGGACTTGATGTCCCGGAGCATGTTCAGCACGGCCTCGTTGGCCCCGCCGTGCAGCGGGCCGAAGAGGGCGCTGATGCCGGCGGACACGGAAGCGAACATGTTCGCGTTCGAGGAGCCGACCAGGCGCACCGTCGAGGTGGAGCAGTTCTGCTCGTGGTCTGCATGCAGGATCAGCAGCAGGTCCAGCGCCTTGACCAGGTCGGGATCAATTTCATACGGTTCCGCCGGGAAGCCGAAGCTCAGGCGCATGAAGTTCTCCACGAGGTTCATGGAGTTGTCCGGGTACAGCATGGGCTGGCCGATGGACTTCTTGTGCGCGTAAGCGGCGATCACCGGCAGCTTTGCCATCAGACGGACGGTGGAGAGCTCCACCTGCTCTTCATCAAACGGGTCCAGGGAATCCTGGTAGAACGTCGAGAGCGCGCTGACTGCGGAGGACAGCACCGGCATCGGGTGTGCGTCCCGGGGGAAACCGCCGAAGAAGCCCTTGAGGTCTTCATGCAGCAGCGTGTGGCGGCGGATCCGCTGGTCAAAGGCTTCCAGCTCCGTGGGGGTCGGGAGGTTTCCGTAGATCAGCAGATACGAAGTCTCCAGGAAGCTGGAGTGCTTGGCGAGCTGCTCAATCGGATAACCGCGGTACCGCAGGATGCCGGCGTCGCCGTCAATGTAAGTAATGGCGGACTTGGTAGCCGCGGTATTCATAAAGCCGGGGTCAAACGTGACGGTTCCGGTCTGCTTCAGCAGCTTGGAGACGTCAAAGCCGTCGTTGCCCTCCGCCGCTGCAACGCGGGGGAGCTCGAGCCGGTCTTCGGTGTTTTCCCCATAGTGCAGCTGTGCACTGGGACGCTCAGTCATTAAGTCTCCTTCAGGAGTTTGAAGAAACCAGAGCTACGGGCGTCGCGTGGTGTGGGGGGCGCCCATAGTGTCAATTCCGCTAAATCTATTTACGCAAAACGCTACCCTTTGGGCGCCCTTTACGACTAATCGGCGGCCGGGTTGTTGTGGAAGCGAAACATGTCGCTCCTCCGCGTCCGGCGTTATAAGCACGGGCTCCCCCCGCAGGCCGTCCCCGCTTATCCGGCGGCGGCAGTCAGCCGCCGTGCCGCGGCCGCGACCCGTTCATCGGAGCCGGTGAGCGCAATGCGGACAAAGCCCGCACCTTCATTTCCGTAAATGACGCCGGGGCCGGAGACAATACCCAGCTTCGCCAGCCGTTCCACGGTCTGCCAGGTGTCCTCGCCGGCTGTGGCCCAGAGATAGAGCCCTGCCTCGGAGTGGTGGATGGTCAGCCCGAAGGCTTCCAGAGCGGGAACCAGCAGCTCCCGGCGCGCACGGTACTTCTCCTTCTGCGCCGCCACGTGGGCGTCGTCGGAGAGGGCGGCGATCATTGCGGCCTGCACCGGCGCCGGAACGATCATTCCGGCATGTTTGCGGCTGTTGACGAGGTTGGCGATGATCGCCCCGTCACCGGCGACAAACGCGGCACGGTAGCCGGCCATGTTGGACTGCTTGCTCAGCGAGTACACCGACAGCAGCAGGTCATTGCTGCCGCCGCTGACCACAGGGTCCAGGATGCTCGGCACGGGCCGGCCGCCGCGGTCGGGATCCCAGTCGCCCCATCCCAGTTCGGCATAGCATTCGTCCGAGGCGACCACGGCTCCGATTCTCTGCGCGGAGTCCACGAGGGAGCGCAGCGAGTCTGCGGAGCGCACAATGCCGGTCGGGTTTCCCGGGGAGTTGACCCAGACCAGCCGCACGCGGGCACGGACGTCGTCGTCAAGCTCTTCAAGACTGTCGGCGGCCACGGGGGTGGCGCCGGCCAGCAGGGCACCCATGTCATAGGTGGGGTAGGCAACGGTGGGGCGGACGACGACGTCGCCCTCCCCCAGCCCCAGCAGCAGCGGCAGCCACGCCACCAGTTCCTTGGAACCCACGCTGGGCATGATGTCCTCCGGATCCAGTCCCGGGACATTGCGGCGCCGGGCGTACCAGCCGCTGATGGCCTGCCGGAGAGCCGGTGTGCCGTGCGTGGTGGGATAGCCGGGCGCGTCAGCAGCCGCGCTCAGGGCCTCCCGGACAACGGCGGGCGTCGGGTCCACGGGAGTGCCGATGGAGAGGTTGACGGCACCGTCCGGGTGCTCCGCAGCCAGCTTGGCGTAGGGAGCCATGGCTTCCCACGGATACTCCGGCAGGTCCAGCCCGAAGGTGCGCGAAGGGGCGGAACTCATGCCTCTTGGTTCTGCGGGGGAAGGACGGCGATGATCGGGTGGTCCTTGTGCGTATTGCCGATCTTTGCCGCACCGCCCGGTGAACCCAGGTCGTCAAAGAATTCAACGTTGGCCTTGTAGTACTCGGCCCATTCTTCGGGGGTGTCGTCCTCGTAGTAGATCGCTTCAACGGGGCAGACCGGTTCACAGGCACCGCAGTCGACGCACTCGTCGGGGTGAATGTAGAGGGAGCGTTCACCTTCATAGATGCAGTCCACCGGGCATTCCTCAATGCATGCCTTGTCTTTTACATCTACGCATGGCTGCGCAATTACGTACGTCACGATCCCTTGCCTTCCTGATCTGCGGACCGTCCCGGACGGGGAAAATCCACGAAGTGTTGGTTCCACGTTAGTAGCCTGATCCATTATCTCCCAGTCGGAGGTTGCCCGCGTACCATGTAACGGTGAACGTTCCCCCTCCAGCAGCCGTCCTCCATGCCCTGCCCGCCGGTGCCCGCGTGGTGGTCCGCTACCGTCTCGGGGAGGGGTTCACCGATGTGCTGGGCTATCTGGTCGAGGCAGCGGACGCGGAGGTCACGGTTGCCGGCCGCCGCGGAAACGTCACGGTTCCCTACCACCTGGTGACGGCGGCCAAAGAAGTACCTCCGCCGCCGGCTCCGCGCGCGCCGCGGCGCTGAGGCCACCCGGCTCCGCTGACCGCGCCCCACGTCACCTGACTCCTGGAGTGCCGCCCGCTGCACTGGTTCCCACCCTTTGTGGCTGGTGGGGCTGGAGGGACACCTTCCGCCCCGGCAGTGCACAAAGGATGGGAACGGGTGCGCAGCGGCTCTTTGGGGCCAAGAAAAAACCCCGCTGCCGGTAATCCGGAAGCGGGGTTTTGACCAGCGGTCGGCTTTTTAGGCCCGGCCCGCCAGGGGAGGCTCAGGCAACTGCCGGCCGGCAGCACGTTCTGCGTCTGTGCGGCGGGCCTTGGCGAGCACCCGCGAGGTCAGGAACAGCGCAATGATGGTCACCAGCGCCTGCCCGAACAGCCAGATGCGGCCGGCCAGGACGATGCCGGGCTGCACCTCGAGCACGGTTCCGGTGATGATCAGCGGGGTGTCCCAGAGATCGAGCGTGAACAGGCCCAGGATCACGTACGTGACAAGCCCGGCCGCCGCAGTCCACAGTGCCGAACGCGCCCATACTCCGGCGAACACGGCAACAGCGCAGCTGAGGACCAGCGCGCCGGCCGCACCCAGCGGTACGGCGGTGTCCCCCGCGTAGAGAACCTGGGCATGAAGCCCGGTCCCCAGCACGGCGGCCAGCACTCCCCCCAGCACGGCCGCCGCCGGGCCCCGCCAAAGCGGGGCCCGGCGGACGGGGCTCAATGCTTCCGAAATGCTGTTAGCCCTTGGCGCGTGCGCGGGTTACCTTGGCACGCTCCGAAGCGTTCAGGACCAGCTTGCGGATGCGGATAGACTCCGGGGTTACTTCCACGCACTCGTCTTCGCGGGCGAATTCGAGGGACTCTTCCAGAGTCAGCTTGCGCGGCGGGGTCAGGTTCTCGAAGGTGTCCGAGGAAGCGGCACGCATATTGGTGAGCTGCTTTTCCTTCGTGATGTTCACGTCCATGTCATCGGCGCGGGAGTTCTCGCCGACGATCATGCCCTCGTACACCTCGGAGGTGGGCTCCACGAAGAAGGAGCCGCGTTCCTGCAGCTTGATCATCGCGAACGGAGTGACGACGCCGGAGCGGTCAGCGATCAGCGAGCCGTTGGTGCGGTACTCGATCGGACCAACCCAGGGCTCGTAGCCCTCGGCGATGGAGGAGGAGATGCCGGCGCCGTGGGTTTCCGTGAGGAACTTGGTGCGGAAACCGATCAGGCCTCGGGCCGGAACGATGAATTCCATGCGGACCCAGCCGGTGCCGTGGTTGGCCATGTTGACCATGCGGCCCTTGCGGACAGCCATCAGCTGCGTCACGGCGCCGAGGTATTCCTCGGGTACGTCGATGGTCATGTGCTCCATCGGCTCGCACTTCTTGCCGTCGATCTGCTTGGTAACAACCTGGGGCTTGCCCACGGTCAGTTCGAAGCCTTCGCGGCGCATCTGCTCCACGAGGATGGCCAGCGCGAGCTCGCCGCGGCCCTGGACTTCCCAGGCATCCGGACGCTCGGTCGGCAGAACCTTCAGCGAAACGTTACCGATCAGTTCCTTGTCAAGGCGGTCCTTGACCTGGCGGGCGGTAACCTTCGCGCCCTTGACCCGGCCGGCCAGCGGCGAGGTGTTGATACCGATGGTCATGGAGATGGCCGGATCGTCGACCGTGATCAGCGGCAGCGGCATCGGGTTGTCGATGTCGGTGAGGGTTTCACCGATGGTGATGTCCTCGATACCGGCAACAGCAACGATTTCACCGGGGCCGGCGGAATCGGTCGGAACGCGATCCAGGGCCTTGGTGGCCAGCAGCTCGGTGATCTTGACGGACTTCAGGGTGCCGTCGGCACGTGCCCAGGCAACGGTCTGGCCCTTGTGCAGGGTGCCGTTGAAGATGCGCAGCAGGGCCAGGCGGCCCAGGAACGGCGAGGCGTCCAGGTTGGTCACGTGGGCCTGCAGGACGCCGTCCGGGTTGTAGGTCGGCGCCGGGATGTGCTCGATGATTGTCTGGAACAGCGGCTCCAGGTTGTCATTGGCCGGAGCGGAGCCGTCTGCCGGCTGCTCCAGTGAAGCTGCACCGACCCGAGCTGCTGCGTAAACGACCGGAACGTTCAGGACGAGGTCCAGATCGAGGTCCGGAACTTCGTCCGCGAGGTCGGAGGCCAGGCCCAGGAGCAGGTCCATGGCTTCGCTGACAACCTCGTCGATGCGGGAGTCGGGGCGGTCGGTCTTGTTGACCAGCAGGATGACGGGCAGCTTGGCGGCCAGCGCCTTGCGCAGCACGAAGCGGGTCTGCGGCAGCGGGCCCTCGGAAGCGTCAACGAGGAGGACAACGCCGTCAACCATGGACAGACCGCGCTCAACCTCGCCGCCGAAGTCCGCGTGGCCGGGGGTGTCGATGACGTTGATGGTGATCGTTTCGCCCTTGGCAGCCGGGCCGTTGTAGAACACCGTGGTGTTCTTGGCCAGGATGGTGATGCCCTTTTCGCGCTCCAGGTCACCGGAGTCCATCACGCGTTCTTCCACGTTTCCGTGGGCGGCAAACGAGTTCGTCTGCTTCAGCATGGCGTCGACGAGGGTCGTCTTACCGTGGTCAACGTGGGCCACAATCGCAACGTTGCGGAGATCGCTTCGTACTGCGGTATTTACAGCCGTGTTGGTTTCTGACATGCGTGAGGACTCAATTCATAGGAGATAAGTTCGAAGGTGGTGCACGGTAGCCCGGCTAGTATTCCCGGGTCAATCCGGCCGTTCTGTACGAATCCCGCTCTACACGTATGCTCCGTAAGAATGTACCGAAGGCGCCGCCGTCAGCGGGCACGCTACCATTCTAATCCGAAGATCATAAGTTCCCTAATGGACGAACTTGGGCCGCGGCAGGCAGGTGCTCCGGGACATCGCCGATGACCCGGCAAACCGGCGCCGGCACAGCGGAAGGCAGGCAGCCGCGCGGACTGCCTGCCTTCCGAAAGCACTGCTAACGGTAACCGGAACGCTACGCCACTTCGGGCGGAAGCATCAATCCGGCGCCGGGAATGGCTGCCAGCAGGGCCCGCGTGTAGTCCTGCTGCGGGTTCCCGAACACATCATCAGTGGTTCCGGTCTCCACGATCTTGCCCTTCTGCATCACGCAGACCCGGTCGGCGATCTGCCGCACCACCGCGAGGTCATGCGTAATGAAGAGGTAGCTCAGGCCCAGTTCGGACTGCAGGTCGGCCAGGAGGTTCAGGATCTGCGCCTGGACCAGGACATCCAGGGCCGAAACGGCCTCGTCGCAGATCACCACTTCCGGATCCAGGGCAAGCGCCCGGGCAATCGCCACGCGCTGGCGCTGGCCGCCGGAGAGCTCGTTCGGGTAGCGCCGCATCATCGACGCCGGCAGGGAGACCTGCTCCAGCAGTGCGCGGACCTTTTTCTCCCGGCTCTTGGCATCGCCGATGCCGTGGACCCGCAGGGGCTCCTCGATCGTCCGGTAGATGTTGTACATCGGGTCCAGCGAGCCGTAGGGGTCCTGGAAGATGGGCTGGACACGGCGGCGGAAATCGAACATCTTCCGCCGGTTCAGCGTGGTGATGTCCACACCGTCGAACAGGATGTCGCCCTTAGTGGCTGTTTCCAGTCCCAGGACCATGCGGGCCACCGTGGACTTGCCGGAGCCCGATTCGCCCACGACGGCGGTGGTGGTGCCGCGCGGAATGGAGAAGGACACGTCGTCGACGGCGGTGAACTCCGTCGACTTGCCCAGGGCCCCGCGCAGGTTGAACACCTTGCTCAGGTGCTTGACCTCAATGACGTTGTCGGTGCGCGCGGTTTCGGGGCCGGTGGCGAGGACCTCGTCGTTTTCCACGCCGAGGGTCCTCGCTGTTTCGATCCGGCGCGAGGCCAGCGACGGCGCGGACTCCACGAGCTTGCGTGTATACGGATGCTGCGGGTTCCGCAGGATTTCCAGGGCAGGCCCGGACTCCACTACCTGGCCCTTGTACATCACCACTACCTTGTGCGCACGCTCGGCGGCGAGGCCGAGGTCGTGCGTAATCAGCAGGACGGCGGTGCCGAGTTCATCGGTCATCCGGTCCAGGTGGTCCAGGATCTGGCGCTGCACGGTCACGTCCAGGGCCGACGTCGGCTCGTCGGCGATGAGCAGGCGCGGCCGGCAGGACAGACCGATGGCGATCAGGGCCCGCTGGCGCATCCCGCCGGAGAACTCGTGCGGGTACTGGTTGGCCCGCGCCGCGGCGTCCGGCAGCCCGGCCTCGGACAGGACCTGGGCAACGTCCTTGGCATCGTGCGGCAGCCCGTTCGCCCGCAGTGTTTCCTTGACCTGAAAACCGATCTTCCACACCGGGTTCAGGTTGGACATCGGGTCCTGGGGAACCATGCCGATGGAGGAGCCGCGCAGTTCAACAATGCGCTTTTCATTGGCGTGGGTGATGTCTTCGCCGTCAAAGATGATGCTTCCGCCGGTGACTGCACCGTTTCCGGGCAGCAGGCCGATGGCGGCCAGGGCAGTCGTCGACTTGCCGGAGCCGGACTCCCCCACGATGGCCACGGTTTCGCCGGGCATGATCGTCAGGTGCGCATTCCGGACGGCCGGGACGTCTCCGTTATTGGTCTTGAAGGTAATGGCAAGATCCCGGAGTTCAAGCAGCGGTTTGGGCTGCCCGTCCCGGGCCTGTGCCGAGGCAGCGGTGTCCGCCTTGGGGGTCGTGGACATGGTCACATCCTTAGTCATCGCTTGCGCGACTTCGGGTCGAGCGCATCCCGCAGGGCATCACCAAGCATGATGAAGGACAGTACGGTCAGCGACAGCGCGAGGCCCGGCCAGAAGATCGCCGTCGGGTTGGAGCGCAGGGAAGGCTTCGCGGAGAAAATGTCGTTGCCCCAGGACATGACGTCCGGCGGCAGACCAATGCCCAGGAAGGACAGCGTGGATTCGGCCACGATGAACGTGCCGAGCGAGATGGTGGCGATCACGATGACGGGTGCCACGGCATTCGGGATGACGTGCTTGATCAGTGCCGACATGCGGGAAACGCCCAGGGAGCGTGCAGCGGTGACGAAGTCCGCGTTGCGGACTTCGAGGACGGCGCCGCGGGTAATGCGGGCGACCTGCGGCCAGCCAAACGCCACGAGGATCAGCACCATCGTCCACACGTTGCGGTTTTCGCGGAAGAACGGGAGCTGGACGACGACGATTGCGCCGAGGATCAGCGGCAGTGCAAAGAAGATGTCACCCAGGCGGGCCAGGATGGCATCGATCCAGCCGCCGAAGAAACCGGCCAGGGCACCAATGATGCCGCCGATGACGACGACGCCGAGGGTGGCCATCAGGCCGACGAGCAGCGAGGACCGGGTGCCGTAGACGACGCGGGCCAGGATGTCGCAGCCCTGCAGCGTGAAGCCGAGCGGGTGGCCCGGGGCGGGGCCGCCGTCGGAGTTGGCAAGCAGGCAGTTGTCATTGGGCTGCTGACTGGTGAACATGCCCGGGAACAGGGCCACCACAACCACAATGAGCAGAAGAAGGGAACTGATAATGAACAGCGGCTGCTTGCGCAGGCTGCGCCAGGCTTCGCTCCAGAGACTGCGGGGAGCGCCGTCGCTGGTTGCACTGTCCACGGCGGCCACCGGCGTTTCGTCCAGGTCCGCCACGAAGTGCTCAATGGGATAGGGGGAGACTTTGCCGCGGCTAGCGGGGGTCATGGTTTGGTCATTCTCAGGCATATCGAATCCTCGGGTCCAGCCACGCGTACAGCAGGTCTACCAACAGGTTGGCGAGGCAAAAAATCAGGATGAGCACGGTGACGATCGAGACGACAACCGGACCTTCACCGTTGAGCACGGCGCGGTACAGGGTGTTGCCGACGCCGTTGACGTTGAAGATTCCTTCGGTCACGATCGCGCCGCCCATCAGGGCGCCAAGATCCGCACCCAGGAAGGTGGCGACCGGAATCATGGAGTTTCGCAGAATGTGCACTGTCACGACGCGGGGGCGGCTGAGCCCCTTGGCCGTTGCCGTGCGCACATAGTCGGCGTTGGCGTTTTCAATAACGCTGGTGCGGGTCAGGCGCAGCACATAGGCGAAGGACACCAGGCCCAGCACGATCGCGGGCAGCAGCAGTTCGGTGAAGCCTGCGGCGCCGCTGACCGTTGGATTGGTCCAGGCGAGTTTGACGCCAAAGACGAACTGCATGAGGAAACCGAGCACGAAGATCGGGACGGAGATGACCACGAGGGAAACTACCAGGACCGTCGAGTCGAAGAACTTGCCCTTGCGCAGTCCGGCGAACAGGCCGAAGACAATGCCGAAGACAGCTTCGAAGACCAGGGCCATCACGGCCAGCTTGGCGGTGGTCGGGAAAACCTCACCAATGATGGTCGCGATTTCGCGGCCGGCGAAGTTGGTTCCGAGATCGAAGGTCAGCACACCCTTCAGATACAGCAGGTACTGCATAAAGAAGGGCTGGTCCAGGTTGTACTGGGCGCGCAGCGAGGCTTCGACGGCGGGCGTGCAGCCCTTTTCGCCGCAGATGGCGGCAGTGGCGTCGCCGGGAAGGCTGAAGACCAGGAAATACAGGAGCAGCGTTGCGCCGAGGAACACGGGGATTAACTGGAGGAAGCGCCTGAGGACATATCCGGTCATCAGATGTCTCCCTGCCGCGCGGGGCATGCCCGCTGAGGGGGGTTGGTGAAACTCATTCTAAAGAGCACCTTTACTTTGGAACGGCCCAAGGGCCCGGCTGCAACCGCAGCCGGGCCCTTGGGCTGTCGGAATTACTTGCCGGTGATGGCGTGGTACAGCGGCACGCCGTTCCAGCCGAATTCAACGTTGTCTACATTGGTGCTCCAGCCGCCCTGGGCGACCTGGTACCACAGCGGAATGGCGGGCAGGTCTTCCAGAAGCATCTCCTGTGCTTCGTTCATGACCTCGTTGCCTTCTTCGACGGAGGTTGCCGCGAGGCCCGTGCTGAGCAGTTCATCGAACTCGGGGTTCTCGTAACGAGCGTCGTTGGAGCCGGCTCCCGTGGCGTAGATCGGGCCGAGGAAGTTGTACAGCGACGGGTAATCCGCCTGCCAGCCCGAGCGGATGGCGCCGGTCAGGACGCCGTCGGTAGCCTCGGTGCGGGCTTCCTTGAAGGTGGCGTAGGGCTTGCCCGTGATCTCAATGCCGAGGTTGTTCTTGACATTGTTGACCACAGCTTCGACCCAGGTCTTGTGATCGCCCTTGTCAGCGTTGTACGCGATCGTCAGCGGTTCCGAAGCATCGTAGGGAGCAAGCTTCTCGGCTTCTTCCCACAGCTTCTTGGCCTCGTCCGGGTTGAACTCCAGGTTTTCGCTGCCCGGAAGATCGTCCTTGTATCCGTCCAGCACCGGAGCGGTGAAGTCCGCTGCCGGGGTCCGGCCGTTGTTGAAGATCACGCGGGTGATCTCTTCACGGTCGATGGACATGGACAGGGCCTGGCGGCGGAGCTTGCCGGCCTCGCCGCTCCAGTTCTCGAGGTAGTACGGGATGGCGAGGGTCTGGTTCCCGGCGTACGGGGACTCGATGGACCGCTCTTCGCCGAGGTCGTTCTTGAAGTTCTTCACGTCGGAGGTCGGGATGACCTTGAGGACGTCCAGGTTGTCGGAAATGAGGTCCTGGTAGGCCGTGGTGTCGTTCTGGTAGATCTTGAACGTCACGCCCGCGTTCTGGGCTTCCTGAGGGCCTTCGTATGACTCGTTCGGGACCAGCTTGATCTGCTGGTTGTGCTCCCAGGCGCCTTCGCCGTCGAACTTGTACGGGCCGTTGCCCACGGGGTTTTCGCCGTAGGTAGCCGGATCTGCCAGTGCTTCCGCCAGCATCGGGTAGAAGGCGCTGTAACCCAGGCGCAGCTGCCAGTCGGACTCCGGCTGCTTCAGGGCGACGGTGAAGGTCGTGTCATCCACTACCTTCAGGCCGGACATGGTTTCCACGGTGGAGCCTTCGGCGCTGGCTTCGTCATAGCCCTGGATGCTTTCGAAGAAGTAGCTCGAGAGCTGCGCGTTCTTCGCAGCGGCACCGTAGTTCCAGGCATCCACGAAGGTCGCCGCGGTTACGGGCTCACCGTTGCTGAAGGTCTTTCCCTCCTTCAGGGTGATGGTGTAGTTCTGGGCGTCCTCGGTCTCAATCGACTCGGCCATTTCGTTCTGCGGCTTGCCGTCAGCGTCATAGCTGATCAGGCCGGCGAAGAGCAGATCCAGTACCGCGCCGCCGCCCACCTCGTTGGTGTTGGTGGGGATCAGCGGATTCTGGGGCTCTGCGTTGTCCGCAACAATGACACGACTCGTGTCGCCTTCGGCGCCCGCCTCGTTCGAGGTGTCGCCGCCGCCGCAGGCCGTCAGTGCCAGAAGGGCCACGGCTGCAACGCTGAGTAGTTTGGGAGTGCGTGTGAAACGCATTCCGCCTCCTTAGTTTCTGGATCCGAGCGCGTAGCGCCGGCAGTGAGGCTACCTAGTGAGCCCACTCACAAATTCAAAAGCAATTGCCTTTGGCCCATACCGTACTCACTCCGGGACGGCCCAAATGACAGACGCGCCCGTCCGGAGGCCCCCAAAGTGGACAAAACGGCTTATCAGAGGCGGAAATACATAGAAACACATGAAGATGTAACGATTCGATATACGCGCATCACATTACGACGCAATTATAGGTTTGCAGGGTGACCCATGTCATA
This sequence comes from Arthrobacter sp. G119Y2, assembly GCF_038069765.1. Lineage (NCBI taxonomy): Bacteria > Bacillati > Actinomycetota > Actinomycetes > Micrococcales > Micrococcaceae > Arthrobacter > Arthrobacter sp. G119Y2. The sequence goes on along the minus strand of NZ_JBBPFS010000002.1, from coordinate 304,112 downwards.
CTCGGCGCCCTCAGGCCCGCGGCTACCGGCTACCGGCTACCGCAGCACTCTCCATTCCCAGACGTTCCACCACAGGCCGGTGGAGTTCGGCATGTATTCCACGCCCTCAACGGTGTCCGCCGAGGCCTGCAGGCCGGGCAGCTGGTACAGCGGCAGCCCGTAGTGCGCTTCCCAGATCAGCCGGTCAATGTCGGCCTGGAGTTCCTCCCGGCCCCGGGTGTCGGTTTCCGCCACCAGATCAGCCATCAGCTCGTCCGCCTCCGGACTGGAAAAACCGTTGTAGTTGGAGGCGGCGCCGGTGGCGAAGATCTGCGGTACACCTGCCACGCCCACGCCGCTGGCAGTCCAGCCGAAAATCACCGCGTCGTAGGTTCCGGTTCCCAGCCGGGCCGCCCACTCCCCCGCCGGCAGGCCGCCGTCGACCACGTCGAAGCCGGCCTCCGCTGCGGAGTCCCGGATCAGCCGGAAGGCTTCGGCACGGTAGGCGTTGTCACGGTCATACAGGACACGCACGGCCGGCGCCTCGCCGTCGAGCAGTTCCCGGGCGCCTTCCACGTCCACGGCGGCAAATTCTTCGGACCCGTTTTCGGCTGCGGATTCCTCGTACCCGGCCTGGTCGGTGAGGAAGATCTGGGAATCCAGGGGCTCCGCTCCCGGCTGCAGACGCTGCACGGTTGCGTCAACGATGGCCTGGCGCGGAACCGTCTTCAGGAAGGCTTCGCGTACGTCGTCGGACTCGAACACTCCGTCGAAGGTCAGGTCCAGATGGTCATAGGCCAGCTGGTTGCCCCAGTGCAGGTTGACGTTGCCCAGGGCTTCCAGAGCTTCCAGGTCCGGAAGAGTGCCGCCGTCGGGCTGCGGGGAAACGATGTCCACCGTTCCGTCCTTCAGGGCTGCGGTCTGAGCTGCGGGGTCCTGCAGAAAGCGAACACTAATTTCGTCCAGTTCCGGCTCAGCGCCCCAGGTGTAGTCCTCGTTCCGGACCAGGGTGAGGGAGACCCCGGGATCGATGGCGGAGACGATGAAGGGTCCGTTGGAGAGGTAGAGGGCGGGGTCCTCGGGAAGCGTTTGAGCGCTGAAGGCCGTGTTCCAGTAGTCGGCCACGGCCCGGAGTTCCGGGTTTACCGGTGCCGGATTCAGGGGATCCCCGCCCGGAGTCTCCCGGATCAGCTCCGTCAGCTCCTTTTCGTCGGCCAGTCCGGCCCCCTGCGCCACGATGTGGGCCGGGACCGCTATTCCGCTGCTGTCGGACAATGATCCGAAGGCTGTCTCCCAGTCGGCGTACGGCTGCGAATACGTGAAGGTGACGGACCGGTTGTCGTCGCCGATTTCGGGCAGCCCGGTCAGGCCCAGCGCTTCAGTGGAACCGGCGTAGTCGAAATAGCGGGTTCCGGAGATGGGGGTTCCGTCCGCGGCGAGGACTTCGTCGTCGAACCGTCCCGACGCCGCTGCCCAGGCCAGCATCATGTCATCGGCACCCACGGGCGCGCCGTCGGACCAGGCGACTCCCTCGTTGACCGTGTACTTGACTGTCAGCGGATCTTCGGAGACCTGCTCGTAGCTGCCAAACTGCTCCAGCGGGACAATCTCGAGGTTGTTGTCCACGTAGTTGAAGCCCGAGTGCGTGGCGTAAGCGAGCTTGCGGTTGATGTCGGTGTTTCCCGCTGCCGTCTGCGGGTTGAAGGAATCAACGACGCCGGCCTCCGCGACGGAAATTTCGCCGCCCGGCACGGGCAGGGCGCCGGCCGACTCCTCGCTGCCCTCGTCGTTTGCGGTACAGGCACCCAGGGCCAGGACGGCTGCAGCGCAGGCAGCAGCCAGCTTGGTCAGGCGGTTCAAACGCATTTCTTGCTCCCCGGGACGATATGGCGTCGATCGCACACCTTGTGATAATTGCACACCGCGCGAATTTCGGGGCGCAACAGGTTTCGGTGCCATCCCGTGCCGGGGCGTCCGCGGACCGGCCCGGATCACCTGCCCGATAAGATGCTCGAAGGCAGGAACGCCCACAACGAAGCAGAGGATTACGTGAAGATCACCATTATCGGCGGCTCGAGCGGCACCGGGGCCGAGCTGGCGTCCCTTGCCCTGGCAGCGGGGCATGACGTAACGGTTCTCTCGCGCAGCGGCCGCGCGCCCGCCGGTGCCCGCGCCGTCACCGGCAATGCGACTGATCCTGCAGCCGCCGCATCTGCAGTGGCCGGGGCGGACGCCGTCGTCGTTACCGTTGGCGGCGCCAAGGGCGTTGCCCGCCAGCGCACGGCAGTCACCCGGGCCGTCATAACCGCCATGCAGAAGGAAGGCGTGCGCCGGCTCGTGGTTCAGTCTTCCCTGGGGGCCGGAGACTCCGGCTCACAGCTGCCCGGCCCGCTGCGGGTGATCATGCGGGTGGTGCTTGCCAAGGCGCTGGCCGATCACAACGGCCAGGAGTCCGCCGTGAAAGCGTCCGGCTTGGACTGGACGATCGTCCGGCCGACCGGCCTCACGAACAAGGAACCGTCCGGCAACTGGAAGGCCCAGGAAACCGGGGACGATGGAACGCTGGGCGGATCAATTCCGCGCCGCGACCTTGCCTCCTGCCTGCTCGGGGTTCTCGCTGACGGTTCCACCATCGGCAAGGCGCTGGGGGTCAGCAGCTAGGCTGCGGGTACACGGCCGCCGTTCGTGGCAGACTCGTGGCTGACGAGTGCCGCACACCGCTAGCAGAGAAGAGTCGTTCCCTTGTCCCAGAAGCTCGTGAAGTTGATTCTGTTCCTCGTCTTTGCTGCTGGCCTGCTGGTGTCCGCGGGGCTTTATACGACGCTCATTTACACCAACTGCGAATCCGGCGGCGTCGCGGATTTGATCGGTGATTTTGGAGATTTCCACAGCCGCGAGGGATGCTGAGCCTCGCTGGGCCGGGGCAGCCCAACTGACGCACTCCAGGCGTGTTCCTAGGCAGCCGGCTGTGCTGCCTCTTTCCTGGCCTTGGCGGCTGTGATGCGCGGGCCGCTAAACCACAGCACAGCCCCCGCCAGAACCCAGACTCCCAGCGTCAGAGCCGCAGCGCCTCCGCCGGCGCCGTCGAAATAGGCCACGGCGCGGACGAGGGTGCCGGCAGCGCCCGGCGGCAGGAGCTGGCCGATCATCGCAACACCGCTTGGAAGCCATTGGGCGCTGGTGGCGATTCCGGCAAAGGGATTGCCTACAAACATCATGGACATAGCGGCGATAGTGAAGCCCTTCGCACCAAAACACTCATTGAGACCGGCCAGCGGAAGCGCAAGCGCTGCAATGCCCAGGGCAACGCTGGCCGCAACCGGGACCAGCGGACCCTCAATGCTGCCGAACAGGTACTTCAGAACCACCGCGACGACGAACCCTCCTGCCACTGCAAAGCCGGTGAGCCCGGCAAAGATCCACCAGCGTTGTCCGGACAGCATGGAACGGAACGCCACAGCCGGCACAATGCCGCCGAACACCAGCGGAAAGGCCAGGCCTCCGATGCCGACACCCGTCGGGTCGTCATCAGGAAGCGGAACCACGTCCACGATCTCCGCCGTCTGCCCCATACTGCCCGCCATTGTGGCGCCGACGTTGCTGACTGTTCCGGACACCGCCGTCGAGCCGGCACTTGCCACGTATACGTGCATGTCGTCCGGACCTGAGAAGTCGAAGCCGCCGACGATTTCCCGGTCCCGGATTCCCTGCTCCAGGTCGTCGGGACCTTCATAGGCCCGGACGATGAAAGCCCCTGGTGACTGGGACTCCAGGGTTTCCGAGACCGATGCTGCATTCTCCTGTGTTCCGACCACGCCCAGGCCCAAGTCCCGCGGCCCGGAAAGGAGGGAGGGAGAGATGAAGAGCATGAGAAGTGCAAGCAGAATGACGGAGAGCCCGATGGTCAGGCCCGCCCAGATGGCTGCGTGCTTTCGATGGGAGCCGGATGCCGGCGCTTGAGTAGTCATGGATCCTTCAAACGTATATGGAGGGATTTCCTCCGATTTACTGGATGATGTTCCTCCGGTTTAGACTGGGAGTCAACTTGAAGGAGCTGGCATGAGGGCTGACGCTGCTCAGCGAAGGGAAGCGATCATCGGTCATGCGAGGCACGTGTTTGCCGAGCGGGGCGGTGATGTGGCTTTGGAGGCAGTGGCTGCTGCGAGCGGCGTCGGTATTGCGACGCTGTACCGCAACTTTCCATCCCGCGATGACCTCATCCGAGCCGTGATCGACGATATGGTGCGGGAGATCCTGGAGCTCGTGGCTGAAGCCCGCGGCGCGGTTGATAAGGACCCGGCGGAGGCGTGGAAGGGATTGTTGGCCGGGCTGATGGACATGGAGCTCGGGGCGTTGACCGATGGTCTTGGCCTGCAGGCGGGTACAGGAACAGGAACAGGTACAGGAGAAGCGCCGCCGCTTGTTCAGGTCCAACAGCCCGCCCTCACCGCCCTGGACGAGCTGCTGACGATTCTGAAGCGCAGGAACGCCGTGCAAAGGAGCATCACGGCTCTCGGGGTTGTTGTTGCGGTGGCCACGATCACGCGCCCGCAGGTGGCGGCCATCCGCGAAGCAGCTCCGGGAGTTCCGGCACAGCTCGCCGAGGCCTACTTTCTCTGGAGCCGTGCCGGCTAGGCTTCGGCGGCTGAGGCGAAGCGCGCGCCGGTACGTACGCAGGGTACAGAATCTTATCCATGGAGATGACGACGGCGGGCGCCTACGGCGAAGCAGTCCGGGCAGTCCGGACCGGCGAGCTGGACGCGGATGAAGCAGCCGAGCAGCTGATCGCCCGGATGACGGGGAGGGAGCTCCTCGGACTGCTCGACGGCGACTCCCCAGCAGTGTTGCTCCCGTTCATCCCGATGCTGCTGCGCCGGCGGCCGTTCGTGGCCGGGGCGGTCCCGCGGCTGGGCGTCCCGGGAGTCCGGTTCAGCGACGGCGGCCGCGGCGTCGTCATCGGCGCCTCCACCGCCTTCCCCGTGACCATGGCGCGGGCCGCGACCTGGGATCCGTCTTTGGAGGAGCGGGTCGGGCTCGCCGTGGGCCTGGAGACCAGGGCGCGGGGAGCCAACTACTCCGCCTCCGTCTGCGTAAACCTGCTTCGCCACCCCGCGTGGGGCCGGGCACAGGAGTGTTACGGGGAGGATCCGGTGCTCACCGGCCGGATGGGATCGGCGATGACCCGGGGTGTGCGCATGCACGCAATGGCGTGCGTGAAGCACTTCGCGCTGAACTCGATGGAGGACGAGCGCTTCGAGGTCGATGTGTCGGTCGACGAGCATGCCCTGCACGAGGTGTACCTGCCGCATTTCAAGGCCGTTGTGGACGCCGGCGCCGACTCGGTGATGAGTTCCTACAACCGGGTGCGGGGCGAGTATATGGATGTCAATCACGCCTTGCTCACCGATGTGCTGCGGCACGAGTGGCGCTTCCCGGGGTTCGTGACAAGCGACTGGGTCTTCGGCACCCACGACGCCCTCGCCAGCCTGCAGGCGGGAATGGACGTGGAGATGCCGCTGCGGCTGCATCGTGCCCGTGATCTGCCGGCCGCACTGCGGAGCGGAAAGCTGGCCCGCGCCACCGTGCTGCAGTCCGCGCGCCGCATCCTGCGCAGCAGCGTGCTCCACGCCGCGACCCGGGAGTTGGCGGAGCCCGGCGTCGCCCTGATCGCCTCCCCGGCGCACCGGGCTCTTGCCCGCCGTGTCGCCGCGGAGTCAATCGTGCTGCTGAAGAATGAAACCCTCGGCGCGGCACCGCTCCTGCCGCTGGCACCCGCCGCCTCGCATCTCGCGGTGATCGGACGCCTGGCGGCCCGGGCAAACCTGGGCGACCACGGCTCCTCACGCGTCCGCCCTCCCTCCACGGTTTCGCCGCTGCAGGGGCTGCGCGAGGCGCTTCCAGGGGTGCGCATCACGACCGCCGCAGGCCGGAACGAGCGCGCCGCCGCCGCGCTGGCGGCCGCTGCGGACACAGCCATCGTCGTCGTCGGCCTGGACCAGCACGACGAGGGCGAGTCCGTGGTCACCGGCGGCGTCGACGTCGGTGTGCTCGGCCGGACCTTTGGCGCGGGTCCCCTCCGTCGGGTCGTCATCGGTCTGGCGCATCTGGCGTCGCGGTTCGTCCGAGGCGGCGACCGCAGCTCCCTTGATCTGCGCCCGTCCGATGTGCGTCTCATCCGCGCCGTCGTGGCCGCGAACCCGCGGACCGTCGTCGTGCTGATTGGCGGCAGCGCGATCCTCACGGAGGAATGGCGGGAGCATGTGCCCGCGCTGGTCATCGCCTGGTACGGCGGCATGGAGGGCGGCCGCGGGCTCGCGGACGTGCTGACCGGCGCTGCGGAGCCCGGCGGGCGGCTGCCGTTTGTGCTGCCGACGGACGCCGCGCATCTGCCGCAGTTTGACCGCGCGGCGAAGTCCGTCGTCTACGACAACAAGTGGGGCCAACGCCGGCTCGACAGCGACGGACACGCGCCGGCGTTCCCGTTCGGGTTCGGTCTGGGCTACACGACGATCGAGCACGGGCTTCTCGGGCATCGCTTCGACGACGCGGGCGGCACCGCGGATGTGCTCGTCACGAACACCGGTAACCGCACGGGCTCCACTGTTGTTCAGGTCTACGCTGCGGATGTATCGGTTCCCAGGCCGGTGGCTCAGCTCCTGGGGTTCCGGAAGGTGACGCTGCAGCCCGGCGCGGAGACAACGGTGCGGGTCGCCCTGGATGCGGGGCCTACACTGAAGCGCGATCCTGCTACCCGGCGCTGGTCCCCCCGCCCCGGGAACTGGGCCCTGCTTGCCGGCCAGCACAGCCCGGTCAGCTGGGCAGGTGCGGTCCGCTTACGGCGCCCTGCGGAACCGGCCGGTGCGGACGGGATCTCTCAACACGGACAGGCAGGGCGTCATCCCCCCGCAGAATGGCGCGGAGCAACCGCCGCTCCTCCCACCTGAGCGACCGCAGCGCCTGGCTGCGCCGCAGCACCAGGCCCCCCTCCGGGGTCCCGTACCGCTTCTGCAAATCCTCCAGTTCCTCGGCCTGCAGCAAAGCGACCGTGCTGCCCGTCGCCGGGTCGATCAACCGGACCAGTGCCGACGGTCCGCTCAGATCGGTCGCGACAACGCGCTCCCCACTGGCGGAGAGGATTGTCTTCTGCGCCGCGCGGGTTATGACCAGCGGACGGGACGGCCCATCCAGCAGCCCGGACAGCACGTCCGCCGCAGCGTCAGGCCGGCCGGTCCTTTGCGCCGCGTCCTGCATCCGCTGCAGGCGGCCCGGCTCGCGCAGTATCTCGTCGACTCCCAGCCGATGGTCGCGGCAGTGTTGCAGCGGACCGCCGCCCCCTGCTCCATCAGGTAGTCGCCGTTGCGGACCTCCTGGCCCGGAATGGGGTTCACCAGCACCATGGGCAGCCCGGCAGCCATGCACTCCGACACTGACAGCCCTCCCGGCTTGCCCACAAACAGGTCTGCGCGGCGCAGCAGCTGTGGCATTTCCGTCGTGAAGCCGAGCACACGGTAGCGCTCTCCTGCGGGCGCCACGAGTTGCTCGATACGCTGCCGCAGCTCATCGTTGCGTCCGCAGACGACCGTTGCTGTGAAGGGCGAGCGCATGTGCAGCGTCTGCCGCACGACCGAAACGGCGTAGTCACCGCCGCTCGCGCCCGCGGAGATCAGCAGCATCGGAGGCTCGGTTGCATTTCGCCCGGCCGGGGCCTTTAGCTGTGGAGCGATCGGGATCCCCGGGGCCGCGACGCGGTCGGAGGGCAGGCCGAGCGCCATCAGCTCTACTCGTCCCTCCTCCCTGGCCAGGAAAAGCGCGTGGAACGCGCCGGTAAGCGACAGCCCCTGGAAGTCATAGTCCGTCGTGACGACGGCGGTTCTCGCGTTGGTCACGCCGCGAAGGAGCAGTGACGCCAGCAGCTGGGCGGGCAGGAAGTGCGTGCACACGATCGCGGTCGGCCGGAATCGCTTAATCGCATCGATGACCGGAACGGAGTTCATCCGTGTCCAGGGGTCTATGGGGCCCCGGCGCCGGAAGGGAAGGTCACTGATGTCGTAGCCCCAGTCGATCAGCCACGGCAAGCCCTCGACCAGGACAAAGTAGCCCTTGTTCAGCAGCGCCCGATACAGCACGCTGCTGACCTGCAGCACGTCCAGTACCTGCACCTCGGCGACGTCGCCACGCGCGGCGCACGCCTGCTGCACCGCCGCCGCGGCACTGTTATGCCCGGAGCCCACCCCTGCGGACAGGATCAGTACGCGCTCCCCTGCAGCGGCCTTGGGGGTTCGTGCCGACGTTTTGCGCATGAAGCGAGGCTAGCAGGGGCCGCATGACCCTCCGGACGGAAGTGCAGCACCTGCACTGCGGATCTCAGGCAGCCCGTCGGTAGTGCGCAGCGATTGCACCGTTGCTGAGCGGAACCGCCGAGATCAACTCGAGCCGGCGCGTGCTGTCGAGCAGACCCTTGTAGAGGGTGGGACCGTGTCCCGTGATTCTGGGCTGGACGAGGAACCTGTACTCGTCAATCAGGTCCATCCGGTCCAGCCCTGCCGCCAGCCTCCCGCTGCCGACGAGTACCCCGTCCGGGGTTCGGTCCTTGAGATCCTGCACGGCAGTGCGCAGGTCGCCTTCCATGGGGTGGCTGTTGTTCCACGGGAAGTCGCTGCGTGTCGCCGACACCACATACTTGGGTTTCGCTTCCAGCTGGAGCGCCCACTCGCGTATCGCCGCCGGCGCTTCGACGTCCCCGCGGGCAACCGCCGGCCAGGCGCTCTCCATCATCTCGTACGTGGTGCGGCCCCAAAGCATGGCACCGGCCTGGTCCAGGAGGGCGGTGAAGTGCGCGTGCGTCTCGTCGTCGGCGATGCCCTCCCGGTGATCGATGCAACCGTCCAGGGTGACGTTGATGCTGAAAGTCAGAGAGCCCATGCGCTGATTCTCTGTGCGCCGGCCCCCATGCGCAATGGGCTGCGGCTTGGTCCTCCGAAGTGTGAAGAACCCTGCTCAGTCGTCGGTGGGCATATCGGGCACAGCGCTTTCCATCCGCTCCGGCGTCCAGTATTCATCGCCGGGCTCGTCCGTGCCGGGACTGTGGGTCACCGAATCGGCAGGAGACGAGGGGACAGCAGAATCGCTACGGCATCCCGCGGTCGGCACGGACACACAGACGAGCACAAGCGCGACGACGATGCTTTTGCGTTGCATAGGGGCAGACTAGCTGACGGGCAGGGCACAAGAAGCTGAACGTAAAAACGCCGCCCTCGTACGTTCACGGAGGGAGGCATTTCTACTGAGTCAGACGAAGAATCTAAACGTTAAACCTAAACTCCACCACGTTCCGAAGCTGAGTAACCCATCGCTGCCCTCACCATGAGAGAAACATCAGTCAGAATCATCCCCTGCGGAGAGCTCCTCGTCAAGGTCAACGAGGAATGTCGCGTCTGTATTTGAGGGGTCTGGGGTTTGAGGCTTGAGCAAACTCTGGATCCGAGCAGCCAGCTTCTCACTTCGCTCGTCGAAGAAATCCATAAACTCCTCTACGGAGAGGGGGAGCGACCGAGGTAAAGCGTTGCGTTCCAGGAAAGCACTGCGATCGTGCGCTGCGGGATACTCCTCCGCCAGCCATTTCTCCGGTAATTTAGCCGACTTTCCGATGTTCTCAAGACCGGGGAGCAACTCCAAGTTCGGCAGACGGTCTCTCCGATCGAGTAGCTCATCGATCTCATCTGGCGTGAACCTCGCCGTACCGTCGTCTTTTTTCTGACGTCGCAGGGCTTTCTTGTCGAGCAGCCCGGCTGGAAAGACGTGGTCTACATGGAACTGGTTGCGTGTGTCGACATGCGGGAATAGCGCTGCGAGTACGGCGAAGGTACGTGCCTTGCCGTACGAGAGACTCAAGATGTCGTCCACAAGGGCGTCAGTAACGGTGAGAGGCTTACCTCGCCGAGACATCGCCCGCTCGATCTCGGCCACGGGGAACGCGGAATCACCATGCTTTTTGATGATCTCGCGGACGTCTCGGAGCAAGGTGTCCAAGCCGGAGCCCCACACGCCCCGCACGATCAGCGATCTCAGAACCCAAGACCGGAGAGACTCTCGGTCCTCGCGAGACTTCGGCGATTCGCGGTAGGAGTGATCGAGCCCACGGTGGTGGATGTAGTAAGCCACCGGGATCAACACGCTGTCTGCGGTGAGCGATCCATCGGATAGACCAAAATCACCGAGTAGGCCGACCGCGACGTGGAGCGATTTGCTCATGACGTCCCAGTCAGCCTCGAGCTTCGCCATGTTCGTCGTAGTGAAGTTCTTGACCTTGAATCCAATATCCCGAACGTCAGCCATCATCAGCCCTGACTTCAGAATCGTGTCTCTGGAAAAGCTGAATCCGTTCCCGGTTTGGTTGAGAGCATCTACCAAACCGTGTACGGCGGCTCGAGCATCACCTTCCCACTGTGCGGTAGCGATAGACAGTAGTAGGTCGCTATACGACAGGACGGTGCCGCCAGAGTTGACCCGCACAAAGATGTCCAGCACGCGTTCGATGTCCTGATCGTTTTCTTCGTAGAAATGCAGGCTGGCGGTTTTGTGGACTGCCTCCCACAGCTTACTGACCAATGCTGAAGCTTCCGGGTCATTACCAACTTCGTACTTGGCCAACAGCTGTATCAAGGTTGCAGTGTCCGATGCGTCGAAAATTTCGGCAACAGGCAACCATTTCTTGCTTTCGTCCTCCGACGCCGCATCAACGTCCTTCTTCGTCAGAAACTGAAAATGGTACTTTAGACCGAGCTCGTTCTCCGGGGCCTCGCTGGCCAGGTTCAGATGCAGACGGCGTTCCGGATAAGACCACGGCTTATTCGCCCAACCGCCGTGATTCTTGTACGCGTAGGTCCCGCGCAGCCCGATATTGAGAGAGGTCAAACGCTGTTGACCATCAAGGATTGCGACCACTTCACGGTCTGTGGGAATATCGATCACCGGGTTATGGCGGTTGTCGAAGGCGTTGTACTCCGTCATAAATCCATAGAACTTAAACTTGCCGACTGTCTCGGGCAACACCTTCCAGGATAGAAAGCTGCCGACGGGGTATCCGCGCATGACAGAGTCGAATACCCGGATGATCTGAGAAGGTTTCCACACATACTCACGTTGAATCGCAGGAAGTATAAGTTGTCGGTTCTGGATCTGCCGCAACGCGCTGGCGATCGTCATCGGTTCTTTATGTCCCATTGCTTTACTCTAAATCAGATCGACAGGGCCTTCGCCCACCATGCTGACACTCAGCAATTCGCGTCGACGCCACCATAAACGAGTGTCGCCGAGCGCCCGTGCTTGGTCGGGCACTATCGTCCCAGCTACGTGGCACCTTCAGACGAGAGAATGATCTCCCAATTTCATATGCAGGCCAATTCGGGATCGCGCATTATCGCCAATGCCACATAGAAAATGCCACACCTCGTAAGTTCACCAGGTGTGGCATTTCTACTGATTCAGGCGCAAACCCTAGACGTTGAAGGGGAACTCCACCACGTTCCGTTACGGAATAACCTCTCCTTAAAGCACATCGGTGTGGTGCATGGAATGCCTGGCCCACCCACGACCGGCCTGCGTGAAGCGTAAGACCCGGGGCTCGCTGAAAAGCGATCTCAAGTTCTGGGGCCGCGAAGAGCCACGTTCTCAAATTCGATAGACATACGCGCCATGCTTACTACGAGAGTGCAGAAACGAAACCTCCGAGGCTTCTCACGTTTCTTCCAAGCGTTTATGAGCTAGGGCGACCAGAGCTGCAACCTTCGCTTTCAATTCGGGTTGCGACCGGACGTTGTCGAACCGAAGCTGACGCACACCATAGGCCATGACCACCGACCAATACTCGCGTGAGGAAGCGCTTCTTGCCTCCATCCAACTCAGTACAGATGCGCACCATGCGGGAGACAACGAACCTCGAGCGAACGCTGGATCTCCAAAGCGCTCTGAGATGTCCTCTACTGAAGGCCAGTCCGAGCCGAGGAGTGGCGAGTCCGGGTGCACCCAACTCGACATCAGCATGACGGCCGGGTCCCGGAGCGCACTGGAGAATTGGTTCTCATCTGAGTCGATAATCACCGGTAGACCGTCACATACGAGTATATTTGCAGCGTGAAGGTCGGTATGGCTCATGACCATCGAAGTTGTAACCCAAAGCTCGGGCGACGGCGTGGTAAGCCCGATCGATGCGAGTTCACACTCAAACTTGTTCCAATCAACAATCTGGCAAACAACGTCGCGGAGCGGAACTGGTCTGGCGGGGTATTGTTCCAGCGTGTCAAGACTCTCACGAAGCGACTTGATGATCTCAGCGGCCATGATGTCTTCTGAACCAATTAAGTTCATCAGTGGGGTCGTCGACGAACCTGCGAGCTGCAAGATGCTAATGATTGAGCCGCCCATGAGGCCCCGTATAACGTCGACACGACGTGCTATGCCTTCCTTGGGAAGCAGGTCCTGCAGCCCTCCGGCCGCTGGAAGCGAGCCACTCACCTTCGCTACTATTACGGCGACAGACCCATTTGGACCTGCAACCTCACAGCGCCAAACGGCTGCGCCTGTCAGTCCACCGGCTAGAGGGACCGCCGCAATCGCTGACGCACCGTAGTGATAGGCGATTCGACGGAGAACTCGCCTATCGCGAGACTCAGTCGCCTCACTCGTCCTAAGCTCAATCAGATCGAAGCGTGCGATGACTTCGCGCAAATCTCGAATGAAACGGTCGAACTTGTCGAACTGGGACTTACGCAGCACGGACACTCGATCAATCCGAACGTCCTCATCTTGGAAGACAAGACCAGCCCCTTCCATGGAGCTTTGCGCATGATCAAAATCCGTGTAGCCGCTGAAGACGATCACGCGTGAATCGGGATGGCGGGCGGTTACGATCTGGAATAGCTCGTCGCCCAACTCATCAACTGCTTTCTCGCCGACACGCATCGGCAACTTTCGATCCAAGACAAAAAGATCAATCAGGTCGTTAGTGCTTTCGACAAGGCTGAGCGCCTCCTCGACCGACTCGAACGTGATTAGCTCGTATCCAGCATCGACGATTGTCGCCGAAGCTTCCGCCAGTTGCTGCGGATCATCATCAACTAGTACGGCACGTGGGTTTGTCATCAGTTTCGCTTTCCCGTGAGTATGAAGGTTGCAACGCCGCTACGTCCCGCAATTTTGAAACCATAACCAAGCTTTTCGGAAGCAGTTTTTATAAGAGCCAACCCAATCCCCTGATGCCCGCTCTTTGTAGAAATTCCCGTTGTTTCGACGTCCTCGACGTCGAACTGCTTTCCTGCAAACGGGTTCGACACCCTCACCCAAAACCTCTCTCCCACTATGCTCCAGCTCACTTCGATGGACCGCCCTTCCTCCATCTCCAGCGACGCGTCTATGGCATTCTGGTAGACGTTAGCTAGTAGAACCTCCAAGAGACCAATGTCGGTGAGGATCATTGCCGGGCGGCCAGCGAGATCCGGCGCAGGCACAAAAGACGGAGTAGCGGTCAGATCAGGCCAACAGTCTCGCAAGGTGTGTTCCAAGCTGCACTCCGTAAGATCCAAATCCGATCCTTCACGGATCAGGGCAACCAGGGCGTCGATTCGGCGTTCCAGCCGATTGATCGCATCATTTGTTGCACTTCGCTTGAAGTCACTGACTTCCCGACTTCCTGCCTTGCGGATCCAACCAACCGGCGGAGAGAGCTCATGTCGAATCAGGCGCGCAAGTTCTGGAACAGACCCACGACTTGAGGGCAATTCCTGGGACACAGAATCTGACTGCGTCGCGTTTGAAAGTGATTCCCGCGCCGCCAAGACGTCATTGAGGACCTGCCGAATTTGAGGCACAGATTCGTTCTGCATAGCCCGTATCAGTACGCGTACCGGAACATCCTCCGGGTTGGCTTTAATCCACGCGGCTGCTCGCAGCCTAGCCGACGGTGAGTCCGAGTTAAGGGAATCGTCGAGCCATTCAGATTGGGAATTAAGCGGATCACTCATGGACTTCATAGAACCTAGCTCGTCGCTCGAAGGCGTCTCGTCCACCCTCCATGATGGTCGTGATTGCTGAGACGACCGCCGGTGAGTCGAATGCTCCGGAGTCGCGGACTTCACCATGCTGTCCATCGCTCGCAAGGACGAACACTCGTCCAGCTGCCCCTAGAACCGGGATGTTCGCGTTATGGGTCGCCACGATTGTCTGGACCTGGTCGCCGGTACGATGACTCATTGCTGACACAACGTGATCCACGAGATAGGCGTTATCCAGGTGGTCCTCTGGCTGATCGAGGATCAGTGTCCGCTCACGCTCGGAGAGAACGATTGGCAGGGTTACGGCGCACTTCTGACCAGCCGACAAATTGTCAACGCTTTTGTCCACTGCACCGTCGCGCAGCAGGAAGTCAACACTATCTTTTAGCCGAACCTTTGCAAGGCGTTCGACCCCCTCCATGGAATCAAAAACACCGATCACCCTAGCCGCCTGCTCCTGAGACAGATCGCCGGCTGAAGCTAGTCCATCGACATCATGTGCCTCCACCATTTCCAAGAGCATCCTAGGTAGAACGCGTGCTGCCAGCGAATCGATGAGTGTAGCTCTGGTGTGTGTACCCTTAAGGCCCTCCGTGAGTACATCGCGTAGTTCGGACGCATCTGCAAGATGCTCGACTACCACGACAATATGGCGGTCAATCTGACGCGACGTGGATTCCGCAACGGTATGCCGCGCACGGTACAGTCGCTCTTCTTCCGCTTCGACAGCGGCGAACGCTGCGTCTCGCTGACTTTTCAAAGACTGGAGCTCTGTTGACAGTGCGACGATCCTCTTGTCGTTGTCGTCGAGTTCTCGCAGTTGAGCATCGACATTTCGGATATGAGCCGTAATTTGCCCCAGCCCTGCCTCTGCTTGCTCTAGATTCTCCCTCAGCGGCGCGGCAGTTTCTCGAAGCTTGGCCTCCTCCGTGGTTGCCGTGGCGATGCGGCCTGAAACACCCTCATCAAGAACGCCAATCGATTTTCGGAGGGACTCAGTTTTAGAGCGAACAGTGCTGAGAGTCCCAGCAAGAGAGATTTCATCCGCCATGAATTCAATATCCAGCACATCAAGCTTCACCAGAATCTGATGAATCGTGTCGACTGCACTACCCATCTGATCTGTTAATTCTCCGGCTGTCCGAAGATTTACGCCCCGTCTGACGATCATGTTCGAACGCGCCTCTACATCACGAAGCATGTCCCTCTGAGCGGCAAGGGGACCTTGCGCATCTCCGACCAGAGATTCCTCTTGCGACCGGTAGATCTGCAGGTCCGCTTCCAAACCTGCACGTTTGAGGGACTCTTCCTCGCACTTTTGCAACTGCCCGCGGAGCTCGAACATCTTTCGGGTCAGCTCTCCGAGCTCGTCTCGGGGCATCGCGGTGGCTTCTTCGCCAGCGCGGAGGTCGAGGAGCTTCAGCCGATTAGCCGCATCAGACGCGATCTCTTCCAACTCACTCTGCCCGAGAACTAGAGCAAAATGCGACAGGTCACGGTCGCGCCCGCGCCCTCTTGCATCAACGATCACCTGCGTTGCACCAAGGTCGTCTTCCAGGTCGACAATCACCTCGCCGACTCCCAGCACCGCGGAAAGGAACTGTTCCCGCTGCTGACGTCGCCGTTTATCGGCATGCTCAGCACCCAGTGCATGCCGCAGAAGTTCGAGCAATGCAGTCTTGCCGACACCGCGAGAACCGATCACAACGTTCAACCCACGAACGAACGAAACATCTAGCCCGTTGAGGAAGCCACCGTTGACACGGAGTCTCGAAACCCACATTCCCTGCGCCCTTCATTAATCCACGACCGTCTTGCTCGAGACTACAGGCCCGCCTCCCCGAACAGGCTGAAGCAAGCAGCCGACTGCGGGCGTGGCTAGCCTGGAAAGGAGCCACTCAGTACCCAAATGCGTCGTGAGTCACCGCGAGAAAACAGTCGACAAACTTCGCCGCTTGTGCTGAGGGCCCAATTCAGACAGAATCGGCCCGCCGCGACACCGTACGGATCGTGACGCTCAAGGTCGCTGTCGAGGGCTCGGCTCGTCCCGATATTCCTTTCGATGGCGGGTTCTAGCCAGCCGGCACGGTTCTAGCACGTAAACTTTGATCACCCACTCAGGTACATCAAAATGCTGGCTTCGTCGTTTTTTGGCTTCGAAATCGGAAGCAAAAGGAAGGGCCGCTAAGAACACGTGTTCTTAGCGGCCCTTCGCAGTTCCCAGAGGTCAGGAACTAGACATTAAATCTAAACTCCACCACGTCGCCGTCGACCATGACGTAGTCCTTGCCTTCAATGCGGACCTTGCCGCGGGACTTGGCCTCAGCCATGGAACCGGCCTCGACGAGGTCATCGAAGGAGACAACCTCGGCCTTGATGAAGCCGCGCTGGAAGTCGGAGTGGATGACGCCGGCAGCCTGCGGGGCGGTGTCGCCCTTGCGGATGGTCCATGCACGGGTTTCCTTGGGACCGGCCGTCAGATAGGTCTGAAGGCCCAGCGTGTGGAAGCCGACGCGGGCCAGCTTGTCCAGGCCGGACTCTTCCTGGCCGCTCATCTCGAGCATTTCGCGGGCTTCTTCTTCGTCCAGCTCCACCAGGTCGGCTTCAAGCTTGGCATCAAGGAAAATGGCGTCGGCCGGTGCCACGAGTTCGCGCAGTTCCGCCTGGCGCTCCGGGTTGCCCAGCACGGCGTCGTCCACGTTGAACACGTAAATGAACGGCTTGGCGGTGAGCAGGCTCAGCTCACGCAGGTGCTCCATGTCCAGCTTGTCCTTCTCCACGGAGGAGAAGATGGTGTCGCCGCGCTCCAGCACGGTCTGTGCCGCCTGCATGGCAGCCAGCTGCGCGGCGTCGCGCTTCTTGATCTTGACTTCCTTCTCCACCCGCGGAATCGCCTTTTCCAGCGTCTGCAGGTCGGCAAGGATCAGCTCGGTGTTGATGGTCTCCATGTCGGAGCGGGGATCCACCTTGCCGTCCACATGGATGACATCGGGGTCATCGAACACGCGGATCACCTGGGCGATCGCCTCGGCTTCACGGATGTTCGCCAGGAACTGGTTGCCCAGGCCTTCGCCTTCGGACGCCCCCTTGACGATGCCGGCAATGTCCACGAAGGACACCGTTGCCGGCAGGATCCGCGCCGAGCCGTGGATTTCAGCCAGCTTGGCCAGCCGCGGATCGGGAAGCGAGACGACGCCGACGTTCGGTTCGATGGTGGCGAACGGATAGTTCGCCGCCAGAACGTTATTGCGGGTCAGCGCATTGAACAGGGTTGATTTGCCGACGTTGGGCAGGCCGACGATGCCAATAGTAAGAGCCACGGTAACCAATCATACCGGTGCCGGAGCTAGGCTCCGGCGCGCCGGCCTCCCAAACCGCGGGAGGTGTCCCCCATGGCCTTGAGCGTGGCGCGGATTTCCTTGGGCAGCGAGAACATGATGTCCTCCTGCGCCGTGACCACTTCCTCGACGTCGCCGTAGCCGTAATCAGCCAGCAGGTTCAGGACCTCCTGCACCAGGCTTTCCGGCACGGAAGCGCCGGAGGTCACGCCCACCGTGCTCACGCCCTCGAACCAGCGCTCGTCCACCTCGTTGGCGAAATCGACGCGGTAGGAGGCTTTGGCTCCGTATTCCAGGGCAACTTCCACCAGGCGGACGGAGTTCGAGGAGTTCGCCGAACCCACTACCAGGACCAGATCCGCTTCAGGCGCGATCTTCTTGATGGCCGTCTGGCGGTTGGAGGTGGCGTAGCAAATGTCATCGCTGGGCGGGTCCTGCAGGGTGGGGAAACGCTTGCGCAGCAGTTCCACGGTATGCATGGCCTCGTCAACGCTCAGCGTGGTCTGGGAGAGCCAGATGACCTTGTCCGGATCCCGGACGGTGACCTTGTCCACGTCTTCGGGACCGTTGACAATCTGGGTGTGCTCCGGCGCTTCGCCGTAGGTGCCTTCAACTTCCTCGTGCCCGGCGTGTCCGATCAGCAGGATGTCGAAGTCATCGCGGGCAAAGCGGACTGCTTCCTTATGGACCTTGGTGACCAGCGGGCAGGTGGCGTCGATGGTCTGCAGGTTCCGGTCCGCTGCTGACTGCACGACGGCGGGTGAAACACCGTGGGCGGAAAAGATCAGCAGCGATCCCTCGGGGACCTCGTCGGTTTCATCGACGAAGATGGCCCCTTTTTCCTCGAGTGTCTGGACGACGTGGAGGTTGTGCACAATCTGCTTGCGGACGTAGACGGGCGGCCCGTAGGCCTCCAGTGCCTTCTCCACGGCGATCACGGCACGGTCAACACCGGCGCAGTAACCGCGCGGTGCGGCTAGCAGGACGCGGCGGGGGCCGCTTACAGGGGCGGCTGCGGCCACTTCCTGGGGGCTGCGGCGCCGGCGGGGCACGGTGGGCATAGGCACGGATACGGCAGTGCTGGTCATGACTCCATGCTATCGGTTGCCCCGGCCTCTAATCGGCGGCAGGGTACGGCGTCCGCTATCGGCGCACTGCGGCGTTGCCCTCCGCTTGCCCGCCGCTGCAGTACCGCGCCGGCTATCGCCGTCGCCCGCGCAGTACTCCGCGCAGTGACCGTGCCAACAGTCCCAGGACCATGAGCACGGCTGCTCCCAGGAGGAAGGGAATTGTCCAGGCCTGCAGGCTGGCTGCGGCTTCGGTGGAAAAAGCCGCTGCAAACGTTTCAGAAACCGCGCTGCCGTAGGTCTGCCGTTCGGCGAGCGCCGGAAGACTGCCGGCACCGATCCACATCAGGCCTCCGGCGAGCAGGGCACCGAGGCCGAGCCAGGCCAGGGCCGCGGTCCGGCTCCGGGCAACCAGCAGGGACAGGACTGCGGCAGCTGCTGCGCCGAGCGCCAGGAACGGCCAGGCTTCGGCCGCAGACACCAGCAATTCCAGGTAGCGGCGCTGGTCCGCCCCGGCAAGCTGGACGGGCGAGGACTCGGGCGGCGCCACCTCTATTCCGGTTTCACTGCCCACACCGTTGATCACCACCCCCACCAGGGGCGCCACGTCCAGCGTGACCCCGCCTTCGCCGTCGAACGTCTGGGCATGCGAGCGGCGGAGCGTCTCATCCCACGCCTGCGGGTATTCGGGCAGCGACTGCACCCCTTGCACTGCGCCGGTGATCAGCGGCGCCACGAACGGTTCGATGGCGGCGGGCACCTGAAGACTGTCGGCAGCCTGCTGGCCGATCGCTTCGGAGAGGCTCTGCTGAAAAGCAGCGTCCGTTCCCAGCGGCTGACCCAGTGAGGTAAAACCGTTGTCCGACACCACATGTTCCGCCAGCCAGGCCGAGCAGAAGGCGGCAACCGCCAGCAGAACGGCCGCCAGGCCCAGAATCGCCGATCCGAATGTTCGCATGGATATTTCCCCGTATCTCCGCCGAATGGTTCATCTGCCCTGACGCCCGGTGTTTCCTGAAGCGGACAGTCCGCGTTCAGGACACGCGTTGTGGGCGGCACCTGATAGACATTAACTTATGCAAGACCCCCTAGACCCAACCGGTCCCGATGAAACCGCTCCCACGAGCCTTCCGAAGACTGCTGCGGAAACAACTCCAGAGAATCCCTGGCCCCTGCAGCTGCTGTCAAAGAACCTCAAGACCTACATCGACCGTGCGCCGGCCACCTGGGTGGAGGGGCAGGTCATTGAGCTGAACAAGCGCGCCAACGCTTCCTACATCACGCTGCGCGACGTCGATGCGGAGATCTCCCTCTCCCTCACCGTCTGGAGCACGGTGATGAACCGCCTGGAGCTTCCCCTGGAGCGCGGTGCCCGGGTGGTGGCACAGGTCAAACCTGACTTTTGGGTCAAGACCGGACGGCTGTCCATGCAGACCCGGGACATCCGCCCGGTCGGAATCGGTGACCTGCTGGCCCGGATCGAACGCCTGCGGCAGTCCCTGGCAGCCGAAGGACTGTTCCGGGAGGACCGGAAACTCCCCCTGCCGCTGCTGCCCGGCCGCATCGGGCTGATCACCGGCCGCAATTCCGACGCCATGAAGGACGTGATGCGCAATGCCGCGCTGCGCTGGCCGGCAGTGGCTTTCGAAGTCCGGGAAGTGGCAGTGCAGGGTGTTAACGCCGTCGCCGAAGTTACCCGGGCGCTGGCGCAGCTGGACGCCATGCCCGAGGTGGACGTGATCGTGATCGCCCGCGGCGGGGGCTCCCTGGAGGACCTGCTGCCGTTCAGCCATGAGGACCTGGTCCGGGCAGTCTCAGCGGCACAGACGCCCGTGGTCAGCGCCATCGGCCACGAAGCTGACCGGCCGCTGCTGGACGAGGTGGCGGACCTGCGCGCCTCCACCCCCACCGATGCCGCCAAGCGGATTGTGCCGGACGTGGGCGAGGAACTGCACCGGATAGCCGCCGCCCGGGCTCAGCTGAGGCGGATCGTGGAGTTGACCGTGGGCCGGGAAACGGAGCGGCTGAACCACATCCGGTCGCGCCCGGTGATGGCGGCGCCGCAGACCATGCTCGACGGGCGGGCCCAGGACGTCTCGCGCCTGCGCGAACGCGCCCTGTCCTGCATGGTCTCCGAAGTCCGGCGGGACACCGACCGCATTTCGCATCTCCGGGCCCAGGTTCGCGCGCTCTCGCCGCAGAATACGCTGGACCGCGGCTACGCCGTCGTTCAGCTTGCCGACGGAGCCGTGGTGCGGGAGGCGGCAGCGGTCCCGGAGGCGGCGCAGCTGCGCATCCGGGTGGCCGTCGGCGAACTCGCCGCCACAGCAGAAACCGCCACTGAAGAAACCGGCCCGGCAGAAGGCGCAGCATGACAGAAGCATCCCCCTCCCCCGAATCCGAACCGAAGGAAGTACCGGCAATGAACCCCGCAGCAAACGAAGCATCAGCAGTTCCGGCCGACATTGAGGCCATGAGCTATGAGCAGGCCCGCGACGAGCTGGTCTCGGTGGTCGGCCGGCTGGAAACCGGCGGCGCCTCGCTGGAAGAATCCCTGGCTCTGTGGGAACGCGGCGAGCAGCTGGCCACCCGCTGCGAATCATGGCTTGAGGGCGCACGGCGGCGCCTCGACGCGGCCCGGGAACAGGCGCGCGCCGAGTGAGCCGTGACCGCGCCGGTTACTGCTTGTAGGTGCTGAGGAACTCCGCCAGCCGGATCATGGCGTCCTCAATGTCCTCCACGTTGGGCAGCGTGACCATCCGGAAGTGATCCGGGCGCACCCAGTTGAACGCCGTGCCGACGGAGATGAGGATCTTCTGCTGCTTGAGCAGGTCCAGGGCAAACAGCTCGTCGCTGGCTATCGGGTACACCTCCGGATCCAGCTTCGGGAACAGGTACAGCGCACCCATGGAGAGCTCGCAGCTCACCCCGGGAATGTCGTTGAGCATCTTGTGGGCCAGATCGCGCTGGGCCTTGAGCCGTCCGCCGGGCAGGATCAGGTCGTTGATGCTCTGGTAGCCGCCCAGCGCAGTCTGGATGGCGTGCTGCGCGGGAACATTGGCGCACAGGCGCATGTTGGCGAGCAGGTTGATGCCTTCGATGTAGTCGGCGGCCTCGTGCTTGGGCCCGGAAATGGCCATCCAGCCGCTGCGGTATCCGGCAATCCGGTAGGCCTTGGACAACCCGCTGAACGTCAGGCAGAGGACGTCCTCGCCGGTGATGGTGGCGGAGTTCACGTGGACGGCGTCGTCGTACAGGATCTTCTCGTAGATCTCGTCCGAGAAGATGATCAGGCCGTGTTTGCGGGCCAGGTCCACGATGGCCTTCACGATGTGTTCCGGATACACCGCCCCGGTGGGGTTGTTCGGGTTGATCAGCACAATGCCCTTGGTCCGGTCGGTGATCTTGGACTCGAGGTCCTCGACGTCCGGCCACCAGTGCTCGTCTTCGTCACACAGGTAATGCACCGCGGTGCCGCCGGCCAGTGAAACCGACGCGGTCCACAGCGGGTAGTCCGGTGCAGGCACCAGGATTTCGTCGCCGTTGTTCAGCAGGGCCTGCAGCGAAAGCGTGATCAGCTCGCTGACCCCGTTGCCCAGGTACACGTCGTCGACGTCGATGTTCTGGATCCCGCGGCCCTGGTAGTACTGGACGACGGCGGTGCGGGCCGAGAAAATGCCGCGGGAGTCGCTGTACCCCTGGGCTTTGGGCAGATGGCGCATCATGTCCACAAGAATGGCTTCGGGCGCTTCGAATCCGAAGGGCGCGGGGTTGCCGATGTTCAGCTTCAGGATCCGCTGGCCGGCCGCTTCCATGCGCTGCGCGTGCTCCAGCAGCGGACCGCGGATGTCGTAGAGAACGTTGTGGAGCTTGTGCGACTGCTTGAATTCTGCCATTCAAACATGGTGCCACAGACGAAGGACCCCCTTCCTCATGTGAAGCGGAAAGGGGTCCTTCGTCACTTGGACGGCGGAGTTACTCGGCCTGGGCGAAGCCCTTTTCCTCCAGCCACATCCGGGCCGCTTCGCTGGGATCCAGTTTCTGGTCTCCGCTTACGGCCTGGTTCAGCTCGATCAGGTCCTCGGTGGTCAGCTGGGCCGAAACCCGGTTCAGCACCTCGGTGGCTTCGTCCGTCAGGGCCTCACCCGATGCCAGCGGGATGACCTGCTGGGCGGGCCAGTTCTGCTTGGGGTCTTCCAGGACCACCAGGTCGTTTTCCTCAATGGCGGGCGTGGTGGTGTAGATGTCGGCCACCTGCACCTCGTCCTTCAGCAGCGCGTCCACGGTGAGCGGACCTCCGCTGTCACCGATGGGGGTGAACTCCTTGAAAACGCAGCCGTACTTCTCCTCGAGGCCGGGCAGGCCCTGGGCGCGTTCGGCGAATTCAGCCGGTGCAGCGAGCGTGAGCTGGTCGCACACCTTGGCGAGGTCCTCGATGCTTTCCAGCTGGTACTTCTCGGCCGTGGCCTGGGTGACCACCATGGCGTCCTTGTTCTCGGCGTCGGAGGGTTCCAGGATGACCAGCCCCTCGGGCAGGGCCGCGGGCAGGGCGTCGTTGATCTCGCCGGCGTCCACCAGTTCGGTGTCCGGGTCCACTCCCACCAGCAGTGCCCCGGTGTATTCGGGAATGAGGTCGATGGAGCCGTCCTCCAGCGCCGGAAGGTAGATCTCCCGCGAGCCGATGTTGAGCTTGGTCTCGGCCTGGATTCCGGCGCCGTTGAGCGCTCCGGCATAGATCTCGGCGAGGGTGCTGGATTCGGGGAAGTCCGCCGAACCCACCACAATGGTCTCCGCGGCGGCGGCAGCGGCTGTTTCCGACGGTTCTTCCGAAGCCAGCGGATCGCCTCCTCCGCCGCCGCTGCAGCCGGCCAGCGCCAGGGCAAGGGTGAAGCCGCCGGCCAGTACCGTGAGGCCCTTCCGCCGGGAGTTCCGGCGCGTGTGCTGCATCATTGTTTTCCTCCTTGTGAGCCGGCGGCGGCAGATCCGCCGCCGGTCGGTATGGGTGCGTTGGGGGCGGCGGCAGCCGCCGGGGATGTTTGGCGGTCCTGAAGGCCGGGCGAAATCACCAGGCGTGCCGCCAGCGCCAGGACGCCGTCGACGGCGAGCGCAAGGACGGCGATGATGACCGCCCCGCCGAAGACCCGCCCGTAGTCCCCCAGGGCCAGCCCGTCGATGAGGTACCGTCCCAGACCGCCGAGGTTGATCACGGCAACCACGGCGGCCGTGGCGACGACCTGCAGGGTGGCGCCGCGCAGCCCGCCGAAGATGACCTTCATCCCGTTGGGGATTTCCACCCGCAGCAGGATCTGCAGCTCGGTCATGCCCATGCTGCGGGCGGAATCCACGATACTGCGGTCCACCGCGGCGATCCCGGAGTACGTGCCCGCCAGCAGCGGCGGGACGGCCAGCAGGACCAGCGACCAGATCGGCGGCATCAGCCCCAGTCCCGCGAGCAGGACAAAGAGGGTCAGCATGCCGAGGGTGGGCAGTGCACGGAGCAAGCCCGAGACGGCGACGACGGCCACCTGGCCGCGGCCCGTGTGGCCGATGTACAGGCCCAGCGGGACGGCGATGGCCACCGCGATCAGCAGGGTCAGCCCGGTGTACTGCAGGTGTTCCAGGCTGCGCACCGGGATTCCGGCTGCTCCGGTCCAGTTGGCCGGGTCGGTGAGCCATTCCCAGCCCTGGCCCATGGCGTTGGTGCTGGTGTAGTCGGTGCGGGGGATGGATACGGGCATTGGTCAGGCCCCCTTCAGCGCGGCGTCGGGTGCCGCGGCCAGAGTGCTGCCGGCCGCCGGGCCGCCGGTGCCGGCTCGGCCGCCGGTGCTTCCAATGCTTCCGCGGCCGGCCGGCTTTCCCTGCCCGGACCCCGCATCAGCTCCGGAGCGGCCCGCCCGCAGCCACGGCGTCAGGACCCGCTGCAGCAGCACAAACGCCAGGTCCATCAGGAAGGCCAGCACCAGGGTGGCGACGATGCCGACCACAATCTCGGTGACGAAATAGCGGCGCAGCCCGTCCCGGAAGAAGAAGCCCAGGTTCTCCACGCCGATCAGGGCGCCCACGCTGACCATGGAGATGTTGCTGACCGACACCACGCGCAGCCCGGCAATCAGCACCGGAACCGACAACGGCAGGTCCACGGTGAGGAACCGGCGAAGCGGCTGGTAGCCCATGGCCACTGCGGCCTGCCGCACGCCGTCGTCAATGGAGTCGAAGGCGTCAACGGCCACGCGCAGCATCAGGGCGACGGCGTAGATGGTCAGCGCGATGATGATGTTGCTGATGTCCAGGATGCGGGTGCCCAGGATGGCCGGCAGCGTGACGAAGAGGGCCAGGGAGGGAATGGTGTACAGCAGCGAGCCGGTGGCCAGCACCGCACCGCGCAGCCGCCTGTTGCTCCGGATCAGGGCCGCGAGCGGCACGGCAATGACGACGCCGAGCACCAGCGGCACGATCGACTGGACCAGGTGGAGTCCGGTCAGCCGGAACACCTGGTCGGTGTGCGCAAGGAACCACTCCATGTCAGCTTCCGCTCCGCTGCAGCCTGGCCTGCTCAATCAGGGCCAGCACCTCATCGGGCCGCACGGTACCGATGACCCGCTGCTCGGCGTCGACTGCCACCCCGAGCCCGGCCGGTGAGGAGAGCGCGGCGTCGAGTGCCTTGCGCAGGTTTTCACCTTCGCGGTACAGCGATCCCCCGGGCACCAGCCGGTCCGCGGAAGTGACGGCAGCCCGGTCCCGCGCCGGAACCCAGCCCAGCGGCCGGCTCTCGTCATCCACTGCCAGCGCCCAGTTTCCGGTCACCGCCACTGAGGGATCTGCCAGCCGGTCCGGATCCAGCAGCTGGACCGGATGCAGCGGAACGTCCCCTCCGGCTTGGAAGGACAGGTGCCGGAAGCCGCGGTCCCGGCCCACGAATCCCGCCACGAAGTCATCCACCGGGGCCCGCAGGATCTCCTCGGGCGCCGCATACTGGGCCAGCCGCCCGCCCACCGCAAACACGGCAACCTTGTCGCCGAGGATGGTTGCTTCGTCAATATCGTGCGTAACGAAAACAATGGTCTTGGCCAGGTCTCGCTGCAGGCGCAGCAGTTCTTCCTGCAGCTCGGCGCGGACCACGGGATCAACCGCGCTGAAGGGTTCGTCCATGAGCAGCACCGGCGGGTCTGCCGCGAGCGCCCGCGCCACGCCCACACGCTGCTGCTGGCCGCCGGAGAGCTGGGCCGGATAGCGTCCGCCCAGCGCCGAGGCGAGCCCGACGACGTCGAGCAGTTCCGCCGCGCGGAGCCGGGCGCTTGCCTTGGACTGCCCCAGGAGCCGGGGAACGGTGGCAACGTTGTCCAGCACCGTGCGGTGCGGCATGAGCCCGGCGGACTGCATGACGTATCCCATGGACCGCCTCAGCTCCGGCGCCTTGACGCCGCTGACGTCGGTGCCGTCAACGGTGATGGACCCGGAGGTGGGCTCCACCATGCGGTTGATCATCCGCAGCGACGTTGTTTTTCCGCAGCCGGACGGACCGACAAAGACAGTAACGGAGCCGCGGCTGATGTCCATGCTCAGGCCGTCCACGGCCGGGGCTGGGGAACCGGCAAAGGACTTGGTCACGCCGCGGAAACTGATCATCGGCTCGGCGGTCCGCTGGGCGGGGTCCGGCGGGGTCATGGGGTGCCTTCCGTTGGAATCATGAGTGGGGCCTGCGGAGCTGGTGTCCTGCCGTGAGTTCAAACGGTAGGACACGCGCTGGTGCCAGTCCAGTTGTTCATTCGGAACGGGCGGCGTTCCGGATGGCCATCTTCAGCCCCACGTGCACCAGTGGTGCGGGGCCCAGGTCAGCCACCCTGTCCAGCGGCACCCAGGCCGCACGGTCCGTGCTGCCGCCGAGCTCGTGGGTCAGCACCCCCGAGGTGACCTTGGCACGGTAGATAATCCGCAGTGCGTGCAGGAGCTTGGGGTTTTCGCCCGGGAAGCGGTGTTCAGGCGGAATGAAGATGCTGTCCACCCCCAGCAGTTCCTCTGTTTCGACGGTGAAGCCGGTTTCCTCACGGACTTCGCGCACCACGGCGGCCGGGGCGTCTTCACGCACTTCCAGCCCGCCTCCGGGCAGGGTCCAGCTGGAATAGCCGTGGTCGTTCCAGTGCGAGAGCAGGATGCTGCCGTCGCGGATGACCACGGCATACGCACCGATCCGGACGTCAAAGGCCTCAGCCACGGGGCACATCCGTCGCCGCGAGGTAGCCGGCACCGTACACCGGGTCCCGGCGCAGGAAGCGGATGTCTTCCAGGCCGGCGCGCTCCAGATCCTGTTTCAGCCGGTCCCGGAGCAGCGGCTGGTGCATGCCCAGGCCGCCGCCAACCACCACGGGACCCGGGATGCCGAGCAGGCGCGCGGTGTCCGAGGCAAGCCCGGCCAGGTGGCGGGAGGCTGCTGCGATGATTTCGCTGCCGGCGGTGCTGCCCTGCAGGGCGGCGTCAAACACGACGCCGGCTTTGGCCGCCCAGTAGCGGCGTCCGGCGGCGGGCGCATGAAACAGGGAGATCAGCTGGACGGGCTCCGTTACGGAGCATGCCCGCATCATGGCCAGGGCCAGCTCGTCCGGCTCCCTGCCGAGGTTGAAGTTGCGCAGGGTATGGCGCACCCCTTCCCGCGCCACCCAGTAACCGCTGCCCTCGTCACCCAGCAGATACCCCCAGCCCCCGCTGCGGGCTTCCCGGCCGTCGGGACCCAGCCCCCAGGCCACCGATCCGGTACCGGCGATCACGGCGATTCCGTGGGGGCTTTCGCCCGCGGCCAGGATCAGGCGGGTGTCATGGATGACGTCCACTGCCGCGCCGGGGACGAAGGGGGCGATCAGCGCGCGGAGGGCGGCGGCGTCGTCGTCGGTGTCAATGCCGCCGGAACCGGCGATCACCCGGGAAACCGGACCGGCGTCCAGCGCGGTGAAAATCTCGGCAAGGTTCGCCGCGGCCTCTTCGGCGCTGACATTCTGCACGTTGGCGCTGCCGGCCACCGTTTCGGCAGCGGGAACACCGCCGCGCAGGAGCAGGCCGTGGGTCTTGGTGCCGCCGATATCGAGCCCGATGACGCTGCGGCCGGAGCCGGCGGTGGTCGTCTCGCGGGAAAGGTGCATTGAACCAGCCTACTTTCCGCGCGGGCCGCTGGGTACGTCAGGGGTCCCTCCGCGGAGCATCCGTCAGGCGCGCCGGCTCCGGAGGGAGCGGAACAGTGCATAAAGGCAGAGCGCGGCACAGCACAGGGCGATGGCGGCGGAGAACCACGCCACAGCTGCAGGCAGGCCCCAGGCGGCACCTGCGGCACCCAGCCCCAGTACCGGGATGGCGCTGCCCAGGTACGTGATCACGTACACCGTGCTGATGATCTGGGCGTGCTGCGCAGCTTCCACCTTTGCCGCGACATCGTTGAAGACGGCGCGGAAGGCCATCCCCTGGCCGAAACCGGCGGCCAGTGAAGCGGCCACCAGGAGAACAACGCTGCCCAGGGCCCCTGCGGCCGGGATCAGGGCCACGCCGGTGCCCATCAGGGCAAGGCCGGCGGGAACCACCAGCCGGCCGCGGATTCCGGTGAGCTGGCTGACGGCAGAAGCCGCAAGTGCCAGCGCTGCCAGCAGGCCGACCACGGGGCGGGAGGACGTCCCGGCGATGCCGGCAAAGTAGGTCGGTGCCAGGGACAGGTAGAAGCCGAAGACGGCAAAGCTCAGGAAGCCGGTCACGGAGGCCATCCAGAACTGGGAGCGGGCCTGGTGCGAGACGGCGAGCCGGCGCGGCCGCAGCGCTGCCAGGGCCCGCCCAAGGGGCGGCGTGGCGATGGCGGGGCGCGCCTTGAGCAGGCACAGCGGCACCAGCAGCCCGGCGAGCACCACGGAGTGGATGAGGAACGGTGTCAGGGTGGGCGCCGGCAGCAGGGACAGCAGGCCTCCGATAACGGGGCCGGCAGCCACACCGCCGGCGGAAACCATCAGAGTGAAGCGGGTGGCCCATTCGGGCCGGTGCGGCAGCAGCTCGCGCAGGGCAGCCGAACTGGCCCCGGTGGCCAGGGCCACGGATGCCCCCTGCAGCGCCCGCCCGGCTATGAGGGCCTCCATGCTGGTGGCGGTCCCGAACAGCACGCCGCCGAGGAGGCTGACGACGCCGGCCAGCACCAGGGCCGCCCGGCGGCCGATGAAGTCGGACCAGTGTCCCACCAGCAGCAGGCCCGCAACCAGAACCACGACGTACGCGGCGAAGGCCACGGTGACGCCGAAGTGGGTCAGCCCCAGGCGCACCCCGAGCAGCGGATAAAGCGGAGTGGCGAGGTTTGCTCCCACCAGCAGGGTGGTCATGACCGCCAGGGTCAGCAGCAGGCGGGGCCGGCGGGCTGCGTCCCATTCGCGGCGTCCAACCGTGGCCGGCCGCATCCGCAGTTCGTTCAGGACTGTCACCGCGTGTGTATTACCCTTCTCAGTTCGCTGAGCCGCCGTTGCCGGACCCGCCGGAGCAGGGTCGCCGGCGCTGGGCGTCCTCATCGAGAATCTTGATTATTTCCCCTATAGGATGGGGCCTGCAGGGTCTTCTAGAGCACAAAACCTCCGAAAATTGACGGTTTCGTTCAATATTCTCCGTTTCCCTTGAGAGGAGATGCGCGCAATGGGCAATCTCGATGCCCTCGATCTGAGGCTGCTGCTGGAGCTGGTGCGGAATCCGCGGGCACAGATCGGTGATCTGAGCGAGACGCTGGGCATCGCCCGGAATACAACGCAGAGCCATCTGAAGCATCTGGACCGGGCCGGCCTCATCCGTCCCGGGGGGCGCGACGTTGATCTGGCGGGGCTGGGCTACGACGTCCTGGCCTTCGTCACCATCGAGGTGTCGCACCGGGAACTGGACACCGTGATTGCCGGGCTCCGCACCCTCCCCCAGATCCTGGAGGTCCATGAGATTTCCGGGCACGGCGATGTCTGGTGCCGGCTGGCCGCCACTGACACGCAGCACCTGCAGCAGGCCCTGCGCTCAGTGCTCCGGATCAAGGGCGTGATCCGCACCGAAACGGTGCTGGCCCTGCACGAGCACATTCCGTACCGCAGCGAGCCGCTGCTTCAGAAGCTGGTGCCGCCCGCGTAGGGGCGCCTGTTCAGCTGGTGCTGCGGGAGAGTGCCAGCAGCTCTTCCGCGGCGGCCAGCGTGCGCTGCGCCGCGTCGGGGCCGCGGCCCGCGGCCCCGGCCACCAGGGTGAGCGCCACGCCGGCGGCACGGCTGTAGAGCGCCGCAGCGCCGGTGCTCCGGATGAAGACGCGCGCGCTGCGCTCGGCCGCGGCACCCAGCGCGGCGTTTTCCGGTGCCAGTGCCGCAAGAACGCGCAGGTGTCCCAGGAAACAGGCCAAATCATCCACCCGGTGTCCGGGCCCGAGCGCGTCAACGTCCAGCAGGCCGGTGATCTGCAGGCCGCCCCCGCCGGCGAGCAGATTACCGCCGTGGAAGTCACCGTGCGAGGGGACCAGCGGGCCCGGGTCGGTGGAGCGGACCATGCCTGCAACACCCTCCGCACAGCGGATGATCCGTTCCGCCCCCTCCGGCAGGGCTGTTGCGGCACCGGCGCCGTAGTCAAGAATGCGCTCCGACCAGGCCGCCCTGCGCGGCAGCGCCATGGCCGCGGCCGGCAGCTGGTCCAGGAGGCGGGTCAGGAGGGCCGGATCCCAGTCCGCGTTACCGGCCGTCCGCAGCTCCCGGTGCAGGGACTGTCCCGGCAGTGCGCCGAGCACCAGGACACCGGCCGCTGCCGGGCCGGCATCTGAGGCCGTTGCCAACAGCGGCGGAACCGGCAGCCCGGCATCAGCGGCCAGGCGCAGCCGCCGCCGCAGCCCGTCGGCCAGCCGGGGCTGGGGAACCTTCAGATAAGCGGAAGACCCTTCGTAGCCGGCGCGGACCACTGCGCGCCGCAGGGGCCGGTAGGCCACCAGTTTCAGCTCGGCGCGGGCTCCCGCGGCGCCGGCACCGAACACCCCGCGGGCCACTGCCCCGGCGTCCGTCGCCCAGGGCAGTCCGGTCAGGACCGGGTCGCGCGGATGCACCCAGAGCCGGACGGCGGTGCTCCCCGCTTCCGCGCGGACCACCGGACCGCCGGCCCCGCCAAGCTCTGCGGTGGTCGCTCCCACGTGAAGGCGCACCTGCTGCCCTTTCCCTGCCGAGCCGGAACGGGGAACGGCCTCAACCCGGTACAGGGCGCTGATACCGGCGCCGGGGCGGTGATGGGACCTCAGATGGACCCAGGAGACCGGCCTGAGACCCAGGGGCCGCACGGCAGCGGCAAGCGGCCCGGACATGCCGGGGCCTTCCAGCACTGCCTTGGAGGCGGCTTCGGCTGCGCCGCGCAGGCCGCCCGGACTGCGGTCCATCAAAAGGGGCTGCTAGGCGCGGCGGCGCTGCAGGACGTCGTCGAGGTTGATCTTGCCGGTGCTGGGAGTTGCAGTCCCGGCGGTGTCGGTGCTGTCGGCAGCCGGAGCACGCAGGGAGGTCCGGGCCGCCGGCTTGGGCGGCTCCGGCAGGACCAGGGGCTCCGGGGCGGGACGCTGGGCAACCGGGGCTTCAACGTAAACGGGTTTGGGAACCTCTACGGGCTCCCAGGGAGTAGTGGAGGTCTTCGGCGGCCCGGCCGGCGCCGTCTTGGCTGCTACTTCGAGGGCTGCAGTGCGCAGTTCCTCCGCTGTGGGCCTGCGGTCTGCCGCTCCGGGTGCGGTGGTGACGGAGGCCGCGGACGGCGCGTCAGGGGCGGCGGACGTTCCGGAACCGGCAGGGCTCTGGGCGTCAAAGAGCGCGGTCTCGCGGTAATGCCGCACGGGCTCTCCGGCGCGGGCCTCAGGGGCACCGTCAACGGGGGCACCGTCGACGGAGGCTGCGGGGCGGGAGGCTGCGGGGCTGGAGGCTGCGAAAACGGGTGATGCCGGCCGGGCCGCGCTCATGGCTGCCCGGAAGGCTGCGTCAACTTTCCGCCTCCGGTCACGCACGGCCAGGGTTCGCAGCGACGCGGTTGCGGCGGCAGCTACCGCCAAGGCTCCCACGGGGATCCACCACGAGGCAGCGCCGAAGACTGCCAGCGGCAAGCCAATGACGACGGCGGCGAGGGCCAGCGCGCCCGCCAGCGCCAGGGCGGTGCGGCCGTAATGAATCCGGAACTCCGGGTGCCGGACGGGCTCCGGTGCGCCGGTTCGCGGCGCGGAGGTTTCGGTGGAGGCATCGGGCCGGGCGGTGGAGGCGTTGTACATAATGTTCCCCTGCTGGGACAGACCATCGGCGGAGATGGAAGAGCGGATGACTGTTGACGAGGAAGCTGGCGCACCGGCGGCCGGCACCGTGGAAAGACCCGGCCGGCGGAAAACGTAAGGAGCAACCCACAGCAGCCACAGACCGACAGTAACGGCCAGGATCAGGGAGCTGTTGAGAGGGAAGTCCACATCTACGACGTTATGAGCTAATGCACACGGGGGCGCGCATTACCGGCGGTGTGTCGGGGTTCAGCCCAAAAAAGGCACAAAAGTCGGCGCCTGCGCCCTCACCGTCGGGCCAGCCAGCGGTTCAGCAGCCCTTCGGGTACGTCCTCCGTGGTCAGCGCAAAGCTGCGGTGGTCCGTCCACCGGCCGCCGATATGCAGATAGCGCTCCCGCAGGCCCTCGTCCCTGAATCCCAGCTTCTCCACCACCCGCAGGCTGGCTGCGTTTTCCGGCCTGATGTTGATTTCCATGCGGTGCAGCCCCAGGACTCGAAAACAGTGGTCGGTGGCCATGGCCACCGCCGTCGGCGCTATTCCGCGGCCGGCCCGTGCTTCGTCCACCCAGTAGCCCAGCGTGGCCATGCGGGCCGATCCCCAGACGATGGTGGATACGGTGAGCTGTCCGGTAATCGCCGGCGGAGTGCGCAGCCCGCCGCGGCGTTCGGTAATGACAAATGGCAGTGCCGCGTCCTGGCGCGCCTGCTGGTTGAGGCTGCGCACCATGGCGGCGTAGGAGGGAAGCTCACCGCCGGGCAGCGGGTTGCTCGCCTCCCACGGGGCCATCCATGTGGCATTGCGCATGCGGAGGTCGGTCCATTCACGCCGGTCGCGGTAGCGGATGGGCCGCAGGCCCACATCACCGCATTCCAGCGTCACCGGCCAGATGGCCGACCCCCACACAGCATCAGCTTTCGAGCGTGCCGGTGAAGTCCTTGAGCCACTCGCGCAGGTCCGGGCCGAGGTCTTCGCGCTCGGAAGCCAGCGTCACGACGGCCTTCAGGTAGCTGAGCTTGTCGCCGGTGTCATACCGGCGGCCGCGGAAGACGACGCCGTAGACTCCGGCACCCTCCCCCTCTTCCTGTGCCGCCAGCGTCTGCAGCGCATCGGTCAGCTGAATTTCGCCGCCGCGGCCGGGGCCGGTTTCTTCCAGCACGCCGAACACGGCCGGGTGCAGCACATAGCGGCCGATCACGGCCAGGTTGGAGGGGGCCTCATCCACTGAGGGCTTTTCCACCAGCTTGTTGACGCGGACGTAGTCTTCGCCCTCGACCACGGAGATGTCGGCGCAGCCGTAAGAACTGATCTGCTCGGGCTCCACCTCAATCAGGGCGATAACCGAGCCGCCGGTCTTCGCCTGGACTTCAACCATCTGCTTCAGCAGCTCATCCCGGGCATCAATGAGGTCATCACCGAGCAGCACGGCGAAGGGCTCGTTGCCCACGTGGAGCTTGGCACGCAGCACTGCGTGCCCCAGACCCTTGGGATCACCCTGGCGCAGGTAGTGGATTTCACCGAGTTCAGAGGCTGCGCGAACCATGGCCAGGCGTTCCAGGTCGCCCTTGTCTTCCAGCGTCTTTTCGATGAACGGAACGCGGTCGAAGTGGTCTTCCAGCGAACGCTTGTTGCGGCCGGTAATCATCAGGATGTCCGACATGCCCGAATTAACGGCTTCTTCCACCACATATTGGATGGCGGGCTTATCCACCACCGGCAGCATTTCCTTCGGCATGGCCTTGGTGGCAGGCAGGAAACGGGTACCGAGCCCGGCGGCGGGAATAACGGCTTTGGTTACGGTGGCGCGTGAAGTCATGTCCGTAAGAGTACATAAGCGCAGCCCGTTTGCACCAAATACCGCCCTTTTGCCGCTGCCCCTTAGAACAATTGCCGGCGGGCAATTTGCAACAATGGATGTATGACGGACTCAGCAGGCCCCGCAATGAAGGAACTGGTCCGGGAAGAATACCGCCGGCTGCGCCGCGAGCTGTCCCCCGCCGCCGTGCTGGCAGCCGGCCCGTCCCTGGCACAGCACGCGCTGGCGGCCGTTCCTGCACTGATTCCGCCCGGCAGCACAGTGGCAGCCTACTTGTCCGCGGGCCGCGAACCCGCCACTGCGCCTCTGCTGGAAGGCCTGCGGGAAAAGGGATACGACGTCGTTGTCCCCGTCTGTCAGCCGGACCGCCGGCTGCTGTGGTGCCGGTGGAGCCCGGGAGCACCGCTGGTGGCGGGTCTTTTCCCGTCCGTTCCGGAGCCCGCGGGTCCGCGGCTGTCCGCAGCGGATCTTCCCGGACTGAACCTCATCCTGGTGCCGGCGCTGGCCGTTGACCGGGCCGGGGTGCGGATGGGGAAGGGCGGCGGCTACTACGACCGGTTCCTGTCCGGGCTGCGGTTGTCCGGAAATCCCGCTCCCGCGGCGGGTGTCGTTTACGACCACGAATTTGCCCCGGCGGGCCGCTGGCAGGCCGATGTCTTCGACCAGCCGATGGACGCTGTCCTGACACCCTCGGGGTGGACGGACCTTCCCCGGCGCCCGGCGCATACGGCACCCGGTGTATAGTTAGCACTCAAGGCCACCGAGTGCCAGCTGCCGTTTTCCAACGGACCAGCGGGGCCAGGGACCTGACATCTTGGTTTTCAGGAGGAGTAAGTAACAGTGCCTACGTATGCCTATGCCTGCAAGGACTGCGGTTCCGCTTTCGACATCCAGCAGTCGTTCACCGACGACACGCTCACCGTGTGCCCGTCCTGCAGCGGAAACCTGCGCAAGAAGTTCAACAGCGTAGGAGTGGTCTTTAAGGGATCAGGCTTCTACCGCACCGATTCCCGGGACGCTAAGAACAGCGTTCCGGCGGCGCCCGCCAAGTCCGAGGGCTCCTCCGGCAGCACCCCGGCAGCCAAGTCCGCTTCATCCTCGGCATCGCAGTCCGCCGGTTCAGCGGCCGGCTCAGGGTCCTCCGCCGAATAGCTCCTCCCCACCGGCGGTGACAACCGCCCGGGACCGCTGGCTGTCCACCGGCTGCGCTGCGCTCCCCCGCCGGGTGCTCCGGACGCCTAGCGTCGGACCGTGCTTCCTTTTTCAGCCCCGCATGCCGGCCCCGCCGCCGCTCTCTCCCTGCGGCTGCGGCGGTTTATCCTCCGCCGCCGGCGGCTGATCGCCGCCCTGTTGTGCTGCGCCGCCGCCGGAACAGCCGTCCAGGCGCTGCTGCCGCCGGACCCGGGAAAGGTCCTGCTGGTGGTTGCGGCAGCTGATCTCCCTGCCGGAGCACTGCTCACGAGCGGGGATCTGCGTACCGTCCCGCTGGCTGCCTCCGGCGTGCCGCCGGACTCCTTTTCGGATGCGGCCGAACTCGCCGGGCGGCGTCTGGCCACTCCCCTGCAGCAGGGCAGTCCGTTGATGCAGACGTCGCTGGTGGGCACCGGGCTGTTGACCGGAGCTCCGCCGGGCTCCGTTGCCGTTTCAGTCCGTCCCGCGGATCCTGCCCTGGTCCAGCTGATTTCGCCCGGCCAACTCGTGGACGTTGTTCTCGGGAGTTCCGAGAACGACGTTCAGGGAACAGGTGCCCCCGCCGTGCTCGCAGCCGACGCCCCGGTTCTGTGGACGGCGTCGGACGGCGCCGATTCCTGGCCCGGCTCCGGGGAAAGCGGTGCGGTCGTGGTGCTGGCAGCTGCTCCGGAGGAGGCGGCGGCGCTGGCTGCAGCCTCCGGGTCCGGCCGGATCCATCTGGTCCTCACAGGAGGCTGATGCCGCTTTTCTCAGTCCCAGTGCGGCGGGCGCTGTTCCAGCAGCCAGGAATCGCGGTCCTCGGGACCGTCACCCCAGACCCGCGGATCGTCGTCCGCGGCCCGCTCTTTCAGCACTGAGGGCTCGGCCGGCACGGCGGGCTCCACCACCACGGAAGGCTCTGCCGCCGCTGAGCGCTCCCCCGCCGGCCCGGAGCCCGGTTTCTTCTCCGGATCCGGGGCCGTACCTCCGCTGCTGGCCCGCCGGTGCGGCTTCCGGGGGCTCACGGCCGCCGTGCCTCCGCACCGGGGGCCCCGGCGTCGGGAGCCTCCGTACCGGGAATTCGCGGATCCGTCTCTTTGTCGCCGGAGACGGTTCCGCGTTCCCGGATGCGGCTGCTGCCGTGGGGGACAACGGGCTGGCTGCCGCGCCGCGCCATTGATCCCCGGACCGCCGCGGCGGAGCGGGCTGCCGTTTCCTCGCCGTCCTTAGGCGCCGGCAGGTTCAGGTAACGTCCCACCAAATCGGCGCACGCGGACGGGTCGCTGAAGACTTCGATGGTCCACAGCGGCATGTAGCGCCACCCCAGCCGTTCCAGAAGCTGCGGCCGCAGACGGCTGCGCTCCCGGACGCTCATGGTGCGGTACCGCTCGGTGCCGTCGGACTCGATGGCCATCGGCACAGTCGGATCGTTCTCGGCGCTGCTGCGGTCCACTGTGGCAACGATGTCGATCGCACCCTGGTAGTGGTCCCAGACCTTCGCACCGCGGGCCCGCAGCCGGTTCACCAGGTCCGCCACCAGCGGGTCTTCGTCCATGATTCCGCCGGCAGTTCCGTCATGTCCTGCGGAACCGCCGAAGGTAATTCCCTCGTCCATGCGCCGGACGGCACCGGAACCGGCGGCCGGGGACAGCTCGCGGCTGATCAGGTCGTAGAAGTCGAGGGCACCGTAGCCGAGCCTCGACTTGTCCAGGTCTTCCGGGCGGAAGCAGGTGAGGACATGAAGCTTGCTGCGTGCGCGGGTCATGGCGGTCAAGAACTTCCCCCGGCCGTCGGGGGCAGACAGGGAGCCGAAGGTGTGCAGTGCGCGCCCGTGCGGGGTGCGGCCGAAGCCGAGCGAGAAGATCACGCAGTCCCGGACCAGTCCGGCAGCGCGGTCCACGGGAACCACCCGGAAGGATTCCTTGCCCGGAGTGAAGAAGTCGGAGGCCCAGGGGAAGTTGGCCATCTGCACCCGGATGGCTTCAGCCACGCGCACGGCGTGCCGCGGGCTGGCCGTGACCACCGCGAGGGACTGGTGCGGCCGGCGGCGGATGTGCTCGAAGACCAGGTCCACTACCCGGTTGACCTCGGCGGCGACGCTTTCGACGCCCTCGTGGTCGGCACTGGGCATGCCCGTTCCGTCGGCAAGGTACTCCACAACCAGCGCCCGCTCGTCCGAGGACACATCGGTGCCGCGCGGCACCGTGGTGAGCCGGTCCTCGTAGAAGCTGCGGCTCAGCTGATGCAGCAGCTCGCGGTCGGTTCCGCGGTACACCGTGGACAGGGTCCGAGTCGGCAAGACCTGGGACAGGGCTTCGAAGGCGCTGACGAGGTCATGCTGCTCCCCCGCCGGCCGCACCGGCTCGACGCCGATGGTAAAGGGCCGGGGTCCGCCCAGCTGGCCGTCGCCGAAGGCAACAACCTGCGCGGCACGGGCCAGCGCCGGAACCGCGGACTGCAGGGAGGTGGACTCGGCGTCGAGCACAATGACGGTGTCGAAGCTGCGGTCACCGGGCAGGACCATGGGCAGAACCAGGGGGCTCGCAGCCCAGACCGGCAGCAGAGCGGAAACGAGTTCCTTCGGCTGGCTGCACAGTTCCTGCAGGTTCAGCGGTCCGTTCTTGATGGCGTCGCGCAGCGTCGCCGCGTCGGCGGCCGAAGCCTTGACTCCGCGCCGCCAGCGGTCTGCCAGGGCAAACCGCACCCGGGAACTGCCCGAGGCAATATGGGCGTTGTCGGCCAGCCGGTACTCGGCCTCCAGCCGGCGCAGGCTGTCGCCGTCACTCATCGCCAGGTAATCGTCGCCGCTGATCATCGCTTCCAGGGCGGACTGCCACCAGGCCAGTTCCAGCTCGTAGCCCACCTGGCGGGGCTGGACTTCCCGGGCTTCCAGGTCATCCAGCAGCTCGCCCAGGCCCTGGCCGCGCATCTCGTCGAGGAGCAGGGTACGCTCGGGCAGGGTCTCGAGGGTTTCCCGGTCTCCGGCCAGGGCATCGAGCTGTTTCTCCAGCTCATCCAGCGTCAGCTCGGCAAGGTTCGGCTTGCCCGGCGTGCCGTCGAGGATTGAGGTGAGGGTGTCCAGCTGTTCCTTGACCGTGATGTAGGACCGGTTGATATCAGCCAGCCCCGTGGCCACCGAGGGGTGCCGCTGGGTGGTGGCGTAGCGTGCCCAGGTGGCGCGCTGCTGCTGAACCTCGACGAGCGAGGAGTGCAGATCCGAAATGTGCACGCCGGGCCGAATGTATTCCTTGGCCACCCGGCGGAGCCGGGAACGGGTCATGGAGCTCATATCCACGGCGCGCTCACGGCGCCAGGAGGAGGAAGCCGTGGCGGAAATCAGGTCGCTCACCGGGCGGTCGAAGATGTCCGGGGTGAACTTGTCGAGGCTCTCCCGCACGGCGACCAGCAGCTCCAGCTGCTCGCCCCACTGCGCAAAGGTCTCACCGAGGCGGATCTGGGAGTGCTCGGCAACGGCCTGGACCTTGGCCCGCAGCTCCGGCAGATCCCGGGCCAGGCTCTGGGTCAGTTCGTAGGCTTCTTCGGTTTCCTTGCGGTTGAGCAGTTTCGCGCCGAACCAGGGACTGGTGGTGGCGGCGCGGCTGAAACTGCCCAGTTCGGCTGCCCGGCGCAGCCGGCCGGTCAGCTCGGTGCGGTCGGTGATGCTGTCCAGGACGCTGCGCTTGAGCCGGACGGTGGTCGCCGGTGCGGGAGTCATGGAGGTCAGCTCGGCCAGGGACTGCATGGCCTGGTACGGCGAGCAGCCCCAGCGGCGGCGTACGTTGTGCAGCGACTTCACGTGGTCGCGCAGCTGGTGGCGGTTGGCCACGAGGACCTTGTGCAGGCTCTCGAGATCCGGGGCGGCTGCCTTCTCGTTCCGCACGATGGCGCGGACCAGCTGGTCCTTCAGCTGCTGTTCCGTGAGTCCGGCATTGAGCTGCAGCACGGCGGAGCCCAGGTGCAGGGCGTCCAGTTCGGAAACAAACTGGTTCAGGGTGCCGCGGCGCTCAGCTACCACCAGGACCGATTTGCCGGCGTGGACCAGTGCCGCGGCCGCATTGAGCGCGGTCTGCGTCTGCCCGGTCCCGGGCGGTGAAGAAACGACCAGGGACTGCCCGTCCAGGATCAGGTCCAGGACGTCCTGCTGCTCGCGGTCGGCGTCCAGCACCAGGAGCTCGTCGGCCGGCAGGCGGTCATCCAGCGAAGGAAGGCCCGGATCCTTGGCGGCGGGAGCAGCAGCGCTCTTGCCCCGGGCGGCGTCCATCAGGCCCCGAAGAATCGGATGGGCCGGGTCCAGCGCACTGTCTTCGGCGAGGTCGGACAGGTCGGCGAAGGTGGAGACAAGCAGCCGGTGTTCAATGTTGATACCGCGGACGCCTTCAGTGACGGCCCGCAGTTTTTCCAGCACCGGGTGGGGATCAAAGCGTGCGGTCCCGTACGCCAGCCGGGCGAGGGACTCCACATCGATATCCAGGCCCTGTTCGTGCTGCAGGTGCCGGACGAAGGCGGGGTTCAGGGCGGCCTTGTCGGTCAGCTGAAGCTCGTAGTCGTCCTGTGAGGGATGCACGGTCAGCGACACCGGGGTCAGCAGGACCGGAGCGGTGAGCGATTCCGGGCGCACGGCGTCGTCGTCGGCGTAGCGCCAGGAAGCGGTCCCGGCGGCGAGGTAGCCGACGTCGATCCCGCGGTCGGTGCCCAGTTCGTAGATCTTGGCGCGCAGGAGGCGCCCGGCCTTCATAGCTGCGCCGTACTGCTCCGAGTCACGCAGCAGCGTGGACAGCCGGGTCCGGCGTCCTGCGAGCAGCTGCGCGAGGCCGGAAGGATGCGCGTGGGTGAGGTCGATGCTGTTGGAGGCTGAAGGGGTGAAATGCAGCAGCGTGTCCGATCCGGCATGCTGTCCCAGTTGTCCCAGCCAGGGCAGCAGGAAGTCCGAGGCGTTGTCCCCGGGATTCTGCTCAGACACTGGTGCCCTCTTTTCTGCACTTCCGCGCGGCGTTCTTGACCAAATTGGCATACCTTCCAAACTATCGCTTCTTGCCCGGTTTGCCCGGCATAGCAACGCGGGGGACAGCCTGTTAGGCTGTCCCCCGCGATTAATCTACTCCCACTCGATGGTTCCCGGCGGCTTGGACGTGACGTCCAGGACCACTCGGTTGATTCCATCAACTTCGTTGGTGATGCGGTTGGAGATGCGTGCCAGCAGGTCATACGGCAGGCGCGACCAGTCAGCGGTCATTGCGTCCTCGCTGGAGAC
Organism: Arthrobacter sp. G119Y2; assembly: GCF_038069765.1. NCBI lineage: Bacteria > Bacillati > Actinomycetota > Actinomycetes > Micrococcales > Micrococcaceae > Arthrobacter > Arthrobacter sp. G119Y2. Next base: position 264,189 of record NZ_JBBPFS010000002.1, on the reverse strand, counting down.
CGGGCGCAGCACAATCGGGTGCCCGTAGGTCCGCCCGTCACCCTGGACGCCGACACTGCGGACGTCGGCCAGCAGAACCACCGGCATCTGCCAGACGTCGTTGTCCAGGCCGGCTGCGGTGAGCTCGGCGCGGGCAATGGCGTCGGCGCGGCGCAGCAGGTCCAGGCGTTCCTGGTTGACTTCCCCGATGATGCGGATGCCCAGGCCGGGGCCGGGGAACGGCTGGCGTCCGACGATTTCCGCCGGCAGGCCAAGCTCGGCACCCACGGCACGGACTTCGTCCTTGAACAGGGCCCGCAGCGGCTCAACGAGCTCAAACTTCAGGTCCTCGGGAAGCCCGCCCACGTTGTGGTGGCTCTTGATGTTGGCTGCGCCTTCTCCGCCGCCGGACTCGACGACGTCCGGGTACAGGGTGCCCTGGACCAGGAAACGGATGGGTTCACCGGCGGCAGCCGCTTCGGCCATAATGGCGCGCTCGGCTTCTTCAAAGGCGCGGATGAACTCACGGCCAATGATCTTGCGCTTCGTTTCGGGATCGGTGACGCCGGCAAGGGCATCGAGGAAGCGCTTCTGCTCGTTGGCGACGTAGAGGTTGACGCCGGTGGAGGCCACGAAGTCGCGCTCCACCTGCTCTGCTTCGCCTTCACGCAGCAGTCCGTGGTCCACGAAGACGCAGGTCAGCTGGTCGCCGACGGCGCGCTGCACCAGGGCGGCTGCGACGGCGGAATCGACGCCGCCGGACAGCCCGCAGATGACGCGGGAGTTGCCCACCTGCTCGCGGATGCGCTCAACCTGTTCTTCCACGATGTTTCCGGTGGTCCAGCTGCGGTCCAGCCGCGCGCCCTTGAAGAGGAAGTTTTCCAGCACGGCCTGGCCGTGGGCGGAATGCTTGACCTCGGGGTGCCACTGAACGCCGTAGAGGCGCTTCTCTTCGTTGGCAATGGCGGCAACCGGAGCGCCGGCGGTGGTGGCCAGGACATCGAACCCGGGAGGGGCTTCCTGGACGCTGTCGCCGTGGCTCATCCAGGTGTTCTGGTGCTCGGGCGTGCCTTCGAGGATGGAGCGGGCGCCGCCCACCACGGTGGCGTCGGTGGAGCCGTACTCGCGCAGGCCGGTCTCGGCGACCTTGCCGCCGAGGGCGCTGGCCATCGCCTGGAAGCCGTAGCAAATGCCCAGGACCGGCACGCCGGCTTCAAACAGGCCTTCGCTGACGGCGGGAGCACCTTCCGCGTAAACGCTGGAGGGGCCGCCGGAAAGAATGATGGCTGCCGGGTTCTTGGCCATGATCTGTTCGGTGGTCCAGGTGTGGGGAACCACTTCGGAATAAACATCTGCATCGCGCACCCGGCGGGCAATGAGCTGGGCGTATTGGGCGCCGAAGTCCACAACGAGGACAGGGCGCTCTTCAATGGGAGGGGTCGCGGAATTAGTCACGGTTCAAGGATAGTCGCCGGAACAACCGCGCCGCACATCGGTTCGCTGCATGAGCTGCCGCAGGCGATCCCTTAGTAGCGCTTTGCAGCTTCCGGATGGGCAGCCAGTTCCGCCAGGACCTGCTTGTGGGTGCGGCTTTCCACGATAAATGAGAGGAAGGGAACAACGCCGCCCAGGGCAATCAGGATGAACTTGGAGAAGGGCCAGCGCATCAGCTGCCACAGCCGGAAGTCAGCCAGCAGGTACACCACGTACAGCCAGCCGTGGGCGATGAGGACTCCGGTGAACAGGTTCAGCGGGCCAACGGTGATCTCTTCGATCTTCATGCCGTACTTCAGGATCATCTCGATGCACAGCAGCAGCAGGAACACACCGGTGACATAGGAGGACACCTTGTAGAACGTCAGGGCCGAGCGGATCTGGGCGTGGGTGCCGCCAAACCGGCGCTTCTTCCGGCGGGGCTTCTTCGTTGCCGCGGGTGCCGGGCCGTTCGCTGCTGAACCGTTCACTGCTGAATCGCTCACTGCTGAATCGTTCACTGCCGGGTCGTTCACTGCCGGATCGTTCACTGCCGGGTCATTCACTGCTGGACCTCACTGTTCGGGACCGGACGGCCGGACAGGCCGCCGTCGTCGTCATCGTCGTCGTCATCGTCGTCGTCATCGTCGTCGTAGTACTCGTCGTCGTAGTCCTCAAGGGAACGGCGGTGGGCATCGGCGACCAGTCGCCACCACAGGAACACGGAGAACCCGGCGAAGACAACCCATTCGATGGCGTAGAAGATATTCATCCAGTTCACGGATGTTTCCTGCGGCTGGGCCTGCACGTCAACCACCTGCATGTTCCCGGCGTCGGCGGCTTCGCCGTTCACGGTGATCTCATTGGCGGTCACGAAGGCGGAATAGCCGGGGGTGTCCCAGACATTGATCAGCTCCGCACTGGCCAGGCTGGGCAGGATGCCGTCCTCTATGGGTTCCGGGATCGGCGCTTCCGGGGGCAGCAGGCGGCCCGTGACGGAGGCTTCGCCCTCGGGCGCGGGAACGGCATCGCCGGGCTCGGCCACCCACCCGCGGACCACGGGGATCACGGCGTCGTTGGGGGCTCCGTCAACGGTAAAGGCGGTGACCACCCAGTAGCCCTTGTCGCCGTCGTACAGCCGGTTGTCGATCAGCACGGTGTCGTCGGTGCGGAAGGATCCGGTCATCGACACCATCTGGTCGGCGGTTGTTCCGTAGAGTTCCACCCCGGGGGTGAAAATCTCGGTCAGCGGCCGCACCGTTTCGGTGCGGTCGGTCGACGGCGGAAGTTCACTTTCCGCAGTGGAAAACTGCCACTGGCTCAGGAGAACAAAGACCGTGGAGATCGCAAGGGCAAGGAGCAGCGCGGCGATCCAGCGGAGTTGCAGGGCAGTTTTCAGCACGCCTTAACCGTACTTCGTACCCGTGTAGAAAACCCAATGCCTGCCTGCCCGGACGATGGCGGGGGCGGAGTCAGTGGTCAAAGAAGACCAGCGAGGAATTGATCAGTTCGGCAATCACTTCTGCGTCGTTGGCGCGGCGGAGCGACTCCCGGAAGGCCGGCCGGAACAGCGAACGGGCCAGGGTGGCCAGGACCTCCAGGTGTTCCGAGAAGGCTCCGGCCGGGGTGGCAATGAGCAGGATCACTGTCGCCGGTCCGTCGGATGCTCCGAAGTCGATGCTGTATCCGTAGCGCGTAATGCCCACCGCGATCGAGGTTTGCGCAACGTACTCGCTGCGGGCATGGGGCATCCCGATTCCACCGGGCAGGCCGGTGGCCATCTGGTGTTCCCGGGCGTTGACCTGTTCCAGGAACGCTTCGAGGTTGCTGATCCGCCCGTGCCGGTACATCCGCTCCGCGAGCTGCGCGGCGGCGTCGCTGCGGTCGGCGGCTTCCATCTCGAGAATGACCATGCCGGGCTCTGTCAGCACGGCGCCCTTCTCGTTCAGGGAGAGTTCAGGTGCCACCTCAGGCGAGGGGCGCAATGTCGTGCGCCTTCAGCCGTGCGGCGTCCGCCGATACGTCGTCCGGCTGCTCCTGGCTGAGCCGTTCGGCCTCCACACGCGCCAGATAATGGGCTACTTCCTTTTCCACCCGGTCCAGGTCCCAGTTCAGGATCGGTGCCATCAGCTCGGCAGCCACGGGTGCGGCGGATACGCCGCGGTCCCAGGATTCGATGGAGATGCGGGTGCGCCGGGCCAGCACGTCCTCCACGTGGCGGGCGCCTTCCGCGGTGGTTGCGTAAACCACTTCCGCCTTCAGATAGTCGTCCGCTCCGGGCAGGGCCTCCCCCAGCTCCGGATCCCGGCGGATCAGCTCCAGCACTTCGGTGGCCAGTGAACCGTAGCGGTTCAGCAGGTGCTCCACCCGGGCAACGTGCACGCCGTACTCCTCGGCGGTGCGGTGCCTGCGGTTCCAGTCCGCCTTGTAACCCACCGCGCCCAGCAGCGGGATGGTGGAGGTGCAGCTTTCCGGCACCTTCTCGTCCAGGGCCCGGGCAGCCTCGTCCACGGCGTCCTTCGCCATCACGCGGTAGGTGGTCCATTTGCCGCCGGCAACCACTACCAGTCCCGGCACCGGGTGGGCCACCACATGTTCGCGGGACAGCTTGGCCGTGGAGTCGTTTTCCCCGGCCAGCAGCGGACGCAGCCCGGCGTACACGCCTTCGACATCCTCGCGGGTCAGCGGGGTCTTGAGCACCTTGTTCACGTGGTCCAGGATGTAGTCGATGTCCGCCGACGTGGCGGCCGGATGTGCCTTGTCCAGGTTCCAGTCCGTGTCGGTGGTGCCGACGATCCAGTGCCGGCCCCAGGGAATGACGAAGAGAACCGACTTTTCGGTGCGCAGGATCATGCCCACGGTGGACTGGATCCGGTCCCGGGGCACCACCAGGTGCACGCCCTTGGAGGCACGGACCTTCAACTGGCCGCGGTCGGTGACCATAGCCTGGGTCTCATCGGTCCAGACCCCGGTGGCGTTGACCACCTGGCGGGCAAAGACATCGAATTCCCGGCCGGATTCGGAATCCTTGACCCGGGCGCCAACCACGCGTTCGCCTTCGCGGAGGAAGTCCACCACCGCAACGCGGTTGGCAACGGCGGCACCGTAATGCGCGGCGGTGCGGGCCATGGTGGCCACATACCGGGCGTCGTCCACCTGCGCGTCGTAGTAGCGGATGGAGCCGATCATGGCGTCATCCTTGAGGCTGGGGGCTGCCCGCAGCGTCGCCTTCCGGCTGAGGTGCTTGTGCATGGGCACGCCGCGGGAGTTTCCTGAGGTCAGGCCCATGGTGTCGTAGAGCAGGATCCCGGCGCCCACGTAGGGGCGCTCGTAGAAGCGGTGCGTCAGCGGGTACAGGAACGGAACCGGCTTCACCAGGTGCGGGGCAATCCGCTGGATCAGCAGGCCGCGTTCCTTGAGGGCTTCGGCAACCAGTGCGAAGTCCAGCATTTCCAAGTAGCGCAGGCCGCCGTGGATCAGCTTGGAGGAACGGGAGGACGTGCCGGAGGCCCAGTCGCGGGCCTCCACCATGCCCACTTTCAACCCGCGGGTCACGGCATCCAGAGCAGCACCGGCACCCACTACCCCGCCGCCAACGATCAGGATGTCCAGTTCTTCGCCGGGTTCGGCCGTGGCCCGCAGGGCGGCCAGGGCTTCTTCACGGTACTGGGGACTGAGTGCGTCTTTGCTCATCGTCGACATTCCTCTCTGGATCCTGCCGGTGCTGCATTTCCTGCAGCCGCTCCCTGTAACTCTAAGTAACTACATGGAGGATAGGTAGGGCGATACCAGGACCTCAATGCGCTGGAATGCCTTCACATCCGAATAACCCGTGGTGGCCATGGCGCGGCGCAGGGCACCCATGAGGTTGGAGGTCCCGTTGGTGTGGTGCGAGGGGCCCCAGAGGACCTCCTGCAGCGGACCCACGGTGTCCAGCCGAACCCTGTCCCCGCGCGGCAGTTCGCTGTGGTGGGCTTCCTGGCCCCAGTGCCAGCCCTGGCCCGGGGCTTCCTCGGCGCGGGCCAGCGCGGAGCCGAGCATCACGGCGTCGGCTCCCATGGCAATGGCCTTGACGATGTCCCCGCTGGTGCCCATGCCGCCGTCGGCAATGACGTGCACGTAGCGGCCGCCCGATTCATCCATGTAGTCCCGGCGCGCTTCGGCAATGTCGGCGATGGCGGTGGCCATCGGCGCGTGGATGCCCAGTGCGCGGCGGGTGGTGGTGGTCGCTCCGCCGCCGAAACCAACCAGCACGCCGGCGGCGCCGGTGCGCATCAGGTGCAGCGCCGGGGTGTAGCCGGCTGCTCCGCCGACAATCACGGGCACGTCCAGTTCATAGATGAACTGCTTCAGGTTCAGCGGCTCGACCGTCTTGGAGACGTGCTCGGCCGAAACAGTGGTGCCGCGGATGACGAAGATGTCCACGCCGGCGGCCAGAACGGTCTTGTAGAACTCCTGGGTGCGCTGCGGGGTGAGGGAACCGGCCACGGTCACACCGGCTTCGCGGACCTCGGCCAGGCGGGAGGTGATCAGCTCGGCCTGAATCGGGGCCTCGTAGATTTCCTGCAGCCGGCGGGTGGCCGCAGGATTGAAGTTGTCTTCGCTCAGGACGGCAATTTCGTCCAGCAGCGGCTGCGGATCCTCGTAGCGGGTCCAGAGCCCCTCCAGGTTCAGCACGCCCAGGCCGCCCAGCCGGCCCATCGCGATGGCGGTGGCGGGAGACATGACCGAGTCCATCGGTGCGCCCATCACCGGCATTTCGAACTGGTAGGCATCTATCTGCCAGTTGATTGAAACGTCCTGCGGGTCCCGGGTACGCCGGGACGGCACAATCGCCACATCATCGAGGGAGTAGGCTCGGCGCCCACGCTTGCCACGGCCAATTTCAATCTCGTTACTCACACCCCTAGGTTATCCCAGCCACGCCCCGGTGCTTAAAGCGGCAGCGGCCGCCTCCCCTTCGGGCGGCGGCCGCTGCGCAGCGCGGTCTTGCGGGTCCGGTGCCGGAACCTTAGCGGCGGGTGCCGTAGTTCGGTGCTTCCGCCGTCATCATGATGTCGTGCGGGTGGGATTCCTTCAGCCCGGCCGGAGTAATCCGGACAAACTTTCCCTTGGCTTTCAGCTCGGGGATGGTGCGGGCTCCGGTGTAGAACATGGTCTGCCGCAGGCCGCCCACCAGCTGGTGCGCGACGGCGGACAGCGGGCCGCGGTACGGCACCTGGCCTTCGATGCCCTCGGGGATCAGTTTCTCGTCCGAGGGAACGTCGGCCTGGAAGTAGCGGTCCTTGGAGTAGGACGTGTTCTTGCCGCGGCTCTGCATGGCGCCCAGGGAGCCCATGCCCCGGTAGGACTTGAACTGCTTGCCGTTGACGAAGACCAGGTCCCCGGGGCTTTCGGCGGAACCGGCCAGGAGGCTGCCGAGCATCACGGTGTCGGCGCCGGCCACGATGGCCTTGCCGATATCGCCGGAGTACTGCAGTCCGCCGTCCGCGATCAGCGGCACGCCGGCCGGAATCGCAGCCTTGGAGGCCTCGTAAATAGCGGTAACCTGCGGAACGCCCACACCAGCCACTACGCGGGTGGTGCAGATGGAGCCGGGGCCCACGCCCACCTTGATGGCGTCGGCACCGGCGTCGATCAGTGCCTGCGCTCCCTCACGGGTTGCCGCCTGGCCGCCGATGATGTCCACGTGCGCGACGGCGGGGTCCTTCTTCAGGCGCGAGATCATGTCCAGCACTCCGGCGCTGTGGCCGTTGGCGGTGTCGACAACCAGAATGTCCACGCCGGCTTCGACAAGGGTCATGGCGCGCTCGTAGCCGTCGCCGAAGAAGCCGATGGCCGCACCGACGCGCAGCCGGCCCTCATCGTCCTTGGTGGCCAGCGGGTACTGCTCGGCCTTGTCGAAATCCTTGACCGTAATCAGGCCCTGCAGGCGGCCGTCAGCGTCAACCAGGGGAAGCTTTTCAATGCGGTGCTTGCCCAGGAGCTCCATGGTTTCCTCGGCGCTGATGCCCACGCGGCCGGTGATCAGCGGCATGCGGGTCATCACCTCGTTGACCAGCCGGCGGGGGTAGTCCGCACGCGGGATGAAGCGCGTGTCGCGGTTGGTGACGATGCCCAGCAGCTTGTTGTCCGCGTCAACGACAGGCAGGCCGGAGACACGGAAGTGGGCGCAGAGGTCGTCCAGTTCCTGGAGGGTGGCGTCCGGGGAGATAGTCACCGGGTTGGTGATCATGCCGGATTCGCTGCGCTTGACGCGGTCCACGTGCTCGGCCTGGTCAGGGATGGACAGGTTGCGGTGAATGACGCCAAGACCGCCCTGGCGGGCCATAGCGATGGCCATGCGGGATTCGGTGACCGTGTCCATGGCCGCGGAAAGCAGCGGGGTGTGCACGGTGATCCGCTTGGACAGGCGGGAAGACGTATCTGCCTCGGACGGGATGACATCCGTCGGGCCGGGCAGCAGCAGGACGTCGTCGTAGGTCAGGCCGATGAAGCCGAACGGATCATGCTCTGGGGACTGCTGGCTCAAAACTACGCCTCTTTCGCGGGGGACCGGAGGGATGGAGGAGAACCGGGAAAGGACCGGTTGGCTTCCTTACATCCTAAAACGAAAGCCACCGCGTCCCTATTCCAAAAGCTGGCGCGTGGTATCGGTCACAGCGGTTCCCTCCCAGCCCAGGGACAGCAGGATCCGCCGGGCAAGTTCGGGCGCGGTGGTCTCCAGGTACGTCCGCCCCAAGTGGTCATAGTCCATGTAGACAAACATGTTGCCGATAATCCCGGGGCACTCATCCGCAGTGCAGAGCTGGTCCGTCATGTCGACGGCATGGACTCCGGGCAGGCCGTCCAGTTCCGTCAGCGGTGACACGGGGGCCAGCAGCTGGCTGCGCGGCAGGGTGCACGCCTGCGTGGAGAGGTCATTGGCAGCCAGGCACTTCACCATGTCGAAGTCGAAACGGGGATTGTCGCGCATGGCCAGCACATGGGTTCCGGCAGCAGCGAAACCGGCGATGCCCGCTTCGTATCCGTCGGCGAGGACCTCGTCCTGGGAACTGGGCGCCGTCACCGAGGCGACGGTGAAGACGGCGTCAGGCGCGGTTTCCAGCACGTAGTTCCGGGACGCGGCGTTGAAGGCATTGCACTCGGGGGTGCGGCTTTCGGACTCGGCGCCGTAGCGGCAGCCCGGCTTCAGCAGTGCGATCAGGTGCCAGTTGTTGGCCCTGGCCACGGGGCCGAGGGCGGAAAGCCACTGCTGGGCGTGCGAGTCCCCCAGCACGACGACGGTCCGGGCCGCCCCCTCCCCCGTTCCGACGCGAAGGCAGCCGTCCAGCAGCGGATCCGCGGGCATGTACGTTTCTTCGCAGGCTCCGTCGGTGCGTGCCCATTCAGCACCCATCCCCGTGGAGGAAGGCTTGACCGCGGCCTCCCGGGAGCCGGCGAATTCGAAGCCCGGGTCCAGCGCCAGGGCACCGGGGTTGTCCACAACCGACTGCCGGTTGGCTGCCTGTTCCTGGCTGCGGACCGAGGCCTGCCAGCCGGTCAGCGGCGCCGCCACCAGCGCCAGGCTGGCGGCAACGACGACGGCGGTGCGCCAGAGCCGGTTGTGGGGCCGGGCCCAGGCGGCCAAAGGTGTTTCCACCAGCCGGGTGGTCAGCACCGCCAGGGCACATGACGCGGCAATGACCGCAGCCCCGTCCAGCAGCCCGGCGTTTTCCTTATCGGCGGCCACCAGCCAGAACACGAGGACCGGCCAGTGCCAGAGGTACAGCGCGTAGGAGGTGTTCCCCATGGCGACCAGCGGTTTGGCGGACAGGAAGCGGTCGGCTCCGGCGGCGCTGCCGGTGTCGCCGGCGATGATGATCAGGGCTGCAGCCAGGGTGGGCCACAGCGCCATGTACCCGGGGAACTGCTGCTGGACCTGCAGCACCAGGCCGCAGCTGAGCATCGCTGCCACACCGGCCCAGCCCATGACGATGCGCGGCACCCGGCCGAAGCGCAGGTACGGCAGAACCAGGGCAAGCAGTGAGCCCAGCGCGAATTCCCAGAGCCTGGTCCGGGTGTCGAAGTAGGCGTAGCCCTGGTTGGCGGCCGTCTGCCAGATGGAAAAAGCCAGCGAGCAGGCAAAGACAGCTCCGAAGACGCCCGTCAGGACGTGCCGGTAGCGCAGCCCCAGCCGGCGGGCGGCGACTGCCGCTCCGGCGAAGATCAGCGGCCACAGGAGGAAAACCTGTCCCTGGACGGAAAGGGACCAGAAGTGCTGGAGGGCGCTGGCCGAGCTGTTGTCCCGGGCGTAGTAGTCCACGGAGCTGTTGGCCAGGGTCCAGTTCTGGACGTAAAAGAGCGACGACCAGGCCTGCGTGAAGACCGCGTTCCATTCGCTCTTGGGCAGGAGCCAGGCGGAGGCGGCGAGCACTGCGGCCAGCACGACGGCGGCCGCGGGCAGCAGTCCCTTGAACCGGCGCAGCCAGTAGCGGCCCAATTCCAGCGGCCGGCCGGACTCGACCGTGCGGACAAAAGAGCCGGTGAGGAGGAACGCCGAGATCAGGAGGAAAATGTCCACTCCCCCGGACACCCGGCCCAGCCACACGTGGTAAACCACCACGAGCACCACGGCCAGCGCGCGCAGGCCCTGCACTTCGGGCCGGTAGCGCCGGTCCTGTGCGGCCGGTGCCGCGTCTAGACTCACGATAAAAAACTTCCTCTGATCCGAAACAACCGGTGAAGTTTACCGTCCGGACCACCGCGTTCCCTGACCGTTTTGGGCGTCATCCGGCTCTGCGTCCGGGCCGGAACAGACAAAAGCCCCGGTACGGCCGCGGAAATCCGCTGCTGTACCGGGGCTTTTACGGTGCCTAGTGCTGGTGACCGTGATCTTCGTCGTCGTCGGCCGGCTTCTCGACCACAAGAGCTTCTGTGGTGAGGACCAGCGCGGCGATGGACGCAGCGTTGCGCAGTGCTGAGCGCGTGACCTTGACGGGATCGATGATGCCCGCTTCGATCAGGTTTTCGTACTCGCCGGTTACGGCGTTGAAGCCGTTGTTGACCTCGAGGTCGGTGACCTTGGCGACAACAACCATGCCTTCGGCGCCGGCGTTCTCGGCGATCCAGCGAAGCGGCTGCGCCAGGGCGCGGCGGACCAGGCCCACGGCGGTGGCGGCGTCGCCTTCGAGCTTGGCAACCTCCGGGTCCGTGTCCAGGGCCTTGGCAGCGTGGACCAGTGCGGAACCGCCGCCGGCCACAATGCCCTCTTCCAGGGCTGCACGCGTCGAGGACACGGCGTCTTCGATGCGGTGCTTCTTTTCCTTCAGCTCCACCTCGGTGGCTGCGCCAACCTTGATGACGCCAATGCCGCCGGAAAGCTTGGCCAGGCGTTCCTGCAGCTTCTCGCGGTCCCAGTCGGAATCCGTGCGCTCAATCTCCGCGCGGATCTGGGCAACACGGTCCGCGACGTCGGCTTCGGAGCCCGACCCGTCAACAATGGTGGTGCTGTCCTTCGTCACGGTGATGCGGCGGGCGGAACCCAGCACCTCCAGTCCAACCTGGTCCAGCTTCAGGCCCAGGTCAGGCGAGACAACCTGCGCACCCGTGAGGGTGGCGATGTCCTGCATCATGGCCTTGCGGCGGTCGCCGAAGCCCGGAGCCTTGACGGCTACGACGTTCAGGGTGCCGCGGATCTTGTTGACCACCAGCGTGGACAGGGCTTCGCCCTCAATGTCCTCGGCGATGATGAACAGCGGCTTGGAGGCCTGCAGAGCCTTTTCCAGCAGCGGCAGGAACTCGGCAACCGAGGAAATCTTGCCGGAGTTGATCAGGATGAGCGCGTCTTCGAGGACGGCTTCTTGGCGCTCCGGATCAGTCACAAAGTACGGGGACAGGTAGCCCTTGTCGAACTGCATGCCTTCGGTGATGACCAGCTCGGTCTGCGTCGAGGAGGATTCCTCGATGGTGATGACGCCGTCCTTGCCGACGGTGTCAAAGGCCTTGGCCAGCAGTTCGCCGATCTCCATGCTCTGGGCGGAGATGGCAGCGACGTGCGCAACCTGGTTGCCTTCAACTTCCTTGGCGTTTTCCAGCAGCCGTGCGGCCACTGCCTCCACTGCGATCTCCATGCCGCGCTTGAGCTGGCCCGGAGCTGCGCCGGCAGCAACGTTGCGCAGGCCTTCCTTGACCAGTGCCTGCGCGAGGACTGTTGCGGTGGTGGTGCCGTCACCGGCAACATCGTTGGTCTTTGTGGCTACTTCCTTGGCCAGCTGTGCGCCAAGGTTCTCGTACGGGTCATCCAGCTCCACCTCGCGGGCGATGGTGACGCCGTCGTTGGTGATGGTGGGAGCGCCCCAGGTCTTGGCGAGCACTACGTTGCGGCCGCGCGGGCCGAGGGTCACCTTAACGGTGTTGGCCAGCTTGTCGACGCCGGCTTCCAGCGAGCGGCGGGCGGAGTCGTTGAACTCCAATTGCTTTGCCATGTGTGTGTCCTTTCCGACAGCTACATCTGCACCTGCATCAGAAAACCCCGGCCAGATTGGCCGGGGTTTTCCTTTTTCAACTACTTAACGACGATGGCCAGTACGTCGCGGGCGGACAGCACCAGGTATTCCTGGCCGCCGTGCTTGACTTCGGTTCCGCCGTACTTCGAGTAGATGACAACGTCACCCTCGGAAACGTCAACGGGAACGCGGTTGCCGTTGTCATCAACGCGGCCGGGGCCTACTGCGACAACTTCACCCTCCTGGGGCTTTTCCTTGGCGGTGTCCGGGATAACGAGGCCGGAAGCAGTGGTCTGCTCGGCTTCGAGGGGGCGGACAACAATACGATCCTCAAGGGGCTTAATCGAGACCGACACTCGGGCTCTCCTTTGCGTAGTTACTAACGGATGTGGACCGTCGGTGGGCGCTGGCCGTCGTCGCGGTGCCGGTTGGCGCTTCCCTCAGGAATTAGCACCCTCACTGGGAGAGTGCTAGCTCCGACTTTATGCAACGGTTAGCACTCGGTCAAGGCGAGTGCCAATACTGGCGTGCCGGGGGCCTCCGCCCGGAGCTTCATCTCGCGTCATCCGGTCCTCCAACTTGCCTTAGCCTTACCTAACCGATAGTTTTCAGGTGCGTTCTATTAGCAAACATTTCTGTGACCTATTGGTTTTTCTGCGTCCGCTTCAGGAGTATCCCGCCGGACCGGACCCAAGCAACTGGAGCTCCCCAAGTGAAAAGTATCGTGAAGTCCCGCCTTGTCGCCGGCACCGCCCTGGCATCCCTCCTCGCGCTGAGCGCCTGCGGAGCGGAGACTGCCGCCACTGCGGATTCAGCCCCCGAACAGACCAACATCACGGTGGAGCATGCCCAGGGCAGCACCGAGGTCCCGGTTAACCCGGAAACCGTGTACACCTTCGACCTTGGCGCCCTCGACACCATGGACGCCCTCGACATTGACGTCGACGGCGTTCCGGCTGCCAATTTCCCCGAAAGCCTCTCCAAGTACGCCGGCGACGACTACGCCAAGATCGGCTCCATGAAGGAACCGGACTTCGAAGCCATCAGCGAGGGCGCCCCCGACCTGATCATCATCTCCGGCCGCGTAGCCGCCTCCTACGAGGAACTGAGCAAGATCGCCCCCACCATCGACCTCAGTGTCGACCAGACGGATTCCATGGCGTCCTTCAAGGAAGTGACCGGCACCCTGGGCCGCATCTTCGACAAGGAAGACGCAGCCGACGAGAAGCTCGCCGCCATCGACAAGCGCATCGAAGAGACCAAGACCGCTGCCGCGGATGCCGGCACCGGGCTGATTGTCATGACGAGCGGCGGAGAAATGACCGCCTACGGCGCCGGCTCCCGCTTCGGCATCATCCACGACGTCCTCGGCGTCTCCCCGGTTGCGGAGATCAAAGCCGACGGCAAGCACGGCGAATCCATCACCGCCGAGTACATCGCGGACAAAAACCCCGACAACCTGTTCGTGATCGACCGCGACACCGCGGTTGGCGAGAGCGGCGAGGCAGCACTGGCCGTCATGGACAACGAGCTGGTCAACGGCACCAACGCCGCCAAAAATGACCGCATCACCGCCCTGGACGCTTCCAGCTGGTACCTCGTGGGCTACGGCCTGAGCAACGTGGACAGCATGGTGACCGAAGTCCAGAACGGCATTTCCTAACAACCCCTCGACGCCTTGGGTTCCGGCATCACCGCCGGAACCCAAGGCAAGACCGGATTTCTCCTATGAGCGCCACCGCCGCCCGTGTACCGGGCACCGCTTCCGCCCCCGATGCACCGCCGTCTCCCCGGGCCGCTGCCGTCGCTGCCCGACGACGGCGGTTTCCGCGTACCGCGGTCAGCCTGGTCCTGGGCGCAGCAGCGGTCCTGGCACTGGCCGTGGCGAGCATGTTCATCGGGGTCAGCGATGTTTCGCTGCCCCTGCTGCTGGCCGGAGATCCCGGGGCCTGGCAGGTCTTCTGGGTCAGCCGCCTTCCCCGCACCCTGAGCATCATCCTGGCCGGCATGGCCGTCAGCGTTGCCGGCCTGATCATGCAGCTGATGGCGCGCAACAAATTCGTGGAACCGGGCACCATCGGCACCGTGGAATCCGCCTCGCTGGGCATCCTGGTGGTCACCGTCCTGCTTCCGGGTGCCTCCATGATGATGAAGATGTCCACGGCCACGGTCTTCGCAGCCGCCGGAACAGCACTGTTCCTGCTGATCCTGCGCCGCCTGCCGCTGCGCAACACGCTCATTGTCCCCCTGGTGGGCATCATGCTCGGCGGCGTCATCTCCGCCGTCACCACCTTCTTTGCGTACCGCACCGATCTCCTGCAGACCCTGAACAGCTGGATGGTCGGAGATTTCTCCGGTGTCCTGCGGGGCCGCTATGAGCTCCTGTGGATTGTCGGCATCCTCACCGTCATCGGCTACCTCGCCGCAGACCGCTTCACGGTGGCCGGCATGGGATCAGACTTCACCACCAACCTGGGCCTGAACTACAACCGCGTGATGACCCTGGGGCTGGTCATCGTGTCCCTGATCAGCGCCGTCGTCGTGGTCAGCGTGGGATCCATTCCGTTCCTTGGACTGATCGTGCCGAACCTGGTGTCCCTGATGATCGGAGACAACGTCCGCAGGGCTGTGCCCTGGGTGGCCGTGTTCGGCGCCGGCTTTGTCCTGGCCTGCGACATCATCGGCCGCACCATCCGCTATCCGTACGAGATTCCGGTGGGCGTGATTGTCTCCGCCATCGGCAGCGTCCTCTTCCTCTACCTGCTCCTGCGAAAGCGTGCCTCCCGTGGCTAAGCCCGGCCCCATCCCTTCCGGCCCGGCCCCTTCCGGCTCCAGCCATTTCAACGCCGCCGAACCCGGCCTCGAAGCACCGGCCAGCCCGCTTCCGACGGCGCTCGTCTCGCACCGCCGGCGTCCGATCCGTTCGGTTCCGCCCAAGTTCTGGATCATCACGCTGGGAATTGCGGCTGCCGCCCTCGTGGCCGTCTTCATGACCATCGATCTGCGCGGGAACATCGAGTACATCCTGCCCCGCCGCGCCATCAAGGTGGCGTCAATGATCCTGGTGGCCTACGCCGTCGGAGTCTCCACGGTGCTGTTCCAGACCGTGACCTGCAACCGCATCCTCACCCCTTCGATCATGGGTTTTGACGCCCTGTACGTGCTCCTGCAGACCGTACTGGTCTTCGTGATCGGAGGGCAGGCCGTTCTCACCATGTCCGGACCGGCACTGTTCGTCATCGAACTCGTGCTGATGGTGGGCTTCTCGTTCCTGCTGTACCGGTGGCTGTTTACCGGCGGCGGCAAATCCCTGCACCTGATGCTGCTCGTGGGGATCATCTTCGGCACCATGTTCCGGGGATTCTCCTCCCTGCTTCAGCGCCTGATCGATCCCAGCGAGTTCATCATCCTGCAGGACCTCTTTTTTGCTTCCTTCAACAACGTTGACGGCGCCCTGCTGGGTTACTCCGCCGTCGCCGTTGCCGCCGTCAGCATCCTGGCCTGGCGGATGCGCAGCTCCTTCGACGTCCTGGCCCTGGGCCGGGACACCGCCGTCAACCTGGGCGTGGACCACAGGAAAGCCGTGACGGCCACGCTGATCATCTGCTCCGTCCTGGTTGCCGTATCCACCGCCCTTGTGGGGCCCGTGACGTTCTTTGGCCTGCTGGTGGCTTCGCTGGCCTACCAGCTGTGCTCGCATTTCCGGCACACCGCGGTGCTGCCCATCGCCGTCCTGCTCGGAATCATTGCCCTGGTGGGCGGCCAGCTGGTCCTGGAACGGATCTTCGCGTTCGACACCGCCCTGAGCATCGTCATTGAATTTGTCGGCGGCATCGTCTTCCTTATCCTGCTGCTGAGAGGCAACGTCAAATGATCTCCGTAACCGGCGTCTCCAAGTCCTATGGCCATCAACTCGTCGTCGACGGCGTCAGCGCCGACATCAAAGAGGGCGGCATCACCTCGATCATCGGGCCGAACGGGGCGGGGAAATCCACTCTGCTGTCGATCATTTCCCGGCTGCTGCGCATGGACGCCGGCACGGTCAGCGTGGACGGCCTGGACGTTAATGCCACGCCGGGCAAGGAGCTGGCCCGCAAAATGGCCATCCTGCGGCAGGACAACCAGCTGACGGTCCGCCTGACCGTGCGCGACCTGGTGGGCTTTGGCCGGTACCCGCACAACGGCGGCCGCCCCACCATCGAAGACAAGGCCTACATCGACGAGGCCATGGCCTACCTGGACCTCACCGCGCTGGCGGACCGCTTCGTGGACGAGCTTTCGGGCGGCCAGCGCCAGCGGGCCTTCATCGCGATGGTGCTGGCCCAGGGCACCGATTACCTGCTGCTGGATGAGCCGCTGAACAACCTGGATATGAAGCACTCGGTGGAAATGATGCGGCTGCTGCGCCGGCTCACGGACGACTTCGGCAAGACCGTGGTGCTGGTCATCCACGACATCAACTTTGCCTCCTGCTACTCCGACGACATCATTGCCATGCGCGACGGGCGGCTGATCCACCAGGGGCCTCCGGCGCGGATCATGCAGCCTGAGGTACTCCGCGACATTTATGACATTGATATCCGCATCGAAGAGATCGACGGCAACCGGATCGGCGTCTACTTCGCCTGACGAGGCTGCACTTTGGAAGGTTTTGCCCGGATTTTCGCCCGCCCCATTGCGGCGGTCGGCCCCGGCTCCTAGCGTGGGATCCGGTCAACCGGCCGCCACCTGAGGGGAAAATCTTCCATGGAGCCCAAGCTGCGCGTTGTGATCCAGCTCGACATCGACCTCGGGCAGGTCCGTCTGCTCGTCCGGGGCCGCGTCACCGAGCAGAACAGCAGGGCACTGTATGTACTGGCCCGGCGCGCAAACACCGCTCTGCCGGGGCTGGACGTGATGCTTGACCTCGGCGAAGCCGCTGTCACCCCGGAAGCGCTGGCCGGACTTCGCCGCAGTTCGGAGACGGGGATGTTCCCCGTTCTGACCGGCCGGGCCGAGCAGTCGCTGGCACCCCGGCAGCTGCAGGTTCTTGCCCCGGCGGCATAAGCTCCTGCACCGTGCAGGGACCGGAGCATCACAAGGCGGCGGCAGCTGCCAGCCGGTCCACAGCCTCAGCCAGGACGTCCGGGGAACAGGCGAAGTTCAACCGGGCAAAGCCGCTGCCCTGCCGGCCGAACCGCTGCCCCGGCTCCAGCGCCACCCGTGCCCGCTCCAGCGCCACCGCCGCAGGGTCCTCCCAGCCGAGTCCGCGGAAGTCGAGCCAGGCGAGGTACCCGGCCAGCGGCGGACGGTAAACAACAGCGGGCAGCCTGGCTGCGAGCAGCTCCCCCAGCAGGCTGCGGTTCGCTGCCAGTGACTCCAGGACGCCCCCGAGCCACGGTCCGCCGTCGTTATAGGCGGCGGCTGTTCCGTGCAGCCCCAGAATGGAGGTGCGGGCCGACACTTCCGCCGGCATGGAATCCAGCTGCAGTCTCGTGCGGTCGCTCTGGGCCACCATCACGGCGCACTTGGTGCCGGCAATATTCCAGGCTTTGCTGGCCGCGGTAACGCAGATGCCGTACTCCCGCGCGTTGTCGGAGACGGAAAGGTACGGCGTGAACGCAGCCGCTTCATAGGCCAGCGGGGCATGGATTTCGTCACTGATCACGGCCACGCCGTACTTCACGGACAGATCCGCGACTGCCCGCAGGGACTCAACCGAATGGACCAGCCCCAGCGGGTTGTGCGGACTGCACAGCAGCAGGGCATCGGCGCCGCGGGCGAAGGCCCGTTCCAGTTGGGGCAGGTCCAGCTTCCACCCCGTCCCGGTGAGCAGCAGGGGCACTTCCACCACCGAGGCGTCGGCTTCAGGCGGCAGCTCAAAAAACGGCGGATAGACCGGCGGCGTGATCACCACGCTGCCGTCCACCGGGACGGTCTGCCGCAGGCATTCAACGATGCCCACGCTGACATCGGTGGTGGTCCGCACATCCGAGGCGGCCACGTCCCAGCCCCAGGTCCGGCCGGCATATCCCGAAAATGCAGCCGCCACCGGTTCCGGGCCCGCGATGTAGCCCGTATCCGATGCCAGCACCCGGGCGATGATCGCCTGCTGGACCGGCTCGGCCAGCGGATAATCCATTTCGGCCACGAACAGCGGCAGGACATCCGCAGGATAGGTCTGCCATTTGTAGCTGGTCCGGGCGCGCAGTGCTGCCAGCGGCTCGGCGGCGATCTTCGTCATGCCGCCCAACCTACAGCTAACGTGCCCGGCGGCAGAAGAACTAGGCTGGTAGGCATGCCGGATACTTCCCTTGCCCATGTTCTGACGTCCGAAGGCTGGGAACTGCTGAACTCCCTCGGCCCGTATCTGGAGTCCGAGTCCTTCAAGCTCAACACCGACCTGCGCAAAGCCGGACACTCCCCCGAAGTTGTTGCCGCCGTCCTGACGCAGGCGAAGCTGCGCATGAAGGCCCGGGGAAAGTTCGGGCCCTTTGCCGATCACATGGTTTTCACCGCTCCGGGCCTGGAGCAGGCCACCCGCCTGAATGTTGCCGCGCTGCATGCCCGGCGGTTCGTCGAGGCAGGCCTGGAAAAGATCGCCGACCTTGGCTGCGGGATCGGAGCTGATTCCCTGGCGCTGGCCACGCTGGACCGGCAGGTCACCGCCGTCGAACTCGACGAAATAACCGCGGCGGCCGCCACCATCAATCTGATGCCCTGGCCCAATGCCAAGGTGGTTCAGGGAACCGCCGAAGACTTCGACCTCACCGGGTTCGACGGCGTGTGGCTGGATCCGGCGCGGCGGACAACCTCGACTTCCGGGACCACCCGCATCTTTGATCCGGAGGCCTTCTCCCCGCCGCTGTCCTTCGTTGAGTCGCTGGCTGACGCGGGTCTGCCCGTGGGCGTGAAGATGGGTCCCGGAATACCGCACGAGGCGCTTCCGGAGAACTGCGAGGCGCAGTGGGTGTCAGTGGACGGCGACGTCACCGAGGCAACCCTGTGGTTCAACGCACTGCGTCGCGACGGCGTCCGCCGCGCTGCCCTGGTGATCGGCCCCAACGGCGCCGCCGAGCTGACCTCCGCCCTGGACTACGCCCCCGGCAGCGAGGACGTCGCCGTCGGCTCCGTGGACGCCTACCTGTATGAGCCCGACGGCGCGGTCATCCGCGCAGGTCTGGTGGCCGACGTCGCGCGTTCCCTCGGCGGCCACCTGCTGGATGAACACATTGCCTACATCGGCGCTCCCGAGCTGATGGAAACGCCGTTTGCGCGGGCCTACCGGGTACTGGAAGTCCGCCCGTACAACGTCAAGGCGCTCAAGGCCTGGGTGAAGGCCAATGGCATCGGGGTCCTGGACATCAAGAAGCGCGGCATGTCGGTGACTCCGGAGGAGCTGCGCAAGCAGCTGCTCACGGGCTCCGGAAAGGGCCCGAACAAGGCCACGCTCGTCCTGACCCGGCTCGGCGAAGACCGGGTTGCCATTGTGGTGGAACCGGTGGCTCCGTCAGCCTAACCCCGCTCAGGCGCGGGAGAATTCGCTGGCGGCCCGGACCTGTTCCGGGGTCGGCCGGACCCCGGTGTACAGCACAAACTGCTCCTCCGCCTGAATGGCGATGACTTCCGCACCGGTGATCACGCTTTTGCCGGCGGCGCGGGCAGCTGTGACCAGCGGTGTTTCGGCCGGCAGGGCAACGACGTCGAACACCATGCGCGCTGCGGCCACGGCCGCATCATCGAAGGACCGGACCGCCTCATGTTCCCCGGTCATGCCCAGCGGCGTGACGTTGATGATGAGGTCCGCCCGGGCACCCGGGGCCGCTGCCAGCCAGTTGAAGTCGTATCGGTCCGCGAGGGCCCGGCCGGTTCCTTCATTGCGGGCAATGATGGTGACATCCGAGAATCCGGCGTCACTCAGGGCTGCGGCAACGGCCTTCGCCATGCCGCCGGAGCCCTGCAGCAGCACGGACCAGGTGGCCGGGACATGGTTATCGGCCAGGAGCCGGGCGATTGCGAGGTAGTCGGTGTTGTAGGCGGTGAGGACGCCGTCGTCGTTCACTATCGTGTTGACCGAGTCGATGGCCCGGGCCGAGGCATCCATCCGGTCCACCAGCGCTATGACGTCTTCCTTGTACGGCATGGACACGGCGCAGCCGCGGATTGGAAGCCCGCGCACGCCCGCTATTGCCTGGGCGAGGTCGGTCGGAGCAAAAGCCTTGTACACGTAGTTCAGGTCAAGCAGGTCATACAGATAGTTGTGGAAGCGCGTTCCGATATTGGACGGCCACGCGGCAAGGGAGATGCACAGGGTCATGTCTTTATTCAGGATGGGCACGTTCCCATTATGTCGGTTGCCGGCCGGGGCGGCGAGGAAATGAAGGTGAACGGTTTGCCGCCCCTGCACAGCTAGGATTGAACCGGGTTCTCAAGCGCGATGATGCGGGTCGGGGTTCCTTTTGGACATTACGCATTTAAGCAGGAGACAGTTTGGAAATCGGTTTCGCCCAGTCAGCTCAGTCAACACTCGGCGTTGAATGGGAGCTGGCACTTGTCGATCGGACCACGGGAGAACTCGTGTCCGTGGCCGACGAAGTCCTGCGCGGCGTCAGCGCCGCCCACCCGGGCATTACCGAAGATGACGAGCACCCGCACATCAAGCAGGAGCTGCTCGAGAACACTGTCGAGCTGGTGACCGGCGTCTGCAACACCGTCGCCGAGGCCAAGGCGGATCTGACCCGCTCCCTGAACGCCTTGCGCAAGGTCACCGATCCCATGGGCGTAGAGCTGTTCTGCTCGGGCTCGCATCCGTTCAGCGCTCCGCGGTCCCAGCCGATCACCGACAAGGAACGCTATGCCAAGCTGATTGACCGCACGCAGTGGTGGGGCCAGCAGATGCTGATCTACGGGGTGCACGTCCATGTGGGCCTGGACTCCAGGGAAAAGGCGCTGCCGGTCCTGGACGGGCTGGTCAACTACTTCCCGCACTTCCAGGCGCTGTCCGCCTCCTCCCCGTACTGGTCCGGTGAGGACACCGGCTATGCCTCTCAGCGGGCACTGATGTTCCAGCAGCTGCCGACGGCGGGGCTGCCGTTCCAGTTCGGTTCCTGGGCGGAGTACGAGGCCTATGTCCAGGACATGTTCACCACCGGAGTGATCGATTCCATCAGCGAAATTCGCTGGGACATCCGGCCCGTTCCCAACCTGGGCACCGTGGAAATGCGCGTCTGCGACGGCATGGCCACCATTGAAGACGTCGGAGCCGTTGCCGCTTTGACCCAGTGCCTGGTGGAGGAGTTCTCCACCATCCTGGACAACGGCGGCACCATCCCCACCATGCCGCCGTGGCATGTGCAGGAGAATAAGTGGCGCGCTGCCCGCTACGGCCTGGATGCCATCATCATTCTGGACGCGGCCGGCAACGAGAAGCTGGTCACGGACCATCTCCTCGAGGATGTCCTGCCGCGGCTGGCACCGGTAGCGGAGAAACTGGGCTGCACTGCAGAGCTCGCCGACGTCCGCGCCATCATCGAGCGCGGAGCCGGATACCAGCGGCAGCGGCGCGTTGCAGCAGAAAACGGCGGCGACCTGCGGGCCGTCGTCCAGGATGGCATCCGCCAGCTGCGCGGCGAAGGGTAAGCAGCGGGCTCTAGTGAGCCTGAAGCTGGAGTGAGCCGGCGACTGCATGCTGACCTGTTGCGCCTGCAGGACACAAACCGCTCCGAGACCGCATGCGCTGCCCGTTTCACGACTGCATGGGGGTCCATTGAATAGGAGAGGGTTTTGATCTTCGCGATCAGCTGCCGGTCCCCGAGCTGCTCCACCTCACCCGGATTCCCGGCCACCAGCTCATCAACGCACTGCCGGTCGGCCAGGGACAGGCAGGCAGTCTCCCGGACCAGGATCGTGGCCCGGTATTCACTGAGAGGGCCGGCCGCGGGAGGCACAACGTTGAAACGGTGACGCCCACCGGACACCGCTACACCTCGGCCGCTCCGGAGCCCCCGGGAGCCGGGATGCCGGCGCGTCCGCTAACAGATCCTCCGGGACGTATTAGAGATGGATGCTGGTGACGGGCATGGACGGATCCGGAGCAAAATCGATGCCGGAAGGCTCGGCACCGGCCATCACCACCTGCGCACCAAGCGCTGCAACCATGGCCCCGTTGTCCGTGCAGAGAGATATGGGCGGCACCCGCAGTGAGATGCCTTTGGCCGCACAGCGCTGTGCTGTCAGCTCCCGGAGCCGGGAGTTGGCAGCCACTCCCCCGCCGAGCAGCAGGTTGGTGATGCCGTGTTCGGTGCAGGCCAGAACGGCCTTGGCTGTGATGACGTCCACCACTGCTTCCTGGAAAGACGCAGCAATGTCGGCTACCGGGAGTTCTTCGCCTGCGGCCTCGTACTGCTCCACGCACCGGGCCACGGCAGTCTTGAGCCCGGAGAAGGACCAGTCGTAGCGGTGGGGCCCGGGTTCATCGGCACTGCCCATGTATTTGGACTGGGTCAGGCCGCGGGGAAACCGAATCGCCTTCGGGTTCCCTTCCCGGGCGAGCTTGTCGATGGCAGGACCTCCCGGGTAGCCCAGCCCGAGAATGCGGGCCACCTTGTCGTAGGCTTCACCGGCGGCGTCGTCAATGGTCGAACCCAGCAGCTGCACATCACCGGTCAGGGACTTCACCCGCAGGATCTCGGTGTGACCGCCGGACACAAGCAGCGCTCCCAGGTTCTCCGGCAGGTCGCCGCCGTCAAGCACGCCCACCCCCACATGCGCTACAAGGTGGTTGATTGCGTACAGCGGCTTGCCGGTGGCTACTGCGAGCGCCTTTGCAGCGCACACCCCAACCATCAGGGCGCCGGCCAGGCCCGGACCGGACGTCACGGCAATGGCGTCAACTTCGTCAAGCGTTACTCCGGCTTCATCCAGTGCCTGCCGGAGGGTGGGAACAAAGGCGTCCAGGTGCGCACGGGAGGCAATCTCGGGAATCACCCCGCCAAAGCGGACGTGTTCCTCCATGGAAGAAGACACGGTGTTGGTCAGGAGCTTGCCGCCGCGGACAATGCCGACGCCGGTTTCGTCACAGGAAGATTCGATGCCAAGCACCAGGGGGTCGGTGCGGTTCATTCAGTGTCCTTCGTTGTTGCTCGCGGAGACCCGTTCCAGGCGGAAAGGGGCAGCCGCATAATGAGTGCGTCGGCTCCGTCGCGGTAGTAGCGCGGCCGGACGTGGATCTGCTCGAACCCGAACCAGCGGTAGAGCCGCTGCGCGCGGGGGTTGTCGGCGCGCACTTCCAGCAGTACGTCGTCGGCGCCGCGCTGCTTGGCCTCGTCAATGAGGGTGGCCAGGAGTGCCGACCCGATGCCTGCACCTTCGGCCTCCGGCGCCACGGCGATGGTCTGCACATCGGCAATCGGCAGCACGCACATCAGCCCGGCATAGCCGACGACATGTCCGCCGGAGCCCTCGGCAACGTAGTAGGAGCGGGTATCGGCCTGGTTCAGCTCGTCGTAGAACATTTGCAGCGGCCAGGCATCCACCGGGAACAGCGCACGTTCGAGCTCGTCCACGGCGGCTATGTCGTCAAAGCTCATCGGCCGGATCACCGCGCCCGTCACAGTGCGCGCTTCCGGGGGCCGGGAACCTTGGCGTCGGATTCGCGCAGGTAGAGCGGAGTGGTATCCAGCAGCGGAAGCCCGCGGGTCAGGCGCACGACGGCGGTGCGGCCCAGAGCGGACGCCGTAGGCTGTGTATCCGTAAACCCGGTGACGCCGTGCAGAACGTCGGGGTAGAGGCCTGCGCCCGCGCCGTAGACGGGCAGCGCCGGAACCTCGGCCGGGTCGCTGACAAACGGACCGGCCATGAGTTCCGCTGTGCCTCCGGTACTGCGGTAATGGGCCCAGTACACTTCCTTGCGCCGCGCGTCGGTGGCCACGGCAAACTCGTCAATACCCAGCCGCCACGCATCCAAAGCGGCATCCACGGCGATGGCGTCCAGGCTCATGACTCCGTGCACCGGCTTGTTCCAGGCGAACCCGAGGGTGCGGGCCGTGGCTATGCCGGAGCGCAGCCCGGTGAAGGGCCCCGGCCCCACACCCACCACAACGGCGTCCAGGTCGGCGGCGGCAACGCCGGCGGAGTCCATCAGGTTCTTGATGCCCGGAGCCAGCACTTCGGCGTGGGAACGGGTGTCTTCCGTGGCAAAGGCGGCCAGGATCTCCCCTTCCCCGGTCAACAGTGCCGCGCTGGCGATGGCGGAGGTGTCAATGGAGAGAATAAGCACGGTGCCTATTTTACGTCTCCTTTGGCCCGGCCCCATCCGCAGGCTCTTCGGGCCGCAGGTTCGTTCGTTCCCACCGCGGACCGTAGGCAGCCATCCGGATCACCCGCTCCTCATCCGGGTCATCGTCAAAATCGAAGGCGAGGTGGCCGGCATCACGGATTTGGGCGGCATCGGCCCCGGTCGGCCGGACCAGGGTGATCTCCAGCCGGCTTTCGGTGAGGTGCTCAACGAGCCCCCGGCCCCACTCCACCACGGTGACTGAGCTGTCCATCGTGTTTTCGAGGTCGATGTCGTCAATCTCGCCGCTGGAACCGAGCCGGTAGGCATCCACGTGCACCAGATCAGGCCCGTCCGAAAGGCTGGGATGGATGCGGACCAGCACAAAGGTGGGCGAAATGATGCCGGGACGGACTCCCAGCCCGCGCCCCAGGCCCTGGGTGAAGGTCGTTTTCCCGGCTCCCAGCTCGCCGGTCAGCAGGATCAGGTCACCGGCCGCCAGTTCACGGCCGATCCTTTCGGCCGCAGCCTGGGTATCTTCCGGGCCTGTCGTGCGGATCTCGTCCTCCCAGACCGGCAGGCTCGCGCCGTCGTTCTGCGGCGCGCTCATGATTCCGCTCCCTCGGCTGCCTCGGAGTCCGTGTATTTGCGCTCCACCCGCGAACTGATGCGGGTGATGACTTCATAGTTGATGCTGCCGCAGGCGTCCGCCCACTCATCCACGGAGGGCATTCCGATGCCGCCGAACAGCACCGCTTCCCGGCCCACCAGGTCCTTTCCGGTGCCCGCGATGCCGGTGGTTTTGAGATCAATGACCATCTGGTCCATCGCGATGCGGCCAACCACAGGGTAAACAGTTCCATCCACCCAGACGGGACCGCCGGTACCCACGCGGGGAACGCCGTCGGCGTAGCCCAGGGGCACCAGTGCCAGCGTGGTGGCCTCCGACGTGGAGTAGCGCAGCCCGTAGGACACACCCTGGCCGGCGGGGACCTCCTTGCAGTTGGCGACGGTGGTCTTGAGGGTCATGGCCGGGCGCAGGCCCAGTTCAGCCGGAGACTGCCCCGGGAACGGGGAAAGGCCGTAAAGTCCCAGTCCCACCCGCACCATGTCGAAGTGGGCGTCGGGGCGGGACAGCGCTGCCGGCGTATTGGCAATGTGCCTCACCTCGTGGTCCACTCCGGCGTCCTCGGCGACGGCGACGGCGGTGCGGAACCGTTCAAGCTGGTCATCGGTTTCGGTGCGGTCCGGTTCATCGGCTACGGAGAAGTGGGAGAAGATCCCGACGACGCGCAGGAGTCCTTCTTCCTGGTAGGCCAGGGCACGGCCGACGAAGGCTTCCCACTGGTCGGGCGGGCATCCGTTCCGGCCGAGGCCGGTGTCGATCTTCAGGTGCACGCGGGCCGGGATCTGGAGTTCCCGGGCGGCCGCCACGACGTTTTCCAGTTCCCAGCCTGACAGGCCAAGGTCGACGTTCGCTGCAACTGCCGCGCTGAAGGGGCTGTCCACGGTGTGCAGCCAGGCCAGGACCGGAGCGGAGATGCCGGCGCCGCGCAGGGCCAGTGCCTCGGAGATATGCGCGACGCCGAGCCAGGAGGCGCCGGCTTCCAAGGCAGTGCGTGCCACCTGCTCGGCACCGTGGCCGTAGGCATCGGCTTTGACGACTGCCATCACCCGGGCCGGGCTCACCAGCCGGACGAGGTGACGGACGTTGTGCCGCACGGCGGCCAAATCTATGAGTGCTTGGCGTTCGGCGGCGGGAGGAGCTTGTTGGTCATTCACACTGACCATTCTTTCACTCACGGGACTTGCCCGGTGATTCGCCCACCTGCTGCGGCCGCAACCGGAGGAAACCGGTTGCGGCCGCGTCCGTCAGGCCTTAAGCGCCGAAGCCCACAGGTTGATGTCGGAATCGACGGCAAAGGTGTCGATGGCTTCCAGTTCCTCGGAGCTGAACTCCAGGTTGGTTACCGCTGCCAGGCTGTCTTCGAGCTGCTTCACGCTCGACGCGCCCACCAGTGCCGACGTGATGGCTCCGCCCCCGGCCTGCGGGCGCAGCACCCAGGCGATGGCCATCTGCGCAAGGCTCTGGCCGCGGGACTGGGCCAGTTCGTTCAGTCCCCGCACCCGCCGGAGGTTGTCCTCGGACAGCTGGGACTGTTCCAGGGACTTTCCGGCTGCGGCCCGGGAGTCTTCCGGAATGCCGTTGAGATACTTGCTGGTGAGCAGGCCCTGGGCCAGCGGGGAGAAGGCAATCGAACCGGCTCCGGCCTCGTCCAGTGCAGCGAACAGGTTCGGATCCCCCTGCTCGACCCAGCGGTTCAGCATGGAATAGGAGGGCTGGTGGATCAGCAGCGGAGTGCCCATCTCACGCAGGATGCGGGCCGCCTCAAGCGTCTTTTCCGGCGAGTACGAGGAAATACCGGCGTAGAGGGCGCGGCCGGAGCGTACGGCTGTGTCCAGGGCGCCCATGGTCTCTTCCAGCGGAGTCTCCGGATCGGGACGGTGGCTGTAGAAGATATCCACATAGTCCAGGCCCATGCGTTCCAGAGACTGGTCCAGGCTCGCCAGCAGGTACTTGCGGGATCCCCAGTTTCCGTAGGGACCGGGCCACATGTCGTAGCCGGCCTTGGAGGAGATGACGAGTTCGTCCCGGTAGGGCCGGAAATCGTCCTTGAAGTGGCGGCCAAAGTTGGTTTCCGCTGAGCCGTAGGGCGGGCCGTAGTTGTTCGCGAGGTCGAAGTGGGTGACGCCCAGGTCGAAGGCGCGGCGGAGGATGGCGCGCTGGGTCTCGAAATTCTTGTCGTCGCCGAAGTTGTGCCACAGGCCGAGCGACACGGCGGGCAGGTGCAGCCCGCTGCGGCCGACACGGCGGTAGGGCATGGAATCGTAGCGGTTGTCCGCGGCAATGTATGTCATGGGTTACATCTTGCCACTGCCGCGGACAACGCGCCGCCTATCCTGCTGCCAGGACAGCTGCCCCGTAGGCGGGCAGCTGGAGGGCATCGCCGTAGAGTTCGGCCGGGACTGTTTCCAGCAGTACCTTGGAGCTGCCGTTGAAGGGAACCGGCACTTCCCGGGGCGCGTCGGCAAAGTTCAGTGCCACGGCGGTGTCCCCGCGGTGCAGGACGAGCCAGCGCCCCACCTCATCGAAGTCCACGTTCACGCTGCGCAGGTCCTGGTCGGTCAGATCGGGACGGTCCGCCCGCAGCTGCAGGAGCCTGCGGTACAGATCAAGCAGCTTGGCATGCCCGTCCTGATCCACCTCGGACCAGTCCAGCTTGGAGTTCGCGAACGTCGCGGGATCCTGCGGGTTGGGCACCGTCGCCGGATCCCAGCCCATCCGTTCAAACTCCCGCAGCCTGCCCTCCGCCGTCGCCTTACCCAGCTCCGGTTCGGGGTGGGAAGTGAAGAACTGCCAAGGGGTGGAGGCCCCGAATTCCTCGCCCATGAAAATCATGGGCGTGAACGGCACGGTCAGGTTGAGTACGGCCCCCAGCGCCAAGCGGGGATAGTCCAGGGAAGCACTGAGCCGGTCCCCTGCCGCACGGTTCCCGATCTGGTCGTGGTTTTGGATGCAGGTCACCAGCTGGCGGGCTTCCACGACCTCCTTGTTGATCGGACGGCCGTGCGTGCGGCCCCGGAAGGAGGAGAAGGAACCGTCGTGGAAGAAACCGTCCTTCAGCACCTTGGCCAGGGCTGCCAGGGAATCGAAGTCCTCGTAGTAGCCGCCGTTTTCACCGGTGAGGTTCGTGTGTGCCGCGTGGTGGAAGTCATCGGACCACTGGCCGCTGAGACCGTAGCCGTTCAGCTCCCGAGGAGTTATCAGGCGCGGGTCATTGAGATCGGACTCCGCGACAAGGAACAGCGGCTTGCCCAGTTCCTGTGCGCAGTTCTCGGTTTCAACGGCCATTTCCTCCAGGATATGGACCGCCCGCTCGTCATGCAGCGCATGGACCGCGTCCAGCCGCAGTCCATCGACGTGGAAGTCGCGGAACCACATCCGGACGTTGTCCAGGATGTACCGGCGGACGACGTCGGACAGCGGGCCGTCCAGGTTCAGCGAGTCACCCCAGGTGTTGCCCTTTCCCTCGGAGAGGTAGGGACCAAACATGGGAAGGTAGTTTCCGCTGGGTCCGAGGTGGTTGTACACCACATCCTGGATGACTCCGAGCCCGGCCTGGTGCGCTGCGTCCACGAACCGCTGGTAGCCCTCCGGGCCCCCGTAGGTTTCCTGCACGGCGTACCACAGCACGCCGTCGTACCCCCAGTTGTGCGTTCCGTTGAACGCGTTCACCGGAAGCAGCTCCACGTAGCGGACGCCGAGGTCCACGAGGTAGTCCAGCTTGCCGATCGCGGCGTCAAACGTTCCCTCCGGCGTGAAGGTGCCGATGTGCAGCTCGTAGATCGCACCGCCGTCGAGGCCCGGGGAGACCCAGTCCCCGTCGTGCCACTCATGGAGCCCTGGGTCGAAAGTGCGCGAGAGCGCATGGACGCCGTCGGGCTGCCGGCGGGAGCGGGGATCCGGTACCGGGGTATCGGCGTCGTCGATGAGGTAGCCGTAGTCGATGTCTCCGGGCAGCTCTGCGTGCTGGACGTGCCACCAGCCGTTGTCCCCCCGGCTCATCGACAGCTTTCTGCCGTCGGCCAGGAGGGTCATGGTGTTGGCTTTGGGCGCCCACACATCGAAATCGGTCTTCATTCGCCGTCCTTCCGTACCAGCAGCACCGCCGGATAGATGCCAAACAGATCTGCAGCCGGCACGGTGCCGCTGCTTTCGTGGGTCCGCCCGGTCATCGCGTCCGAGTAGGTCCCCTGCGGCAGGACGACGGCGGTGTCCTGCCATCCGCCCGAGCGCTGGAGTCCCAGCGGCAGCCGCGTCACAAGAGTCACGGCGCCGCCGCGGTCAAAACCGAAAACGTGCTCCGCAGCGGGACCGGTTGCCGTTACCGGCAGGTAGTCCGTGAACAGCTCGGGACGGGACCGTTTAAGCCGCAGGGCGCGCGAAACCAGCAGCAGCTTGGCCGCCGCGTCCTCGTCAATCTTCGGAGCATCACCGGCGGGGGTGCTGCCGGTCTCCGTGAAGGACGCCAGCACCTCGCGGCGGCGGCTGAAATCCACGTCCCGGCGGTTGTCCGGGTCCACCAGGGAACGGTCCCAGAACTCGGTTCCCTGATAAACGTCCGGTACGCCGGGCATGGTCAGCTGCAGGAGCTTCGCCGAGAGGGAGTTCGAATATCCTGCGGCACGGATGCGCTCCACCAGGGAGGTCACCAGCGAGTTCACTGCCGGGTCATCGAAGGCCGCGTCAACCGCTGCATGCATCCGGGCCTCGAACTCGGCGTTCGGAGCGGTCCAGGTGGTGCTGGCAGATGCTTCCCGCGATGCTTTCTCCGCGTAGGCATGGGCCCGTTCCCGGCTCAGCGGCCAGGCTCCGACAATGGCCTGCCACAGCAGGTTCTCCATGGCCGGATCCCCCATCGGCGCCAGCGAGGAAAGCTGTGTGAAGGCCTCCCGCCACTCGTCCGGGATTTCCGAGAGGACGGAAATCCGGGCACGGGTGTCTTCGCTGCGCTTGGTGTCGTGGGTGGTCAGGGCTGTCATGGCGGCAGGCTGCTCCTGCTGACGGCGGACAAGCCGGGTGTGAAGTTCAAACGGTTCCACGGCAAAGTGCGCCGGGTCCGCCCCAACTTCGTTCAGCGATGTCAGCCGGGAGTACCGGTAAAACGCGGTGTCTTCCACGCCCTTGGCCATCACCATGCCGGACGTCTGCTGGAACCTGGTGGCCAGCTCGCCCAGGCCGCCGCGGTCAGCCCCGCCGGCGCTGCCGGCCTGCGCAGTGAGCAGAGGGTTCAGCAGCGGGTGCAGGGCATCAAGCGCGCCGGCCAGGTCCGGGCGCCGGACCTTCGCCGCGATCACGGCGTCGGCCAGGTATTCCGCTCCCTCCGGGAGGTAGCTGCGGTACACCGGGAAGCAGGCGAGCAGTTCGGCCAGGGCGTCCGCAGCGGTCTGCGCGTCCAGGCCGCTGTCGCCGGGAAGGAGCCGGACCAGCCGCTGCACTTCCGAATGGAGCAGCTGATCGGCGATGTTCCGCTTGGTGCCGTGGATCATGTGGCCAAACGGCTCCGTGGGCACCAGATCGGTGAGCGGCTTCATTCCGGCCGGATCGACGAAGAGCCGGTCGATGTCGGCGAGCGCGTCATACCCGGTGGTGCCTTCGGTTTCCCAGTCCGCGGGGAGCTTCTCCCCCGGTTCCAGGATTTTCTCCACCAGGATGTACGCGCCCCGGGTCAGTTCGCGCAGCCGGGCCAGGTACCCCTTGGGATCGGCCAGTCCGTCAGGATGGTCAATCCGCAGCCCGTCCACGAGCCCTTCATCGAACCAGCGCTTGATCTCAGCGTGTGATTCGTCGAAGACCCACGGCTCCTCAACCCGGACGCCGGCGAGGGTATTGACGCCGAAAAAACGCCGGTAGTTCAACTCGTTGTCAGCGCGCCGCCAGTTCACCAGCTCATAGTGCTGGCGGGCGTGGACGTCCTGCGCGGAGTCGCCGTCGCCGGCCGTGCCTTGGGCCACCGGGAAGCGGTGGTCGTAGTAGTGCAGCTCGCCCCCGGCCAGCTTCAGCTCGGCAAGCTCGTTGTCCCCGTCTCCCAGGACCGGCAGGCGGAGCTTGCCGTTGGCGGCGTCCCAGTCGATGTCGAACGCTTCGGCATACCGCGATTCCCGGCCCTGCGCCAGGACTGACCACCACCACGGATTGGAATGCGGCGTCGCGATGCCCATGTGGTTGGGCACAATGTCCACCAGCACTCCCATGCCGGCGGCGTGCGCGGCGTCGGAGAGGGCTTTGAGCCCCTCGGCGCCGCCGCGAGCCGGGTCCACGGCAGAGGGGTCGACGACGTCGTAGCCGTGGTCGGACCCCTCCTCCGCGGTGAGGATGGGTGAGAGATACACCCAGTCCACCCCCAGGTCCGCCAGGTACGGAACGAGGTCCGCGGCGTCAAAGAGGGTGAAGGACGGGCGGATCTGCAGCCGGTACGTGGAGCGGGGCGTCCTCATCCCCCAACCTCCGGGCTCTGGGCCTTGGACCCGGCCATAGCGGCGAGGGAAGCGGCCACTGAGTGGTCGTGCTCCTCTTCCTCCTCATGGGCGCGCAGCACCACCATGGACTTGGCAGCCACGGTGATCTGGCCGTCAGCGGGAATGGGCGCTGAGTCGGCGTACTCCCCGGCAGTATCGATGACCTCGTCCCACATCGGCGCGTATTCCTTCGACGGAATCGTCACCTTGACGGACTCGTCGTGGGCGTTGAAGTAGAGCAGGAAGTTCAGGTCGGTGATCCGCTGTCCGCGCGCGTCCTTGCCGGAAATGCCCTGGCCGTTCAGGAAAACGCCCAGCGAGCGGCTGACCGGTGTATCCCAGTCGTCGGGGGTCATCGGCGTGCCGTCCTCGGTCAGCCAGACGATGTCGGGCAGCGCCTCGCCCTCGCCCCGGCGCACCGGGCGGCCGTCAAAGAAGCGGCGGCGGCGGAAGGTGGGGTGTTCGGCCCGCAGCGTGTTCACCGCTGCGGTGAATTCCATCAGCGGCGCATCCATGTGCTCCCAGTTGATCCAGCTGATTTCGGAGTCCTGGGCATAGGTGTTGTTGTTGCCCTGCTGGGTGCGGCCCAGTTCGTCGCCGTGGGCGATCATCGGCACGCCCTGCGAGAGCAGCAGGGTGGCCAGGAAGTTCCGCTGCTGCCGGGCGCGAAGCGAGAGCACCGTCGGGTCGTCCGTGGGGCCCTCCACTCCGCAGTTCCAGGAACGGTTGTGGGATTCGCCGTCGTTGTTGTCTTCGCCGTTGGCTTCGTTGTGCTTCTCGTTGTAGGACACCAGGTCATGCAGCGTGAAGCCGTCATGGGCGGTGACAAAGTTGATCGAGGCCACCGGCCGGCGGGCCGAGGACTCGTACAGGTCTGCCGATCCCGTGATGCGGGAGGCGAACTCGCCCAGGGTGGAGGGCTCTCCGCGCCAGAAGTCGCGCACCGTGTCGCGGTACTTGCCGTTCCATTCGGTCCACTGCGGCGGGAAATTGCCCACCTGGTAGCCGCCCGGGCCAATGTCCCAAGGCTCGGCGATCAGTTTGACCTGGGAGACTACGGGGTCCTGCTGCACCAGTTCGAAGAAGGTGGAGAGCCGGTCGACGTCGTAGAACTCGCGGGCCAGCGTGGAGGCGAGGTCAAACCGGAACCCGTCCACGTGCATTTCGGTGACCCAGTAGCGCAGCGAGTCCATCAGCAGCTGCAGCGAGTGCGGGTTCCCCACGTTCAGTGAGTTTCCGGTACCCGTGTAGTCCATGTAGTACCGCTTGTCGTCATCCATCAGCCGGTAGTAGGCCTGGTTGTCGATGCCGCGGAAGGAAAGCGTTGGGCCCAGGTGGTTGCCTTCGGCCGTGTGGTTGTAGACCACGTCGAGGATCACTTCGATCCCGGCCAGGTGCAGCGCGCGCACCATGGCTTTGAACTCCTGGACCTGCTGGCCCTCGTCACCGGTGGCGCTGTAGGTGTTCTGGGGCGCGAAGAAGCCAATGGTGTTGTAGCCCCAGTAGTTGGAAAGCCCCTTGTCCTGAAGCGTGGAGTCGTTGACGAACTGGTGCACCGGCATCAGCTCGATGGCGGTGATCCCCAGCTTTTGCAGGTGAGCAATCACGGCGGGGTGGGCAACGCCGGCGTAGGTGCCGCGCTGTTCCTCGGGGATTTCCGGGTGCAGCTGCGTCAGGCCCTTGACGTGGGCCTCGTAAATAACGGAGCGGTGGTAGGGAATCTTGGGCTTGCGGTCGCCGTCCCAGTCGAAGAAGGGGTTGATGACAACGCCCATCATCATGTGCGACGCGGAATCCTCGTCATTGCGCGAGTTCTCGTCGCCGAAGTTGTAGCCAAACAGCGACTGGTCCCAGTCGATTTCGCCGGCCACGGCCTTGGCATAGGGATCCAGCAGGAGCTTGTTCGGATTGCAGCGGTTGCCGTTCTCCGGATCGTACGGGCCGTCCACCCGGTACCCGTACTTCTGTCCGGGCTGGACGTGGGGCAGATAGCAGTGCCAGACGTAGCCGTCCACCTCGGTCAGGCGGACACACTCTTCGGCGCCGTCGTCGTCAAACAGGCACAGCGTGACCGAATCGGCCACCTCGCTGTACAGCGCAAAATTGGTGCCGTTTCCGTCGTAGGTCGCGCCCAGCGGATAGGCATCTCCCGGCCAAACTTCCATGTAGAGCTCCTGACTAGTCCAGATGACAACAAAGAATAGTATGTCTACTTACTTTCTACCGCAGACTGCGCCCAGCATTAAACGGCCCGTTTTACTACTTTTCCTTCCACACGCGCCCGCGGGCGTTCCGGCGCCGTTTCCGAGGGGGCATTAAGGCGTGCGACGACGGTGCGGACGGCGGCCGGCAGCGCGGAGGGTTCCACCGGCCCTGCAGCGGCGGCCAGGGTGCCGGCCCGGCCGTGAATGCTCGCGGCAGCGGCGGCCAGGGCCGCATAGTGTCCCGGCGGGGCCGCGGGATTCCCGTCCCTGCCGTACCGGTCCGTTGCGAGCAGCGACCCGAGGATGCCGGACAGCGTATCGCCGCTGCCGGCTGCCGCCAGCCACGGCGTTGCCTCCGCCTGGCTGAACGTTTCGCCGGTGGGCGCGGCGGTAATGGTCGCCCAGCCCTTGAGCAGGACGGTAGCTCCCGTCAATCCTGCGGCGCGGCGGGCATAGTGCAGCGGATCCGCCTCGATCTGCTCCCGGGTGGCGGTTTCGCCGAGCCGGTTCAGGAGGGCGGTCAGCTCGCCGGCGTGCGGGGTGAGGATTACCTGGGGCCCCAGGCCCGGCTGTGCGTAGCCCACGGCATCGGCGTCGACGACGGCGGGAAGCCCCGAAGCCACGGCGTCCAGGGCGCGCCGGCGCTGGTCTTCGTCCGCTCCGGCTCCCGGACCGGTGAGCCAGGCCTGCACGTGGGTGTCCGGAACGGCACCGGCCGCGCAGACCGCTTCGGGATGTGCGGCGTTGATCAGCCGGCAGACTGTCTCGGGGCCCAGATAGCGGACCATGCCGACGCCGGCGGCCAGCGCTGCCCCGGTGGCCAGGACGGCGGCACCGGGATAGGTGGCCGAACCGGCGGCGATGCCGAGCACGCCGCGGGTGTATTTGTGGTCCGTCTTCTCCGGAGCGGACAGCAGACCGGCTATATCTGCGGTTTCCAGCCGGCGCACGTCAGGAGGGGACGGAAACGGCAGGCCGATGTCCACGGATTCAATCCGCCCGGCGGCCACAGCCCCCGGGCCGGCCAGCAGGCCGGTCTTGACGGCTCCGAAGGTGACGGTAAGGTCCGCCGCGAGATGGGCACCGCCTGCTTCCCCGGTGTCTGCGTCCACTCCGCTGGGCAGGTCGCAGGCAATGATCAGCGGTGAAGCCTCCGGCGGAAGCTGCCGCACCAGTGCTGCTGCGTCCCCCCGCAGCCCGCCCCTGCCGCCGGTTCCGAGAATGCCGTCAATCAGCAGGTCCGCTGCCGTGCAGGCAGCCGCGGCCGGGCCGAGCCCGGCGGACAGCTGCACCGTGCGGCCGCCCTGCCGCCGGAATTCGGCGAGGGCTTCGGGATGTGCCGCGGGCGCTGTCAGGACCGCTGTGATGCCCGCGCCGCGCCGTGCCAGCCGGGCGGCAGCGTACAGGGCGTCGCCGCCGTTGTTCCCGGCGCCGGCAAGTACCGTCACTCTGGACCCGTACAGGGAACCCCGGGCCCCCAGCAGTTCACGGACGCAGGCGGCGTACAGTCCGTACGCGGCACGCTGCATCAGAGCAGGACCCTGGCCGGCGTCGAGCAACGGCTTTTCCGCGGCCCGCACAGCGGTGCCGGAGTACGCACTGATCATGTGTCCAGATTAGCCCTCGGCTACCACCATGGCAGTGGCGACATCGCCGTCATGGCTGAGTGAGAGGTGCCAGGTGCGGACACCCTTGGCTTCGGCAGCCGCTGCCACCGTGCCCCGCACGCTGACGCGGGGAGCCCCCGCGGCGTCGAGATCCACCTGGCAGTCCTGCCAGTTCATGCCGGCCGGGGCGCCGAGCGCCTTGGCAACAGCTTCCTTGGCGGCAAACCGTGCCGCCAGGGAACGCAGGTTAAGCTCCCGTTCGGCCGGAACAAACAGCCGGGCCCGCAGGCCCGGCGTCCGTTCCAGCTGGCGTCCGAACCGCGGTACGTCCACCACGTCGACGCCAATGCCGATGATCACCGCTTATTCCACCGTGACTGACTTGGCCAGGTTGCGCGGCTGGTCGACGTCGAAACCCTTGGCGGTGGCCAGGGCGCAGGCGAAGATCTGCAGCGGAACCGTGGTCAGCAGCGGCGCCAGCAGGGTGGGGGTTTCGGGCACGTAGAAGACGTGCTCGGCGTAGGCCTTCACGGCGTCGTCGCCCTCTTCGGCAATAACGATGGTCTTGGCGCCGCGGGCACGGATCTCCTGGATGTTGGAGACCACCTTGGCGTGCAGCGAATCCCGGCCGCGCGGTGAGGGGACCACCACGAAGACGGGCTGGCCCTCTTCGATGAGCGCAATCGGTCCGTGCTTGAGCTCGCCGGCGGCGAAGCCTTCGGCGTGGATGTAGGCCAGTTCCTTCAGCTTCAGGGCACCTTCCATGGCCACCGGGAAGCCGACGTGGCGGCCGAGGAAGAGGACGGACTTGGCATCGGCCATCAGCTCGGCCAGTTCCTTGATCTGCCCGGAGTTATCCAGGACCTGCTGGATCTTGGCGGGAACCTTCGCGAGGTCCGTCAGCAGGTCCTTGATCTCGCCCTGGAACTTGTCGCCGCGCAGCTGGGCCAGGTAGAGGCCGAGCAGGTAGGCGGCGGTGATCTGTGCCAGGAAGGCCTTCGTGGAGGCCACGGCAATCTCAGGACCGGCATGCGTGTAAAGCACGGCGTCGGACTCGCGCGGGATGGTGGAGCCGTTGGTGTTGCAGATCGCCAGCACCTTGGCGCCCTGCTCCTTCGCGTAGCGGACGGCCATAAGCGTGTCCATGGTCTCGCCCGACTGGGAGATGGCGACGATCAGCGTGTTGCCGTCCACGATCGGGTCGCGGTAACGGAACTCGTGGCTGAGCTCCACCTCAACCGGGATCCGGCACCAGTGCTCAATGGCGTACTTGGCGACCTGGCCGGCGTAGGCGGAAGTGCCGCAGGCCAGGACCATGATCTTGTTGATCGACTTCAGGTCTTCCGGGTCGATGCGCAGCTCGTCCAGGGTCAGGCGGCCCTCAATGTCGGAGCGCCCCAGCAGGGTGTCGCCCACGGCCTGCGGCTGGTCGTTGATTTCCTTCTCCATGAAGGAGGGATAACCACCCTTTTCCGCGGCGGCAGCGTCCCAATCGACCTTGAACTCCGTACCCTCGGCAGGGTTGCCGTAGAAGTCGGTGATCTCGACGAGCTCCGGGGTGATCGTGACGATCTGGTCCTGGCCCAGTTCAACGGCCCGGCGGGTGAAGTCGATGAACCCGGAGACATCGGAGCCCAGGAAGTTCTCTCCGTCGCCCAGGCCAACCACGAGCGGGGAGTTGCGGCGTGCGGCCACAACGACGTCGGGTGAATCGGCGTGGATGGCCAGGAGGGTAAACGCACCTTCAAGCCGGCGGCAGGCCAGCTGCATGGACAGGGCCAGGTCTCCCCCGCCTTCGCCGCGGTAGACCGAAGCCAGCAGGGCGGCGGCAACCTCGGTGTCCGTTTCCGAGATGAACTCGGCGCCGGCGGCGAGCAGCTCGGCCTTAAGCTCTGCAAAGTTCTCGATGATCCCGTTGTGGATCAGGGCCAGGCGGCCCTCATCGGCCAGATGCGGGTGGGCGTTCTCGTCCGTGGGCCCGCCGTGGGTCGCCCAGCGGGTGTGGCCGATTCCGGTGGTTGCTTCCGGCAGCGGGGCTGCAGCCAGTTCGGCCGTCAGGTTGGCCAGCTTGCCCGACTTCTTGCGGGAGTCAATGCCGGCTTCGGTCAGCACGGCCACGCCGGCCGAGTCGTACCCGCGGTATTCCAGCCTGCGCAGGCCCTCCATGACGACGTCGAGCGCCCCATGGTCATGACTCTTGAGCTCCCCTGCGGCGGCGGCACTGGGGCGGCGACCGGCATATCCAACGATTCCACACATACGGATAAGACTACCGGCAGGAGCACGTACATCGCCAAAGCACGCTGCGGCGGGCAACACGCCGGATTCAGGGCTGTGACACGGCCGTTTTGGATTGACTGCGCGGCAGGGCAGAATCGTAAAGTGACAGACCGTACATCAAAGGCAGCCCCTAATCCAGCCAAGGCCTCCTCCGGGAACGCAACGGACAGCGGGTTTTCGCCGTTTGTCGAGCTGGACCGGCAGACCTGGTCCCGGCTTTCCAACGAAATCCGGTCGCCCCTGAACCAGGACGACATCCTGCGGCTTCGGGGCCTGGGCGAGAAGCTGAACCTGGACGAGGTACGGGAGGTTTACCTTCCGCTGTCACGCCTGCTGAATCTCTACGTTGCCGCGGCCGGGCGACTGCACAGTGCCACCACCACCTTCCTCGGCGAGAAAACCACCCGGACACCGTTCGTGATCGGGGTGGCCGGTTCGGTCGCCGTGGGGAAGTCGACGACGGCGCGCGTGCTGCGGGAGATGCTGCGCCGCTGGCCGGAAACGCCGAATGTGGAACTGATTACCACCGACGGCTTCCTCTACCCCAATGCCGAGCTCAAGAGGCGGGGACTGATGGACCGCAAGGGATTCCCCGAGTCCTATGACCGGCGTGCCCTGCTGCGCTTCGTCAGCGCCGTCAAGAGCGGAGCAGAGGAAGTGCGGGCCCCGCGCTACTCGCATCTCACCTACGACATCGTGCCCCATGAGGAGATTGTCGTCCGCCGCCCCGACGTGCTGATCGTCGAGGGACTCAATGTCCTCGCCCCTGCCCGCACCCGGGCCGACGGCCGGGCAGGCCTCGCACTGAGCGATTTCTTCGACTTCTCCATCTATGTGGATGCCCGGACCTCCTACATCGAGGAATGGTACGTCCAGCGGTTCATGTCACTGCGCGGCGGAGCCTTCGCCGACCCGGAATCCTATTTCCACCGCTACGCCGGGCTGACGGACGAAGAAGCCCGGGCAACGGCGCTGGACATCTGGAAGCGCATCAATGAACCAAACCTCGTCACCAACGTCCTGCCCACACGCGGCCGCGCCCAGCTGGTGCTGACCAAGGACGCGGACCATTCAGTGACCCGGATGCTGCTGCGCAAGACGTAGGACTGCGGAGCGGGCTCCGGCCGCTCAGGCTTCTGTGGGCTCCAGAGCCAGGTTGTCCTCCACGGTTTCGGCCAGCTTCGCAGCCACCGAGGCGGCTGTTTCCATGTCCGCCGCTTCGACCATGACCCGGACGAGGGCTTCGGTGCCCGAGGGGCGGAGCAGGACCCGGCCTGATTCGCCGAGGGTGCTTTGCGCGTTCAGCACGGCCCGGAGAACCGCTTCATTGGTGCTGACCGCAGCCTTGTCGACGCCCTTGACGTTGATGAGGACCTGCGGGAGCTTGTTCATGACCTGGGCAAGCTCCTTGAGCGTCCGTCCGGTGCGCTTCACCTGCGCGGCAAGCTGCAGGCCGGTCAGGACGCCGTCGCCGGTGGTTGCGTACTCGGAGAAAATGACGTGTCCGGACTGCTCGCCGCCGAGGCTGTAGCCGCCTTCACGCATACCTTCGAGTACGTACCGGTCCCCCACTCCGGTCTCCCGGAGGCTGATCCCTGCTTCGCGCAGTGCGAGCTTCAGGCCCAGGTTGCTCATGACCGTCGCCACGAGGGTGTCGTCCTTGAGCTTGCCGGCTGCCTTCAGCGCCACCGCCATGATGGCCATGATCTGGTCTCCGTCCACGACGGTTCCTTCATGGTCCACGGCGAGACAGCGGTCAGCATCGCCGTCGTGGGCCACGCCCATGTCGGCACCGTGCTTGAGCACAGCGGCCTGCAGCTTTTCCAGATGGGTGGAGCCGTAACCGTCGTTGATGTTCACGCCGTCGGGATCCGCGCCGATGACCACCACTTCGGCGCCTGCGTCAGCAAAGACCTGGGGCGAGCAGCCGCTGGCGGCACCGTGGGCGCAGTCCAGGACGACTTTCAGCCCCTCAAGCCGGTTGGGCAGTGTCTGGAGCAGGTGGATGACGTAGCGGTCTTCAGCGTCCGCAAACCGGTGGATGCGTCCCACGTCCGCACCGGTGGGGCGGGGGCTGGGCTTCGCCATTTCGAATTCAATGTCGTCTTCGGCGGTATCGTCGAGCTTCTGGCCGCCGCGGGCGAGGAACTTGATGCCGTTGTCCGGGGCGGCATTGTGGGAAGCGGAAATCATGACGCCGAAGTCCGCGTTCAGGTCCGCCACCAGGAAGGCCGCTGCGGGGGTCGGCAGGACGCCGGCGTCGAAGACGTCAACGCCGGAGCTCGCGAGCCCTGCTTCCACTGCCGCGGAGATGAAGTGCCCGCTGATTCGGGGATCGCGTGCAACGACTGCAACAGGCCGCCGGCCGCCTTCCACACGCCGGTGTCCCAGAACGACGGCGGCCGCCTGCGCCAGGCCCAAGGCCACTTCGGCGGTGATCAGGCCATTGGCCAATCCACGGACGCCATCGGTTCCAAACAGTCTAGTCATCGCACGTTATCCTCAAACAGGGGGTAGGGCTGCAGGCGCCTCAGCGGGCAGCCCACTGGGCTATTGTGCCACTCCCTTGCCGCAGCCGACTAAGCGCCGGCGGGCAGGCAGGTGATTTCAGTGACCAAGAACACGTGCTGCGCCGGGGCAGGGACGGGATCACGGCCTTCTTCCACAACGCAGAAAGTGCGCCTCCAATGCTGGAAGACGCACTTTCTGTGAACCCAGGACGCTGTAAGCGCATGAATCCAAGCGCCGATTTAGCGCGTGGAGCCAAGTGCCCGTAAGCGCATGAATCCAAGCGCCGCAAGAGCGCGTGGAGCCAAGCGCCAAAAAGCGCCGAGGGCCCCAAAGGCCATCCGCTTTGCGGATGGCCTTTGGGTAGGCGCTTTTTAGCGCTTGGAGTACTGAGGTGCCTTGCGTGCCTTCTTGAGACCGGCCTTCTTGCGCTCGATGACGCGGGCGTCACGAGTCAGGTAGCCGGCCTTCTTCAGGGTCGGGCGGTTGTTCTCGCGGTCGATCTCGTTCAGCGAGCGGGCAACGCCCAGACGCAGCGCACCGGCCTGGCCGGAGGGGCCACCGCCGTGGATGCGGGCAATGACGTCGTAGGCGCCGTCGAGGTCGAGGACCTTGAACGGCTCGTTGACGTCCTGCTGGTGCAGCTTGTTCGGGAAGTACGCAGCCAGGTCGCGGCCGTTTACCAGCCACTTGCCGGTGCCCGGGACAACGCGCACGCGGGCGATGGCCTGCTTGCGGCGGCCAACAGCCGAACCGGCAACGGTCAGTGCGGGGCGTTCCTTGACGGCAGCCTCGGCTGCATCAGGGGTTTCCGAGGTGTAGCTCGAAAGCTCCTCGGTTGTTTCATTGAGCTCTTCAGTGTTCTGAGCCACGATTCTCCTTGAATTAATTCTTTAGTTGGCGGGCCAGAACTACTGGGCGACCTGGGTGATTTCGAAGGTCTTGGGCTGCTGGGCTCCATGCGGGTGCTCTGCACCGCGGTAGACCTTAAGCTTGCTGATCTGCTGTGCAGCCAGGGAGTTCTTGGGCAGCATGCCGCGGATGGCCTTCTCAACTGCACGTACCGGATTGGACTCCAGCAGTTCTGCGTAGTTGACGGAGGACAGACCGCCCGGGTAACCCGAGTGGCGGTAGGCACGCTTCTGTTCGAGCTTGGCGCCGGTGAGGGCAACCTTCTCGGCGTTGATGATGATGACGAAATCGCCCATGTCCATGTGGGGAGCGAAGGTCGGCTTGTGCTTTCCGCGCAGCAGTGTTGCGGTCTGGCTGGCAAGACGGCCTAGGACAACGTCGGTGGCGTCAATGACGTGCCACTGGCGGTTGATGTCGCCGGGCTTCGGGGTGTACGTACGCACGGTTTTTGCCTTCGTTTCTTCTTCTTAGGTGGCGCGGCTCATATGGATGCCACATGGTCCGCAGCTTCTCTATGCGTTTACCGGATGGTCAGGTGAGGACTGATGTAACCAGTGGTCCTGATGTACTCGGCTATTTCCCCGGGGCCAGGTGGCTCTGCAACCGAGCCGCTCCCGTGGGCATAGACCTATCGAGGTAGGACACGCACAACGACTATAAACAATAGCCTGCTTGCGGGTCGAGGTCAAAAGCCGGACAGGGAGCGCCTGGCGCGCGTGCTCTCTGCCCTCTGCAGCATTTGGGCATCGGCCGGATACCTTACTTCTTCGAGGATCAGGGGGTGGGGGGCGGCCAGAAGCGACTTTGAATCCCGGATGCGTGCCTGCAGCCTTTGCCCCAGCCATTCAGGGGTCCGCTCCCCCGCCCCGACAAGCATGGCTCCGCCCACCAGGGACCGGACCATGTTGTGGCAGAAGGCATCAGCCTGCAGATGGGCCTCGATCACGCCGTCGGGGCGGCGCAGGAAGGAGAACTCCTGCAGTTCCCGCACCGTGGTGGCCCCGGTGCGCGGCTTGCAGTAGGACAGGAAGTCCCGCACCCCCAGGACGGCTTCGGCCGCTGCATTCATCCGGTGCTCATCCAGTGGGAAGTCGTGCCAGAGGGTCACCGTACGGGTCAGGGGATCTCGGCTGGCTTCGCGGTCGGCGATCCGGTAGCTGTAGCGCCGCCAGAGGGCGGAGAACCGGGCATCGAAGCCCTCGGGAGCCAGGGAGGCCGAGTGGACCGTGATGGCCCCTTCCATGGCGTGGATGACCCGTTTGGGGGCCTTGGCCCTGCGCAGAGGCATGGTGAGATCCTTGTTCAGGATTCCCCGCATCCTGCGGATCAGCGCCTCCTCGGGAGTGAGGGCAGCACCGCGGGCAAGCCCCTCCCACTCGGGACCCGTGAGGTCGAAGTGAACCACCTGCCCGCGGGCGTGGACGCCTGAATCCGTCCGGCCGGCAACCGTCAGCCGGACCGGCCGGCGGACGAGCACTTCCAGGGCCGCCTCAAGGCTGCCCTGCACCGTGGGGAGATCGTCCTGGACAGCCCAGCCGTAAAAAGCGGCACCGTCGTAGGACAGGTCCATCCGGACACGAAAAAGCCCGCCGTCCGGTGAGGGTGCGGCGGGCCTTTCGATACTCATGCCCTCAATATTAAGGGACATTGTGCCGAAGCGAAAAATTACTTCTTCTCTTCGGTCTCCACTGCTTCGTCGGCGGAATCAGCGGACTCAGCCGAGTCGGCAGACTCAGCGGAATCGGCGGACTCGGCCGAGTCGGCAGACTCAGCGGATTCCTCGACCGGTGCCGGAGCAGCCACGGCTGCTGCGGTCTCGGCCTCGGCTACAACGGCCTGCTTGGCCGAAACCGGCTCGAGAACCAGTTCGATGACAGCCATGGGGGCGTTGTCGCCCTTGCGGTTGCCGATCTTGGTGATGCGGGTGTAGCCGCCGTCGCGCTTCTCGACTGCCGGAGCAATGTCGGTGAAGAGCTCGTGGACAATACCCTTGTCCGAGATCAGGCCCAGGACGCGGCGGCGGGAAGA
This sequence comes from Arthrobacter sp. G119Y2, assembly GCF_038069765.1. Classification (NCBI taxonomy): domain Bacteria; kingdom Bacillati; phylum Actinomycetota; class Actinomycetes; order Micrococcales; family Micrococcaceae; genus Arthrobacter; species Arthrobacter sp. G119Y2. Next base: position 221,378 of record NZ_JBBPFS010000002.1, on the reverse strand, counting down.
CAGGTCTCCGCGCTTTGCGAACGTGATCAGACGCTCGGCGTAGGGACGCAGGCGCTTGGCCTTCGTCACCGTGGTGGTGATCTGCTTGTGCTCGAACAGCTGGGCAGCCAGGTTCGCCAGCATCAGGCGCTGGTGGGCCGGGCTGCCTCCGAGGCGCTTACCCTTGGTGGGTGTAGGCATTACATTTTCTCCTCAAACGGTGCCGTGCGGAACCAACAGGCCCGGACGGCAAAATTTTGCGTGTGTTAGAGCTCGTCGTCCGAGTATTCGGACTCGTCCTCTTCAATAGCTGCGGCACGGGCGGCCAGGTCAAATCCGGGAGGGGAATCCTTCAGGGACAGACCGAGTTCGACCAGCTTTGCCTTTACCTCATCAATGGACTTTGCACCGAAGTTGCGAATGTCCATCAGGTCAGCCTCGGAGCGGGCAACGAGTTCACCCACAGTGTGGATGCCTTCACGCTTGAGGCAGTTGTAGGAACGCACAGTCAGCTCAAGGTCTTCGATCGGCAGGGCCATGTCGGCTGCCAGTGCGGCATCCGTGGGGCTCGGACCGATTTCGATACCTTCAGCAGCGCTGTTCAGTTCGCGGGCCAGGCCGAACAGTTCAACCAGGGTGGTGCCGGCAGACGCGACGGCGTCGCGCGGTGCAATGGCATCCTTGGTCTCAACGTCAACGATCAGGCGATCGAAGTCGGTGCGCTGTTCAACACGGGTAGCTTCCACGCGGAAGGTTACCTTCAGGACCGGCGAGTAGATGGAGTCGACCGGAATACGGCCAATCTCCTGGTCGCCGGACTTGTTCTGGCTTGCGGAAACGTAGCCGCGTCCGCGTTCGATGGTCAGTTCGAGCTCGAACTTGCCCTTCGAATTCAGAGTGGCAATGTGCAGATCCGGGTTGTGGAACTCCACGCCGGCCGGCGGAGCAATGTCCGCAGCCGTCACGACGCCGGGACCCTGCTTGCGCAGGTAGGCGACAACGGGTTCGTCGTGCTCGGAGGAGACCGACAGGTTCTTGACGTTCAGGATGATCTCGGTGACATCTTCCTTCACGCCCGGAACCGTGGTGAACTCGTGCAGCACGCCGTCGATCCGAATGCTGGTTACTGCAGCACCGGGGATCGAGGACAGGAGCGTACGGCGAAGGGAGTTGCCAAGGGTGTAGCCGAAACCGGGTTCCAGCGGTTCGATGATGAACCGCGAGCGGTTGTCGGCTACGACTTCTTCAGTGAGGGTAGGGCGCTGTGCAATGAGCACTTGCATTTCCTTTCAGCGAGCGTCCGCTATATGACGCAACACAAATGGTGGAAACGACGACGACGGGTCTTCCGCGGGCGTCTTGGACGGCTAGCAGCCACGTGCCCGGAGCCGGAGGCGTCCGATGGGCGGCCCGCCCCGAAGGATGGACCGCCCGCCGGATGAAACCGGTACCGCAAGTGCTGCTTATACGCGGCGGCGCTTCGGGGGACGGCAGCCGTTGTGCGCGCTCGGGGTGACATCCGAAATGGAGCCAACCTCCAGGCCGGTGGCCTGGAGCGAACGGATGGCGGTTTCGCGGCCGGAGCCCGGACCCTTTACGAAGACGTCGACCTTGCGGACGCCGTGCTCCTGGGCGCGCTTTGCAGCGGCTTCAGCAGCCATCTGCGCAGCGAACGGGGTGGACTTACGCGAGCCCTTGAAGCCAACCTCACCGGCGGAAGCCCATGAGATAACAGCACCGGACGGGTCCGTGATGGACACGATGGTGTTGTTAAAGGTGCTCTTGATATGCGCCTGGCCAAGCGCAATATTCTTCTTATCCTTGCGACGCGGTTTGCGGACCGCTCCACGAGTCTTGGGGGGCATTACTTCTCCTACAAAGAGTTTGGTTTAGGTGGCCCGGTTAAGGGCCGTGGCCTCACACCGCTAGGTTTAGCGGGCGGCCTTCTTCTTACCGGCAACCGTACGCTTCGGGCCCTTGCGGGTACGAGCGTTGGTCTTCGTGCGCTGGCCGTGTACGGGCATGCCACGACGGTGGCGGATACCCTGGTAGCTGCCGATTTCAACCTTGCGGCGAATGTCGGCGGCTACCTCGCGGCGGAGGTCACCCTCAACCTTGAAGTTGCCCTCGATGTAGTCACGCAGCTGAACGAGTTCAGCATCCGTGAGGTCCTTGACGCGAGTGTCCGGGCTGATGCCGGTCTCTGCCAGGGTCTGGTCTGCACGGGTCTTACCCACGCCGTAGATATAAGTAAGCGCAATCACAACCCGCTTTTCGCGGGGAATGTCAACGCCAGCGAGACGTGCCATATCGGCGGTTCTCCTTTTGTGTCACCGGAGGTCTGAAGCAGTGCATCCCTGTTGCCAGGTCCCCGGCCTCCGGGCCGGGGGTGTGCGTTACGCGTATCAACGCTGCACTGCCATATTCAATTACTACTACGCGTGGGCTGTCCCTGAGAGCAGGAAATTAGCCCTGGCGCTGCTTGTGGCGCGGGTTCTCGCAGATCACCATGACTCGACCGTTACGGCGAATCACCTTGCACTTATCGCAGATCTGCTTGACGCTCGGCTGGACCTTCATGGTTATCCTTTGCGTGGTTGCAGGGTTGGGCCGCACGCAGCCGGCGTCCCATTTGTCCGGGACACTGCCTGCCGATGCAGCGGTTCTTACTTGTAGCGGTAGACGATACGGCCCCGAGTGAGGTCGTACGGGCTAAGTTCCACCACAACGCGGTCTCCGGGGAGGATGCGAATGTAGTGTTGACGCATCTTTCCCGAGATGTGTGCGAGCACAATGTGGCCGTTGGCCAGCTCAACGCGGAACATCGCGTTGGGCAGGGCTTCGTTGACCGAGCCCTCAATCTCAATGACGCCGTCTTTCTTGGCCATATCCTCCGCTAACGTCTGTGTCCTCCGTATGCACGAAGGACGGTTTATGTCTTTGGTTCTCCCTGGTGCTTCCTGCGCATCTACCGCGCAGGAGCCGTTTTGACACGGCGCACATGCTTGGAAAAGGGCACGAATGTAGAGACAACCAACAGATAACTGTACTCGAAGGGTCCCGATAAGTTAAATCGGCCGGCCCGGAAGACCGGGCAGCCCCTCGGAAGTCAGTCCCCGGGAATCGGGACCGGAGTGACGCCCAGGGGCGCAAGCCGGGAGGCTCCGCCGTCGGGCGAGGTGAGGACCCAGATTCCCTTGTCGTGGATGGCCACCGAATGCTCCCATTGCGAGGCACGGGAACCGTCGGTGGTAATGACCGTCCAGTCGTCCTCAAGCGTGAGAGTTTCAATCCCGCCCCGCACCAGCATCGGCTCAATGGCCAGGCACAGCCCCGGCCGCAGCTTCGGGCCGTTGTGCGATGTCCGGTAATTGAGTACGTCCGGCGCCTGGTGCATCTGGGTTCCGATGCCGTGGCCGACATAGTCCTCCAAAATTCCGAGCGGCTTGCCCGGTACACCGGAGACGTAGTCATCGATGGCCGCGCCGATATCACCGACGAAGCGTCCCTTGGCGGCGGCAGCGATGCCGTGCCACATGGCCTGCTCGGTGACGTCGGAGAGCCGCTGGTCCTCGGGGTCCGCGGTGCCGACAATGACGGTGCGCGCGGAGTCGGAGTGCCATCCGTTCACCACGGCACCGCCGTCGATGGAGAGGATGTCCCCGTCTTTGAGGATCCTCTCCCCCGGGATGCCGTGGACCACTTCTTCATTCACCGATACGCAGACCGTTGCAGGGTATCCGTGGTAGCCGAGGAAGTTGGAGGTTGCCCCCGCTTCTTTGAGCACCGCGGCGAAAGCTGCATCGATGTCCGCGGTGGTTGCCCCCTCCACCGCGGACTCCACTGCCGCATCCAGTGCCCGGATCAGCACGAGGCCGGCCTCGCGCATGGTGCGCATCTGCGCATTGGTTTTGTATTCAATCCTGGGCTGGCCGAACATATCTCTTCTAACTCTTTAGCTAATATCCTTGAGGACTTCCATGACGCGCTGGGTGACATCGTCGATGCCGCCCAGCCCGTCCACCCGCGCCACGATGCCGCGGTCGTCGTAGCTGGCCACGACGTCGGCGGTCTGGGCCTTGTACAGGTCCAGGCGGTGCCGGATGACGTCCTCGTTGTCATCGGCGCGGCCTTCGATCTCGGCCCGCTTCAGCAGGCGTGCCACCAGCTCTTCATCATCGGCGGTCAGCTGAAGGACGACGTCGAGCTTCTGGCCCTTGCTGGCCAGGATGTCGTCGAGTTCCTCAACCTGCGCGGCGGTGCGCGGGTAACCGTCCAGGAGGAAGCCGTCAGCGACGTCCTCCTCCGTCAGGCGGGCGCGCACCATGTCGTTGGTGACACTGTCCGGGACGAAGTTCCCGGCGTCGATGTACTTCTTGGCCTCGAGGCCAAGCGGCGTCTCGTTCTTGACGTTGGCACGGAAGATGTCGCCTGTGGAGATTGCAGTGACCCCAAGCCGGTCCGAGATTCGGGCGGCCTGTGTACCTTTACCGGCGCCGGGAGGCCCGATAATGAGCATTCTTGTCATCGCAATAACCCTTCGTAGTGACGTTGCTGCAGTTGTGCATCAATCTGCTTGACTGTTTCGAGTCCCACACCAACCATGATGAGGATCGAGGTTCCGCCGAACGGGAAGTTCGCGTTCGCTCCGACCAGCACCAGAGCGATCAACGGAATCAGGGCTACAAACCCCAAGTAGAGGGCGCCGGGCAGGGTAATGCGGGAGAGCACGTACTGCAGGTATTCGGCGGTGGGACGGCCGGCCCGGATGCCGGGGATAAAGCCGCCGTACTTCTTCATGTTCTCGGAGACCTCCTCCGGGTTGAACGTGATCGACACGTAGAAGTACGTGAAGAACACGATCAGCAGGAAGTAGACCGCCATGTAGAAGGGGTGGTCTCCGCTGGTGAGGTAGTTGTTGATCCAGACCACCCATTCCGGCGGAGTGCCGGTGGAGGGCGTGTTGAACTGGGCGATCAGCGACGGCAGGTACAGCATCGACGAAGCGAAGATGACGGGGATAACCCCGGCCATGTTCACCTTGATCGGGATGTAGGTATTGGTCCCGCCGACTGTCCGCCGCCCGACCATGCGCTTGGCGTACTGCACCGGGATCCGGCGCTGTGACTGCTCCACGAAGATGACGAGGGCGACCACGAGGACGCCGATGCCGATCACGGCGAGGAAGACCGTCCAGCCCTGGGCGCTGAGGATTGCTCCGAGCGAGCTGGGGAATCCTGCTGCGATCGAGGTGAAGATCAGCAGGGACATGCCGTTGCCGACGCCCTTTTCGGTGACCAGTTCACCCATCCACATGATGAGGCCGGTACCGGCGGTCAGCGTGATGATGAGCAGCAGGATGGTGATGATGTTGTCGTCGGGGATGATCGGCACGGAGCAGGTGTTGTTGAACAGCGCTCCGGTGCGGGCCAGGGACACGACGGTGGTGGCGTTGAGCAGGCCGAGGGCGATCGTCAGGTAACGCGTGTACTGCGTCAGCTTCGACTGGCCCTGTGCGCCTTCCTCGTAGAGTGCCTGGAAGTGGGGAATCACGACGCGCAGCAGCTGAACGATGATGCTGGCGGTGATGTACGGCATGATGCCCAGGGCAAAGATGGAGACCTGCAGCAGGGCGCCGCCGCTAAATAGGTTAACGAATTCGTAGAGGCCACCCGAAGTGGCACCCAGAGCCAAGCACTGCTGCACATTGCCGTAGTCAACACCCGGGGCCGGGATAAAAGCACCCATGCGGAAGATAGTGATGATTCCCAGCGTAAACAACAGCTTGCGTCGCAGGTCTGGCGTCCGGAAAGCCCGGCCAATAGCGCTAAGCAAGCGTCCTCCTGAATGAGATCTGAAGTAGGTGGGTCCGATTGGACCGGTAACAAAAACAGAGTCTATCCGCTCAAGCCCCGTAGAACGTTAACGAAGCCCGCGGCGTGGTAGTGCCTTAAACAAAACTAAACTCCGGGCGGACCGCAATGCGGCCCGCCAAGAGTTTAGTGGCTGTCCTGCCAATCGCGCAGCGACCCGCCGGCGGCCGGTATTCCGGCCGCCGGGGCTCGCTGCACAGAACGGACACGGTGCTTAGAGCGCCGTGGTGGTTCCGCCTGCTGCGGCAATCTTCTCTGCCGCACTGGCGGAGAAAGCATCGGCCGTGACGTTCACCTTGACGGTGATGTCGCCGGTGCCCAGGACCTTGACGGGCTGGTTCTTGCGAACTGCACCCTTGGCAACCAGGTCAGCAACAGTGATGTCGCCGCCTTCGGGGAACAGCTCCGAGATCTTGTCCAGGTTTACAACCTGGAACTCGACCCGGAACGGGTTCTTGAAGCCGCGCAGCTTCGGAAGGCGCATGTGCAGCGGCAGCTGCCCGCCAGCGAAACCGGCCTTGACCTGGTAACGGGCCTTGGTGCCCTTCATACCGCGGCCTGCAGTCTTACCCTTGGAACCTTCACCGCGGCCAACACGGGTTTTGGCCGTCTTGGCACCGGGTGCCGGACGCAGGTGGTGAACCTTCAGCGCGTGTTCGTTGTTGTTATCTTCGGCCATGTTAATTCGCCTCCTCAACCTTCACGAGGTGCGGAACCGTGTTGATCATGCCAACGGTCACGGCGTCTGCGGTACGAACGGTGGTAGCACCGATGTGCCGCAGGCCCAATGAGCGCAGCGTGTCCTTCTGATTCTGCTTACCACCGATGGTGGACTTAATCTGAGTGATCTTCAGTGTTGCCGTGCTGACGGCAACGTTCTTCGGAGTAGTCATCAGGCACCTGCCTTCTGCATGTTGCGGAGCATCGCGGCAGGTACAACCTCGTCCAGCGGCAGGCCGCGGCGTGCAGCCACTGCCTGAGGCTCTTCGAGGCGCTTCAGCGCATCAACCGTGGCGTGCACGATGTTGATGGCGTTGGAGGACCCGAGCGACTTGGACAGTACGTCGTGGATACCGGCGCATTCGAGAATGGCGCGGACCGGACCACCGGCGATAACACCGGTACCCGGGGAAGCCGGACGCAGCAGGACGACGCCTGCAGCAGCTTCACCCTGGACCAGGTGGGGGATGGTTCCACCGATGCGCGGGACGCGGAAGAAAGTCTTCTTGGCTTCTTCAACGGCCTTCGCGATAGCGGAGGGAACTTCCTTGGCCTTGCCGTAACCGACACCGACCATGCCGTTGCCGTCGCCGACAACCACCAGGGCGGTGAAGCTGAAGCGACGACCACCCTTGACCACCTTGGCAACGCGGTTGATGGTCACGACGCGTTCAATGAACTTGTCCTTCTCATCGTTGCGTCCGCCGTCGCGGCCACCGCGGCCACCGCGTTCGCCGCGGCCTCCACGGTCGGAGCGCTGCTCGCCCTTGCGGCCGCCGCGGCGGTCGTCAGTGGCGGGAGCTGCGGCGTCCTTGGTCTCAGTTGCCTGCGCAGCTGTAGCTTCAGTCACCTGGTTTTCCTTTTCCTTGTTAACCTCGGTCACAGTGACAGCCCACCTTCACGTGCGCCGTCGGCAACGGCCGCGATGCGGCCGTGGTAACGGTTGCCACCGCGGTCAAAGACAACGGCTTCAACGCCGGCAGCCTTGGCACGTTCTGCAACGAGCTCGCCAACGCGCTTGGACTTGGCGGTTTTGTCGCCTTCCAGTGCGCGCAGGTCTGCTTCCATGGTGGAAGCCGAGGCAACGGTTACGCCGCGGGTGTCATCGACAACCTGGACGAATACGTGGCGGGCCGAGCGGTTGACCACCAGGCGCGGACGAGCCGCGGTACCGGAGATCCGCTTGCGGATGCGAAGCTGGCGGCGGCTGCGGGCAGCCGACTTGCTCTTGGAATTACGCTTCTTATTAATGCTGATGGCCATGGTTACTTACCAGCCTTTCCGACCTTGCGGCGGACAATCTCGCCGGCATAACGAATACCCTTGCCCTTGTAGGGATCGGGCTTGCGCAGCTTGCGGATGTTGGCCGAAACCTCGCCCACCTGCTGCTTGTCGATGCCGGACACTGTGACCTTCGTGGGACCCACGACGGTAAGCGTGATGCCCTCGGGTGCCGTGACCGGAACCGGGTGGCTGTAGCCCAGGGCGAACTCGAGGTCCGCTCCCTTGGCCTGCACGCGGTAACCGGTGCCGACGATTTCCAGGTCCTTCTTGTAGCCTTCGGTCACACCGGTGATCATGTTGCTGATCAGGGTGCGGGTCAGGCCGTGAAGGGCACGGGACTCGCGCTCGTCGTTCGGGCGGGCAACGGTGATGATGCTGTCGTCGAGCGTGACAGTGATCGGGCTGGGCACAGTGTGGCTCAGCTCGCCCTTGGCACCCTTGACGGATACGAGGTCACCGTTAACGGTGATTTCTACTCCGGCAGGAACCGGGATGGGCAGACGTCCAATACGTGACATTTTTCTTTCCCTTCCCTGCTACCAGACGTAGGCGAGGACTTCCCCACCTACACCCTTCTTGGCGGCCTGGCGGTCGGTCAGGAGACCTGACGACGTCGACAGGATTGCGATACCCAGACCACCGAGAACGCGCGGCAGGTTGGTGGACTTTGCGTAAACGCGCAGACCGGGCTTGGAGATACGACGCACGCCGGCGATGGAACGCTCGCGGTTCGGACCGAATTTGAGATCAAGGGTCAGCTTCTTGCCGACGACGGCCTCTTCTTCCTTCCAGCCGGCGATGTAGCCCTCGGCCTTCAGGATGTCAGCGACGCGCGCCTTGAGCTTGCTGTAAGGCATGGACACGGTGTCGTGATATGCCGAGTTTGCATTGCGCAGACGCGTAAGCATGTCTGCGACAGGATCTGTCATTGTCATTGGGCTCTTGCCCTCCCTCGTAACGGTTTCCTGCGGAGCTCTCGCTCAGGCGCACCTGTGCGGAGGTCCGTCGGACCTGTTACGTAGTAATTAATCTTCGGATGTAAACGGGAAGCCGAGCGCCTTCAGCAGCGCGCGTCCCTCGTCATCGGTCTTTGCGGTGGTAACCACGGTGATGTCCATGCCGCGAACGCGGTCGATCTTGTCCTGATCGATTTCGTGGAACATCGACTGTTCGGTCAGACCGAACGTGTAGTTGCCGTTGCCGTCGAACTGCTTGCCGTTCAGGCCGCGGAAGTCGCGGATACGCGGCAGCGCAAGGGTAACCAGGCGGTCAACGAATTCCCACATGCGGTCTCCGCGCAGAGTTGCGTGGCAGCCGATGGGCATGCCTTCACGCAGCTTGAACTGTGCGATGGACTTGCGGGCCTTCGTTACCTGCGGCTTCTGGCCCGTAATCTGGGTCAGATCCTTGACGGCACCGTCAATGAGCTTGGAGTCCTTAGCGGCATCTCCAACACCCATGTTCACAACCACCTTGACGAGGCGGGGAACCTGGTTGACGTTCGCGTAGTTGAATTCGTCCTGCAGGGTCTTCTTGATCTCCGCTGCGTAGCGGGTCTTCAGACGGGGGACGGTCTTGGTGACAGTCTCAGTCATTAGAGGTCCTTCCCAGAGCCCTTGGCGACGCGGATACGCACAGTGCGCTCACGGCCGTCTTTTTCGACGATTTCCTGGCGGTAGCCAACACGGGTCGGCTTCTTCGTTTCCGGGTCAACGATTGCGACGTTGGAAACGTGGAGGGGGGCTTCGACGATTTCGATGCCACCGGTCTTGGAGCCCTTGGAGGACTGGCCGACCTTGGTGTGCTTCTTGACCGTGTTGACGCCTTCAACCAGGACGCGGTTCGTGTCGGTGTAAACCTTCAGGACCTTGCCCTGCTTGCCGCGGTCTCCGCCGCGCGCAGCAGTTGCTCCGCTGATGACCTGAACCAGGTCACCCTTTTTGATTTTTGCCATGGACTACAGCACCTCCGGAGCCAGCGAAATGATCTTCATGAACTTCTTGTCGCGAAGCTCGCGGCCGACCGGGCCGAAGATGCGGGTACCGCGGGGGTCTCCGTCATTCTTCAAGATCACTGCAGCGTTCTCATCGAACTTGATGTAGGAACCGTCCTGGCGACGGCGTTCCTTCTTGGTGCGAACGATGACGGCCTTGACCACATCGCCCTTCTTGACGTTGCCGCCGGGGATTGCATCCTTGACGGTGGCAACGATGGTGTCGCCAATGCCTGCGTAGCGACGTCCGGATCCACCGAGAACACGGATGGTCAAGATTTCCTTGGCACCAGTGTTGTCGGCGACCTTAAGCCGCGACTCCTGCTGAATCACTTATAACTCCTGTCGTCGCGCCGGTTCTCAATATTGAGCCTTGCGGAACGGATATGGGTGGACCCCGTAATACTGGTACTCAGCACTCCCCCGCAGGGGCTGAGCCGCGGCGGACCGCGGCAAAGTGCCGAACAAGATTATCGGGCTTTTGTCTCATACGGCGGTGAGGACGCGGTGTCCAAAACTGGACACACTTCCGCACCGCACAGACAAGATTTCAAGTTTATCGCGAAAGGGCCCCGGATGCGAAATCGGATGATAACGCGGCCGGGGCCCAGTCGCCGGTGGGCGGTGCCGGCGGGCCTTTCCCCTGCGGGGAGAGGCTCACCGGCGGCCGGCCGGATGTACTGCTTTAGTTACTTGGCCTTCTCGAGGATCTCGACCAGGCGCCACCGCTTGGTAGCGGAGAGCGGCCGGGTTTCGGCGATCAGCACGAGGTCTCCAACGCCGGCAGCATTCTGCTCGTCGTGGGCCTTGAGCTTCGAGGTGCGGCGAAGCACCTTTCCGTACAGGGCGTGCTTGACGCGGTCTTCAACCTGAACAACGACGGTCTTATCCATCTTGTCAGAGACCACGTAGCCGCGTGCGGTCTTCCGGTACCCGCGGGCATCGGCTCCGTTTGCGTCAGTTGTCACTGCTGCCTCATTCTTGTTTTCACTCATTTGGCATCATCCTCAGCGACCTCGGCCGGAGCTTCAGACTCGGTAGCCTTCTTCTTGGACTTCTTTGCTGCCTTTTCGGGAGCTGCTTCCTCGACGGGAGCAACGACCTCGGGACGAATCCCCAGTTCGCGCTCACGCAGCACGGTGTAGATGCGTGCGATGTCGCGCTTCACTACGCGCAGACGGCCGTGGCTTTCCAGCTGACCGGTTGCGGACTGGAAGCGGAGGTTGAACAGCTCTTCCTTGGCCTTGCGAAGTTCCTCGACGAGACGGTCCTTATCGAAGCCGTCCAGCTGCTTCGGTGCCAGTTCCTTTGAACCAATTGCCATTTCTATTCACCACCCTCGCGACGCACAATGCGTGCCTTCAACGGCAGCTTATGGATCGCCAGGCGCAGGGCCTCACGAGCTACCTCTTCATTAACACCGGAGATCTCAAAGAGAACACGGCCCGGCTTGACGTTTGCAACCCACCACTCCGGAGAACCCTTACCGGAACCCATGCGGGTTTCGGCCGGCTTCTTCGTCAGCGGACGGTCCGGGTAAATGTTGATCCAGACCTTTCCGCCGCGCTTGATGTGGCGCGTCATGGCAATACGAGCAGCTTCGATCTGGCGGTTGGTGACATACGCAGGCGTCAAAGCCTGGATGCCCCACTCGCCGAAGCTGACTGCAGTGCCGCCGGTTGCAGCGCCGGAACGACCCGGGTGGTGCTGCTTACGGAACTTGACTCGACGTGGGATAAGCATTTAAGCCTGTCCTCCTTCTGCTGCGGGGGCAGCTGCCTCAGCGGCCGGGGCCTCTGCAGCAGCAGGCGCGGCGGCTTTGTCGCCGCGCTCGGGACGACGACGGCGGTCGCCGCCACGGTCTCCGCGGTCGGCCGGGCCGCGGCCCGGACGGTCGCTGGAGCGTCCGCGGGACGGTGCAGCAGCCTGCTGTGCAGCCAGTTCCTTAGCGGTGACGTCGCCCTTGTAGATCCAAACCTTCACGCCGATGCGGCCGAAGGTGGTCTTGGCTTCGAAGAAGCCGTAGTCGATCTGCGCGCGGAGGGTGTGCAGGGGCACACGGCCTTCGCGGTAGAACTCCGAACGGCTCATTTCAGCGCCGCCCAGACGGCCGGAGCACTGGATACGGATACCCTTGGCGCCGGCACGCTGTGCGGACTGGATGGCCTTCTTCATTGCACGGCGGAAAGCCACGCGGGAAGAGAGCTGCTCAGCAACGCCCTGGGCAACAAGCTGGGCTTCCATCTCGGGGTTCTTGACCTCGAGGATGTTCAGCTGAACCTGCTTGCCCGTGAGCTTCTCCAGCTCGCCGCGGATGCGGTCTGCCTCGGCGCCGCGGCGGCCGATAACGATACCCGGACGTGCCGTGTGGATATCCACGCGGACACGGTCGCGGGTGCGCTCGATCTCAACCTTGGCGATGCCGGCGCGGTCCATACCGGTGGACATCAGCTGACGGATCTTGATGTCCTCGCGGACGAAGTCCTTGTAGCGCTGGCCCGGCTTGTTGCTGTCAGCAAACCAGTGCGACACATGGTCAGTGGTGATGCCGAGTCGGAACCCGTGCGGGTTAACCTTCTGTCCCACTTAGCGTTCCTCCTCGATTTTGGGGGTTGCGACAACCACAGTGACGTGGCTGGTCCGCTTGTTGATGCGGTACGCGCGGCCCTGTGCACGGGGCTGGAACCGCTTCATGGTGGGCCCTTCGTCAACGAATGCTTCGCTGATGAAGAGGTCACCCTCGTCGAAGGCCAGGCCGTCACGGTCCGCGAGGACACGTGCGTTGGCCAGGGCCGACTGAACTACCTTAAGTACCGGCTCCGATGCTGCCTGGGGGGCAAACTTCAGAATTGCCATTGCCTCATTCGCTTGCTTGCCACGAACAAGGTTGACGACGCGCCGGGCCTTCATAGGCGTTACGCGGATATGACGCGCAATTGCCTTGGCTTCCATTGCTTTCCTTCTCTCGTCTTCTGCCGAAAGAGCAGCGCCTAGCGGCGCTTGCCCTTGCGGTCGTCCTTCACATGGCCGCGGAATGTCCGCGTCAGGGCGAATTCGCCGAGCTTGTGCCCGACCATCGACTCCGTGACAAACACCGGAATGTGCTTACGTCCATCGTGTACGGCGATCGTGTGCCCGAGCATGTCGGGGATGATCATCGAACGACGGGACCACGTCTTGATGACGTTCTTGGTGCCCTTTTCGTTTTCGGCCGCTACCTTAAGGAACAGGTGCTGGTCGACGAAGGGGCCTTTCTTCAGGCTGCGTGGCATGTTTCCAGGCTCCTATCGCTTGTTCTTGCCGGAACGACGGCGACGCACAATGAGGTTGTCGCTCTCTTTATTGGGGCGGCGTGTGCGGCCTTCGCGCTTACCGTTCGGGTTGACCGGGTGGCGTCCACCGGAGGTCTTACCTTCACCACCACCGTGCGGGTGGTCGACCGGGTTCATGGCGACACCGCGGACGGTCGGGCGTACGCCCTTCCAGCGCATACGGCCGGCCTTACCCCAGTTGATGTTCGACTGCTCGGCGTTGCCGACCTCGCCGATGGTGGCGCGGCAGCGTGCGTCGACGTTGCGGATTTCGCCGGAAGGCAGACGCAGCTGGGCGAAGCGGCCTTCCTTGGCAACAAGCTGAACAGATGCACCGGCGGAGCGGGCCATCTTGGCACCGCCGCCCGGACGCAGCTCAACTGCGTGGATGGTGGTACCCACGGGGATGTTGCGCAGGGGCAGGTTGTTGCCGGGCTTGATGTCAGCGCCGGCTCCGGCCTCTACGTGGTCGCCCTGCTTGAGCTTGTTCGGGGCGATGATGTAACGCTTGGTGCCATCAACGTAGTGCAGCAGCGCAATGCGGGCGGTACGGTTCGGATCGTATTCGATCTCGGCAACGCGAGCGTCGACGCCGTCCTTGTCGTGGCGGCGGAAGTCGATCAGACGGTACTGACGCTTGTGCCCACCACCCTTGTGCCTGGTCGTGATCTTACCGGTGTTGTTACGTCCACCCTTTTTGGGCAGCGGGCGTACCAACGACTTTTCCGGCGTCGACCGCGTGATTTCGGTGAAGTCGGCTACGCTCGAGCCGCGACGGCCCGGTGTAGTCGGCTTGTATTTACGGATTCCCATTATTTATTTCCTCGTTAAAGTGGTCTCCGCCCTAGCTGAGCGGACCGCCGAAGATGTCGATTGTGCCGTCCTTCAGGGTGACAATGGCGCGCTTGGTGTTCTTGCGCTGTCCCCATCCGAACTTGGTCCGCTTGCGCTTACCGGCACGGTTGATGGTGTTGATCGAGTCGACCTTGACGGAGAAGATTTTCTCCACGGCCAGCTTGATCTCGGTCTTGTTGGAGCGGGGGTCGACCAGGAAGGTGTACTTACCTTCGTCGATCAGGCCGTAGCTCTTTTCCGAGACGACGGGTGCCAGCACCACGTCGCGAGGGTCCTTTGCGGTGGTCGCGCTCACTTGGCGTCCTCCTTGACAGTGTTCTTGCCGACGAACTCGTCGTAGGCAGCCTTGGTGAAGACCACGTCATCGGCAACAAGCACGTCGTAGGTGTTCAGCTGATCTACATAGATCACGTGAACATCAGTGAGGTTGCGCACGGAAAGTGCGGCAACATCATTGGCGCGCTCGATGACAACGAGCATGTTCTTGCGGTCGGAAAGTGAACGCAGCGTGTCGCGTGCGGCCTTGGTCGACGGCGTTTCGCCGGCTACCAGGGTTTCCAGCACGTGGATGCGGCCGTTGCGTGCCCGGTCGGAGAGTGCTCCGCGCAGTGCGGCGGCAATCATCTTCTTGGGAGTGCGCTGGCTGTAGTCGCGGGGTGTCGGTCCGTGGACGACGCCACCACCGGTCATGTGAGGAGCACGGATGGAACCCTGACGGGCGCGGCCGGTACCCTTCTGCTTGAACGGCTTGCGGCCTGCACCGGAGACCTCTGCGCGGGTCTTCGTCTTGTGCGTACCCTGGCGGGCAGCTGCAAGCTGAGCAACTACTACCTGGTGCAGAAGCGGAACGTTCGTCTGAACGTCGAAGAGCGCTGCGGGGAATTCAACAGTGGTTTCGTTAGCCATGAGACTAAGCTCCCTTCACGGCGGTGCGTACGAGGACGACCTGGCCGCGGGCGCCGGGGACGGCACCCTTGATCAGCAGCAGCGACTTCTCGGCGTCCACACCGTGAACCGTGAGGTTCATCGTGGTGTGGCGGACGGCGCCCATGCGGCCAGCCATCCGAACGCCCTTGAAGACGCGGCCCGGGGTGGATGCGCCACCGATGGAACCGGGCTTACGGTGGTTCTTGTGTGCACCGTGGGAGGCACCGACGCCGTGGAAGCCGTGACGCTTCATGACACCGGCAAAGCCCTTGCCCTTGGAGGTTCCGGTGATGTCGACCTTCTGGCCGGCTTCGAAAATCTCAACGGAGAGTTCCTGGCCCAGCTCGTAAGTGTCGGCATCTGCGGTGCGCAGTTCAACAACGTGGCGGCGAGGCGTGACGCCTGCCTTTTCAAAGTGGCCGGCCAGCGGCTTGGTCACCTTGCGCGGGTCGATCTGGCCGTAGCCGATCTGAACGGCGGTGTAGCCGTCCTTCTCCGCGTTGCGCAGCTGCGTAACAACGTTTGAGTCAGCCTGAACGACGGTGACGGGGATGAGCTTGTTGTTCTCGTCCCAGACCTGGGTCATGCCCAGCTTGGTGCCCAGAAGGCCCTTGACCTGGCGTGTAAGTGAAGTAGACATAAGTATCCGCTCCCCCCCTACAGCTTGATTTCGATGTTCACGTCTGCAGGCAGGTCGAGACGCATCAGCGAGTCAACGGCCTTAGGCGTGGGGTCAATGATGTCGATCAGACGCTTGTGCGTGCGCATTTCAAAGTGCTCGCGGCTGTCCTTGTACTTGTGCGGCGAACGGATAACGCAGTACACGTTCTTTTCCGTGGGCAGCGGCACGGGGCCTACTACCGTTGCGCCTGCACGCGTGACCGTCTCAACGATCTTCCGTGCTGATACGTCGATGACCTCGTGGTCATACGACTTCAGCCGGATGCGGATTTTTTGTCCCGCCATGGCGTCGTGCCTCTTTCTTCGAGTATTGCTCTCTGTACAGTTTTTGTACCTAGCTGCCTTTACGGCCTGGCACTCCTCCAACAGACTGAATCCGGATAAATCCGGGTTCCTCACCCTGTCGAGGCTCCGACCCCCGCGCTCGGGCGTGTCGCGGATTCTTTGTCTGCGATACCCGGGCAAGATTGGGGGCGGGTTATATATGGGCTTTTACCCTGAAGGATCCGACCCTGCGTCAGGCATTATCCTGACCGGGACGACATCTCACCATGCACTGGCTGCCGGCCGAAACCGACCGAACGAGCACATGCGGGCACTAAAGCGCTTGAACAACTTCTCTAGTCTGCCAGAATTGCGGCTATTGCGCCAATCCGGCTGTTTCTTCTCCGACTGCTTCTTCTTCGGCCGCTTCTCGCAAAGCACCGTTCACCGGCAAGTCAACGTCTCCCAGTCTAGCGCAGTGGCCAACCCCGGGAAAACCGGCATCGGCGGCATGCAGCCGGCTGCTAGGACCGGCCGTCCCGGTTAGCCCGCCGGATCCGTTTGGCACGGTCGATCTCGCGCCGGAAACTGCGCCTGCCCCACGCGACGCCGCCGGCCACGGCCGCCGCGACGCCGAGAATAATCACTAACTCCATTTGTCGATGATAGGCCAGCCCGCCGCCGCCCCCTAGCTTCCGTTCTGGTCGGCGGCCTCAGCCCGTACGCGGGTGAGGCGCCAGACCGCCAGCGCGATCAACGCCGCCGCGAGCAGCGCCAGGAGCAGGAACGTATAGCCGCGCAGGTACCAGAGCACGGCCAGCGCCACGCCTGCTGCGCCCCACACGGTGAACAGACGCCTGTTGGTCAGGACGCCGAATCCCAAAAGCCCGGCATGGGCCAGAAGCGCCCACACCTGCTCGGTGGTATCTGCACTGAGAATACTGCTGATCCCCGTGCAGGAGAGCAGCCCTGCCGAGACCGCCAGGACAGCGGTGCCCCGCTGCGCGCGGCCCCGGCGGTACTCGTAGGCGGCAAGGGCGGCCAGGACCACCACCCAGTACTGCACGAACCAGAACCAGCCGGCGCCGTCGACGGCGTACCAGATGACCCGCTGCACCGAGAGCGCAGCCACCAGCGCTGCGGCTTCGCCGGCAGCTTCCCGCCGCGCCCGGGGAAACTCCCGGACCGCGGCTGCCAGGGCAGCGACGAGGATCACGGATCCGTACACGGCCGAAATATGGTCGTACGGCATCGCTGAGATGCCGGCTCCGGCAGCAATGACGGCGGCTCCCGAACTGAGGATGCCCCGGCGGAGCATCGTGTCTGCGGTCTGCGGCAGGACCGACAGGACATAGCCGGCTGCATAGAGAAGCAGGGCAGCCGCGAATCCGGTCCCCAGCCGGGCGGCTGCGTCGTGCGGCGCAGCGCTCAGGACATCCCGCACGAGCCAGGACTGGATGATGAAGGCTGCAACCGGCACCAGAGCCACCGCCGCTGCGGTCAGCCACGGAAGCCGCCGGGTGAAGGAAACGGTAAGGACGCCCGCGGCAGCCAGCAGCACGCTTATCCCCGTGAGCAGCCTGTTCCCGTCCAGCTCGGCCAGGATCAGGGCCAGGAGGCAGTACAGCGCCCCGCCGGCGAGCAGCGGATTGCGGACAGCGGTTCGGATGGCGCTGCGGCTTTCCGCAGCCAGGGCCGCCGCCCCAAAAACCAGTAAGAGAACACCGGCAGCGGCAAGGTTCATGGGCGCCGGCTCTTCAGACCTGTTGCCAAGAGTCCCGGAGGCGCCAAACCCGAACACGCGTGTCAGGGCCAGCGGCAGCATGCCGAGGGCATATACGGCGGGGTACAGGATCCCGGCGTTCCAATCCGCCACGCTAACCGTCACGGACATGCCCAGCAGCAGGGACAGGGAAATCACGACCACGGAGCGCCGCGCATCGCCCTCCGCGGCAGCGGCGTACGCCAGGGGCAGCAGCGTCAGCACCCCGGCGCTCCCCCAGAGTGCGGTCTTTCCCAGCTGCCGCAGCCCCGTTCCGGTATGCAGGCCCTGCAGCAGCGTCCGCACCACCTGCTGCCCTGCCACGGAAACCGCCACGGCGATACAGGTCCCGTGGATGGTCAGGTCCAGATCTGCCGCCACCAGGGCCGCCAACGCTGTCAGCAGGACCTGCCCCGCCAGCAGGTAGCTGCCCCGCATGCCGGCCCGCGCACCGCGAACCACCATGAACGCGCAGTATCCGAGTGCTGCCGCTGCGAGCACTTCATAGCCGCGGACGCCGAGCACACCGGCGCCGATAACGCCCGCAGCCGCAAAACCCGCCGGAGCGGCCCACTGCAGCCAGGACCCCTCTGAGGTGCGCCGCAGCGCCAGCGTCGTCAGCACGTTCGTTCCCAGCGCAGCGAACAACACTCCTACGGTAAAAACGGTCGCCGGAGCCTCAGACAGCCGCAGCCATACCGTCAGCACCGCTGCCAGCGCTGCGGCCGCAGCCAGTGATCCGTCAGGGGACGGAACAGGTTTGCCTGCCGCCCTTCGTGCGGTCACCGACAGCTGGATGAACAGTGTACTGCCGGCTGCTATGACCAGGAGCAGCGGCTGCATCCAGGGAAGCTGACCGGCCGCCAGCACCTCATAGGCCAGCGGCAGGAGCACCAGCACTCCGGCACTTCCCCACTGGGCCGCAGGTACCAGCTGGCCCATGCCCGCACCGGCGAACCTGTCCTGCAGGAGTATGCGCAGCAGTTGCTGCACGGCAACGCACAGCGCCACGGCAATGAACATTTCATGCACCGTGAAGTCCAGGTCCGCCGCCGCCAGCGCCGTCAGAACCGTCAGCAGCACCTGCCCGGCCAGCAAATAGCCGCCCCGCCGGTCCGCCCGTGCCAGGCGCACCGCCATCAGCCCGCAGTAAACAAGCGCGGCAGCAGTGAGGACTTCGTATCCGCGCAGGTCCAGCAGCCCGGCGCCCGCGGCCGCAGCCGCGGCAAAGCCGGCCGGGCCCACCCATTCCAGCCACGGCCGTTCTTCGAAGACCCGGCGCAGCACCAGGGAGGTCACCACGTTTACCGACAGCGCGGAGAACAAAACAACCAAGGTCACGGTCATTCCCGGCTGTTCCGTAAACCGCAGTCCCGGCGTCAGCATCGCCGCCAAGACGGCCGCGACAGCAACCACAGCGCCTTCCCTGCGGGCCGATGCATCCGTCCCGGCTGCGCTCCGGCGGGCTAGGACGTACACGGAAATGAGCTGGTTCAGCAGCACGGCGGCAGCGGCCGTGAACAACGACCAGGTCCAGGTTTCACGGGCGCCTGCTCCTGCGGTCTCCAGGACTGCCAGCGACACCACGGGGGCCAGCACGACCGCTGTGCCCCTCACCCACAGCAGGAAATTCTCCTTCGCCGGTCCGGAGCTGCGCGCCGCACCAATGCCGTAATACCCGGCCAGGATCGCACCCAGGATTACCGCCGGCCACAGCGTGCCCGTCTCTCCATTGAGCCGGGCCAGGAGGCCGAGCATGGCCGCACCGGCCGGCACAGCGTTGGGGATGGCTTCGATTTTCGAGGCTCCGGCCATGCAGGTCAGCAGCACGGCCGCGGCAGTGGCGGTGAACAGGAGCTGGCTTGTGCTCCCTCCAAGCAGGATTCCCGCCGCTGATTGGGCCGCAGCCAGCCCGGCCAGTATCTGAAGGACGATCACGATCACATAGTCGGAGATAAAAAACGGTGTGCCGCCCAGCGCCGAGTACCTGCTGCGCAGGACCAGTAGCCCGGCGGCCTGCACGAGCAGCAGTACCGAGGAGGCCAGGACCGCTGCTGCGGAATCGTCCGTCACCATGTAGGCAAGAACGGTTAGGCCGACAGTGGCCGCAGCCCGAAAACCGTAGCTGCTGTACAGCCGCTCCCTGCCGCGGGCCTGCAGGAAGAGGACGGCGTAGTAGCCGGAGAAGGCCAGGAACAGAAGGGAGAACTGCCAGCCGCCCAGTTCCACTGCTGTCAGCAGGCCCACCCCTGCCGCGGCAGGGACCAGGAAGCGGTGGGACTGGATAAAGGCGTCTAGATAGATGTTTCGCAGCCACGCCGGGCGGCGCATGGCCGCAAGTGAAACGGCCGTGGCCAGGAGCACTGTAAATAGGAAATACCACATGATGCCGGACCGCATGGAGGCGCCGGAGGCAAGCGCCGTGGAGAGCAGGAACGTCATGGACAGGTACGCGACCACCCGGCTGTCCAGCCGGGCCGCAGCGTAGGCATAGACTGCCGTGCCCACAACGGAGGTCACCAGCCACGCCGTGGGCGCATCGCGCAGCACGAGGTTATGCAGGGCCAGCCCGACCACCGGGATGAGGGCCAGCCCGGTCCCGGTGAAGGCGACCGCAGCGGGACGCAGCCGCCGGCTCCGGGCGTGGACCACCAGTCCACCGGCGTAGAACAGACCGGCCACCAGGGTGACGCCGGCAAACCTGGCGCCCTCCGGTATCGCCAGGCCAATGAAAAGCGATGCGGCGGCGACGAGCAGCAGGCACGCGGCATACAGCGTGATGTTAATGTTCCGCAGGTCCCGGCGCCGTTTGCGGGTCTCCTCTTCAGCCGCACGTCTGGCCAGCTCCTCGGCGGACGGCGGCTGGACCGGTGCAGGTCCGGCAGGCTGGAGATCCGGGGCGCCCTGCCCGGCGCTCTCCTTGAATGCTCTATCCGGCACCGCAGGTCCTGACAGTGCGGGGGTCGACGGCGGCGGAACGGCCGGTGCCTGCGGTGGAAGTCCAAATGCGGAGGAAGGACCAAACGCGGACGGCGGGCTGAAGGCGGCGGGCGGGCTGAAGGCGGCGGGCGGGCTGAAGGCGGCGGGAACGTTTACCCGCTCCCCGGAACGGGCTGAAGCGGCAGCACTGCTGTAGCCGGCCCGGAACCCGTCGTCGTACGCCCGGGAGACGGCGTCGGCAGCTGCCTCAGGCTGGGCTGCAGCGGATCGCCGCGACGCAGCAATGCTGCTGCAGAACCAGCCGACGCCGAAACCACTGCCCGCCAAGATGAGCACCACCACCAGTATCAACGTGCCCATAGCGTGAGAACCCCCCGGTTATACGACTGCAGCCTGCACCACATCCTAGGGGCGGTGGGAGTGATTTCCGGGCTCCGGCTCACCCTGTGGACAACCACGGGGAAACCACCGGCCCGGCGTTCCGCAGGAGCGGGCCGAAAAAGCAAGAAGTCCCCGCTGCCAGTGGCAGCGGGGACTTCTTTTCAGTTCGTGACCGGCCGCAGGGACCGGCAACTCACCGAAGATTCAGCAAGTAAGGAAATTACTTGATGATCTTGGTGACACGGCCTGAACCAACGGTGCGGCCGCCTTCGCGGATAGCGAAGCCGAGGCCTTCTTCCATGGCGATCGGCTGGATGAGCTCAACGGTCATCTCAGTGTTGTCGCCGGGCATAACCATTTCCGTGCCCTCGGGCAGGGTGATAACGCCGGTTACGTCCGTGGTACGGAAGTAGAACTGCGGGCGGTAGTTCGAGTAGAACGGGTTGTGGCGTCCGCCTTCATCCTTGGACAGGATGTAGACGTTGGCTTCGAAATCGGTGTGCGGGGTAATGGAACCCGGCTTCACGATAACCTGGCCGCGCTCTACGTCTTCGCGCTTGATGCCGCGGAGCAGGAGACCACAGTTCTCGCCTGCCCATGCTTCGTCAAGCTGCTTGTGGAACATCTCGATACCGGTAACCGTGGTCTTCTGGACCGGACGGATGCCGACGATCTCGACCTCGGAGTTGATGGCGAGGGTACCGCGCTCGGCGCGGCCCGTAACAACGGTTCCACGACCGGTGATCGTGAAGACGTCCTCGATCGGCATCAGGAACGGCTTGTCCTTGTCGCGGATCGGGTCCGGCACGTTGTTGTCAACGGCTTCCATGAGCTCTTCGACGGAAGCAACCCACTTGGGGTCGCCTTCCAGAGCCTTGAGGCCGGAGACGCGCACGACGGGAGCGTTGTCGCCGTCGAATTCCTGGGAGCTCAGCAGTTCGCGAACTTCCATTTCAACGAGGTCCAGAAGTTCCTCATCGTCAACCATGTCGGACTTGTTCAGTGCGACCAGCAGGTAGGGAACGCCAACCTGGCGGGCCAGCAGAACGTGCTCGCGGGTCTGTGCCATCGGGCCGTCGGTAGCGGCAACCACGAGGATTGCGCCGTCCATCTGAGCTGCACCGGTGATCATGTTCTTGATGTAGTCAGCGTGACCGGGGGCGTCTACGTGTGCGTAGTGGCGCTTCTCGGTCTGGTACTCGATGTGCGAGATGTTGATGGTGATACCGCGCTGGCGCTCTTCAGGTGCAGAGTCGATAGCAGCGAAATCGCGCTTTTCATTCAGATCAGGGTACTTGTCAGCAAGTACCTTCGAAATGGCAGCGGTCAACGTCGTCTTTCCATGGTCAACGTGACCAATGGTGCCGATGTTGACGTGCGGCTTAGTCCGCTCGAACTTTGCCTTCGCCACGGGTTCCTCCTAGAAAGGTTGAAGACTCAATCTTCAACAGCGCTTCTCGCTGCTGAAACTGATGTAAGTCTACTGGGGGCTGTTTATTTGATGAAATTGCCGTATTTCCGCAGCAGCCTGGCGAGGCCGCTCAGTTTGGCTATGCAGCGGGCTTCCGGCCGGGGCCTTGGCCCGCTGCACACGGTGCGGTGTTCCGAAGTTTCCCCCGGAACACCGACCAGGGTTTTATTCGCCGCGCGTCTTCTGGATGATCTCGTCGGCAACTGCCTTCGGGACCTCCGCGTAGCTGTTGAACGACATGGAGTACACAGCACGGCCCTGCGTCTTGGAACGCAGGTCGCCGATGTAACCGAACATGCCGGACAGCGGTACGTGAGCACGGATGACCTTTACGCCTGCGGCGTCTTCCATGGACTGCATCTGGCCGCGGCGGGAGTTGATGTCACCAATTACTTCACCCATGTATTCCTCAGGGGTGCGGACTTCAACATCCATCAGCGGTTCGAGCAGGACAGGGTTCGCCAGGCGTGCGGCTTCCTTGAAAGCCTGCCGTCCGGCGATCTTGAACGCCATTTCCGAGGAGTCGACGTCGTGGTATGCACCGTCAAGCAGGATTGCCTTGATGCCCACCACGGGGTAACCGGCGAGCACACCGTCAGTAAGCGCGCTCTGGATGCCCTGGTCAACGCTGGGGATGTATTCACGGGGAATACGGCCACCGGTGACCTTATTGTCGAACTCGTAGAAGGTTCCTTCGGAAGTGTCCAGCGGCTCGAGAGCAATCTGGACCTTTGCGAACTGGCCGGAACCACCGGTCTGCTTCTTGTGCGTGTAGTCATGCTTGGCCACAGCGCGCTTGATGGTTTCGCGGTAGGCAACCTGGGGCTTGCCCACGTTAGCCTCGACGCGGAATTCGCGGCGCATGCGGTCAACCAGGATGTCCAGGTGCAGCTCGCCCATACCGGCGATGATGGTCTGGCCTGTGTCCTCGTCGAGGGAGACCTGGAAGGTCGGATCCTCTTCGGAGAGCTTCTGGATGGCCGTGGAGAGCTTCTCCTGGTCACCCTTGGTCTTCGGCTCGATGGCCACGGAAATCACGGGCTCCGGGAAGCTCATGGATTCCAGCACGATCGGGTTCTGAAGGTCGCACAGGGTGTCCCCGGTGGTGGTGTCCTTCAGGCCGATGGCCGCGTAGATGTGGCCCGTCGTGATCTCGTCAACCGGGTTTTCCTTGTTGGCGTGCATCTGGAAGAGCTTTCCGATGCGCTCCTTCTTCTGCTTGGTCGCATTCATGACCTGGGCGCCGGAAGCAGCGTGACCGGAGTACACGCGGATGTAGGTCAAACGGCCGAAGAACGGGTGCGTAACAACCTTGAACGCCAGTGCGGAGAACGGAGCGTTGGCATCAGCGGCGCGCTCGAGAATGATCTCTTCGTCGCGGATGTCGTGGCCCTTGATGTTCGGCACGTCAAGCGGGTTCGGCAGGTAGGCGACGACGGCGTCAAGCATCGGCTGTACGCCGCGGTTCTTGAACGCAGAGCCGCACAGCACCGGGTAGACCAGCGAGTTGATGGTCAGGTGGCGGATGCCGGCCTTGATTTCCTCGGTGGTGAATTCTTCGCCTTCGAGGTACTTGTTCATCAGCTCGTCGCTGGCCTCGGCAACAGCCTCGATCAGCGCGGCGCGGTACTCTTCAGCCTTTTCCTGAAGATCGGCCGGGATGGGCTCGATCTCGTACTTGGCGCCCATGGTGACATCACCCTTGGAGTCGCCGCGCCAGGTCAGGGCACGCATTTCGACGAGGTCGACAACGCCCTCAAAGTCGCTCTCGGCACCGATGGGCAGCTGGATAACCAGCGGCTTGGCACCAAGGCGGTTGATGATGGTGTCTACGGTGAAGTAGAAGTCAGCGCCGAGCTTGTCCATCTTGTTGACGAAGCAGATGCGCGGAACGTTGTACTTGTCGGCCTGGCGCCAAACAGTCTCAGACTGCGGCTCCACGCCTTCCTTGCCGTCGAAGACAGCGACGGCGCCGTCGAGCACGCGCAGGGACCGCTCAACCTCGACAGTGAAGTCAACGTGACCCGGAGTGTCGATGATGTTGATCTGGTTGTTGTCCCAGTAGCACGTGGTTGCTGCGGAGGTAATGGTGATACCCCGCTCCTGCTCCTGTGCCATCCAGTCCATGGTGGACGCACCGTCGTGGGTCTCACCAATCTTGTGGTTCACACCGGTGTAGAACAGGATGCGTTCGGTGGTGGTGGTCTTGCCGGCATCAATGTGGGCCATGATGCCGATGTTGCGGACCTTGTTCAGGTCGGTAAGCACGTCAAGTGCCACGGTTTCTCCCTTATTTGGTGTTTGCCGGTTCGACTGCGTTTATCTGCTTCCGGCCCTGCACCCCGCCGCAGCGGGATACAGGGCCTGAAGAGCGGCCGCCGTCGGCCAGGCTTTTTACCAGCGGTAGTGGGCGAAGGCCTTGTTGGATTCGGCCATCTTGTGGGTGTCTTCGCGGCGCTTCACTGCAGCACCGAGACCGTTGGAGGCATCCAGGATCTCGTTGCGCAGACGCTCGGTCATGGTCTTCTCGCGGCGGGCCTTGGAGTAGCCAACCAGCCAGCGCAGAGCCAGTGCAGTTGCACGGCCCGGCTTGACCTCGACGGGAACCTGGTAGGTGGCGCCGCCAACGCGGCGGGACTTGACCTCAAGGCTCGGCTTGATGTTGTCCATAGCCTTCTTCAGGGCTGCAACGGGGTCTCCCCCGGTCTTCTCCTGAGCGCCGGCAAGTGCACCGTAAACGATGCGCTCTGCGGTGGACTTCTTGCCGTCAACGAGAACCTTGTTGATCAGCTGAGTGACCAGAGGGGAGCCGTAAACGGGATCCAGAACTAGCGGCCGCTTGGGGGCCGGACCCTTGCGGGGCATATTACTTCTTCTCCATCTTCGCGCCGTAACGGCTGCGAGCCTGCTTGCGGTTCTTGACACCCTGGGTGTCCAGTGCGCCGCGAACGATCTTGTAACGAACACCGGGCAGGTCCTTCACTCGACCGCCGCGAACGAGGACGATGGAGTGTTCCTGCAGGTTGTGGCCAACGCCGGGAATGTAAGCGGTTACTTCAATGCCGCCGTTGAGGCGCACGCGGGCAACCTTACGGAGCGCAGAGTTCGGCTTCTTCGGGGTGGTGGTGTAAACGCGGGTGCAGACACCACGGCGCATGGGGCTTCCCTGAAGGGCGGGAGCCTTGGTCTTGGAGACCTTGGGTGACCGGCCCTTGCGGACCAGCTGCTGAATCGTAGGCACTTTCGTGTTCTCCGTTTTTTCTCGAGATAACTTCTCTTGGTTGCATCGCCCCGCTGTCAGCTGTTGGAACAGCCGAGGGCGACGCGCTTTAAGTCGTCGTTGCCGCAATGCCCCGAGAAGTTCCGATACTCGCGCCGAAATCGACCGTAGGCGTGCAAAAGTGTGGCATTCGTTGCACAGGAACCCTGCAACCCGGAAACAGGCCCGCTCTACGAAGCTCCCGAGGGATTTCGTGAACGTCCTTCATCCACTGCCACACAAACAATTGATACTCAGTCTAGCAGACTTAAGCCTGAGCTCCCGCCGGTGCGGCCGAAGTCACATCCGGACCTCCGCCCAGTACCGGGCGATACCGGCCGGAAGCGGGCTTCAAGCCTATCCGCGGGCTGCAAGTGCGGCAGTGATCTTCTCCGACGCCTCTTTAAGGGCCGGCAGCACTCCTGCAACGGCTTCTTCCAGACTACTCTCCCCGGCGCCCAGAGTTGCCTGCATGGAGGTATTTATCGCTGCGATCACTTCTCCCCCGGGGCCGCGGACCGGAACCGCAACGGACCGCAGCCCGGATTCCAGTTCCTGGTCAACCACTGCCCAGCCGGCCTCCCGGATCCGGAGCACCTCGGCGCGCAGAACCGCGGGGTCGGTAACCGTCCGTTCCGTGAACGGCTCGAGCCGCACCGTGCCCAGGTACTCCTCCAGCGCCGCGTCTGGCAAACCTGCCAGCAGGACGCGGCCCATGGACGTGGCATAAGCCGGGAAGCGGGTGCCCACGGCAATGCCAACCCGCATCAGGCGGCGGGTGTGGATTCGAGCCACGTAGACAATGTCGGGGCCGTCCAGGATGGACGCCGATGTGGATTCGGAGATCCGGCGGGACAGGTCCTCCAGCAGCGGCTGCGCCAGCTGGGGCAGGGTTTGGCCCGACAGGTAGGAGTAGCCCAAAGCCAGCACCAGTGCGGTGAGCTCGAAGTGCCGGCCGTCCGTGCGCACGTAGCCCAGTTCTTCCAGCGTGAGCAGAAAACGGCGGGCCGTGGCACGCGACAGGCCGGTGCGGCGGGACACCTCGCTTAGGGTCATCTGCACGTGGTCCGCGTCGAAGGCCCGGATGACGCTCAGGCCGCGGGCCAGCGACTGTACGAACTGGTCGCTGGCCGGTGCCGTCTCGCTCACGTGTCCCCCATGTTTTCGGTTAGTGCTGGCTGTCATCCGCTGCGCGGATCAGCGGGATGTCCATCTTTGCCGCCAGTTCCTCGAACGTGGTTCCGAAGGTGTCACGGACGCGGACGCCGTCCTCCTTCAGGAGGAAGACCGCTTCATTAGTGTAGACGCGGGTCACGCACCCGACGCCGGTGAGCGGATAGCTGCATTCCTTCACCAGCTTGCTCAGGCCGTCCTTGGTAAACAGCGACATCATGACGTAGACGTCCTTGGCGCCGGTGGCCAGGTCCATGGCACCGCCCACTGCCGGGATGGCATCCGGGGCGCCGGTGTGCCAATTGGCCAGGTCCCCGGAGGCAGAGACCTGGAAGGCGCCCAGGACACACACGTCCAGGTGCCCGCCGCGCATGATCGCAAAGGAGTCGGCGTGGTGGAAGTACGCGGCCCCCGGCAGCTCGGTCACCGGGATCTTTCCGGCGTTGATCAGGTCCGGGTCAACCTCCTCCCCGGAGGCTTCGGGGCCCATGCCCAGCATCCCGTTTTCGGTATGCAGGGTGACGTGCTGTTCCGGCCTCAGGTAGTTGGAGACCAGGGTCGGCTGGCCGATGCCCAGGTTCACGAAGGAGCCCGGGGCGATATCGGCCGCGACCAGCGCAGCGAGGTCGTTCTTGCCCAGCTTTTCGGTTCTGTTGCTCATGCTACTGCCGGCGCTTTCTCCCGGTCCACACGGACCAGGGTGTTGACGTAGATTCCCGGGGTGACCACCACTTCGGGGTCCATTTCCCCGCTAGCGACAATTTCGCGGACCTGCACAATGGCGGTCTTCGCGGCGGCGGCCATGATCGGACCGAAGTTCCGGGCGGTCTTCCGGTAGACCAGGTTTCCCGCCTCGTCGGCGCGCAGTGCCTTGACCAGCGCGAAGTCAGCGTGCAGCGGGGTTTCGAAGACGTAGCCGCGGCCGTCGATGAGCCGGGTTTCCTTGCCTTCGGCCAGCGGGGTGCCGTAGGCGGTGGGCGTGAAGAACCCGCCGATGCCGGCACCGGCGGCCCGGATGCGCTCAGCCAGATTGCCCTGGGGCACCAGTTCCAGATCAATCTCCCCGGCCCGGTACCTGGAGTCGAAGATCTGTGAGTCCGACTGGCGCGGGAAGGAGCAGATGATCTTCTTTACCCGGCCGGCGCCGATCAGGGCGGCGAGGCCCTGTTCTCCGTTACCGGCGTTGTTGTTGACGACGGTCAGGTCCCCGGCGCCCTGGCGCAGCAGCGCCTCGATGAGTTCCACCGGCTGGCCGGCCCGGCCGAAGCCGCCGATCATAACGGTGGCGCCGTCGTGGATGGGCGCAACGGCCTCATCGACGTCCTGCACAATGTTGAGCACGGTTAGTCCTTACGTCTTCGTGAACTGGATTCTCAGTTGGTGTTTTCGAGTACGACGGCGAGGCCCTGGCCCACGCCGATGCAGATTGCGGCCACGCCCCAGCGCTCACCGGAGTCCTGCAGCCGGCGGGCCAGGGTGCCGAGGATGCGGGTGCCGGAAGCGCCGAGCGGGTGGCCGATGGCGACGGCTCCGCCCCAGGCGTTGACGATGCCGGGATCCACGTCCCAGGCGTCCAGGCAGGCCAGGGACTGGGCTGCGAAGGCTTCGTTGAGTTCAACTGCCCCGATGTCGCCCCAGCTGATGCCGGCGCGCTTCAGCGCCGTGTTGGCCGCCTCCACCGGGGCATAACCGAAGAACTGCGGCTCGTTGGCTGCGGCTCCGCGGCCGGCGATCCGGGCCAGCGGGTCCAGGCCGAGCATTGCGGCGGCGTTTTCGCTGCCCAGCCAGGCGGCGGAGGCGCCGTCGTTCAGCGGGGAGGCGTTGCCGGCGGTGACGGTGCCGCCGGAGACGTCGTCGGAGGCCGGACGGAAAACGGTGCGCAGCGTGGCGAGTTTCTCCACCGTCGAGCCGGCGCGGATGCTCTCGTCACGGTCCAGGTCCACGCCGTCGACGGCGACCGTGAGGTCCGCGTATTTGCCGCCGTCCCAGGCCTTCGCTGCCAAGGCATGGGAGGCTGCGGCGAACTCATCCTGGCGTTCCCGGGTGATGCCGTACTTCTCGCGCAGCTGCTCGGTGGCCTCTCCCAGCGAGACCGTCCATTCCTTCGGCATGGCGGGGTTGACCAGCCGCCAGCCCAGCGTGGTGGAGGCCAGGGTGGAGTCTCCGGCCGGATACGGCTTTTCGTTCTTGGGCAGCACCCAGGGGGCGCGGCTCATGGATTCGACGCCGCCGATCAGCATCAGGTCCGCTTCGCCGGTGTTGATCTGCCGCGAGGCGATCAGTGCCGCGTCGAGGGACGAGCCGCAGAGCCGGTTGACCGTGGTGCCGGGGATCGAGGTGGGCAGGCCGGCCAGCAGGGTGGCCATGCGGGCGACGTTGCGGTTTTCCTCACCGGCTCCGTTGGCGTTTCCGAAGACCACTTCATCGATCCGCTCGGGATCGAGCCCGGGGGCCCGCGACACGGAGGCCTTCAGGACCTGGGCGGCGAGGTCATCCGGACGGACTCCGGCCAGGGCTCCGCCGAATTTGCCGAAGGGGGTGCGGACTGCGTCGTAAATATAGGCCTGGTTCACCGGTGCTCCTTGAACTAAAAAGCTAAAACTGGGACGGGGGAAGGGCTGAAACGGGGGAAGAGATGCGGAGAAAGAGCTGCTGCCGGCTCAGTCCGCGGCGTCGATCTCGCGGAAGACGCCCTGGGCCACCTTGAAGGCGGAGTTGGCGGACGGGACGCCGCAGTAGATCGCGGACTGCAGCACGATCTCCTTGATTTCGTCACGGTCCAGGCCGTTGCGCAGCGCTGCCCGGACGTGCATGGCAAACTCCTCCAGGTGTCCGTGGGCGATCAGCGCCGTCAGCGTGATGGCGCTGCGCATGGTGCGCGGAAGGCCCGGCCGGGTCCAGACGGTGCCCCAGGCGTACTGCGTGATCAGGTCCTGGAAGTCTGTGGTGAACTCGTCCTTGCCGGCGTTGGCGCGGTCCACGTGCTCAGCGCCGAGGACCTCGCGGCGCACCGCCATGCCCTCGTTGTATACGTCCTGCCGGCTCTTGTTGGCGTCTGCGATCACTGCGTTACTTCCCTTCGAGGTACTGGGCGCCGAAGAAGTCCTTCAGCAGTCCTGCGGTTGCGGCCGGCTGCTCCACCGGTACCAGGTGCGCCGCGTCGTCGATGACGGCGGCGGTTCCGTTGGCCACGCGGTCGGCAATGAGCTGCGCGAACGACGGCGGGGTGACGACGTCCTCGGCGCCGGCAACAGCGAGCATGGGAACGGTGATGTCCGGCAGCCGTCCGCGGACATCGAAGGTGGCCAGTGCCCGGCAGCAGAGGGCATAGGAGAAGCGGTCCGCGTCCTGCAGCGAGTGGAGCAGGGCGGCAGCGGCAGCGGGCTCCAGGTCCATAAAACCCGGGGCAAACCAGCGCTGCCCGGAGCCGACCACCTGCGTGGGTGTCCCCTGCACGCGTACCGTTTCCGCGCGTTCCTCCCACGCCCCGGTTTCACCGATCTTGGCACCGGAACAGAGGACCGCGATGCCGTCGAACAGCACACCGTGGTCGAGGCTGAGCTGGAGCCCGACGGCACCGCCCAGCGATACCCCGGCGTAGAAGACCGGGACATCTGCGGCAACGTCCCCGGCCTCCCGGGCGCCGGTAACCATGGCGGCGACGGCGGCGGCAAGGTCCGCGACGCTGAAGGATTCCGTGGCAGCGGGGCTGGCGCCATGGCCGGGCAGGTCCCAGGCGATGACGGTGAAGGTGTCCAGCGCTGCGGCGGCCCGGCTCCACAGCGGCAGGGCCGCGGTGCCCAGCGACGGGCCGGCAATCAGGACGGGGGCCGCGGGGCCGGCGTTGGAAAGGCGGGAGGCCTTGATGGCGGGGATGCTCATGCTGAGGGCTTTCCGGGGTAGGCCGCGGTGATCCGCTCGATGAGGGCGGCGGTCTCCCCCAGGTATTCGGCGGGGTCGAGGATGTTCTTGAGTTCCGCATCGGAAAGGACCTGTTGGGGCACCGCTGCGCGCAGCAGCTCTTCGAAGGGCTCACCGGAGGACAGCGAGCGGGCAACCGTGCCGGCGATGATTTCCCTGCCGCGTCCGGGCACGCCGTCGTCAAGCAGGGGGGCGGCCACAGCCATGATTTTCTCGCTGACCACCAGGGGACCGGCGGACTCCAGGTTCCGGGCCAGCGCGTCCGTGTGGACCTGCAGGCCTTCGGCCAGTTCGGCCAGCTTGGCCGCAGCACCGCCGGCGAGGCGGAGCAGGGAGCGCAGGGCCTGCCATTCCACGTGCCAGGAGCCGCTGGGCCGTTCATCGTCAGCTGCGGCGGCGGCAGCGTTCAGTTGCAGGCCGTAGCCGGGGGCGGCCAGGGCCGCGCTGCGGATCAGGACGGACAGCACGGGGTTCTGCTTCTGCGGCATGGCGGAGGAACCGCCGCGGCCGGCGGCGCGGGGTTCGGAAACCTCGGCGATTTCCGGCCGGCTGAGCAGCAGGACATCGTTGGCGACTTTCCCCGCCGCGGCGGTGAAGTCCTGCAGGGCGGCCCCAAGGGCGGTCACCGGCAGCCGGTTGGTCTGCCAGGGTGCCACGGGTTCGGCCAGCCCGAGGGCGCGTGCCAAGCGAGCGGTGAGGTCGAAGGCGGTGGCACGCTCGGCCCCGGGGGCGGCCGAGCCGGCTGCCAGGGACACTGCGGCGAGGGTGCCGGAGGCACCGCCCCACTGCAGCTGGAGATTTTGGGCAGCCATGCGCAGCCCCTGCGCGGCACTGCCGACTCCGTGCAGCCACTGGGCGGCGCGCAGGCCGAAGGTGGAGGGCAGCGAGTGCTGGGTCAGGGTCCGGGCGACACACAGGGTGGCGGCGTGCCGGCGGGCCGTCTCACCCAGGGCGGCGGCGGCCCGGTCGGCATCAGCCAGGATGCTCTCCAGGGCGCGCCGGGCCAACAGCATCAGGGCGCTGTCCATGATGTCCTGGCTGGTGGCGCCCCGGTGGATGGCGGCGGCGGCTTGCGGGGACAGTGCCTTGGTCTGGGCCCGGAGGTCGGCCAGCAGCGGAATGACGGGGTTGCCTCCGCCCTGTGCCCGCTCGGCGAGGGACGCGGCGTCGTACCGGGAGGCATCGCTGACGGCGGCTACCGCGGCAGGAGCCTCCGGATCGGCCAGCCCGGCGGAGGCCAGCACGCGCACCCACTCGAGTTCCACGTCCAGGAGGGCCTGGAGCAGCTGGCGGTCCCCGGTCAGTTCCGCGGTGCGCGTACCCGCCCAGGCCGGGGACAGCAGTCCGTAATCCGCGCTGTCGGCTGTGCCCACGGTTATGCCCCCGGGTAGGTGAGGAAGACGGTTTCGTCCTCGCCCTGCAGGCAGATGTTCCAGCGGAGTCCGCCGTCGGCCTCGCGGGTGGCAATGAGGGTGCGCCGCCGGTCCTCGGGCAGCGAGGACAGCAGGGCATCACGGGCCAGCGCCTCTTCGTCATCCGGCAGGTACATCCGGGTGTGCAGCTTGTTGAGCAGGCCGCGGGCAAAGACCACGAAGGAAATGAAGGGTGCGGAGCCTTCCTCCGTCGGACCAGGATTCACCGTGGTGAAGGTGTAATTGCCGGCGTTGTCGACGGCGGTGCGGCCCCAGCCGGTGAAGGTGTAGCCGTCGCGGACCAGGGAGCCGGCGCGCTGGGGGATGTTGCCCTCGGCGTCAGCCTGCCAGATCTCCAGCAGTGCGTCCGGGATGGTGTCTCCGGCGCCGTCGGTCACGGTGCCCTGCAGGCGGACACTGCCGGGCATGCCCGGGGGCAGCAGCTGGTTGTCCTTTTCGAAGGGGAGGGCATAGCCGTAGAACGGGCCGATGGTCTGGCCGGGCGTGGCGGATAGCTTCTGCTCGCTCATGACTCTGCGTCCTCGTCTTCCATCCAGGTGCGGTTGCTGCCGGTGAGCACGATGTCCCAGTTGTAGCCGGTGGCCCACTCATGCGAAGTGATGTTGTGGTCGTAGGTGGCTACGAGGCGGTCGCGTGCCTTGGAGTCGGTGATCGACTGGTAGATCGGGTCCAGGGCGAAAAGCGGATCCCCGGGGAAGTACATCTGGGTGATCATGCGCTGGGCGAAGTCGGTGCCGAAGAGCGAGAAGTGGATATGCGCCGGCCGCCAGGCGTTGTAGTGGTTCTTCCACGGGTAGGGGCCGGGCTTGATGGTGGTGAACTCGTAGGAGCCGTCGTCGGTGGTGATGCAGCGGCCGACGCCGGTGAAGTTCGGGTCCAGCGGCGCGGGGTGCTGGTCGCGCTTGTGGATGTAGCGGCCGGCGGAGCTGGCCTGCCAGATTTCCACCAGCTGGTTGCGCACGGGGTGTCCGTCACCGTCCAGGATGCGTCCGCGGACGATGATCCGCTCCCCCAGCGGTTCGCCGTTGTGCTGGATAGTCAGATCGCTCTCGAGCGCGTGGACGTCCTGGTGACCGAAGGCCGGGGACCACAGCTCAATGGTTTCGGGGTCCACGTGGTGCGGATCCTTGGTGGGATGGCGCAGGAGCGAGCTCCGGTAGGGCGGGAAGTCGATGCGGGGCTGGGTTTCCTCGGCAGCGCCGTCGTCCACCCGCTTGGAGTACTCCGCGTGGACCGAGGCGATTTCGGCGGAGATCTGGTCCTGCGAAGCCTCTGCCGTGTCCAGCTTCTCGATGACATGGCTGTTCGAGAAAAGATCCTCTTCCATTTCCATGGTTCTTCCTTTCAATGAAGCGCTCCGTCGCGCTTCTGCTCTCCAAACATCCACGTGGTTGGGACCACATTACACGGATTGTTCGGCTCATGGACAAGTGTTCGCGATGCGAACGCTAGCTGTGCGGCCATCCGGTGTAGGCCTCAGCCAGATACGCGCTGCCGTGCCGGGAGCCGACGACGCCGCTGAGCTCTCCCAGCACGCGCTTGCGCTCGAAGGGGCTGGCATCCGCCCGGGTATGGAGCATCGATGTCATCCAGTAGGAGAAGTTCTGGGCCCGCCAGACCCGCTGCAGGGCCTTGTCGCTGTAACCGTCCAGCAGGTCCGCGGACTTGGTGGCATAGAAGGAGTCAATGGCTTCGAACAGCACCCTGACGTCCGCCAGGGCCAGGTTGAGCCCCTTGGCACCGGTGGGCGGAACCGTGTGCCCGGCGTCACCCGCCAGGAACAGGTTGCCGTACCGCAGGGGTTCACACACATAGCTGCGGAACTTCAGGACGGTCTTTTCGAAGATCGGGCCCCGCGTCAGCTCGAAGCCGTCCGGGCCGTCCACCCGGGCCTGGAGTTCTTCCCAGATGCGGTCCTCGCTCCAGGCGCCAGCGTCCTCGTTTGGATCCGATTGGAAGTACATCCGCTGGACGGAGTCGTTGCGCTGGCTGATCAGGGCAAAGCCGCGGTCGGAATGGGCGTAGATGAGTTCCGGGGCGCTGGGGGCTGCCCGGGTGAGGATGCCGAACCAGGCAAAGGGGTATTCAATAAAGTTGTCCGTGCGTGCTTCCTTGGGGATGGAGCGCCTGCAGATGCCGCCGGAGCCGTCCGAGCCCGCCAGGATGTCGCAGTGGATCTCAAAGTCCCGGCCGTCGCTGTCGGTGAACAGGATCTTCGGGGTGCCGGTCGCAAGGTCGGTGACGGATGTGTCGCTGACTCCGTAGCGGACATCGCCGTGGTCCCGCTCCCGGGCCGCAGCCAGGTCAGTGAAGACCTCGTTCTGCGGATACAGCCATACGGACTCCCCCACCAGGTCTTCAAAGTCGATCCGGTGGCTCTCCCCGCCGAAGCGCAGGTCAATTCCCTCGTGGCGGTACCCTTCGCTTAGCACCCGGTGGCTGACCCCGGTGTCGGTCAGCATGCGCACGCTTCCATGCTCGAGGATGCCGGCCCGGTGGGTGGTGCGGATGGTTTCATGGTCGCGCTTTTCCACCACGATATTGTCGATCCCGGACTTCGACAGCAGGTGTGAAAGCATCAGTCCGGCGGGGCCTCCGCCCACAATGCCGACCTGCGTCTTGAGGACAGTGCGCTCTGCACCCATCTGTTGCTCCCTTGAACTTTGTTGCGGACACTACCCCCCCAGTGTGACCGCCGGCACACAGGTGACAGCAAAGCCATTCTCATTGATTGGGAAGGAAACGAAGCTGCCAGCCGTTTCGGACGCAGGAGCTGCCGGCAGTCAGCGCTGGTAGTGCGGCCCGGCGGCCTCCGCGCGGACGCCCAGGCCGCGGGAGATCCCGCGGGCGGCAGTCATGAGGGCAGGGATGGTTGTGGAGATGTGTTCGCTGCCCGTGGGCACCACGACGCCGATGGCCGCCACGGCCGTGCCCCCTGTGCCAAAGACCGGGACCGCGATTCCGGTGGTGTCCTCAACGACGGCTCCGGGCAGGCTTGCACTGCCGTGAAGGCGCATCTTTGCCCACGCCGAACGCAAGTGCTTCTCTTCGGAGGCGTCCAGGTTCTGCTGCTGAAGGTACTCCTCCTGTACATGCCGGGGCGAGTGGGCCATCATCACCATTCCCGAGGATGAGATGTGGACAGGGAGCCGGCCAGCGACTTTCGCCTGGTTCAGCACCGATCCGTGACTGGAAAGGCGTTCGATGAACAGGACCTCATCCTCTCGCAGCACGGACAACTGGGTGTGCTGCCGGACCACTGCCTGGATGTCTTCCATAAACGGCATGGCAATCTGCTTGAGGCCGAGGGCTGCGGAGCTGCGGCTGGCAAGTTCCCAGAGGCGAAGGCCAAGCCGGACGCCGTCGGCCTCCCTCTGCAGGAAGCCGTGCGCCGTCAGCTCGTTCACGATCCGGTGCGCGGTGGACAGCGGCAGCCCGGCGCGGCGGGCCAGCATGGCGACGGGCATCACCTGGCGGGTTTCGTCGAAGGCGCTGATGACCCGCACGATCCGGCTGGTCATGGACTCGCCGCTCGGGGAATTGGCCA
Organism: Arthrobacter sp. G119Y2; assembly: GCF_038069765.1. Classification (NCBI taxonomy): domain Bacteria; kingdom Bacillati; phylum Actinomycetota; class Actinomycetes; order Micrococcales; family Micrococcaceae; genus Arthrobacter; species Arthrobacter sp. G119Y2. Next base: position 185,604 of record NZ_JBBPFS010000002.1, on the reverse strand, counting down.
TGACTCAAGTCTGGCACAGCCGTTAACGCGGCAGGTCCCGCACCCAGTGGGTGCGGGACCTGCCGTATGGTTGCGTTTTCCTTAGCGGAAGTCGCTGCCCATGTCGTAGTCATCCAGCGGGATGGCATGGAACTCGGGGCTCAGGCCGCCGTCCACTCCGGCGTAGTCGAAGTCGCTGAAGGCGCTCGGGCCGGTAAACAGGTTGGCCTTTGCTTCTTCGGTCGGCTCGACGGTGACCTCGGTGTAACGGGGCAGGCCCGTTCCGGCCGGGATCAGCTTACCGATGATGACGTTTTCCTTGAGGCCGAGCAGCGGATCGCTCTTGCCTTCCATGGCCGCCTGCGTCAGGACGCGGGTGGTTTCCTGGAAGGAAGCAGCGGACAGCCAGGACTCGGTTGCCAGCGACGCCTTGGTGATACCCATGAGCTCGGGACGGCCGGAAGCCGGCTTCTTGCCCTCGGATACAACGCGGCGGTTCTCGCTTTCGAAGCGGCGGCGCTCAGCGAGCTCGCCCGGAAGCAAGTCGGAGTCGCCGGACTCGATCACGGTCACGCGGCGCAGCATCTGGCGGACGATGACTTCCACGTGCTTGTCGTGGATGCCTACACCCTGGCTGCGGTACACGCGCTGGACTTCGTCCACCAGGAATTCCTGTGCCTTGCGCGGGCCGAGGATACGGAGGATCTGCTTGGGATCCACCGCACCGAAGACCAGCTGCTGGCCAACCTCAACGTGGTCGCCGTCGGCAACCAGCAGGCGGGCACGGCGCAGGACCGGGTACGCGATTTCCTCGGAGCCGTCATCGGGAGTGACAACCAGACGCATCTGGCGGTCGGACTCTTCAATGGTGACCCGGCCCGCGGTCTCGGAGATCGGAGCAACACCCTTGGGGGTACGTGCTTCGAAGAGCTCCTGGATACGGGGCAGACCCTGGGTGATATCTTCCGCGGAAGCAACACCACCGGTGTGGAAGGTACGCATGGTCAGCTGGGTACCCGGCTCACCAATGGACTGTGCAGCGATGATACCGACGGCCTCGCCGATGTCCACGGTCTTACCCGTGGCCAGGGAGCGGCCGTAGCAGAGTGCACAGGTACCGACGGCGGACTCACAGGTGAGTACAGAGCGGACCTTGATGTCGGTGACGCCGGCTTCGAACAGCTTCGCGATGAGAACGTCGCCCACATCGTCGCCGCCCTTGGCCAGGACATTGCCCTGGGCATCGGTGACGTCGGTGGCCAGCGTACGGGCGTACGCCGAGTTCTCGACCTCTTCGTGCAGCTGCAGTTCGCCGTTGGAGTCCGGAACCGCGATGGTGACGTTCAGGCCGCGCTCGGTGCCGCAGTCTTCCTCGCGGACAATGACGTCCTGGGAAACGTCCACCAGACGACGGGTCAGGTAACCCGAGTTGGCGGTACGCAGAGCGGTATCGGCAAGACCCTTACGGGCACCGTGGGTGGCGATGAAGTACTCCAGAACCGACAAGCCCTCACGGTACGAGGACTTGATCGGGCGCGGGATGATCTCACCCTTGGGGTTGGCCACCAGGCCGCGGATACCGGCAATCTGCCGGACCTGCAGCCAGTTACCACGGGCACCGGAAGACACCATGCGGTTGATGTTGTTTTCCTTGGGCATGTTCGCACGCATGGCCGCAGCAACTTCGTTGGTTGCCTTGTTCCAAATGTCGATGAGCTCCTGGCGGCGCTCATCTTCTGCGATCAGGCCCTTGCCGTACTGGCTTTCCACCTTGGCGGCCTGTGCTTCGTAGACCTCCATGATGGCCGGCTTGTCGATCGGCGCGGAGATGTCCGAGATGGCAACGGTAACGCCCGAGCGGGTGGCCCAGTAGAAACCGGCGTCCTTCAGGTTATCCAGCGTTGCCGCCGTCATAACCTTCGGGTAGCGCTCTGCCAGGTCGTTCACGATGGCGGACAGCTGGCCCTTGTCGGCAACCTTCTCAACCCACGGGTAGTCCGCCGGCAGGGTCTGGTTGAAGATGACCTGGCCCAGGGAGGTCTGGATGAGGGCGGGTGTGCCTTCTTCCCAGCCCTCCGGAGCCGGACGGTCGGCGGAGGGCACGAAGCCTTCCAGGCGCATGCTGACCTGAGCGTTCAGGTCCAGCTCACCGAGGTCGTACGCCATCAGTGCTTCGGACGGGGTCGTGAAGAACCGTCCTTCGCCTGCTGCGCCTTCCTTCTTGGTGGTGAGGTGGTGCAGGCCGATGATCATATCCTGCGAGGGCAGGGTCACCGGACGGCCGTCCGAGGGCTTCAGGATGTTGTTCGAGGACAGCATCAGGATGCGTGCCTCGGCCTGGGCCTCCGGGCTCAGCGGCAGGTGAACTGCCATCTGGTCACCGTCGAAGTCGGCGTTGAACGCACCGCAGACGAGCGGGTGCAGCTGAAGGGCCTTGCCCTCCACCAGCTGCGGCTCGAATGCCTGGATACCCAGGCGGTGCAGGGTGGGTGCACGGTTGAGCAGCACCGGGTGTTCGGTGATGATCTCTTCCAGCACGTCCCAGACCTGCGGGCGGAAACGCTCGACCATGCGCTTGGCGCTCTTGATGTTCTGCGCGTGGTTGAGGTCAACCAGGCGCTTCATCACGAACGGCTTGAAGAGCTCCAGCGCCATCTGCTTGGGCAGACCGCACTGGTGCAGCTTCAGCTGCGGACCGACGACGATCACGGAACGGCCGGAGTAGTCAACGCGCTTACCCAGAAGGTTCTGGCGGAAGCGGCCCTGCTTGCCCTTGAGCATGTCGGACAGTGACTTCAGCGGACGGTTGCCCGGTCCGGTGACCGGACGGCCGCGGCGGCCGTTGTCGAACAGCGAGTCAACAGCTTCCTGGAGCATGCGCTTTTCGTTGTTCACGATGATCTCGGGGGCACCGAGATCCAGCAGGCGCTTCAGGCGGTTGTTGCGGTTGATGACGCGGCGGTACAGGTCGTTAAGGTCGGACGTCGCGAAACGTCCGCCGTCGAGCTGCACCATCGGGCGCAGTTCCGGCGGGATAACCGGAACGGCGTCCAGGACCATGCCCAGCGGGCTGTTGGTCGTGGTCAGGAACGCGTTGACAACCTTCAGGCGCTTCAGGGCACGCGTCTTGCGCTGGCCCTTGCCGTTCTGGATGATGTCGCGCAGCAGCTCGGACTCGGCCTGCATGTCGAAGTCCTCAAGGCGCTGCTTGATGGCTTCGGCACCCATGGAGCCTTCGAAGTACAGACCGTAGCGGTCGCGCAGTTCGCGGTAGAGACCTTCATCGCCCTCGAGGTCGCCGACCTTGAGGTTCTTGAAGCGCTCCCAGACCTGCTCGAGGCGCTCGATGTTGTTGTCGGCGTCGCGGCGGACCTTGGCCATCTGGCGGTCGGCGGAGTCGCGGGCCTTCTTCTTGTCCGCAGCCTTGGCGCCTTCGCCCTCGAGGCGTGCAATTTCGCCTTCGAGGTCCTTGGCAATGGCTGCGATGTCGGAGTCGCGCTGGTCAACGAGGTGCTTGCGCTCCAGGTCGTGCTCAGCCTGCAGGTTCGGAAGTTCCGCGTGGCGGTTTTCTTCGTCGACCGAGGTGATCATGTAGGCGGCGAAGTAGATGACCTTTTCGAGGTCCTTCGGCGCCAGGTCCAGCAGGTAGCCCAGACGGGACGGGACACCCTTGAAGTACCAGATGTGGGTCACGGGAGCGGCAAGCTCAATGTGGCCCATGCGCTCGCGGCGCACCTTGGCACGGGTAACCTCGACGCCGCAGCGCTCACAGATGATGCCCTTGAAGCGCACGCGCTTGTACTTACCGCAGTAGCATTCCCAGTCGCGGGAGGGGCCGAAGATCTTCTCGCAGAAAAGACCGTCCTTCTCCGGCTTCAGGGTTCGGTAGTTGATGGTTTCCGGCTTCTTGACTTCGCCGTAAGACCAGCCGCGGATTTCATCCGCAGTGGCAAGGCCGATACGCATGAGGCCGAACGTGGAATCGTTGGACATGGGTCCCTGTTCTCTCTTGTTCTCTAAATCTGAATGTCTCGGGTACGGGAAGAGGGAGGAGACCGGTCCGCCGAAGCGGACCGGCGCCTGCTAAACCTCTTCTACTGAGCTCGGCTCTGCGCGGGACAGATCAATACCCAGCTCTTCCGCGGCCCGGAAGACTTCTTCATCCGAGTCACGCATTTCAATCGTGTTGCCCTCGGTGGAGAGTACTTCCACATTCAGGCAGAGCGACTGCATTTCCTTGATGAGCACCTTGAAGGACTCCGGAACGCCGGGCTCCGGGATGTTCTCGCCCTTGACGATGGCTTCGTAGACCTTCACGCGGCCGTGGATGTCATCCGACTTGATCGTCAGCAGTTCCTGCAGCGTGTAGGCGGCGCCGTACGCTTCCAGGGCCCAAACTTCCATTTCACCGAAGCGCTGGCCACCGAACTGTGCCTTACCACCCAGCGGCTGCTGCGTGATCATGGAGTACGGGCCGGTGGAGCGTGCGTGGATCTTGTCATCGACAAGGTGGTGCAGCTTCAGGATGTACATGTAACCCACCGAGATGGGCTCCGGGAACGGCTGGCCGGAGCGGCCGTCGAACATCCGGGCCTTGCCCGATGCGCCGATCAGGCGGTTGCCGTCACGGGTCACGTTGGTGGAATCGAGCAGGCCGGTGATTTCATCTTCACTGGCACCGTCGAACACCGGGGTGGCAACCGTGGTGGGACCGGATTCGCGCGGCAGTTCGGGCAGGTTCTTGACCCACTCCGGATTGCCGTCGATCTTCCAGCCCTGCTTGGCAGCCCAGCCGAGGTGGATTTCCAGGACCTGGCCGACGTTCATTCGACCCGGAACACCCAGCGGGTTCAGGACGATGTCGACGGGGGTTCCGTCTTCCATGAACGGCATGTCCTCGATCGGCAGGATCTTGGAGATGACGCCCTTGTTGCCGTGGCGGCCGGCCAGCTTGTCGCCGTCCGTGATCTTGCGCTTGTGCGCCACGTAGACGCGCACCAGCTGGTTCACGCCCGGGGGCAGCTCGTCGTCGTTGTCGCGGTCGAAGATGCGGACACCGATGACGGTTCCCGACTCGCCGTGGGGAACCTTCAGGGAAGTGTCGCGGACCTCGCGGCTCTTCTCGCCGAAGATAGCCCGCAGCAGGCGCTCTTCCGGGGTCAGTTCCGTTTCACCCTTGGGGGTGACGCGGCCAACCAGGATGTCGCCGGCTTCAACCTCGGCACCAATGTGGATGATGCCGCGCTCGTCCAGCTGGGAGAGCACTTCCTCGGACACGTTGGGGATGTCACGGGTGATTTCCTCGGCACCAAGCTTGGTGTCGCGGGCATCAACTTCGTGCTCCTCGATGTGGATTGAGGTCAGGACGTCGTCGGAGACCATGCGCTGGGAGAGGATGATCGCATCCTCGTAGTTGTGACCTTCCCATGACATGAATGCCACGAGCAGGTTCTTACCCAGTGCCAGTTCGCCCTGGTCCGTGGAGGGACCGTCGGCGATGATGCTGTTGACCTCGACGCGTGCGCCTTCGGAAACCAGGACCCGCTGGTTGTACGCGTTGCCCTGGTTGGAGCGCGCGAACTTCATGATCGGGTAGTTGGACTCGGTGCCGTCGTCGTTCATGACGGTGACGAGCTCTGCGGAGACCTCGGTGACGACGCCGGGCTTGACGGCGGTGACGGAGTCACCGGCGTCGACGGCGGCGTACTTCTCCATGCCGGTACCCACAACGGGGCGCTCGGAACGGAGCAGCGGCACGGCCTGGCGCTGCATGTTCGCACCCATGAGGGCGCGGTTGGCGTCATCGTGCTCCAGGAACGGAATCAGGGCCGTAGCCACCGACACCATCTGGCGCGGGGAAACGTCCATGTACTCCACGCCTTCGGGCTCAACGAGCACGGGCTCGCCGGAACCGCCGCGGGCACGGACGAGGACGAGGTCCTCGGCGAAGTGCTGGTCTTCGCGCAGCGGAGCGTTTGCCTGGGCAATGGTGCGCTCTACTTCGTCGTCGGCGGTCAGGTAGTCAACCTGATCGGTGACGACGCCGTCGATGACCTTGCGGTACGGGGTTTCGATGAAGCCAAAAGCGTTGATCCGGGCGTAGGACGCCAGCGAACCGATGAGGCCGATGTTCGGGCCTTCAGGGGTTTCGATGGGGCACATGCGGCCGTAGTGCGAGGGGTGGACGTCTCGGACTTCCATGCCTGCACGGTCACGGGACAGACCACCCGGGCCCAGCGCGGACAGGCGGCGCTTGTGCGTCAGTCCGGCGAGCGGGTTGTTCTGGTCCATGAACTGCGAGAGCTGGGAGGTTCCGAAGAACTCCTTGATCGCTGCCACGACGGGGCGGATGTTGATCAGCGTCTGCGGCGTGATGGCCTCGACGTCCTGAGTGGTCATGCGCTCGCGCACAACACGCTCCATGCGGGACAGGCCCGTACGGATCTGGTTTTCGATGAGCTCGCCGACGGCGCGGATACGGCGGTTGCCGAAGTGGTCGATGTCGTCGACCTCGACGCGGATGTCGACGTCTTCGCCGTTGCGCTTGCCCGGGACGGTCTTCTCGCCGGCGTGCAGGGCAACCAGGAACTTGATCATGGCAACGATGTCATCGTTGTTCAGGACCGAAGCATCGGAGTCCGTCAGCGGCTTGTCGATGCCCAGCTTGCGGTTGATCTTGTAGCGGCCAACCTTGGCCAGGTCGTAGCGCTTCGGGTTGAAGTACAGGTTGTCCAGCAGGGTCTGGGCAGCCTCGACCGTGGGCGGCTCGCCCGGACGGAGCTTGCGGTAGATGTCCAGCAGGGCATCCTCGCGGGTTTCCGTGGGGTCCTTCTCCAGGGTGGCGCGGATGGAGTCGTATTCGCCGAAGGTCTCGAGGATCTGGCCTTCGGTCCAGCCCAGGGCCTTGAGCAGGACGGTGACGGACTGCTTGCGCTTGCGGTCGAGGCGGACGCCGACCTGGTCGCGCTTGTCGATTTCGAGTTCGAACCATGCACCGCGGGAAGGAATGATCTTCGCGGTGTAGATGTCCTTGTCACTGGTCTTGTCCGCGGTGCGCTCGAAGTAGGCACCCGGCGAACGGACCAGCTGGGAAACAACGACACGCTCGGTGCCGTTGATGACGAACGTTCCCTTGTCAGTCATCAGCGGGAAGTCGCCCATGAACACGGTCTGCTGCTTGATTTCGCCCGTGTTGTTGTTCATGAATTCGGCCTTAACGTACAACGGGGCCGAGTACGTTGCGTCCCGGTCCTTGCACTCAGCCATGGTGTACTTCGGGTCGGCAAACTCCGGCTCGGTGAAGCTCAGGGACATGGTGCCCTGGAAGTCTTCGATCGGGGAGATTTCCTCGAAGATGTCAGCCAGTCCGGAGGTGGTGGCAATGCCCTGTTCCCCGGTCTGCTTGGCCTTCTCTACGCGCGCCTTCCAGCGCTCGTTGCCGACCAGCCAGTCAAAGCTGTCGGTCTGAAGGGCAAGAAGATTGGGAACGTCAAGAGGTTCGTGAATCTTTGCGAATGAAATCCGGGGAGCGATGTTCTCCGGGATGTTAGCGGTTGCATTATTAGAGGTGCTCGAGGCGACCAAGAGGGATCCTTCCACAGACCTTCAGGCGTGTTTCGCGCCTCCATCTCTGCACAGAACGGACCTGGTCCGCGTGCGTCCTTGCATCCTGCCGGGCGCGCGAAACGCTGCCTGGCACAGGACAAAGCCCACCGCTATATGAAGGCTGAAGGTTAAGAGAGGGAAGCAAATATTAACTATAGGGCATTATGGGCAGACAAGTCTACCCGGCGCCGCAACCCTGCATGGCTCGACCCGCCGGTTCCAGTCGAATGATTCGACCGCTGGATCCGTGGAACGGGGAGCTACAGGCAACACCGGCGCACCGCTGACGCATCGGATACGAATATCTTACCGTACGATCCCCGGATTGTGGGTGCCGGGGGTGTGGGGGGCCTCACCGCGGCGTGACGAGGCTCTCCCCCGCCGCATTCCGTTGACGTACCCTTGTTCCAGCGCTGCATCCGTGCTCACCGCCGAGCACGAACAGGATGCGCATCGGCCGCACCTGCACAGTCAACGACGAAAGTAGATTTTCCGCCATGAGCAACCGCCCAGAGAAGGCCTCCGCAGGCCAAGAAGCAGCCCCATCCGACGTGGTGATCGTTGGAGGCGCCCGCACGCCGCAGGGCCGGCTGAACGGCCAGCTTGCCCCCTTTACCGCAGTTGAACTGGGCGCTTTCGCCATCGCCGGCGCACTGGAAAAGTCCCGCGTTCCGGCTGCTGACGTGCATGCGGTCATCATGGGGCATGTGGTCCAGGCCGGCTGCGGCCAGAACCCGGCCCGTCAGGCTTCCATCAAGGCCGGGATCGGCTGGAACGTTCCGACCGTGACCATCAACAAGGTGTGCCTGTCAGGTCTTGCCGCCGTCATTGATGCCGCCCGCCTGATCCGGGGCGGTGAAGCCACCGTGGTGGTGGCCGGTGGCCAGGAATCGATGAGCCGCGGCCCGCACCTCCTGCCGGGTGCACGCCAGGGCTGGAACTACGGCAATATTTCCGCACTCGATTCCGTGTCCCACGACGGTCTTACCGATGCCTTCGACAATGACTCCATGGGCATCTCCACCGAACGCGGCAATACCAAACTGGCGATAAAGCGCCTTGAACAGGACGAGGTTGCGGCCGCCTCGCACCGCCGGGCGGCAGCGGCCATGGCTTCAGGTGTCTTCGACGCGGAGATTGTTCCCGTCACCGTTCCCCAGCGCCGGGGCGAGCCGCTTGTGCTCACAGCCGATGAGGGCGTCCGGCCCAACACCACTCCCGAGACACTCGCCGGCCTGCGTCCGGCTTTCGATCCCGAGGGCACCATCACAGCGGGGAACTCGTCCCCGCTGTCCGACGGTGCCGCCGCCCTGATCCTGACGACCCGCGCCTATGCCGAGGAGAACGGCCTGGACATCCTCGCCGTCGTCGGCGTTCCGGGCCAGGTGGCAGGCCCGGACAACACGCTGCACTCCCAGCCGTCGAACGCCGTCTTCGCCGCCCTCGACCGGGCGGGCTGGAGCGCCTCGGACCTGGACTTCATCGAGATCAACGAGGCATTTGGCGCGGTTGCCGTCCAGTCCCTGAGCGAGCTGGGCATGGACCTGGACCAGTGCAACCTCAACGGCGGAGCCATTGCGCTCGGCCACCCGATCGGTGCTTCCGGCGCCAGGCTGGCCCTGACCGCAGCCCACGAGCTGATGCGGCGCGGCTCCGGACGGGCTGCCGTTGCCCTCTGCGGCGGCGGCGGACAGGGCGAGGCACTGCTGCTCTGGCGCGAGACGGCCTAACGCCCCGAAGGGCTTTAAACACAGAAAGACCCCGTCCCAAGGGACGGGGTCTTTGCCGTATCCGCGGCCGGAACCGCGGAAGAAAAAGCTACTACTACTTGACGGTAACCGTGGCGCCGGCAGCCTCGAGGGCTTCCTTTGCCTTCTCTGCGGCTTCCTTCGTAGCGCCTTCCAGGACAGCCTTCGGGGCGCTGTCGACAACGTCCTTGGCTTCCTTCAGGCCCAGGGAAGTCAGGGCACGAACTTCCTTGATGACTGCGATCTTCTTGTCGCCGGCGGCTTCGAGGATGACGTCGAATTCCGTCTTCTCTTCCTCGGCCTCGGCAGCACCGGCGGCGGGGCCGGCAACTGCAACAGCAGCAGCGGTAACGTCGAAGGTCTCTTCGAAGAGCTTCACGAAATCAGAAAGCTCGATGATGGACAGTTCCTTGAAGGCTGCAATGAGCTCTTCGTTGGTCAGCTTCGCCATGGTGTGGCGTCCTTCCTATAAGTGGTGCACGGGCACCATATGGCGCCTCGGCACCGGAGTGTGGATTGGAAGAGCGATTACTCTTCGGTGGCTGCTTCTGCGGCCGGAGCTTCTTCAGCGGCCGGAGCCTCTTCAGCGGCGGGAGCAGAGTCGCTTCCCTCGTCGAGCTTCAGGCGCAGTGCATCAACCGTGCGAGCCAGCATGGACATCGGTGCCTTAAGGACACCGGCGACGCGTGCGAGCTGGAACTCACGGGATTCAAGAGCAGCCAGAGCGACAACACCGGCGGCGTCGAGGTTGTTGCCCTCGAAAACACCGGTCTTGATAATCAGCTGCGGGTTGGTCTTGGCAAAATCCGTCAGGCTCTTTGCAGCTGCAACTGCGTCACCCTTGATGAAGGCAATTGCAGTGGGTCCGGCGAGCTGGCCGTCGAACGCGTCGATGCCGGCTTCCTTGGCTGCAATGCCAGTCAGGGTGTTCTTGACGACCGAGTACTTAGTGTCCTGGCCGAGCGAACGACGCAGCTCCTTGAGCTGTGCAACGGTGAGCCCGCGGTATTCGGTTAGGACGGCAGCAGTTGAATCCTTGAAATCTGTGACGATCTCTTCAACAGCCGATACCTTTGTTGCGGTTGCCATCTAACCCTCCTTCCGGGGAATAGTGCCGGTGGATCGGGTCCCGAACATAAAAAACGCCCCGGGCAGATGCACGGGGCTGAGCAACAGGAGCGCAGACGCGCATCCAGTGGCTGAGTTCGTTCACCTGCGCAGGCCGCCCTGTGAAGGGACTTTCGGATGTCCGATCAACCGGAGTCCACCCGCGCAACTGGAGATCCAGGAACAGGGATGGGGTTGAAAGCACATCGACCGACGGTCTTTGGTATATCCAGAGTACGGGAGAATCACCGCCGGGCCAAATCCCGCAGGCTTGCTGGATTTGACCCGGCTTCAGGTCAGCCCGCGGGGCTGAGCAGATTCAGGGTTTGGGCCGCCGTGGCACCGGCGGTGCGGGACCACACTTGCATCAGGGAGATCATATTGGCGCCTGAACTCCTCGCCTCCGGCAGCGCGTCAGCCAAGGCGTCAAGGGTTGCGGTGCGCAGCTCGGTGTTGATGTTGACCTTGCCGATCCCCGCGGACGGTGCCCGTTCCAGGTCTGCCGGCGGCAGGCCCGAGGCGCCGTGAAGGACCAGCGGCACGGTCCCGGCCGCGGCCCGGATCCGGGATATGCGGTCCCAGTCGAGTTTCGGCTCCCCGGAATAGTTGCCGTGAACGTTGCCCACGGCGACTGCCAGGAGATCCGCGGTGGAAGCCTCGAGGAACCCGGCAACCGCTGCGGGGTCTGTCATTCCGGACGCCGGATCGTGCTCCCCGGCGCCGCGTGAATCGTCTTCGTCGCCACCGAGGGCACCCAGTTCGGCTTCGAGCACGACGCCGGACCCAGCGAGCAGGGAAGCAATCAACGCCACGAATTCGGCGTTGCGCTCCGGGTGCAGCCGTGATCCGTCAGCGAGGACGGCGTCAGCTCCGGCCGCTGCGGCGGCCTGGATGAGCCCGGCGTCGGGCGCGTGGTCCAGCTGGACCACAACCGGCACCTCGGCGTCATCAGCCAGCACCCGAAGTGCCCGGATGAGCCGGAGTCCTCCGGGTCCGGCTGCGGTCTTCGGTGCCACCAGCAGGATGGCGGGCAGCCGGGCCTCCTCTGCGGCGGACACCACTGCCATTGCGGTGGTGAAGTCGTAGCAGGTGAACGCGGGGATGGCCGCGCCGGCTGCCAGCCGCTCCGCTACAACTTCGTCCAGTCTGACTCTCATGTCAGCCTGCCAGCGGGCTGAGGACGAGCCACAGGCCGCAGGTCAGAAGGAAGCCGCAGATGCCCAGGAGGGTGGTCAGGACAGTCCAGGTCTTCAGTCCGTCCGCCACCGAGAGGCCGAGGTACCGCGTCACGATCCAGAATCCGGAGTCGTTGACATGCGAGAAGCCAAACGCGCCGAACCCAACGGCCATGGTGATGAGCGCCATCTGCAGGGCGGAGAAGTCGCCGCCGGATACCGACGCGGCCAGCAGGCCCGCGGTGGTCACGATGGCCACGGTTGCGGAACCCTGTGCAGCACGCAGCACTGCGGCCAGCACATAGGCCATGAGCAGGATGGGCAGGCCGGCCGACGACAGCGTGTCGGCCAGTGCGGTGCCGATGCCTGATTCGGTCAGCACCTTGCCGAAGGCGCCTCCGGCACCCGTCACCAGAATGACGATGGCGGTGGGCGCCAGCGCGGCATCCATCACTTCGCCGGTGGTCGCCGAGCTCCAGCCCCGCCGGATGCCGAGGAAGAAGAACGCCAGGAAAACCGTCACCAGCAGGGCGATCACGGGTGAGCCGATGAGACTCAGGACCGGCATTGCCGCTGCGTCCTCGGGCAGGACGACTGCGCTGACGGTGCCCGTCATGATCATGAGGATGGGCAGGACAATGAGGGTGATAATCATCGCCGGGGACGGCGGCGCCTGCACGGACGTCTTGACGGCGGTGCCGCCGGCACCGGATTCAACCTCCACATCGGACTTTCCGCTGCCGAAGAGGCGGAACTGTTCGGCGGTGGCGGCCAGCATCGGGTAGTCCCGGCGGTTCATCCACTGGGCGACGAAGTAGGCCGGGAAGGCGAGCACGGCGCACACCGAAAGAGCAAGGATGGTGATCCAGCCGATGTCGGCGCCGATGACCCCGGCCCCGCCCACGATGCCGGGATGCGGCGGAACCACGACATGGATTGCGAGCATGATGGCCGCCACGGGCAGGCCGACCTTGAGCGGGTTGACCCCCGCGGCCTTGGCGAAGCCATAGATGATCGGCACCAGGATGATGAATCCGACGTCAAAGAAGACAGGAATGGCCAGCAGGAACGCAGCACCGGTCAGCGCCGCCGTCACCCTCTTGGGGCCCAGGATCTTCGTGAACTTCCCGGCCAGGGCCTCGGCTCCTCCGGACAGCTCGATCATTTTCCCGAGCATGGCGCCCAGGCCAACCAGGATGGCAACGGAACCCAGGGTGCCGCCCATGCCTGCCTGGACGGCTGCCACAACCTCGTTCAGCGGTATGCCGGCGGCAACCGCCACCAGCACACTGACGGTCAGCAGGGCCAGGAAGGCCGGGATCTTGAACTTGATCACGGCCAGCAGCAGCACGGCGACGCCGGCCACAGCGATGATCAGGAGCGTCAGTGCGCTCATTGTGTGTCTCCTTTGACAGGGATGAAAGGTACTGCAGGTGGGGGTGGTTAGTTTTCGGGGGCCAAAACCTTGATGACCGCGGAATCGTCCGCGGCGCCCAGGCCGGCCGCTTGGCCCAGCAGGTAGAGCTGTTCGGCGGCTGAGGCCACCGGTGTCGGCAGGGCCACCTCGCGGGCCGCCTTGGTGACGATTCCCATGTCCTTGACGAAGATGTCCAGGCGGCTGAGGACTTCAGCGCCGCCTTCCTCGTAAGCCTCGAGCATGCGCGGGCCGCGGTTGCCCAGCATGAAGGACGCAGCGGCGCCGGCCTGCAGGGCATCCAGCGTCTTTGCCTCGTCCAGTCCCAGAGACTTCGCCAGGGCCAGCGCCTCGGCAGCGGCGGCAATGTGCACTCCGCAAAGCAACTGGTTCACGGTCTTCAGCGCCTGGCCGTCGCCGGCCTTGTCGCCGACAACGCTCAGCGTCGATGCCAGCAGGTCCAGCACGGGCTGGGCGCGGTCCCGGGCGGCTTCGGATGCTCCAACCACGATCAGCAGATCGCCCGTTCCCGCCCGGACCGGGCCGCCGGACAACGGGGCATCTACGAGGTCGACGCTGAGCTCCGCCAGCTTTTCGGCCACTTCGGTGACTGCGGCGACGCCCACGGTGGAGGTCAGGATGACGACGGCGCCCGGCTTCAGGGCACCGGCGATCCCGTTTTCGCCGAAGAGGACGTCGTTGAGCTGGGCGCCGTTGCGGACGGCCAGCAGCACCGCATCAGCTCCGGCAGCCGCCTCCGCTCCGGAGGTGAAGGTGCGGATGCCGGCGGCGCCCGCCAGTTGGAGGCGGGCGTCGGCGATGTCGAAGCCGTTCACCTGCAGGCTCGTGGCCAGGCGGGTAGCCATGGGCAGTCCCATGGCCCCGAGGCCCAGGACGGCGACTGTGTAATCGGAAGATGCGTTCATCGGTTTGATCCTTTGATCTGTGCTGTGAGGCGGTGTGTGTGCAGCCGGGCCGGGCGGGCAGCGCGGGCAAGGGCTTGTATCAGGACTCGGACAGGGTTTCCACGACGGCGGCCAGCGAGGAATCGTCGCCGACGTTGCCCGCGAAGACCACGTACGGGATGCCCTGCGCCGGCCCGTCCACGGGTTCCCAAAGCGACACGATGCCCGGCAGCATGGGACCGCGGACAATGGCGCGGCGGATCTGGAGGCCTTTGGCTGCCACGTCGGAGGAGGTGATGCCGCCCTTGGCAATGACGAACCGGGGTGGGTTGGCGGCAAGGACACGGCGGACAACATCCACGACGGCGGCTGACACACGACGGGAAATGTCCAGCGACTCGTCCCCCGTCCCCGCTGTGACCAGCATCCGGCTGGTGTGCAGGACGACGTCGCCGTTCGTCAGCGCCAAAGCCACCGCGTCAGCCACGTCCGAAAGGTGTGCGGCCCGCGCCGTGTCGTCCAGGATAAGTTCGACATTGATTTCGGCGGTGAAGGCCGGCGGCCGGGTGTCCTGCAGGTGGTTGAGCTGCCGAGTGGTCAGGCCAACGTGGGAACCGACAACAATCAGGCCTCCACCACGGGAACGGCTTTCCGCACCGTTTTGCGGTTCCTCCTGCTGCCCGTAGATGTCATTTGCCGTGAGGGGAGCATGCTGCTCCTGGCCGATGGCAGCCCGGACAAACGGAGGGCCCACCCGGTACAGGAAGCGCCGGCCGGCGGCTTCTGCCTGCTGCAGTCCCAGCGCCAGCAGGCGCAGGTCGTCTTCGGTCACCGCGTCTGCCACCACAGGGGTGCCGCCGGTCACCGTGGCGAGGACTGCGGCAACGGCTGCCGGTCCGCTGCGGATGACGTCGAGGGTCAGGGGTACGACGTCGGCTGCGGCAACGCGGCCCCGGGTTTTTTCCTCGACGTAGTTCCTGAGGTTGGAGTTGGCGTAGCCAAAGGTTGCGTCACGGGCGAACTCCGTTTCGGAGACCGACTGGAGCTCCCCGGCACTGCGCATGTAGTGCACCGAACCAAGGGTTATCCGGTTTGCTTCCGGGAAGGCGGGAACCATGATCACGGCATCGGGCGCCGGGAACCCGGCTGCGACGAGCGCTTCGCCCAGGACGTCCGTCTCCAGCGGGAAATGGCCGCGGAGGGTGGAATCGCTGCGGGAAACGAAGGAGAGGCGGATGTCCCGGCCCGTTGCCGCGGCAAGCGCTCCTGCGACAATTTCGCGGTTGATCCGCGCAGCATCCTGCTCCGAAAGGCTGCGGGAATTCGTCAGCACGTAGAGGGCCGGGCTGCCGGTGTTGAAGGCCCATTCAAAATCGGACGTCTCCCACGATGTCAGGACGGGCAGCCCGGCTACGGACTGGGTGCCGGTGGGGTCATCGTCGAGGACAACAAAAACGCTGCCGGCTGTTCCGGCTGCCACGTCGGCTGCCGGCACCTGCACGGCTGCCGGGTAGCCCGCGAGCAGCGTGTCCAGATCTTCCATGAAAACTCCTATGTAGTCAGATGTCAGACATCTTACTCATAAGTGTGTCGAAAAATACAAGGCAGGTGCCTGGTCCTACGGAGCGGCCGGGGCCACGGCGTCGTCGTCGAGCACGTAGTGCACCAAATCAACGTGGGTCTGGTCCATGTGGTTGTCCATGGCCACCCGGGCATCCTCGGCGTTGCCGGAAGCCAGCGCATCGCAGATGGCGCGGTGCATCAGGATGGCGTGTTCCTGGATCTCGGGCACGGCTGAAGTTTCCCTGCGGCCTGCGCTGAGCAGGCGGCCCAGCGGGAGATACATGGCCGGCACCAGGATGTTCCCCGAAGCCCTGAGGATCACGTCGTGGAAGGCGATATCGGCAGCGACAAACCGGTCGACGTCGCCCGCCTGCGACGCCTGGACCATCCGTTCCAGATGAACCCGCAGCTGCGAGAGGTCGTCCTCGGTGTGGCGCACTGCGGCGAGGGCCGCGGCACCGGTTTCAATCATCCTACGCACCTCGAGGAGCTGGATCGAGGTGTTGTTCCGCCCCTTGCCGAAGGCGGCCGCACGGATCATGGCATCAAGGGAGGTCCATTCTTCGGGCGCGTTGACGTAGGTGCCGCGCCCGCGCTGGACACTGACCACGTTCTGCGCCCGGAGCGCCTTCAGCGCTTCCCGGACCGTCAGCCGGCTGACGCTGGACTCCGCCGCGATGTCCGCTTCGGAGGGCAGGGCCGAGCCAGGCCGGATCTCCCCCGCAATGATCCGGTCCAGCAGCAGGTCGGCGACAGTGTCCACCAAGGTCTTGCGCATCATGATGCCTCTCGGTAAACATTCGGTCTGATGTCAGACGACGAGCTTACCAAGGACGCGTCACCGGGCAGGCCGCAGCTTCTGCCATTCGCCCGAATAACCCACGGGCTCAAAACCGAGCTGGTCGTTGATGGCCAGCATGTAGTCGTTCTCGGCAGCATTCCAGGTCCAGATACGGGCGGCTTGGGGCAGCTCCCGCCCCAGGCGGATCAGGTTCGCCGTCTTGAGCAGCATGCCCAGCCGGTGTCCGCGGTGCTCGCGGAGCACCAGGGTGTCGTCCTGAAACGCGACGGCGGGGTTGGCGTTGAACACCATCAGGAGCGTGTGCCCGGCAAGGTGTCCGGTGGGGCGGTGCCTGACGGCGCTGACGAGGACCTCCGCGTCCATGTCCCGCGCCTTCCGTTCATCTTCCCGGATCCGTGCGGCGTCCCAGTGTTCCTCTTCGAGGTCCAGGCCTGCCATCGGTGCGTCGGTGCTCATTTTCTGCCTCAGCACCGCATAAGAATCCACCAGCTGATCGGGGCAGGGACCGCGCCAGAAGACGAGTTCGTAGTCGCTTCCCGCAGCGGCTGCGGCGTCGTCAAGCGCCTCCCGGCCGACGGACGCATCCACCAGGTTCAGCAGACTGATGCGTTCCACCTGCTCCAGGGTGAAGCCGGCCGCTGCGGCGAACGCCGCAGCGGCGTCTGCTGGGATGGTGCCCGTGCCGCTTTTCGGGGCGATGGCACCGGTGTGCTGTTCCGGCTGCGCCGGATGCTCGGTTTCGCCCAGAAGCGTTGTTCTTCCGCCGGCGGCGGCGGCCTGCTCGGCAGCGGCATAGAGGCGCGACCCCAGTCCGGTGCGGCGCGCGTGCGGTGCGACCACCACATTGACGTAGGCCGAATGCGTGTTGTCCGCCAGCGGCAGGCCCAGGGTGGCCAGCCCCAGGATTTCGTCGCCGTCCCGTGCAGCCAGCAGCACCCGCCGTCTCACGGGGGTGGGGCGGCAGCCGGCCAATTGGGTTTCCGGGGTGTCATGGAAGTCAGAGTTCCCCCACAACTCAAGCATGTGATCATTGAGCAGCCGGCCTGCGGCGATAAAGTCCGCCGCGGCGGGGTCCGCGGCATCGAGTGTTGCGGGGATGGCCAGCGGAGCGATCACGACGGATGTTTGAGTCATGGCTCACATCCTGCCGGAAGTGTCTGCGGATACGCAAAAGGCGGCCGCAGCATAAGCTGCGGCCGCCTTGAGCGGATTCGGGACGGCGGGCGTCCCTGGAGCCGGTGCGGCCCTAAAGCCAATTACGCGTCGGCGAGAACCTTGGTGACGGCCGGGTCAACGGAGATGCCCGGGCCGAACGTCGTGGAGACGGTGGCCTTCTGGATGTAGCGTCCCTTGGAAGCGGACGGCTTCAGGCGCAGAACTTCTTCGAGGGCTGCAGCGTAGTTCTCGGCCAGCTTCTGCTGGTCGAAGGACACCTTGCCGATGATGAAGTGCAGGTTGGAGTGCTTGTCGACGCGGAAGTCGATCTTTCCGCCCTTGATGTCGGTGACAGCCTTGGCGACGTTCGGGGTAACCGTACCGGTCTTCGGGTTCGGCATCAGGTTACGCGGGCCCAGGACACGGCCCAGGCGGCCGACCTTGCCCATCATGTCGGGGGTGGCGACGGCGGCGTCGAAGTCGGTCCAGCCTGCTGCAACCTTTTCGATCATGTCGTCGGAACCAACGAAGTCAGCGCCGGCTGCAATAGCCTGCTCTGCCTTCTCACCGGTTGCGAAAACCAGGACGCGTGCGGTCTTACCCGTACCGTGGGGCAGGTTGACCGTGCCGCGGACCATCTGGTCAGCCTTACGGGGATCGACGCCCAAACGGAATGCAACCTCAACGGTCGCATCGAACTTGGAGGGGTTGGTTTCCTTCGCCAGCTCTACAGCCTCAACCGGTGCGTACAGCTTGTCCGCATCGATCTTGGCTACAGCTGCTTCATATGCTTTGCTGCGCTTTGCCATCTGCTTTTTCTCCTTGTGCAGTTGTGGTCTGTCGGACCGCGCTCGGCCCTGCCACACGCCGTCGCACCTGTTGGCACGAACGGCTTTTTATGAGTGTAAATGTTTGTTCCGCAGGCGAACCCGCGTCACGGGGTGAAGGCTAATTAGCCTTCTACAGTGATGCCCATGGAGCGGGCGGTGCCGGCGATGATCTTGGCGGCAGCCTTCACGTCATTGGCGTTGAGGTCTTCCATCTTCATGGTGGCGATCTCTTCGACCTGGGCCTGCGTCAGGTTGGCAACCTTGGCGGTGTGCGGGGTTGCGGAACCCTTGGCGACGCCGGCAGCCTTCTTAATCAGCTGGGCAGCCGGAGGGGTCTTGGTGATGAAGGTGAAGGAACGGTCTTCGTAGACCGTGATCTCCACGGGGATGACGTTGCCGCGCTGGGATTCGGTTGCAGCGTTGTACGCCTTGCAGAATTCCATGATGTTGACACCGTGCTGGCCAAGTGCCGGACCAATCGGAGGAGCCGGGTTGGCGGCACCTGCGTTGATCTGCAGCTTGATGAGGCCGGTGACCTTTTTCTTGGGGGCCATGAAAGGGTCCTTCTCTAAATTATGTTCCCGGGGAACAGGAGCGTCCGTCCGGGTTGGTGGCCGCCATGGCGTGGCGGCCGGACGCTGCCGGCAGGGTAAAGCGGACCTGCAGACAACGAAGTCTTTTGTGCTACTGCAGCTTGGTGACCTGGCCGAAGCCAAGGGTCACCGGAGTCTCGCGCTCGAAGATCGTCACGAGGACCACCAGCTGCTGGGACTCGGGCTTGATCTCGGAGATCGTGGCCTGGAGCGTCTCGAACGGGCCTTCGTTGACCGTTACGGGCTCGCCGACCTCGAAGTCCACTGCGTAGTTCGAGGACTCCTGCGCGGGCTTGCCGGCTTCGATCTTCGGCGCAACCACGGTGTGCTCGAGCATGGAGTAAACCTCTTTGAGGCTCAGCGGCACCGGGTTGTGGGCGTTGCCCACGAAGCCCGTGACGCCGGGGGTGTGCCGGACAACGCCCCAGGATGCATCCGTCAGTTCCATGCGCACCAGGACGTAGCCGGGAATGCGCACCCGGTTGACGATCTTGCGCGTGGTGTTCTTGATCTCGACGACTTCTTCCATCGGAACCTGGATTTCGAAGATGTTCTCTTCCATGTCCAGGGTCTGGATGCGGGTCTCGAGGTTGGCCTTCACGCGGTTTTCGTAACCTGCGTAGGAGTGGATGACGTACCAGTCACCCTCCTGGCGGCGCAGCTTGGCCTTGAAGGCCTCGGCCGGGTCTTCCTCGGGCTCTTCGGAGCCTTCGGAATCGTCGGCGGCGGACTCGCCGGAGGCTGAGTCATCGGAGTCTGCGGAATCAGAGTTCACGGCCTCGTCGGCGTCGGCATCTTCTGCCGGCACACCGTCCTCAGCGGGCGCCTGGGCGCCGTCTGCTGCGGTCGTTTCATCCTCGGTATCCAGATCAGCGGTTTCGTCATTGATCTGTGATTCGAGTTCTTGCTCGGACACGTAGATTCCTGCTTTCTTCTTCAGAGCTCTATGGGGTTTGTCACTAGCTCAAAGGCCTGCGGTTCCTGCCCTTGGGGCGGAACACAGGCAGGGCGCTAGCTCTCGCCGCTACCTTCACCGAAGATCCACAGTGCTCCCGCACCAAAGACAAAATCCAGAACTGTCACGATAACGATCATCACGACCACAAAGGCCAGAACCACGATGGTGTATCTCAGCAGTTCCTTGCGGGTGGGTGTGACCACCTTCTTCAGTTCAGCAATAACCTGACGAAGGAAGAGCGCAATGGCCGCGAAAAAGCCGCGCTTCTTCGGCCCGCTGGAGGGGTGTCCCTTGGAGCTGCTGGCAGCTGTCTCGGTCACCTTTCGCCTCACTCATCTGTTAGGTTCACAGCCGCAGCGCGTGCTGGGACTGCTGCTTCATGAAGGACTGCTGAGCTGTCGTGATGACAGCCGTGCGCAGGGCAGACAGGACTCGAACCTGCAACCTGCGGTTTTGGAGACCGCTGCGCTACCAATTGCGCCACTACCCTATGGAGGAAACCACTCTACCGGTAATGCCCCTCGTCAGCGAACCGGCGACAGGCACAGACCAGTGTCGAGACTTCAACACCGAAGGTCTAGTCTACTCAAAGTTTGCGGTTCCGTCGAACCGGGGCTTTTCGGCACCGTCAAGGGGGACGGCAGCGCGCTGTTCCGGACACCGGATCGGGGGCTGCGCGGCGTCGTCCCCGCCGTAAGGAGCCGCCCCCGTCATAAGAAACGGCGGGAGCCGGTGCCTGCACCTAAACTGGGGTGGACCACCGCACCGCAACCACAGACGGGAACGTCATGCCTTCCACCGGCCGAATCTCTGAGCGCATCGCCTCCATCGCAGAATCCGCCACACTTGCTGTAGACGCCAAAGCGAAGGCCCTCAAGGCCGCCGGCCGGCCCGTGATCGGTTTCGGCGCCGGTGAACCGGATTTCCCCACGCCGGAGTACATTGTCGACGCCGCGGTGGAGGCTGCACGCAACCCCCGTTTTCACCGGTACTCCCCCGCGGGCGGCCTGCCGGAGCTGAAAAAGGCCATCGCGGAGAAGACCCTGCGCGACTCGGGCTACGCAGTGGAACCGGCTCAGGTCCTGGTGACCAACGGCGGCAAGCAGGCCGTGTATGAGGCGTTCGCGACCCTGCTGAATCCCGGCGACGAGGTCCTGCTGCCGGCTCCCTACTGGACCACGTATCCGGAGGCCATCCGGCTCGCCGGCGGCGTGCCTGTCGAGGTTTTTGCCGGCCCCGAGCAGGGGTACATGGTCACCGTGGACCAGCTCGAGGCCGCGCGCACCGACAGGACCAAGCTGCTGCTCTTCTGCTCCCCGTCCAACCCCACGGGCGCCGTCTACCCCGCCGACGAGGTTGCCGCCATCGGCCGCTGGGCTGCTGACCGGGGGCTGTGGGTGGTCACCGACGAGATTTACGAGCACCTGACGTACGACGGCGTGAAGTCCACGTCGATCGCCGCCGCGGCTCCCGAGCTGGGGAACAAGGTGGTGGTGCTCAACGGCGTCGCCAAGACCTACGCCATGACCGGCTGGCGCGTGGGCTGGATGATCGCGGCCCCCGACGTCATCAAGGCGGCCACCAACCTGCAGTCGCACCTGTCCTCCAACGTTGCCAACGTCTCGCAGATGGCCGCCCTGGCTGCCGTCTCGGGACCGCTGACCGCCGTCGACGAGATGAAGACTGCTTTTGACCGCCGCCGCCGTGCCATGGTGTCCGCGCTGAACTCCATTGACGGCGTGGAATGCCCCATGCCCGAGGGCGCCTTCTACGCCTACGCGGACGTCCGCGGCCTGCTGGGCAGGGAATTCCCGGGGAGCGAAGGGCCGGTCCGGCCGCAGACCTCGGCGGAGCTGGCCGCCGTGATCCTGGAGACGGTGGAAGTGGCGGTGGTCCCCGGAGAAGCTTTCGGCCCCTCCGGCTACCTCCGCCTCTCCTACGCGCTCGGTGACGAGGACCTCGCCGAAGGCATGGGCCGGCTGCAGGACTTCCTCGGCCGCGCACAGTAGGTCCACCGCTCCGCTGCCGAGACTGCGCGGCTGCTCGCCCTGCCCCCGGCCGGGTTAGAGCAGCCGGCGGTCCGCGGCCCACCGGGTGAGCTCATGCCGGTTGGAGAGCTGCAGCTTGCGCAGTACCGCGGAGACATGGGTTTCAACGGTCTTCACGGAAATAAAGAGCTCCCGGGCCACTTCCTTGTAGCTGTAACCGCGGGCGATCAGCCGCATCACTTCAAGTTCCCGGGCCGAGAGCCGGTCCAGTTCATCGTCGACAGCCGCCACGGTGCCCGTGCCGAACGCGTCCAGGACAAATCCGGCCAGCCGCGGGGAAAACACCGCATCGCCGCCCGCGACCCGCACCACGGCGTCGGAGATCTCCGCTCCGGAAATGGTCTTGGTGACGTAGCCGCGGGCGCCGGCGCGAATCACGGTCACCACGTCTTCCGCCGAATCCGAGACGCTGAGCGCCAGAAAGCGGGTGCTGCCCAGCAGGTCGCGGCAGCCGGCAATGACTTCGGCTCCGCCGCCGCCCACCCCGCCGGGCAGGTGCACGTCCAGGAGGACGACGGCGGGGCGGTGCGCCCGGATGGCGGCCACGGCAGATTCCACGGTGTCCGCTTCGGCGACCACCCGCAGCCTGCCGTCCAGGTCCGCTTTCAGACCGGACCGGAAGATGGCGTGGTCGTCAACAACCACCACATTGATGGAACTGCTGGTGTTGACGGAGGTGCCGCCGTTGATGGCGCTGCTCATTGGTGCTCCGATGCATGGTTGGTATGGGTGTCCGCCTCCGGGTCCGGACGGGAAAGCGGCAGGGACAGCCGCACTTCGGTCCCGTCCGGCCCGCTGCGGATGGCTGCGGTGCCGCCGTTGCGCCGCATGCGGCCCACGATCGATTCCCGCACGCCGAGCCGGTCCGGCGGTACTGACTCCGGGTCGAACCCGGGTCCCCGGTCGCGGATGAAGACCTCCGCACGTTCCGCAGTGCATTCCAGATAGACCGAGACAGGTCCGCCGGCGTGCTGGGCGGCGTTCACGAGCGCCGCCCGCGCGGCTTGGACCAGGGCTTCCGTGGCTGCATCCAGCGGCGCGTTTCCCACTGCCACCACCTCCACGGGATGTCCGTATTCGTCCTCGACCTGCGCTGCGGCTACGGTGACGGCATCGGAAAGCCGACCCGGCGCCCTCGGGTCTTCATCGGCGTACAGCCAGCGCCGCAGCTCGCGTTCCTGTGCCCGGGCCAGCCGGACAACGTCCTGTTCGGAGCCGGCACGGTTTTGGATCAGCGCCAGGGTCTGCAGGACGGAGTCGTGCAGGTGTGCCGCAATTTCAGCGCGTTCGCGTTCCCTGATCCGTCCGGCTCTTTCCGTTTCCAGCTCACGCCAGTACTTCACGGCCCAGGGAGCGAAAACCAGTGCGACACCGCCCAGGACAGCCGTCGCCGCCAACAGCCCCGCGATCAGGACGTCCCAGCTGAAGGCTCCGGAGACCATGAGGAGCACTCCGACAATGACAAGCAGCAGTCCTGCCGCCAGCCGCAGGACTCCGGTCCGCCGGTCCGCGCCGGCGCGGCTGATGAGTCCGGCCCGGCGGGCATCGTCGAGCTGGGACCAGGCCAGAACGGCGCCGGCAACAATTGCGCCGAGCGGGAAAAGGATCTGCCAGTTCACGTCGGCGCCGAACCGCTGGGCAATGACGACGGCGGCAACAGCGAGCAGCGCCAGTCCAGCCAGGACGTCCCGGCCGGCAGCGGCTCCGATCCAGCCTTGAGTGGAAGCGGGGCGACCGGAAGTGGAAGCCCGGGTTTCGGAAGCGGAAGCGCCGGCGAGGTGGGCGGCAAAGTTCTGCGCGACACTGCGGGGGTTGCGCTCTGAGCCGGCGCCCTCCGCGGCCTCCGCTGCCGTGGGCACCAGGACCCACAGCCAGGCGTAGAGCACCAGACCGGCGCCGCCCGATGCGGCCAGCAGCACCATCACCGCGCGGATGAGATTGACGGACCAGCCCAGGTGCCCGGCGAGGCCGGAACAGACGCCCGCAACCAGGCGGTCGTCAGGTCGGAGCAGTGGTGCCTTCATGCACTTATCCAAGCACGTTCCGGCTGTCCGCGACGGCCGGCAGCGGGCCCCGGGCCTCTTTTCAGGGCTCACTCAGGGTCCGCTCAGGGAAGTCCCCGATCCTTTCGCGCCGATTGGCGGACAGAATGGAAATATGACCCCGCACCCAGCAGATTCCGGCCCGGCCGGAGAAGACCGCCGGCCTCCCGCCGAGGCAGCCGGCGAAGCCACCGAACCGCTCCCGGCGAACGGCGCACCCACCCGCCCCCTGCCCCCGCGGGCCGCCGGCTCCCACCGGATACCGGAAGCCGGGCCGGAGCAGGGCCCCAACGGTTTCTTTTCCTGGCTCCGGTCCCTGGGCATTGTCCGCGGCACCGACCGCTGGGCCGGGGGCGTCTGCTCCGGCCTCGCCGCCCGCATGGGCCTTGACCCCGTCCTGGTGCGCGGACTGTTTGTAGTCCTGGCCCTGTTCGGCGTCGGACTGCTGCTGTACGGGCTGGCCTGGGCCTTCCTGCCCGAGCCCGACGGGCGCATCCATGCGGAGGAGGCACTGCACGGCACCTGGACCTCCGGTACCACCGGCGCCCTGGTCGCCTGCATTTTGGGCGCCGGCAGCCCAAGCATCTTCTGGGCGGACGATGGCCTGCTTGGCGGCCTGTTCTGGACACTCTTCTGGGTGGGTGGCGCCGGTCTGCTGATCTACTGGCTGGTCACCCGTTCCGGGCACGGAAACACAGGACAACCCGGCGCCGCAGCCGCGGAAGGCAGGGGCGAGCCCGGCGACCCCCTCCGTTCCTTCAGCACCCCGGCAGCGCCCGGTTACCCCCAGTCCCCGCAGGCTGACACCTATCCCGCGGCCCGCCCACCGGCTGCTTTCGGGACACCGTCCCCTCGCACCCAGCCTCCCGCCGCCGTCCGCCCGCGGACCACTCCCGGCGGTGCCGGGATTGCCCTCGTTCTGGGCGCCGTCCTGCTCACCCTCGGCACGGTCCTGACCCTGGACTACGTCTCCCTGATCAGTCCCCAGGCCCCGGTCGCCGTGGCCCTGGCTGCAGCTGCGGTGGTCAACGGCCTGGCCATCGTGGTGCTTGGGGCCGCGGGCCGCTCCTCCGGCGTCCTGGGGCTGACGGCAGCGGCCCTTGTTGTATCCGCGGCAGTCACGGGCACAGGTATCGGCAGCTACTCCAACCTCGCCGTCGCCCATCAGGCGAACTGGGCACCGGATGACTCCCGGCAGGCTACCGGCGGTTATGCACTGGCAGCGGTGGACGGGGAACTTGATCTTCGGTATTTCTCTCGGGAGGACCGGTCTTCCGCGGAAGTGCCGGTGAGCGTGGCTGCCAGCGACCTCACCATTCTGGTGCCCGATGACGTTCCCGTCCTGGTCCGCACCGACATGCTGGCCGGCAATGTGATCATCGACGACGGCGACACCGTCACCGAGTCCGGCAGCCTGTGGCGCTCGTCGGACCGGGAACTCAACGGCACGGACGGCGATCCGCTGGTGGTGCATGTGAAGGGCTTCGCCAGCAACGTGCTGGTGACCGTGAATGAAAGCGACCTCGAACGATGAACACTTCACCCTCATCCGATGCCCGCTTCGATCCCGTTGATGATGATGAACGCCGGCCGGCCAGGACCAGCACCATCGTGTGGGGCCTGCTCCTCGCCGCGGCCGGTGTCCTGATCCTGGTCTGGCAGCTGACCGACATAGCGTTTGATCCGCTCGTCGTCCTGCTCGGCCTGACGCTCGGCACCGGCGCTGCTCTGCTCATCGGAGGCGCAGTTGCCGCCCTGGGCGGACGGGACCGGAAACGCACCTGAGCACAGGCCGAGTCACCGAACAATGTTTCACCCCGGGCGGAACCGCCCTCCAACCCGACACCGAAGAGGCAAGCTAAAACCATGAACCGATTTTTCAGCATTCTGCGTTCCTCACCCATCCGCAGGACCAGGGGCTGGGCGGGAGGCGTCTGCGCCGGCATCGCACAGCGGTTCAGCTGGGATGTCTCAGTGGTCCGGATCGCCGTCCTGATCAGCTTTCTCCTGCCGTTCGTGGGCGTCTGGACCTACCTCGCGGCCTGGCTCCTGCTTCCGAAAACGGACGGAAGCATTGTCCTGGAACGTTGGATCGGCAACCGCTAGGGGCTTGGCAGCCTTTGATTCCGGGCGCGTACCCGCGGTCAATACCGGTCCCGCAGCGCCGCCGGATGTCTCCAGCAGTGGCCCGCGGCCCGGCGATGGCTAGAATCGAGGCTGAGGATCCACCAGCCCTGCAAAAGAACCAGAGGTTTCAATCATGAAGATCGGCATCCTGACCAGTGGGGGCGACTGCCCCGGACTCAACGCAGTGATCCGCGGCGCTGTCCTGAAAGGGATCAAGATTCATGACCAGGAATTTGTGGGATTCCTGGACGGCTGGCGCGGAGTGGTCGACGGCGACATCATCGACCTCCCCCGGACCAGCGTCCGCGGTATCTCCAAGCAGGGCGGAACCATCCTGGGAACGTCCCGGACCAATCCCTTCGAAGGCCCCAACGGCGGCCCCGAAAAAATCAAGGCGACGATGGACCGGCTCGGCATCGATGCGATTATCGCCATCGGCGGCGAGGGCACCCTGGCCGCGGCCCAACGGCTCACCGACGCCGGACTGAACATTGTCGGAGTTCCCAAGACGGTGGACAACGACCTCGACGCCACCGACTACACCTTCGGCTTTGACACTGCCGTCCAGATTGCCACCGAAGCGATCGACCGGCTGCGGACCACCGGCGAGTCCCACCACCGCTGCATGGTCGCCGAGGTTATGGGACGCCATGTCGGCTGGATCGCCCTGCATTCGGGCATGGCTGCCGGTGCACACGCCATCCTGATTCCGGAAAACCCGCAGAGTCTGGACCAGATTGCCGAATGGGTGACCCAGGCCCGTGACCGCGGCCGTGCGCCGCTGGTGGTCGTTGCCGAAGGATTTGTCACCACCGACATGGAATCCCCCCATTCCGAACGCGGACTGGATGCTTTCGGCCGGCCGCGGCTGGGAGGAATCGGCGAGCTGCTCGCTCCTGAAATCGAGGCCCGGACCGGTATCGAAACCCGCGCCACCGTCCTGGGGCACATCCAGCGCGGCGGGGTTCCCACGGCCTACGACCGCGTGCTGGCCACCCGGCTGGGCATGGCAGCAATTGATTCAGTGATCGACGGCCTGTGGGGCACCATGGTGGCCCTGCACGGCACCGACATTGTGCACGTGGGCTTTGAAAAAGCGCTGGACAACCTCAAGACGGTTCCCCAGCGCCGCTACGACGAAGCGTCAATCCTGTTCGGGTAGCTGCAGGCGGGCCGGGTAATCCCCGGCCCGGCGAGGAGCGCGGTGTAGTTTGAAAGATATGACATTGGATCCGGGAACAATCGCGATCATCCAGCTCGCCTGGTCCCGACGCCTTGGACTGGCCGATGACGCGCTGGCCGAAGCCGGGGACGGGCACCGCATCTACAGCGTCCGGGACGAGTCCCGGCGGGTCTCCTTTGTGCGCCTGTTCGGGTCCGAGGTGTTCTGCGGCCCCGAGTGGGCGGCAGAGCGCGTCCGCGGCAAGAGTGCCGACGAATTGACCCGCAGGACTGCCCTGGCCAGCCTTTCCGTGGAATACGGCGGGCGGACGGTCGAATCCGAGCGGCTCTGCTTCGCCGATTCCTTCCCCGGTCCGGTGGAGCCCGCCGACGAAGTGGCCGTTGCCGAGGACCAGGAGTTCGCAGTGCAGCTTCAGCGCCGCTGCCCGCCCGACGACGTCGCGGAGGCGGGCCTGGCGGAGAAAGAGCAGCTGTTCGTCGTGGTGGACGACAGTGCGGAGGAACCGGTTGCGCTGGCCGGAGCCGGCTACACCATCCGGGACGGCATCATCGCGGACATCAGCACCCTCACGGCGCCGGACGCCCGGCGCCGCGGGCTGGGACGCTACATCACATCAGTCGCGGTCGAAGAGGCCATGGCTGCCGGGCTCATTCCGCAGTGCCGGACACCGCTGGACAACCTCGGAGCCGCACGCACCGCTGCCGGTGCCGGGTTCGTCGCCGTCGGCGTCCGCTCCGAAGTCCAGCTGTCGGTTTAGAAGCCCAGCCAGCCGGCTTAGGCGCCGCGCCGGCCGGAGTTAGGGCAGCAGGTCCAGCATTTCCTGCCGTTGGAAAAATCCTGCCATATCCCTTGCACTGGGTGAGCCGGCGTCCGGGTCCGCTCCCCCCTCCAAGAGGAGGCGGAAGATACCCGTGTAGCCCTTGAAGACGGCACCCGCCAGCGGGGTCTGGCCCCGGTCATTCTGCGTATTGACATCCGCACCCCGCTCCACCAGCAGGGCGGTGAGGTCCTCGTGGCCGTGATACGACGCCAGCATTACCAGCGTGTCGCCGGAGCCGTTGGTGAGGTTTACCGGCACGCCGGCGTCCAGGTAACCCCGGATCCCCTCCGTATCGCCGGCCCGCGCAGCGTCGAACACCAATCCCGCCAGTTCAATGATGTCGTCGTCAAGCTCTGGACGGGGTTCCTGGGTCATCATGGATCTCCTCTGAAGGGGTGGGTCGGTCTAACGTCATACCGCTGAATGCAGCTATGCCCGGGGCGGGCGCAGGAAGCCTCCGGCACGCCCGACAACCTGGCCCGCATCGGGAGCGACGATAATCTCCTGCGCCGCAGCGTAGGGCTCGCCGTCGTCGTCCACCACAAGCTGTGCGGCGGGATCCGCGGAGCGTTTCACCACGGCCAGGGCAACCGCGCCCATCTCATAGTGCTGGGCCACGGAGGTTACGGTGCCCACTTTCCGCTCACCCAGCATCACGGCGCTGCCCGAAGCCGGAAGCGTGTGCTGGGATCCGTCCAGCTGCAGGAACACCAGCCGGCGGGGCGGGTGGCCGAGGTTGTGCACCCGCGCCACGGTTTCCTGGCCCTTGTAGCAGCCCTTGGCCAGGTGCACCGCGGTGCGGATCAGGTCCAGCTCGTGCGGAAGTGTCTTGTCGTCGGTCTCGGCGCCCAGCCGCGGGCGCCAGGCGGCAATCCGCAGCGCTTCGGAGGCCATGGTGCCGGCGAGGGTGCGGCCGGAGGATTCAACCGCCGCTTCCAGTTCCTCCGCCGGTATCAGATACTCGTGCCAGGGCCGGTCCCGTCCGGGGTGGGAGTCTTCCGGAACCCCGGTGTAGGCATATCCTCCGGGGCCGATGTTGGGCCACGGATCGGTCCAGGACCGGTACTGTTCCCACGCGGGGACCGGCGACGCTGCTGCTGCCACGGCCCAGTCTGCGCTGACGTCCGCCACTTCCACCCGGAGCATGAATTTCATCCGCTCGAGCCACTGCGCCAGCTGGGGAGCTTCCGAAGTTTCCACGATCAGCCAAGCGGTGCCGCCGTCGTCAATGATTCTGGCGTCATGCTCAATCCGCCCCTGGACGCTGAGCAGCAGCAGTTCCGAGCTCATGCCCGGCTGCAGGTCGCTGACGTTTTGGGATGAAAGAGTGTTTAGCCAGCTCAGCCGGTCAGGGCCGCTGACGGTGACGACGCCGCGGTGCGAGAGATCCACGACGGCGTTGCCGCGGGCCAGTTCACGCTGTTCGCGCAGGGGGTCACCGTAGTGTGCGGCGACGCCGGCATCGAGGCCGCCGGCTTCCACGGCACCGTGGCGGGACAGGAGGGGGCTCAGGTAAGTCATATCAGGTCCAACGTCCTTGCGGGAGCGGCTATTCCACCGGGCTTCCCCGCCGGGGAAAGCAGGTCAGGCGTTCTTCTTCAGAATGGCGGAGGCGTGGGCCTTCAGGGCGTTGCCGCCTTCGGCTACATCCCAGCGCCAGTACAGATCACCGTTGACCAGGCCGAAGATCCGCGTGGCAGCGGTGTACTCCTTGGAGTTGACGCCGCGCATCACCAGGTCCGTCGTCAGCGAGATCTGCGGGCCCTTGATCTGGCCGTAGTACAGCTCGGCGATGCCTCCGGGGTGCACGATGGTGGCCGTGATGTCGAAGCCCCCGGTGTCATTGCGGAGCTTTTCGACTTCGTCCGCGCTGCGCAGGGCCGGAACAATGTCAGCGGGAGTCAGGCCAGGGCCGCCGTCGGCGTCGTTCAGCGGGCGGTCAAGCGCCCAGAAACCGGTCTCAACTGCGAGGGGGCGCAGGACGGTGCCTTCTTCGTCCGTGAGCCAGCTTTCAGCCTCGTACTTCAGATAGGGCAGGCCGTTCTGACTGAACGTCACGCGCTGCGTGAAGTACTCGGAGTCGGCTTCACCCTCCCCGAGCCGGCCGGAGCCTTCCCAGGTACCAAGGAGCCAGGACAGCGGCACGAGTTCAGGGGTCAGATCGGTGGGGA
Source organism: Arthrobacter sp. G119Y2 (assembly GCF_038069765.1). Taxonomy (NCBI): domain Bacteria; kingdom Bacillati; phylum Actinomycetota; class Actinomycetes; order Micrococcales; family Micrococcaceae; genus Arthrobacter; species Arthrobacter sp. G119Y2. The sequence continues at coordinate 155,379 of NZ_JBBPFS010000002.1, read as the reverse complement.
TCTCCATGGGCATGGCGCTGACCTGTTCCTTCGGGTTGCTGAGGGTGGGTTACTTCTGCCCTTTGTACAGGCGGCTGATGACCAGGCCGGCGAAAGCTGCCATGCCGACGCCGGTGATGCCGAGCAGAACGATAAAGAAGATTTCAAGGGCTAAGAGCGAATCCATAGCTACATCCTAACCCGCAGCCGGACGCGTTTCCTCACATGACATCCGCGGACGTCCTTAGGGAACGAGCAGCCGCGCCATGAAGTAGACAACCGAGCCCAGCGCCGCGATCGGCGCCGCAGCGAGTGCCACGCGGCCTCGGCGGGTGGTGATGTCGCGGGACAGGACCAGCCGGCGCACCGCCATGATCACGGCCGCTCCCACAGCACCCATCAGGGCCGCTGCCAGTGCGGAGACGTCAGCCTCAGGCTGCAGGACTCCGGCCAGGGCCCCCGCCAGGGCGCCGGCTGCAACGCCCAGGGGCGCCGCAATCCGGTCCGGCAGCGGGATCAGGGACACGGCGAGGGCAACGAGGATGCCGGCCGCACCGATCGTGACTCCGGCAGGGCTGCCGTCGGCGTTGGCCAGCCGGTCAGCGGCGACCCAGCCTGATCCCATCACTGTCAGCAGCACTCCGGCGATGTTGCCGATGGTGGATTCGAGCCGGTGGGCCTGGCCGGTGCCGCGCAGCAGCTGGATCAGGAAGATGGCGCCGACACCCGCTGCGGCAATACCGGGCAGCCAGGTCAACAGCGCTGACGCCGGCGCGAAATACGCCGCGGCGCAGGCACCTGCTCCAGCGAGCGCCAGGACGGCGCCCTGGGTTTTCTTGGCGGGGACATCCAGCAGATGCGGCCAGCCGACGCCCACGGCCACCGTCAACAAGGCGGTAAAAACGGCAACCGCCGCCACTGACCAGTACGAAGCACCAACGATGCCTATGAGGGCTGCTGCCGCAAGCACCGCTACGCTCCAAAGTTTCACTCGATCCATCCTGCCTTATTACGCAGTACAGATGAAAGCTACAGGCCGGGCGGGGCCGCGTGGTTATACTTTCAAACACCTTCGCCTCCTGCGGATGCGGTCCAGCTTGTGCCCAATGATGTGCGCCCAACTTTCGGAGGAACCATGTCGCACATACTGCTCCTGACCAACAGTCCGGGCCTTTCAGTGGACATCCTGCCTGCCCTCGGACTGTTGAACCACAAGGTCCAGGTTGTACCGGCCGAGCCCACGGCCCTCCTCGAGACGGAGCCCAGCGACGTGGTCCTCGTCGATGCCCGCAAAGACCTCGTGGGTGCCCGGTCCCTGACCCAGCTGCTGAAGGCCACCGGACTCGACACGCCCCTGATCCTCATTCTGACCGAGGGCGGCATGGCCGCAGTGGCAGCGAACTGGCTGGCCGACGACGTCATTCTCGACTCGGCGGGTCCGGCCGAACTCGAAGCCCGGCTCCGGCTCATGACAGCGCGTGCCAACTCCTCTTCCGCGGCAGCCGCCACCGAGATCCGCGCGTCCGGCGTCGTCATCGACGAGGCCAGCTACACGGCGCGCGTGAACGGCACCGCCCTGAACCTGACCTACAAAGAGTTTGAGCTCCTGAAGTACCTGGCGCAGCATCCGGGCCGTGTCTTCACCCGGGACCAGCTGCTCCACGAGGTCTGGGGCTACGACTACTACGGCGGCACCCGCACGGTGGACGTCCACGTGCGGCGGCTGCGTGCCAAGCTCGGGCCGGACCATGAGAACCTCATCGGCACGGTCCGCAACGTCGGATACCGGTTCACCCGCTCCCGGATGGCCGAAGATCCGGCCCCCGCCGCCAGCCGGGACGCCTGAGGCACGCTCCCGGTGCAGCCCGCCGGTCCCGCTTTGGCCGGGCCTGGTTGCTCCCCGCCGCCCGGGGGTTAGGCTTCTTCAATGAGAGACGAACGCGTACAGCCCTGGTCCGTGACCCTCACCAAAGGAACACCCGAGCCGGATCTGCTGGCCCGGATCCGCCAGCTGGCGGCGGCGGCCGCTGATGCCGACGGCAACCCCCCGCTCTCGGAACAGACGCTTGTTGACCTCCGGTCCGCCGACGCGGACCCCGACGCTCTGCTGGTGTTCACCACCTGTGCCGCCGAGGAATCCGCCAACGCCGACGCCCTGGCCGGCGTTGCCGTGCTGACGGGCGGCCGGGCCGGTGAACCCGGTGTCCTGGAGCTGGTTGTCCATCCGTCGTACCGGGGCAAGGGCGTGGGCACCGCCCTCGCTTCCGCGGTCCGGGATCAGGTCCGCGGCGGCCTTGCTTCCCCGCCGCAGGCATGGTCGCACGGCAACCACGAGGCCGCCGTCGAACTGGCGCAGCGGTTTGGCTACCGCCCGGTGCGCGAACTCCTGCGCCTGCGCCTGACCCGCAGCGACGGGGCCGGGGACCTGCCCGCCGCCAAACTGCCCGACGGCGTGTCCATCCGCCCCTTCCGGCCCGGAGCGGACGAGGACGCGTGGCTTGCCGCGAACGCTGCCGCGTTTGCCCACCATCCTGAGCAGGGCAGCATGACCCGCGCCGATCTGGACGCCCGCATGGCCGAGGACTGGTTTGATCCGGAGGGCTTCCTCCTCGCCGTCCGCGACGACGACGGCGCGATCCTCGGCTTCCACTGGACTAAGGTCCATCCCGGCGCCGGCGGCCATCCGCCCATTGGAGAGGTGTATGTGGTTGGCGTCGTGCCCGGGGCGCAGGGCCTGGGGCTTGGAAAGACGCTGACCGTTGCCGGAATCCGCCACCTGCAGGACGCCGGGCTCCAGGCCATCATGCTGTACGTGGACGCCGACAACGAGCCGGCCATGGCGCTGTACAAGAGGCTGGGTTTCGTTCGGTGGGACGCCGATGTGATGTACGCGGCCGGCTGAGCCTTAACAGCTTGTAATGTTGATTCGACGGCTGCATGCGCCGGGGCTTCCCCGGCGCGCAGCCCGAACCGCCGCCAGCACTGCAGGGAGAGACCATGGGATCCGATACCGCCGCCGAACCGCATTACACTTTCGGGTCGGCTGAGTCCATGTCGGCGCCGCGGGCCACCGAGGACCGGATCGACATACCCGACTTCGGCCCCGCGCTGGTACCCGACGGTGAGATCAGCCCGGAACGCTTCCTGGACCGGGAGATCAGCTGGCTCCACTTCAATGCCCGGGTGCTGGAACTGGCCGAGGATCCGGACCTGTACCTGCTGGAGCGCGTCAGCTTCCTGTCGATTTTCGCGTCCAACCTCGACGAGTTCTTTATGGTCCGGGTGGCCGGCCTTAAGCGCCGGATCGCCACCGGGCTGGCCGTTCCCTCGGCTGCAGGCCTGAGCCCCATCGAACAGCTGGAGCATATTGTCGAAGCCGGCTACCGGCTGCAGCAGCGCCATGCGGAGGTTTTCGCCCGGCAGATCCGCCCCGCCCTGGCCGAGGAGCAGATCCATCTGGTGAGCTGGAACGAGCTCGACGACGCCGCCAAGGCCTACCTGCACCGCCAGTTTGCGTCCAAGGTCTTTCCGATCCTCACCCCGCTGGCCGTGGACCCGGCGCACCCTTTCCCCTACATCTCCGGGCTCTCGCTGAACCTGGCCGTGGTGGTGCGCAACCCCGTCAGCGGCAAGGAGTTCTTCGCCCGCGTCAAGGTTCCGGACCAGCTGCCCCGGCTGATTTCCGTGGACGGGCCGCGCGCCGGCAACGTTGCGGGCCGGATGGCCCGTTTCATTCCGCTGGAAGACGTCATCGCCGAGCATCTGGACCAACTGTTCCCGGGCATGGACGTCATGGAGCACCACACCTTCCGGGTCACCCGCAACGAGGACCTGGAGGTGGAGGAGGACGACGCCGAGAACCTCCTGCAGGCGCTGGAGAAGGAACTCCTGCGCCGCCGGTTCGGGCCGCCCGTCCGGCTCGAAGTCACCACCGACATCAATCCCAGCATCCGCGAGCTGCTGGTGCGCGAGCTGGGGGTCGAAGAGGACGAGGTGTACGCGCTGCCCGCACCGCTGGACCTGCGCGGCCTGGCCCCCATCAGCCGGATCGACCGCGCCGACCTGCACTATCCCAAGCAGGTTCCGCACACCAGCCTGCACCTGAAGGAATCGGAAACCTCCAAGCCCGCTGACGTTTTCGCGGCGATGCGCCGCCGCGACATTCTGCTGCACCACCCCTACGATTCCTTCTCCACCTCGGTCCAGGCCTTCCTGGAACAGGCGGCCGCCGACCCGCGGGTCCAGGCCATCAAGCAGACCCTGTACCGCACCTCCGGAGACTCCCCCATCGTTGATGCCCTGATTGACGCCGCCGAGTCCGGCAAGCAGGTGCTGGCGCTGGTGGAGATCAAGGCACGCTTTGATGAGCAGGCCAACATCTCCTGGGCGCGCAAGCTGGAGCAGGCCGGCGTCCACGTGGTGTACGGCATCGTGGGTCTGAAGACCCACTGCAAGCTGTCCCTGGTGGTCCGCCAGGAAGTGGACGGGCTGCGCCGCTACTGCCACATCGGCACCGGCAACTACCATCCGCGCACCGCCCGGTATTACGAGGACCTGGGACTGCTGACCTCCAATGAGCAGGTGGGCGAAGACCTGACGAAGCTGTTCAACCAGCTCTCCGGCTACGCCCCGAAATCCACGTTCAAGCGCCTGCTCGTGGCTCCCCGGTCTGTCCGCTCCGGCTTGATTGACCGGATCGAGCGGGAAATCGCCAACAAGAAGGCCGGCCTGAACGCCCGCGTCATCATCAAGGTCAACTCCATGGTGGACGAGGCGATCATCGATTCGCTGTACCGTGCCTCCCAGGCCGGCGTGCGGGTCGACGTCATTGTGCGCGGCATCTGCTCCGTGCGGCCAGGCGTTCCCGGGCTGAGCGAGAACATCACCGTGCGGTCCGTCCTGGGCCGCTTCCTGGAACACTCACGCGTTTTTGCCTTCGCCAACGCCGGCGATCCGGTGGTGTTCATCGGTTCGGCCGACATGATGCACCGCAACCTGGACCGCCGGGTCGAAGCCCTGGTTCAGCTGGCCTCAAGGGAAGATGTTGCGGACCTTATTTCCCTGATGGACCGGTACATGGATCCCGGGACGGCGAGCTGGCACCTTGAAAAGGACGGCATCTGGACCAGGCACCACAAAAACGAAGAGGGGGAACCGCTGCAGGACGTCCAGTCCTGGCTGCTGGCCTCCCGGTCCCGCCAGCGTGCCGCCGCCCGCCGTTGACCGCCATGTCCATGTCCTCTGAACCTGACACTTCCACGGGCGAGCGGACCCGGCTTCCGGACGAGCCTGCCAAACCCCGGGGCGGCTGGTCCGACGAGGAACAGGCTCCGGAAGCCGGCGCCGCGGTGCCGGAGACGATCAAGGTGGTTGCCGCCGGTGCCCTCTGCTGGCGCACGCGGAACGGCCAGCTTGAGGTGCTCATGATCCACCGCCCCCGGTACAAGGACTGGTCCTGGCCCAAGGGCAAGCTCGATGACGGTGAAACGACTCCGGAGTGCGCCGTCCGGGAAGTCCGGGAGGAAGCCGGCATCGGCATCCGCCTGGGCATCCCGCTGCCGGCCACGGTGTATCCGGTGTCCTCGGGCATGAAGATTGTCCACTACTGGGCTGCCCGGATTCAGGACGGCAAACCGGTGCCGGACGGCAAGGAAGTGGACGGCGTCCGCTGGTGCAGCCCTGCCGAAGCCCACGCGGAGCTGACCAATCCCTCCGACCGGCTGCCCCTGCATGCCCTTGAAGAGGCGCACGCCGAGGGCAGGCTGCGGACCTGGCCGCTGATCATTGTCCGCCATGCCAAAGCCAAGCCCCGTTCCTCCTGGACGCGCGCCGAGGGAGACCGCCCGCTGGCTGCCACCGGCCTGCGCCAGGCACAGGCGGTGTCACGGCTGCTGGCGGCCTGGCAGCCGGACCGCGTGGTGTCCAGCCCGTGGGTGCGGTGCGTGCAGACGGTGCGCCCGTACGTGAAGACCAGGTCGGTGAAGTTCAAGACGGTGGACGCCATCACCGAGCGCAGTGCCAAACGCAAGCCGGGGAAGGCCCGCAGCGCGGTGGAGGCGCAGTTCGACAAGGGCAAACCCGTGGTGGTGTGCACCCACCGGCCGGTGCTTCCCGTGGTCTTTGAGGTCCTCGCCCGGCACATGCCGGCAGGCCTGTCCGTCGGGTTGCCGGCCAAGGACCCCTATCTGGCGCCGGGGGAAGCCGTTATCTGCCAGGTCAGCGCGGCCGACGAGGGGCGAATCGTTTCGCTGGAGCGGTTCCGGGCCTTCGACGACTGAGGGGGGGGCCGGCCCGCGCCGTCGCCCCTGCCCCGGCGCTCCTGGGCCGGGCGAAGCTAAGCCTAACCGTGCTTTTGCCGCGCCCTGCAGGAGCCTAGGGTAGGCGCATGACCACTTTCACAGAACTCCTTGAAGCCCAGATCGGCCACGAATTCAACGCCTCGCAGCAGTACGTGGCGATGGCTGTGTTCTTCGACGGCGAAGACCTTCCGCAGCTGGCCCGCCACTTCTACGCGCAGTCGGTTGAGGAACGCAACCACGCCATGATGCTGGTGCAGTACATGCTGGACCGCGATCTTCCCGTGCGCATTCCCGGCGTGGCCGCCGTGCGTAACGGCTTCAGCTCCGTGGTGGAACCGATCGCCCTGGCCCTGGAGCAGGAGCAGCAGGTCACCCGCCAGATCGAGGCGCTGTTCGCGGCGGCCCGCGCCGAGGGTGATGCGCTGGGCGAGCAGTTCATGCTCTGGTTCCTGAAGGAACAGGTTGAGGAAGTGGCCTCCATGTCCACGCTGCTCACAGTGGCCAAGCGGGCGGACAACCTCTTTGACCTGGAGAACTTCATGGCCCGCGAACGCGTCGGCGACGGCGGCGAGCACGACGCAGCCGCTCCCGAAGCTGCAGGCGGAGCCCTCTGAGAGCTGGGAGCAGGGCCGTCTCCGTGCCGGGCGTCCACCCCGGCTGGTATCTGGCCGCCGGGCTCGTAGCGGTGCTGGTGGCAGCGGTGGGAGCAGCGGCCTGGCCAACGCTGCCGGAGCGCCTGCCGGTGCATTGGGACGGCTCCGGCACCGCGGACCGCTATGAGGAGAAGTCCTTCGGGACGGTGTTCTTCGGCCCGCTGATCTCCGCCGGCCTGATCCTGTTCCTGTACGTGACAGCCCTGGTTATCCGGCCGTTTCCGCTCAACAACGCTGCTCCGGCCGGCGTCGATGAGCAGGTGCATCAACAGGCCGGCATGGATGCAACGTTGTATTTCCTGGCCTTGACGACTGTGGAGCTGTCCCTGCTGGTGGGCTGGATCAGCCTGCGCGGCTGGTTTCTGCCGCCGGACGGATCGGTCCTGCTGTTTGCCCTTCCCACGCTGGGATTCCTCGCGGCGATGGGCGGGGCCGGGCTGCTGGCCTTGCGCCGTTACCGCCGTTTGGTGGCCGAGCTCTCCACTTAGGCATGTCCCATCACTTAGGCATTTCCCATCCATCGTGCAGAAACCGGCCATCGACTCCGTCCGGGCCATCCACGGCGTCGAACCAATCCTTCGGGCCGGGCAGGAAGCAACTAGACTGGTGCGGTGACTATTCCTACCCCGTACGAAGACCTGCTCCGCGACGTCATGGCGCACGGGACGCAAAAATCCGACCGCACAGGCACCGGAACGCGCAGCGTTTTCGGCCGGCAGATGCGCTTTAACCTGCGGGATTCCTTTCCGCTGATCACCACCAAGCGCGTGCACTTCAAATCAGTGGCCCTTGAACTGCTCTGGTTCCTGCGCGGGGATTCCAATGTCCGCTGGCTCCAGGAGCGCGGCGTGAGCATCTGGAACGAATGGGCCGACGACGACGGTGAGCTGGGCCCGGTCTACGGCGTCCAGTGGCGCTCGTGGCCGGCTCCGGACGGCGGACAGATTGACCAGATCGCCAAGGTGGTCGAGAGCATCCGGACCAATCCCGATTCCCGCCGCCACATCGTCACGGCTTGGAACCCCGCCGAGGTGGACAACATGGCGCTGCCGCCGTGCCACGCCATGTTCCAGTTCTACGTGGCCGACGGCAAGCTCTCCTGCCAGCTGTACCAGCGCTCGGCGGATCTGTTCCTCGGCGTGCCGTTCAACATCGCTTCCTACGCACTGCTGACCCTGATGGTGGCACAGCAGACCGGGCTGGAACCCGGCGAGTTCGTCTGGACCGGCGGTGACGTGCACATCTACGACAACCACGTGGACCAGGTCCGCGAGCAGCTCAGCCGCGAGCCCTACCCCTATCCCCAGCTGCGCCTGGCCCGAAAGCCGGAGTCTATTTTCGACTACGCGCTGGAGGACTTCGAGGTCCTGGACTACCGCCACCATCCCGGCATCAAAGCCCCGATTGCAGTTTGAGAGGCGCAGTCCCTTGAGTTCACCCGTTGATCCCATCCGCTATTTTCCCGTCGCCGGGGAAGGCTCCCCGGAGGGCCTGGACTTGTCCTCAGTGCTGGCGGAGGCCGGCCCGTCCGGAAAACCCGCTCCGGTGATCGGCATGATCTGGGCCCAAACGCTCGACGGCGTGATCGGGCGCGACGGCGGCATGCCCTGGCACCTGCCCGAAGACCTGGCACATTTCAAGAACACCACCGCCGGACATCCGGTCATCATGGGCCGGCGGACCTGGGAGTCCTTCCCGCCCGCCTACCGCCCCCTGCCCGGCCGCACCAACATCGTGGTGAGTTCCAGCCAAACGCTTGCGGACGAGATTTCACCTGCGGGCGCCGTCGTGGTCCCTTCCCTGGAACAGGCGCTGGACACGGCCCGGCACAGCCCGGGCGGGGACCAGATCTGGATCGTCGGCGGGGCGCAGCTGTATGAGGCAGCCGCTCCGTTTGCCGACGCCGCCGTAGTGACCGTGATCGAGACAAGCCTCGAGGGTGACACCTATGCTCCCCGGCTGGGCCCCGACTGGACCTTCACCGCGGTCAGCCCCGCGGAGGACTGGCACACCGCCGCCAACGGGACCTCCTACCGGATCGCGGTGTGGGTCCGCACACAGAAGCCTTCCGGCAGCGTCACCAATCAGGACGCCCAGGCAGTCCTGCCCTAAACTGGGAGCATGACTTTCGCAGCTACCTCCGTACCCACCGCGGGCTTCATCGGCTGGCGGGGCATGGTCGGTTCCGTCCTCATGCAGCGCATGCAGGATGAGGGCGACTTTGGCCTGATCAACCCCGTGTTTTTCTCCACCTCCAATGCCGGAGGTGCCGCGCCGTCCTTTGCCGACGGTGCCGGGAAGCTCCAGGACGCGTACGACGTCGAGGCGCTGGCGAAACTGCCGATCATTGTCACCGCCCAGGGCGGCGGCTACACCTCCGAGGTTTATCCGAAGCTGCGCGACGCCGGCTGGGACGGCCTGTGGATTGACGCGGCGTCCACCCTGCGCATGGAGCAGGACTCGATCATCGTCCTGGACCCGGTGAACCGCGACGTCATCGACGCCGGGCTGGCCCGCGGCATAAAGAACTTCGTAGGCGGCAACTGCACGGTCTCCTGCATGCTCATGGGCCTGGGCGGACTGTTCCGCAACGGCCTGGTCGAGTGGGGCACGTCCATGACTTATCAGGCAGCCTCCGGCGGCGGCGCCCGGCACATGCGCGAACTGCTCAACCAGTTCGGCGAGCTGAATTCGGCCGTAGCCGACAAGCTGGCCGATCCTGCCTCCGCCATCCTGGACATCGACCGCGCGGTCCTGGCCCGGCAGAAGGACCCGGGCATGGATTCCTCCCAGTTCGGCGTGCCGCTGGCCGGTTCGGTGATCCCCTGGATCGATGCGGACCTGGGCAACGGGCAGTCCAAGGAAGAGTGGAAGGCCGGCGCCGAGACCAACAAGATCCTGGGCCGGGAAACCGAGGGCCGGATTCCGTTTGACGGGCTGTGCATCCGCATCGGCGCCATGCGCTCACATTCCCAGGCGCTCACCCTGAAGCTCACCGAGGATCTGCCGGTTGCTGAGATCGAACGCATTATCGCGGCCGACAATGAGTGGGCGAAGGTGGTTCCGAACACCAAGGAAGCCTCAATGGCTGAACTGACTCCGGTGGCGGTCAGCGGAACCCTGGACATCCCGGTGGGCCGGATCCGCAAGCTGGAAATGGGCCCGGAATACATCAGTGCCTTCACCATCGGCGACCAGCTGCTCTGGGGCGCGGCCGAGCCGCTGCGCCGTATGCTGAAGATCGCCACCGGCAACCTCTAGGGCGCATGCTTCCGCCGGTGCCGCCGGTCGGTAAGCGGCCCTCCCGCGAATGTCAGTGGCGGGTGGGACGGTGTTCCCATGGAGCACACACCGCCGGGCCGGCACCCCTTTGAATCCATAGATTCCATCCTCGACAGCTTTTTCGCGTCCAGTTGCGTCGGAAAGCAGATACCCACCGGTGTGAGATATCTGCGGGTGGGAGGACACCTGCGGGATTACCTCGAAGCGGAAGGCGAGCGGGTCCTCTGTCCCGAAGACGCCGAGCTGCTGGACCTGGAACGCTCCCTGGAGCCCGACTCGGCCTTCGCGCGGCTGTTCGGAGCGGAAGTGCTCGCCTACACGCTCAGCGGTTTCCTGGAACCGGAGTGGCTGCTGCCGGATCTCCAGGACCGAAGAACACAGGTCAGCCTGACGCCGCGGCTGGTCCAGTGGCTGTGCAACTGCCACCTCCTGGATCCGCGCCGGGACCGCGCTGCCATCCGCAGCACGAGGGCGGCGGCGGCCTGGGCGCGGCGCGGGCCTGCCCTGGGCCGCCGGGATGATGGCTAGCCGCCGGGCGGCTGGCCGGGGCCACGGCAGGCAGCCAGGCGGTCCACTTAGCCAGGCAGCCGGTCAGGCAGTCAGAGGCTGCAGTTGATCAGCAGCGGCTCGGGGTGCAGCCGGATACCGAACGCATCTTCCACGCCTTCGGCTACGGCCCGCGCCACAGCCAGCAGATCTTCAGCGGTGGCGGTGCCCCGGTTCGTCACGGCCAGCGTGTGCTTGGTGGAGAGCGAGGCCCGGCCTCCGGCCAGTTCGGCGCCCTGCCCCGTGGACGGCAGGCCAAAGCCCTTGGGGAATCCGGACCGGTCGATCAGCCAGGCAGCGCTGAGTTTGACCATGCCGGGCTGCGCCACGGGGTAGCGCGGAGCCTCGGGCGGCAAATGTGCGGCCGACTCCTCGGGCACCACCGGGTTGGTGAAGAAGGACCCGGTGCTGTAGGTGTCGGGGTCTTCGGGGTCCAGCACCATGCCCTTTCCGGCACGCAGCCGCAGCACTTCGCGGCGCACGTCTTCAGCGGCAGCCCGCTCCCCCACCGCAACGCCCAGTGCCCGGGCCAGCTCGGCGTACCGAACCGGAGCACTTTCCATGCCCCGGGTCAGGCCGAAGTCGACGGTGAGAACCACATAGCGGGGAGAGCCGTTGACCGTACTCCGCTTAAGCACCGAATCCCGGTACCCAAACTGCAGGTCCTCGTTGGCGAACGTCACGATGCTGCGTTCCCTGCGGTCCCAGGCCCTGACGCCGGTAATAGTGTGCGAAACGTCGGCGCCGTAGGCACCCACGTTCTGCACCGGCGTCGCACCGGCCAGACCGGGGATGCCGGAGAGCGCCTCCAATCCGGAGCATCCTCCGCGCAGCGTCTGCTCCACGACGTCGTCCCAGGGATGTCCGGCCTGCGCGCGGACGGTCACGGTTCCGTCGGGGTTGCCGCTCGTCTCCAGCCCGCGGGTGGCGACATGGACGACGGCGCCGTCGAAACCGGCGTCTGAAATCAGCAGGTTGGAGCCTCCGCCCACAATGAGCAGCGGCTCCTTCGCTTCATCGGCGGCGCGCACAGCGCCGATGAGTTCATCTTCGCTTTCCGCGTTGATGTAACGGCGTGCCGGGCCGCCGACACGCGAGGTGGTCAGTGATGCCAGGGGCACGGAAGTCAGGGCGCTCACCAGATCCGTACAACCGCCTGTGCCTTGACCAGGACCTTCTGGCCGTTGAAAGTGACGGTGAGATCCACGCGGGCGGTGGAGTTGTCCGTGTCGAGGGCACCGATCACGCCGGTGACTTCGACGACGGCGCCCGGCGCATCGTCCAGGTCCTGAACCGGAACGGGACGGGTAAAGCGGGTCTGGTAGTCGATGACGGCGCCGGGGTCGCCGATCCAATCAGTGACCAGCTGCACCGCAGCACCCATCGTGAACATGCCGTGGGCGATGACCCCGGGCAGCTCCACGCTGCGGGCAAAACGTTCGTTCCAGTGAATGGGGTTGAAATCTCCGGATGCTCCGGCGTAACGGACAAGGTCGGCGCGGGAAATCTCCAGCGTTGCCGAACCGATTTCCTGCCCGGTGGCAAGCTCGCTCAATGCAATCGACACGGCGTTACTGCCCTTCTCCTCGAACGAGGATGGATGACACGGCGGTGGCGACCTTTTCGCCCTCCGTGGTGGAAATCTCCGAGCGGGTAGTAAGCAGGGCGCCGTCGCCCATGGCCCGGACTGAATCCACGTAAAGCTCAGCGATCAGTTCGTCACCCGCAATGATGGGCCGGTGGTGCGTGAAGCGCTGGTCGGCGTGGACAACCCGGCTGAAATCGATCCCGGCTTCCGGGTCGGAGATCAGCTGCGCGTCGGCGCGCTGGGCAACGATCACGGCGAACGTAGGCGGAGCCACCAGGTCCGAATACCCCAGACTCTGGGCTTCGGCGACGTCGAAGTGGGCGGCGTGGCCGGCTTTGACGGCACGGGCGAACTCGCGGATTTTCTCGCGGCCCACCTGGTACGGGTCGCTGGCGGGGTAGCTGCGGCCCTGCAGTTCGGGATTGATGCTCATTTGGTTCCCTTCATCCGGCGCCGGGCGTCCCGGGCTCGAACCACCATACCGGCGATGTGCAGGCACATGCCCACAGCAATCACCGGGGCGGCAATGTACATCAGCAGCTGAGCGTCGCTGACGGCGCCGACGACGACCATCAGTACTCCGGCTCCCGAGATCACCAGCGCGGAGACAACCAGTTTGCGGTAGAGGGCGGAACCGGTCTCCCAGGGAGTGTTTAGCATGGTCCCAGAATACAGGCGGCGCGCAGTTGGCCGCGAAACGGAGCCGGGGCTGCGGGACGGACGGGAGCGGCGCCCGCCGCCGGGACGCGGCTAGAAGAGCGCGGTCTGCAGGGCCGGCAGCAGGGTCCGGTAGGAACCGGTGCGCAGGCGCCTGCCCTTGAGCCGGGCCAGGTTGGCGAGAAACGGGATCTCGGAATCCTCCACCCGCACCAGCGCCGCGGCCCCGAGCATTGCCTCAATCACCATGCCGTGTTCCCCGGCTCCGGGATCCAGCGGATACGGGACCGCTCCGGCGGCATCGGGCACCGCCAGCGCCTGGTCCGGGCGCTGCCAGACTTCCTCCGTGACGGTAAACCCTTCGGTTCCGGAAGCCGCCAGCAGGAGCCGCGCGGCGTCCGCATGGCCGGCGTTGAGTCCGTCCAGTACATCCGGTGCCAGCGGCCGGGCCAGGGCCGAGATCTTGGCCTCGGCCCGCACGGTCTGGACCAGTCCCGCTTCGGCAGTGACCAGATCTTCCAGGATCCGAACGACGCGCCCGTCCGCGGCGCGGGCGATGTACCGCGCCGCCACGGCCCCCTGTTCAGTCAGGCGCAGGCGCTTGTGTCCGTCCGCCGCCGTGCCCACCTTGGTTGTTCCGTCGGCAAAGGTGGCGACGTACAGCCAGTGCGGCTGCGCCAGGTACAGCTTCAGTCCCGGGGAAGCAATGCCGGAACGGTGGCTGTTGTGCACCAGCCGCCAGTCGTCGCGGGCGAAACAGGGGCCGCACTGATAGCCGCGGTCCGCTGCGCTGTGTGCGGGGCAGGGCTCGTGGGTCCGGCTGTGGCGGTCCTGAACCTTCACCGATCCCAGGCAGAACTTCAGCGCTCCGCCGTCTCCGGGGAGCACCCGGTAGGACAGGAGGGTGCCGGGGTCCAGTCTCTGCCGGCGTTTTTCGCCGTCGGGAGAGCTCAGTGCCAGGTAGGGGCCGCCGTCGTCCCAGGACACTCCGGTGCACAGGTACCGGTCGTCAGTCATGTGCGGATCTCCAGGCAGTTCGGGCAGTGACACAATTCCGACGGCTCAGGCCGGCGGGCAGAAAAAATGGGGCGGGGAATTTCTTCCCCACCCCATTATCGGGCGTCTTCAGCCGGAACCGTGCTGATTCAGGCGTGTTGGCCTTCGTGCTCGCCTTCGGCGATCTCTTCAAGCAGCTTGTCGTTGAAGGCCGGCAGGTCGCCCGGGTTGCGGCTGGTGACCAGCCCCTGGTCCACCACAACTTCCTCGTCGCTCCAATTGGCGCCGGCGTTCTTCAGGTCGGTTGCCAGCGACGGATAGGACGTCATGTCCCGTCCCTTCACCACGCCGGCCTCGATCAGAAGCCACGGACCGTGGCAGATGGAGGCTACCGGCTTGTGCGCCTCGAAGAAGGCGCGGGCGAAGTTCTGCGCGTCTTTGTCCACCCGGAGGAAATCGGCGTTGACCACTCCGCCGGGCAGCACCAGGGCATCGTAGTCCTCGGCATTCGCATCAGCGACCGCCAGGTCAACGGTGAAGGTTTCACCCTTCTCGATGCCGTCAAAACCCTGGATGGTGCCGGTGGACGGCGAAACGAGCGTGGGCTCGCCGCCGGCGTCCTTCACCGCGTCCCAGGGACTGGTGAGCTCCACCTGCTCCACGCCGTCGGTCAGGAGAAAAGCGACCTTCTTGCCGGAAATGTCATGTTCAGCCATGGTGCCTCCGATATTCGCTCGATGCTTGGCCGGCGGTTTGGGAACCGCCGCGGAACCTCCCGGTTCCCCTGCCTCTACCCTAGAAAACCCGACAGACAATAAGCAAGCTGACTAAGTTGCCGGAACGGGCTCCGAAAGCCCCTCCGCCACAGCCGCAGCGGCAGCCAGCCAGGCCCGCTGGGTGGCGGGACGCAGCGAACCGAACCGGATCTGCCCCTTCCGCAGGGCAGCGTCATAGGGGATGGTGACCGTGGCCCGGGCCAGCGGCTCGAACCCCTGGGCCACTGACCGGATCTGGGCGTCGGTGCCGTTGCGGTCGGATTGGCTGACAATGACGACGGCGCCGGCCGCAAGCTGGGCAAACGCACCGCCGCGTTCCTGCAGTGCCTCCAGCAGCAGTGCGCCGGCCTCGGCATGCTCTTCGACCGTGGTGGTGGCAATGACCAGCTGGTCCGTGTGGTGGATCATCCGCAGCCAGCGCTCAGCGCTTTCATCATTTCCGGAGTCCACCAGGTTGAGCCGGAAGTATTTGGAGGCCACTTCATGCAGGGCGTCAAAGTCAGCCATCGTGATTTTCTGCTCGGAGGCCAGGACATCCGGCTTGGACCGCAGGACGTCGAATTTGTCCTCGGTCTGGTGGTGCACGAAGCGGGCCAGCAGCGCGGACTGGGCCGACGGCGACAGCAGATTCCCGGTGTTGGGCAGCAGGTCCATCACGGTTGCGTCATGGGGGCCCTGCTCGGTGCGCCAGCCCAGGGTTCCGCGGGTTTCGTTGTTGTCCCAGGCCAGCACGGGGCCGCCGCCGTTGCGGGCGAATACTGCAGCCAGCATCACGGTGGTGGGCGTCTTGTTGGCGCCGCCCTTGCCGTTGACCACGGAGATGGTCCGCGGCCCGGGCCAGTGCTGGCTGACGGCGCGGATGTCGCGGCGCTCGGCCAGTTCAGACTCGGACGGGGACATCCGAAGACCAAGGCCGGCGAGCAGGCCGCGGAAACCGCGGGTGGCGGGGATGCGGGCTGTCTGGGTGTCCAGGAACGACGCCCGGCGGCGGGCCGGGGCGCGCTCGCGCAGTTCCGCACGGGTACCGGCAGGTTCGGCGGCGGGTTCCGGGGCGTTGCGCGCGGGTTCGGCTGCCGGTGCCGGCGCCGGGGCGGGAACCGCGGCAGGCGCCGGGGCGGGAGCGCGGTCGGGCACCGGCAGGGCCGCAAATGACGGAACGGGTGTCTGGACCGGATTCAGGTCCGGAGCGTCGTACCCGGCGGCAGTGGCATCAGCAGCACCTGCCGGGACCGGCTCGAAAAACGGCTCCGGGGGCAGCGGGGGAACCGGAGGCGCCGCCGGATAGTCCTGTCCGGGTCCGGTGTCCAGGCGGTACCCGGAGAACCCGTCACCGGAGGAGAGTGTTCCGGCGAAATTGCCGTCGTCTGCGCTGAAGATCCGGTCGGCGAACGTGGAGGTGTCCGTCCCTGCCCCGCTGTTTCCTGCGCTGCGTTGCGCGGTGGTACGCAGGCCTCGCCGCGTGGGCCAGTTCTCCGGGTAATCGGGGTCGGAATCGGGCGTGTTTTCAGTCATGGGGTCTGCGTCTTTCGTTCCGGAAGGGGCGATTGATCTGGACGTTTGTTCTGGGATGGTACTTCGCCGCCTGCGTCGGGCACCCGCGTAGCGAAATCCCTTCCCTCGCTCCCCCGGCGAATGAACGGCCCTTCCACCCTACAGAACCCCCTTCCATCCCATCGAACTGCAGCGGATTACCCGCTTCCGGTTTCTGGCTACCGGTCGCCGCCCGCACCGCTGCGGCCGCTGCAGGGCTCAGGCGGATGCCTCCGCTGTATCGAGATCAACGCGCGGCGGAGCCAAGGTGAATCCCCGCGTCAGAACAGCAAGGTAAACGATGCCGACCGCCATCCAGGCCAACCCCAGCATCAGCGCGGATGTTGACAGGCTGAACCAGAGCCACACAGTCAGAATGAATCCGATTCCCGGAATTAGTCCGTACTTCAAAACCCGGCCAACGCTTTGCGAAGCCCCATCGAGGAGGAAAAATTTGATGGCTCCCAAGTTGACCAGGGAGAAAGCGAAGAGGGCGCCGAAGCTCACCACGGATGCAACCGTTTCAAGCTCCACGACGAGGGCGAGCAGAGACACGGCTGATACCACCAATATGGCGCCCACCGGCGAGTGGAACCGACCGTTCACGCGACCGAAGACCTTGCGCGGAAGGACTCCATCGCGGCCCATGGCAAACAGGATCCGGGAAACACTGGCCTGCGAAGCCATGGCGGAAGCAGTTGCCCCGGCGATATAGGCCGCCAGGAACAGCGCCGTGAGCATTTGTCCGCCAATGCCGTCCATGATCTCGATTGCCGCTGCATCCGGGTCCGAGAAGGACTGCCAATCGGGGTGCACCAGATGGCTGACCCAGGAAATCAGGATAAAGGCCGCACCGCCGATCAGGGTGGTAAGGATGATCGCCCGGGGAACGGTGCGCCGCGGTTCCCTTGCTTCCTCGGACATCGTCGAGACGGCGTCGAATCCCAGGAAAGACAGGCAGAGAATAGCGGCGCCGGCCATTATCAGCGCCGGGGACATGGACGCTGAGAACACCGGCTCGGTGACGGAGCTGCCAGCGGGAATCTTCACTGCGGCGAGCACCACGAATACAACCACGAATACGGCCTGGGCTCCCACGAGTACCAAGTTGGCGCTTCGCACCACCGTCAACCCGACAATGTTGAGCAAAGTAACGAGGACGATGGCAGCCAAGGTAAACACCCAAAAAGGTACGGCTGGAAACTGGGCGTTGAGGTACACCCCGATCAGCAGATAGTTGATCAGCGGGAGCAGGAGGTAATCGAGCATCAGCGTCCAACCGGTGGTGAATCCCAGATGGCCGCCAAAGATCCGCTGCGTGAAGCTATATGCGGAACCGGCGGAAGGAATAACTTTGACAAGGAAGGCGTAACTGAAGGCCGTAAACATCATGGCGGCCAATGTCACTGCGTAGGCGGCGGGCAAATGCCCCTCAGTCAGCGTGGTGACCAGCCCGTAAGTGGTGAAGATCGTCATCGGCACCATATATGCCAGGCCGAATAGCACCAGCGACGGCGTCCCCATCACCCGTTTCAGCCCGGGCCCGGCCTGCTCTGCCGCTGGCGGCGTGATGCCGGTGGCCGCCGGCTGGGACGCGCTGAACTGCTGCTTCATGCCTACTCCTTGAAAGGACGGGAAACTGCCCAGACGCTACGGTGCCGGACCCGAGCCCACAAGGGATTTTCCGTCGAAAAGGCGGCCAGGATTGGACGATTCATCCACAAATCCGGAGAGACTCGCCGGATAGACTGCCTCCGCGGCGGCATCGGCTGTCGGCGCTGAAAGGATCACCGATGCATGATGTCATTGTTATTGGGGCGGGACTGTCCGGCCTCACAGCAGCCCGTAGCCTCACGGAGACGGGCTTGGACGTGCTGGTGTTAGAGGCACGGGACAGGGTCGGTGGGCGAAACGAGGGAGGCCGGCTCCGCGACGGCACTCCTGTTGAGCTTGGCGGTCAGTGGATTGGGCCGACACAGGACGCTGTGATCGGCCTTCTCGGCGAACTCGGGCTGGAAATGTTCCAGGTATACGACGAGGGCCGCTCCACGCTCCTCCTTGACGGCTGCCTCCGCTACGCCGATGACGACACTTTCGGACTACCCGCCGCCTCCGTAGACTCCTTCCGCAGGGTGCTGGCAGCACTGGAGTCCCTGGCCCTGACTGTAAATTTATCCGATCCGGGCCGGACACCGGAGGCAGCATCCCTCGACCGGATCACGGCGGACGCCTGGCTGCGGGAACAAACCGCGGATCCCGTGGTGCGGCGGTTTTACGACACGATGCTGGCCACAATTTTCGCCGCTGACACGGATGAGTTCTCCCTGCTGCATCTCCTGTTCTACGTGAAGTCCGGCGGTGGCCTGGCGCGGTTGATGACGACCCTGGACGGGGCCCAGGACTCAAGGGTTGCCGGTGGCACACACCGGATCTCCGAGGAGATGGCCGTTGCCCTGGCCGAAAAGGTGCGCTTGGAATCACCTGTGCGCCGGATCAGCTGCCGGGGGTCGGCGGTCGACGTTGAGTACGACGGGGGAAGCGCCTCGGCCCGCCGCGTTATTGTGGCCATTCCTCCGGTCTTGGCCGGCCGTCTGGTCTATGACCCGCCCATGCCGCCGAACCGGGACAGCCTCACTCAGCAGATGCCCGCCGGCACCGTCATCAAGTTCCAGATAGCGTATGAACGCCCCTTCTGGCGCAGGGCTGGCCTAAGCGGTGCCGTACTGAACCTGGACTCGTCTGTGGGCCTTGTCTACGACAACTACGTTCCCGGATCGTCCGCAGGTGTGCTGGTCGCCTTTATCGAGGGTGCGCACGCTCGCCATGCCAATGAGCTGAGCCCTGCCCAGCGGCGAAAGCTGGTCCTTTCCGAGCTGGTGGAATTCTTTGGCCCCGAGGCTGCACATCCCACCGACGTCCTGGAACGCAATTGGAGCGAAGAAGAGTTCACCCGTGGGTGTTACGGCGGCAGGCTGGGTACCGGACTCTGGACCCGGCTAGGGAAGTCTCTGCGCGAGCCGGTCGGACCGATCCATTGGGCCGGCGCCGAGACCTCCGAGATATGGAACGGCTATATGGACGGGGCGGTGCGTTCCGGGCAACGCGCCGCGGCTGAGGTTGCGGCGGCGCTTGCTCCGGGTGTTCCGTCTGAACAGGCGCCGCCAATCGAGACCGTGCGTTAGGGCGAGGAGACATCTGGTCCCGGCTGCAGCCCTGGCAAAATGCTAAGGCACAGCTACAAATGCACCCTCAACCACGCGTCCAAGCAGCTCGGTCAGCAGGTCCACCCCGGCCAGCATGTCGTCGTCGCTGGTCAGTTCCTTTTCGTTGTGGGAAATGCCCTCCACGCTGGGGACAAAGAGCATGATCGTGGGCACCAGATCCTTGAGGTTGGTGGAATCGTGCCCGGCCAGGGTACGCACCGTTCCGTAGGACAGGCCCAGATCGGCCGCGCACTCCGCGGCCAGCGACATCCCGGCCTTGTCATAGGCCTTCGCTCCCCAGACGTGCTGCGCACCCTGCTCGATCCGCACCGCTGCCGACTGTTGAATAGCCGCAATCCGCCGGTGCAGCTCGGCGTCGGCCGCGGCGAGGACCTCGGCGTCGGTGCTGCGCAGGTCCACCAGCAGTTCCACCCGGCTGGCAACCACGACGGGCGAATTTGGGTACACGGTGAACTCTCCGCAGGAAGTGATGACGGCGTGTTCTTCCGTGCTGAACCCGTCGGCGATTTCCCGGGCCGCCACCACGAGCGCGCTGGCGCCGAGCAGGGCGTCGTGCCGGTCGGCGATGATCGTGGCCCCGGTGTGCGCCTGTTCACCGTGCACGGTGAATTCGTATTTGTTGGCGCCCCAGGTCGACTCCACCAGGCCGATGGTCAGGCCTGCGTCCTCCAGGGAGCGGCCCTGTTCAATGTGGATTTCCAGATAGGCTGCCAGGTCCAGGGAGAAGTCTCCGATGGTGCCGATGCTCTCCAGCGCTTCGCGCACGGACGTGCCGCGGGGATCCACTGTCTCGAGGACATGCTCGGCGGACAGCTTGCCCGTGAAGACGGCGCTGCCCATCATCGACGGCTTGAACCGGCAGCCTTCCTCGTTGAACCAGTTCACGACGGCGACGTTGAACTGCGGTGCCGACCCGCCGGCGGCCAGCCGCTGCTGCAGCCTGATGGCCGCGTGAACGGCTGCCAGGACGCCGTAGGCGCCGTCGAACCGCCCGCCCAGCGGCTGCGAGTCCAGATGCGACCCCATGGCGATGTACGGCGCGCCGGGGACCAGTTCCAGCAGGGCAAACTGGTTGCCCACGGCGTCGTAGCGCACCTCGAAGCCATGGCCCTCGGCCAGGCCGCGGAACCAGTTCCTCGTCTGTCCGTCTTCCGCAGTGCCGGCCTGCCGGTCAACTCCCCCGCCCGCAGTGGCCCCGAAAGTGCTCATGGAATGGAAATCTGCGAGGAAGGCGCCGGCACCGCTGCCGAGGGGTGCCTGCTGGCGGGTAGTGATGGTCATAGTGCTGCTCCTGTGGTTCGGGCCGGGGACTCTGTCCCCGGCTGTGGTCCGGCAGCCAGCCGGTTGTGGGTAAATTCGCCGCCGGCAATCGTGGCCAGCACCTGAAGCTCAGAGATGTCCGCCGAGTCCAGCGGAGATCCGGACAGCACGGCAAAGTCCGCCAGCTTGCCCCGGCGGAGCGTGCCGTTCCGTGCGTGGGTACCGGTGGCCTGTGCAGCCCAGTCGGTGTAGGTGCGCAGTGCTTCCTCCGGGGTGAGTCCCTCGCCTGCTCCGCCCAGGATCCTGCCCTGTTCGGTTTTGCGGTCCACCCAGGACTGCATCGCGCGCAGGACGTTGTTATCCGCAACGGGCAGGTCGGAACTGCCAGCCACGAGGATTCCGGCGTCCACAAGCGACCTGCCCCGGTAGAGCCAGCCTTCCCGTTCCGGCCCGACCATTGCAGCGAATTGATCTCCGAGCGGCCCGATGAACGCTGCCTGCGGCGTGACGGCGATGCCGGCAGCAGCAACGGCAGCTAACTGGTCCGGCCGGGCGATACCGAAGTGTTCAATCCGGTTGGGCAGGGAATTGCGTCCGTAGCGTTCCTGGCACGCGATGATGATCTCCGTTGCCAGGTCGATGGCGGCGTCGCCGATGGCGTGCAGGGCGATGGGCCAGCCGGCCCGGTAGGCCGCGTCCACGCGCTCGCGGTACACCGCCGGATCATCGAGCAGGTATCCCGTGTTGTGCGGGTGGCCGCAGTAGTCCTCGGTGACCGCCGCCGTCGCGCCCAGGAGCGAGCCGTCCATGAAGACCTTGACCGGGCCCAGCGACACCCACTCGTCTCCGAAGCCGGCTACGGCACCCAGATCAATGCCGCGGCCCGTACCGGTGCCGTGCATGTCGGTTTCGTTGGCCCGTAGCGGGCGCAGCGCGTCGAGTGCGGGCATGAGCTGGGCGCGTGCGTGCAGCCGGCCGCTCGCGGCGGCGAGCTGATAGGCGCGGACTTCCACCGGGCTGTGGCCGATCCACCCGCCGCCCACTCCGGCCTCGGTGAAGCTGGTGATGCCTTCCGCGGCGAACCGGGCTGTTGCGGCGTCCAGCGCGTCGACGATTCGTGCCACCGGATAGGGCAGCAGCAGGTCCTGGAGCAGCTGCTGGGCGGCTTCTTCCACGACTCCGGTGGGTGAACCGTCCTCGCCGCGCAGGACGGATCCGCCGGTGGAGTCGGAAAAACCGGGTTCAAAGACTCCTGCCAGTTTCAGTGTGGCGGTGTTGGTGATGGACAGGTGCCCTGAGACGTGGCGCAGATAGAGCGGCCGGTCCCCCGTGATCCGGTCCAGCTCACGGATGTCCGGGTAGGCTCCGCCGTGGTGCTTGTGGTTGAAGCCGGTTCCGTTGATCCAGGCGTCCGGGGTGTCCGCCAGCCGCTGCACTTCGGCCTCCAGCAGGGCATACAGCTCGGGGAGCCCGCGTGCCTGCTCCAGATCAACGGCTCCCAGCCCCAGGCCCCACCACGTGGTGTGGCAGTGCGCGTCAATGAAGCCGGGCACCACGGTTGCCCCGTCCAGCCCGATGTCCTGTTCGGCGGTGCAGCCTTCCAGTTCCTCGTCGAATCCCGCGATCCGGCCGTTGAGCACGCCGACTGAAGAGGCCGCCGGGCGCTCCGCTTCCAGGGTGATGATGTTTGCCCCGCGCAGGATCAGGTCGAGTTTCATCGGTTTCCTCCTGCCGCTGCCGGTTCCGGGGCGGTGGAGCCGGCGGTGCTCCCGGTTGCGGTGCCGGCTGCGTTCGAGGTGTCCGGAGCCATGGTTGCCGGGTCGGTGATGAGGTGCAGCAGGGCCAGGCGCCCGCTGCCCAGTGCCCGTTCCAGCGCCGGTCCGAAATCGGCCGTTTCCTCCACCCGTTCGCCGTGGCCTCCGAAGCTGCGGATCAATCCGGCGAAATCGGGGTTGTCCAGGGCCGTGCCGGAGGGACGGTGGGGGTAATGCCGGCGCTGGTGCGCCACGATGGTGCCGTAGCCGCCGTTGTCCGCAACGATAATCAGCGGTGCGGCTTTCCGGGCCGCGGCAACCGCCAGCTCCTGCGCGTTCATCATGAAGTCTCCGTCGCCGCAGACGGCAACCACGCGGCGCCCGGGGTGAATCAGCGATGCCGCCACAGCGGCGGGAACCGCGAGCCCCATGGCGCCGTTGCGCGGCCCCACCAGCGAGCCGGCGCCGTGGTGGCTGAGGTAGCGGGCACCCCAGATGGTGGCGTTTCCCGCCCCGTAGGTCAGGATGCGGTTTTCGGGCAGCAGTTCCTCCAGAAGTCCGAAGGCCGTCCCAAGGTCGACGCCGGTGCCTCCGTCCGCGGCCGGCACGGAATACCGTGCCTGGTCGGCGGCAAGGGCTTCCATCCACGCGCCGCTGCGGCTGCCGCGGGCCGCCCCGGGCTGCGGCAGCGCCGCCACAAACGCCGCCGGCGCAGCGGGAATATGCAGGTCGATCCGCCCGGCATGTCCTGCCGCCTCCGGATCCTGAAGCACAAGAAGAGTTTCGGCCGCCAGCCCGCGGGTGTACCCGTCGCTGAGGACGTCCGTCCTGGCGCAGCCGACGAAGAGCAGCAGATCGGCCTCATCAAGGCGGCCTGCCAGCGTGTCGGCCCGGCCGTAGCCCAGCCACCCGGACCAGGCAGGAGAGAGATGCGGAACGGCGTCGTAGGACCGGAAGTCCGCGGCCACCGGAATCCGTGCAGCCGCCGCCCAGGCAGCAAGCTGACCGCCGTCGTCGGCTGTCCATCCGTCCCCGCCCACAATCAGCAGCGGGCGTTCGGCGCGGGCCAGCCGGGATACCAGTTCCCCCAGCGCCCGGGACGCCGGTTCAGCGTCTGCTGGCGCACGGAGCGGAACGGTTCCGGTGCCGGCCGTGCGCACCAGGACATCCTCGGGCAGGCCAATGATGACCGGTCCGGGACGGCCGGACACGGCCAGCCGCATGGCCGCGGCGACTGTTTCCGCGGCCCGCCGTTCGTCGTCGAGCACCATCACCTGCTTGGCCGTGGTGCCGAACCAGCCCTCCAGGCTGAACTCCTGGAAGGCGCCGCGGCCGCGGTCCGTCAGCGGGATCAGGCCGACAAAGAGGACCATCGGCGTTGCATCCTGCCAGGCGGTGTGGACGGCGATCATGGCGTTCGCGGCTCCCGGCCCCCGTGTCACCATGGCAACACCGGGAGTTCCGGTGAGCCGGGATTCCGCCAGGGCCATGAACCCGGCACCTCCCTCATGCCGGCAGACAACGGTGTCAATGGAGGAATCGTGCAGCCCGTCGAGGACGTCGAGGAAACTCTCGCCCGGGACGGTGTACACGCGGGCGACGCCGTGTTCCTCGAGCTGGCGGACAATCAGGTGGCCGGCGGACAACGATGGCATGAGAGCTCTTTCGGTGGGAGGAAATTAGTGCTTGAAGCCGGGCAGGTCCACGCTCATCCGCGGCACAATAACGCCGGCGGCGGCAGTGAACAGGCTCAGGAGCACCAGCAGGACTGCCGCCGGCCACCAATGGTCCGAGGCCGCGGCGACCATGGCGGTGGCAAGCAGCGGCAGGAAGCCTGACACCATGCCGGCGGTGTTCTGGGCGAAGCCGACACCCGTGTACCGGGTGCGGGCCGGGAACAGTCCGGTGAGGACGGTGCCGTTGGCTGCGTACGGCAGGGACAGAGTGGCCACCGCAAGGGTCATGCCCACGACCACCAGCACCTCGTTTCCGGACGTGATCAGCAGGAACGAGGGAACGGCCGCCGCTGCGGAGGCGAGCCCGCCGTAAAGAAGGACACGGCTGGCGCCGAAGCGTTCACCGAGCCGTCCGCCCAGGATCAGGACGGGGATTTCGACGACGGCGGCAACCATTCCGCCCAGGAGCATCAGCTGAGAGGAATAGCCCAGGATGGCAACGCCGTAGTACACCACGAAGGCCGTGACGAGGTAGAAACCGCCAACACCCAGCAGCGCCGCGGCCATGCCGACCAGGATGTGCTTCCAGGAATCGACCAAGGTGGTGCGGATCGGAGTCTTCTCGACCTGCCCGTGCTCGAGCAGTTCGGCGAACACCGGGGACTCGTCAAGCCGGCTCCGGATGTACAGCGCAATGAACAGCATCGGAATGGCGGCCAGGAACGGGATGCGCCAGCCGAAGTCGTCGAAGTTCTCCTTGGAGAAGAAGACCGTCGCCAGGAAGAATCCGCCGGAGGACAGAATGGTGCCGATCGGGGAACCGATCTGGGGCAGGGCGGCGTAGCGTGCGCGGCGCGCCAGCGGTGCGTTCTCCACGACTATGGTCATGGCCCCGGACCACTCCCCGCCGACGAAGAGCCCCTGCGCAACCCGCAGCAGCACAAGCAGTACCGGTGCCGCGATGCCGATCGCGGCGTAGGTGGGGAGCATGCCGATCAGCCCGGTGATGACGCCGATGCCGACGATGGTGATCATGAGCGTCTTGCGGCGTCCGATCCGGTCGCCCATGGCGCCGAAGAACATGCCGCCGAGCGGGCGGGCCAGCAGTCCGACGCCGAAGGTCGCGAAGGAGGCCAGGGCAGCGGCAGTGGCGTTCTCATTGGTGAAGTACTGGACGTTGAAGACCAGGGCCGCGGCGGCACTGAAAAGGAAGAAGTCGTACCATTCCATCGCGGTGCCGATCAAGGCGCCGATGGAGACCTTCATGGCCTCCTTGTCGGTGATGGTCCGGGTGGCCCCGGCCTCGAGGTTCAGTTGTTGTGTCATGGCCTGCCTCTGCAGCTGCTGGGGTCCGCGGGCGTGGAAAACGGCCGGTGCGGACGGGAACGAAGCACCAGCATGTCACCGGGGAGGGTTTGTGACGTGCATCTAATGACGCCGGTTTGGACGGCTAAACTGTGCAAAAGCACAGAATTGGAGCGTTTACGCGGTGGCCATTGCAGGGAAACATGAAGTTAACACAGACGAGTTTGAGGGGCGGTGGAACGCACTGCTGGACGGGCTCAGCGTCGACCGGCTGAGCAGCCTGTTCCTCGAGCGCGTGCTGCGGCTGGAAGACTACCGCGACGGGACACTTCCGGCCAGCGAAATCCGCCGGACCGCGGCGGCTTCCTTCCGGACGCTGATCGCGAGCCTGCGGCAGACCTCCAATCAGCGGGAACTGGCGGCGGTACGGCAGGACATTGCCCTGGAGGTCGGAGTGTCGCGCGCCCGCGCCGGGGTTCCGGTGGAATCCCTCACGTCAGCCATCCGGCTGGATTTCACCGTGCTCTGGAATGAGCTGATGCTGCTGGCCGATCCCGCGGACGCCGAGCTGCTGGTGCGCCGGGCGGAGACCGTTTGGCACGTCGTCGACTCTTACGCCGTGCAGACCCAGGCCACCTACCTCGATGAACGCCAGCGCATGGCCCAGGAAGCGTCGTCCGTGCGCCAGGGATATGTGGCGGCCCTGTTCGGGCCTGCGAGTACTCCGCCGGAGCTGCTGGCCCGCACCGCCCTGGAGCTCGGCATCGCCGAGGATGCCGTCCTGGCCGTGGCTGCTGCAGCGGCCGACGGCGCGGGCCAGCTCCACCTGGCCGCCGCCGCTGCCTCACGCCGCGGCGCGGCAGTCTTCACCCATCCGCTGCCGGACGGACTGGCCGCGTTCTGGGTTGCCGATTCCCGTGCCGGCAGTGCGGACCGGGAAACGATGGAGCAGATTCGGGGAATCCGCTGCGGACTGGTGGAACCGGTGCACGGCCTGGCCGGGCTTCGGACGGCGGCCCGGACCGCACGTGCCCTTGCTGCACTCGCCGGTGACGGCGACCGGGCCGCGTTGACCATGCGCAATGCGTGGGCCCGCCTGGCCCGCCACAGGTTGGCCGAGACCGGTGTTCCAATGGTTCCGGACGTGGACGAGGCGCTACGGCAGTGCGGCCCCGTGGAGAAGGACCGGCTGCAGGAAGCCGTGCGGTCCTATCTGGCCACCGGCAGCGTTGCCCGTTCCGCGGAGCAGCTGTTCTGCCACCGGAACACGCTGATGAACCGGCTGCGGCGCTTCACCGAACTGACCGGCATCGACGTCACAGTTCCGGAGGCAGCTGCCCGTCTGGTGGTGGCCTGGTCCTAGGAACCAGGCCGGAAGCAGTCCTCAGCCGCGGCGGCGGGACAAGCCCATCGTCCTCGGCAGCGTCTTACGCAGTCCAACCTGCCACAGAGCGGCGCTGCATCATCTGCCGGTACTGCTCCGTGGTTGTTGGAAAGTGTTCCCCGGTTCCCCAGTCAAGGATGACTCCGTGTCTACGCACTACGTCCATCGCGTCGATGTCTCCCTGGCGATAGCGCTTGGCCACCAGCGCCGGGTCTTCCTCCATCCACGAGCGGCGAAGCCGACTGATTTCGGCCCGGGTTTTGACCGTGGCGGGGCCATCGATCTCGAAATCGTCAATCTCGGCGTCGTGCTCAACTATGACCACTCCGTAATCCAACTCCGCTCGCTTCACAGAGACATACCCGTCGATGACATCCTCCAGGACCTCTTCTGGAGTACGCTCCAGCGGATCACCGAAGCCGCCCCCGCCTGCGGACGGACGGGTGAAGAAATCTCCTGACTCAACGGGTACCGAAGAAAATACGGCACCGAGGTATTTTTCTCCTTCCCGCCCCTTGTTCAACCAAACTCCGTGCGGAATGGATGGCAACCCGCCGGCAATACCCCAGGTGACGGACCTGGCGCGATCGCAGCAATAGCTCATTACTGCATTTGTGGCATCCATAAGAATCCCGCCCTTCTCCACCCCGACACCGCCGCGGAAACGGCCCGGTCCGCCTGAATCCGTGATCAGCTCATGGTGGGTAGTGAGCACCGGGGTCAACCGCTCCTGGCCCTCGACAGGCTGGACTGCAAGTCCTGCGCCGAAGACGGGTGCCGTGGCTCCTGTTCCGTCCTTGGAGGAGCGCCCGCCCCAGCCGCCTGCCATCCAGTCGTACCACATGAAAAACGGCTTCTCCCGGCTTCGTCCGTCGCGCCCTCCGATGAGAAGGTATTCGAGGTTGAAGGCGCACGCCATGGCCCGTTCCGGCATCACCTGGGACCAGATTTCGAAGATCCCGTTCATCAGTTTTTCGTAAGGTCCCGAACAGAAACCTGTCACCGCGTGCGGCCAACCGGCGTTGACCACTGTGCCTTCCTCGCCGATGTCGGCGGTCACAGCTGCATAAAAGCCTGAATTGAGGGGAACATCGGGAAAAAACGTCTTGGTTCCGGCGTAAATGGCCGAGAATGTGGTGCCGTAACCCGAGTTCAGGAACGTGGACACTACCTCTGCAGACCCCGTCAGATCGTACCGAATGCCGGTCCCGTCCAAGGTCAGCTTTATCTTGATGGGGACCAGGCCCTCGTCCTTACCAGGATCGCTGTCCAGGTAATCCACGGTTTCCCATTCCCCTTGTGGAAGGGACTCCAACTGGCGCAGCACGGTTCTGGTGACGTAGTCCTGGGTTTCTCTCATGGCTTCCAGAACAGTTGCCCGTGAATACCGTTCGACCAGTCGCAGGATCTCACGTTCACATACTGCGGTGGCTTCAGCCTGGGCGTGCAGGTCGCCCATAGCCTGTTCCGGGGCCCTCGTGTTGCCGACGAGCAATCGGGCTACATCCCGCTGAAACGTCCCTCGCGACCAGACCCGTACCGGCGTAATACGGAGGCCTTCGCCAAAATGTTCCTTGGCACTGACGTCAAAGGAGCCAGGTACGGACCCACCAATATCTGCCCAGTGTCCTTTGTTTTGCGCGAAGCCCAGCAGCACATCTTGGGAAAATATCGGGCGGATAAAGCTAACATCGTTGAAGTGCGTGCCTCCCCGGTAGGGGTCATTGACGCAGAACACGTCTCCGGGATTGATGTCGCTGTTGAACTCTTCCAAAACGGACTGACATTGAAAGTGCAGGGTTCCCACGTGCACTGCGATGTCTGCGCTGCCCTGCATAACGGTGTTGCCCTGCGCGTCACACAGGGCGGACGAGAAATCGCGGGAATAGATGACGAAGGAATAGCAGGTGCGCAGAATCTGCTCGCTCATCAGGTCCACGCTGGTAACGAACGCATTCTTCAAGACCTCAAATGTCACCGGATCAAGCGTTCCAACTGGTTCCACAGCGTGTGTTGGTTTCATGTCAGGCCTCCTTCAGATGGATGCGGATGTTGAACCACTCGTCCACTTCGGCCTGGGTACCCGGTGGAATCAGCGTGGTGGAGTCAAGTTGGGAAATAACGGCCGGGCCGATAATCCGGGCTCCCGCAGGTGTTGTGGAACGCTCGTAGACCGGGGTTTGCTGCCAGCCGCCTTCTTCGAAAAAGACGGAGCGAACGGAGAGTGGATCTCCGGGGTCTGCAACCAATTTTTCAGCCCGGCGGAAGGATGGCTTCGGAGTCCGGCCGATCCCGGTGACATGCAACTGATATACCTCCACCGGCTGGTCGTCTTGGCGGAACGCGTATTCCTTCTCGTGTTGTTCGTGGAAGGTCTGCACCGCCTGCGCCAACGCCTCCGGGCCACGGTTCACGGGAACCATGAGCGAACGCCACTGCCCGTGGTAACGCATCGAAATTTTACGTTGGAGGACCGCGTTCTCGGCAGTCACCCGCTCGTGTGCAAGGCGGCCGGCGGCGTCCGCTTCCAGCGCGCCAAAATGCTGTTCGAGGTCCTCGGAATCGATTCGGCCCACAAGCTCCGAGTACATTTCCGACAAGTCGTGGCGGATGTCCACCAGAAGGCATCCCATCGCCGAGGTCACGCCGGGGTTGGGCGGCACAATCACGGTGGGAATACCTAGTTCACGTGCAACTTCCGCCCCGTGCAGGGCTCCGGCACCGCCAAATGCGATTAGGGCAAAATCACGGGGGTCCAACCCCCGGCGGATGGAGACGAGACGGACGGCGTCTGCCATATTTGCGTTGGCGACCTTGAGGATGGCACACGCTGCTTGTTCCGTGCTCATGGCGAGTGGCTTGCCTATGACAGTGTCGATGGCGTCCAGGGCTGCGTCCCTATCCAGGCGTTTTGCGCCCCCTGCCAGATCGCTGCCCAACCGGTTCAACGCAATGTTGGCATCCGTATTGGTGGGCGCAGTGCCGCCGTTGCCGTAGCAGGCAGGTCCGGGATCAGCGCCAGCAGACTGAGGTCCGTTGCGAAGCGACCCTGCGATGTCGATGTGAGCCAGAGACCCGCCGCCGGCACCAATGGTGAGCACCTCAATGCTCGGGAAGATGATCGGATGGCCGTACTCAACCTGCCACTCCTTCGTGGTGCGCAGCTCCCCGTCATTGACCAGGCAGATGTCAGTGGAGGTGCCTCCCATGTCCAATCCCACCGCGTGGGACATGCCGCACTGTTCAGCGATGAACTGGGCGGAGATGGCTCCTGCGGCGATACCGGAGGCCGCCAGACGCACCGGGTACTGCTCGACCATTCGCGGTGTCATCGAGCCGCCTCCTGAGTGGAGGAGCAGCAGGTCGCCCCGATAGCCTCCCTCACGCAGTGCACCGCTCAGTCGATTCACATAGCCGGAGACAAGCGGAGCCAGCACAGCATTCGATACGGCCGTGTTGAACCTGTCATGCTCGAAGATCTCGGGAAGGACTTCAGCAGACGCGGAGATCGTGGCCTCCGGCAGCTCCTCCTCCAGAATCTGCCGCATCCGCCGCTCGTGCGACGGGTTGGCAAAGGAGTTGATGAAGCAGACCGCCACTGTACTAACCTGCCGCCGCCGCAGCACGGCAGCAAGCTTCCGCGCTTCTTCCTCGTCTAGCGGAGTTACTACATTGCCTTCGAAGTCGACACGCTCCCCAACTTCGAAACGGTCGCGCCTCCGGATGTAGGGCCCCGGAACGTCGTCATATGCGTCCCACAGGTTGTCCTTGGTCCCGTCCCTAATCTCGATTACATCGCGGAAACCTCGGGTGGTGACCATAGCTGCTTTGGGAAACCGGCGGGTAATAAGAGCGTTGGTGGCCACCGTAGTTCCGTGGCTAAATAGCGAAACATTGTGAAGGTCTATCTCGCCGCGTTTAATGCCGCTCATCACAGCAGCCATGGGGTCGGCGGGTGTCGATGGAACCTTGGTGACCCTTATAGAGCGGTCATCCTCATTGAAGATGCAGACATCAGTAAATGTCCCTCCCACATCGACGGCCACACGAATTTGACTCAATGTTTTCTCCTCCGGATCGAATCCATCCTTCTACTGTGGTGCCAATCACATAGACTGTCATTGTTCGTTACACAAGATTGGGCCCGACCCTTTTGGACAGGATCCAAATTAAGGACCTTGGAAATTAAGGACCATGGAAGGTTGGGCAGCGGCTTGCACCTTAGCGACCTGGTTGAAGCAGCAGCGTACGGGGCAAATCCACTTGTGAATGGGGGACGCGATCGTGAGCTGCTTGGAACGCACAACTATCGACCGAGAGCGGTGGTTGAGCGACTTGAACCAGGCTTTGTCGTGCTCATGGATGCAGAGCACTTGTTTCCGCTGCCGAGCGCGCCGGGTTGGGCCGATGCCTTGGTCACGCGCTTCAGCGCAGCGGGAGTATCGGCGCTGCTGTACCGGCCAGGAAATGATGGGGAAGGCACGCCGGAACCACTGGTGCAGTCGGCCAGGCTCGCCTGCTTACCGCTCTTTGAGCTTCCAGTCAGCACCACGCTGAGGGAGGTTGAGCAATACGTCTTCATGAGACTGCAGCGTGAGGAACTGATCCAGCTCCAGCGCTTCAACCGGCTTCTGACCAGCCTCCTGGAGGCAGCAGGCAGCCCGGACCCGCTCAACGCCGTCGTTGCCCGTCTTGCTGACGTGGTTAGTGGATCCGCCTTCGTCTACGACCTCTCCGGTAAAATCATCCATTCCGCCGGGACAGGCCCCGCCCGCCTAATCTGGGACGCCCACGCCACGTTGATCACCGAACGTGTTCCCCTTCAAATTGGGCGCTGGACGGCAATGACTCGGCGTGTCGCTCGGGGGCCGGACATTTTTTTGGTGGCAGTCGCGAGCCAGCAGTCACAGCATCTGGCGGAAATCGCCGAGCCTGCTCTGGAAGCCAGTGCCCAACTGTTCAGGACCATCAGCGGAATCAACAGTGCGGCCTGGACTAACCAGCAACATTACGGCCAGTCGCTCCTCTCGCTGCTGCGCAACGGTATTTCGCCCCACCGGGAACGACGGCTACTGGACCAACTCCTTCCCTACGGCTTCCGTACAGGGGACAGTTTCCGGTTCGCTGTCCTGTCTGCAATTGGCGAGCCCTCACTGCGGCGGCACCACGACCTGCTCAGTCTGGGCCTGGAACTGGGGCTTGGGCTCATCGTAGCTGAGCACTACGATGTGGGCGCTAGCCCGGTCATGCACGCACTGGCCACTGAACGCAGCCAGTTGTCCGAATGGTTCAGGGAAGCTGGAGCCAGCCATGTGGTGGGCGCTTCCGAACCGTTTTATACCCTGACAGGTTCCCCGGAGGCGTATCAGGAGGCTGAGACGGCCCGTACGGTCGCCGAGCGCCGGCGGCCTCCGGGCCAAGGCCTCGTAATCCGGATGGAGGATGTCGGGTTGGCTGCATGGCTCAAGGCCCGGAACCCGGGGCCTTCGGTAGCTGACCGTATGGCTCGTCAAACCGCACCGCTGAGGGATCAGCCACAACTGCGGGAAACGCTGGTCCTTTGGTTTGCACACGGTATGGACGTGAGGTCAACGGCACAGGCCATGTTTGTCCATCCCAACAGCATCCGATACCGGCTGCGCCGGTGTGAGGAGCTCTTGGGCAGCTCGCTCCAGTACCCCGAGATGCTGGCTAACGTATATCTGGCGTTGCAGGACGAAGTCCTGACAGCCGAAGCTGACGGCGCCCTCAGCCGCGGCGGCGGGCGGCAAGGCGTTCCAGCAGGTCCTCCTCTGCCCGGATCCCCGGTTTGATTCCGGCGGGGATCCGCAGGAGGAAGACCATGCCCAGGCCCCACCACAGGCCGAAGAGCAGCCACGGGACGGAACCGAGCGCGGCGGGCATTCCCGGCAGATACAGCGACAGCAGCCCCAGGCACAGCACCACTGCGGCGATGCCGATGATGCGCCCGCCGTTGCCGGCGCCGCCGATCCGCAGCGGGCGGTCCATCTTCGGCTCGCTGCGGCGCAGCAGCACGAAGACCAGGGACACCAGCGCGTAGGCAATCACAATGCTGGGGGAACCTGAATCGACCAGCCAGCCCAGCATGTTCTGCCCGAAGAACGGAGCCAGGACGGACAGCCCGCCGATGAAGACCAGGGCATTGACCGGAGTGCGGTACGTGGGATGGAGCTTGCCGAACCACGCCGGCAGCATGCCGGACCGCGCCATGGAGTACATCAGCCGGGAAGCACCGAGCAGAAGCGAGTTCCACGAGGTCAGGATGCCCGCAATGCCGCCGGCAATCAGGACCTTGGCCATGATGTCGCTGCCGAAAAGCTTGCCCATGGCGTCCGCCGTCGCGATGTCCGTTCCCGCCAGCTCGTCAGCGTTCATGGCCGAGGAGGTGGTGAGGATGGTGCCCACGTACCAGGCCGTGGCCAGGGCCACCGCAATGACTACGAGCCGGCCGATCTGGCGGGCCGGAATTTTGGTCTCCTCCGCCGACTGCGGGATGACGTCGAACCCGACGAACATGAACGGCACAACAACCAGCACGGCGAAGAAGCCGCCCATCCCGCCGGTGAAGAACGGTTCCATGTTGGCGGTCGAACCGCCGGTGAAGGAACCGAAAACCAGCATCAGGCCCACGATGAGCAGCAGCAGGACCACAAAGGTTTGGGCAATGCCCGCGTGCCGCACGCCCCGGATGTTGATGGCGGTCACGACGACGGCGGCAACGGCGCCCACCAGCGCCCAGGTCAGGTGGACCTGGTCCCCGGCAACGCTCCACAGCGGCACTGCGTTCAGATCGGGAAAGAGATACGTGGCGGTCCGCGGCAGCGCGACGGCCTCGAACGCCACAATGGTGATGTACCCGCCGGTGATTCCCCAGGAGCCGATGAAGGACCAGCGCGGGCCCATCCCCCGCAGCAGGTAGTTGTGTTCCCCGCCCGCCTTGGGCATGGCCGCTACCAGTTCCGCGTAGGTGAGGCCGACGACGGCCATGATCAGCCCGCCGGTCACCATCGCCAGCACCGCGCCCATGGTTCCCGCCGAGGCTATCCAGTCTCCGGTCAGAACCACCCAGCCGAAGCCGATCATGGCTCCGAAGCCGAGCGCCAGTACGTCCCAGTTGCCCAGGACCTTGAGCAGGGACGGTTCCGACTGCCGGACGGATTCCACTTTTGAACGTGCCATGGGCGTGCCCCTTTAGTTTTGCCGGTGCGAAGTAGGTGGTTTTGGTGCCTTTGGTGCAGGAGTTGCCTGGTGTGGACGGCAGACTACCGCGGGTTTCCGCCGCGCAGATAGACCGTGGTGGTGTGGCTGAAAAATTCCTTCGCCGCTCCGCCCTGCTCCTTCGGTCCGTATCCGGATTTCCGCGCACCGCCGAAAGGCACATGGGGATCGGCACCGGCGGATTCCGAATTCACGTGGAGGATTCCGACGTCGATGCTGTCCACCGCTTCAAGCACCCGGGTGACGTCCTGGGTGAACACTGCGGCGCTGAGCCCGAAGTCGCTCTCATTGGCGAGTTCGAAGGCATTGGCTGTGCCTGAGGCCCGGCGCACCGAGAGCACCGGGCCGAAAAACTCTTCCCGCCAGGCGGTATTGGCGGCACCGGAAGCAGGGTTGCGGGGAAGTTCCAAGATGGTTGCGGGCAGGTAGAAGCCGCCCTCGGGATCGCCGGGGCCCTTGCCCTCATAGGCGAGCGCAGCCCCTTCTTCGACGGCTGCCGAGATTCCCCTGCGCACGCTGTCTGCGGCGCCGGCGCTGATCAGCGGCCCCATGTGCACTCCCGGGTCCGTGGGGTCCCCCACCGCCCAGGCGTCAAGGCGGGTGCGGAGGCGGCCCAGGAACTCGTCCGCCACCTGCTCGTCCACCACGAGACGCGAAGTTGCCGTGCACTTCTGTCCCGTGGAGCGGAACGCACCGAGGACGACCTGTTCCGCTGCCAGGTCCAGATCGGCGTCCTTCAGCACGATGGCTGCGTTTTTTCCGCCCATCTCCGCCTGGACCGGGAGGCCCCGGGAAGCACCTGCGGCCGCGAGGCGGCGCCCGACGGCGGTGGAACCGGTGAAGGTCAGGCCGTCCAGCCGGGGATGTTCCACCAGGGCGGTGCCCAGTTTTCCCGGCCCGATGAGCAGGTTCAGGACGCCCTTCGGCAGTCCGGCGTCCGCGAGGGCCTCAGCCAGCCGCACCGCCAGCAGCGGCACGGTGGACGCAGGTTTCCACACGACGGTGTTGCCGTACACCAGCGCCGGCGCAATCTTCCACGCCGGGATGGCGATGGGAAAGTTGAACGGCGTGACGACACCCACGACGCCGAGCGGCTTGCGGACAACCAGGATGCGCTCACCCCTCCGGGGGGAGGCAAAGACTTCGCCGGCCGCCCGGTCGCCTTCGTTCCCGAAGTACCGCAGGATCTGCGCGGCACGCGCCACTTCGCCCCGGGCCTCGGCGAGTGTTTTTCCCTCCTCCCGGGCCAGTTCGCGGCCCAGGCTTTCCTCTGCCCGCTCCAGCAGGCCGGCTGCCCGGAGCAGGACCGCACCGCGTTCGTGCATCGGGGTACCCGCCCACGCGGCGGCCGCGTCCGAAGCCGCCCGGACGGCGCGGTCCACGTGTTCGGCCGTGGCCTGCAGGCCCTCCGCAACCACTTCGCCGGGACGGGCGGGGTTGGCGGAGGACAGGACGGCCCCGGTGCCCTCCTCCCATGATCCAGCGATGAACTGGCGCAGCTGCACTGCGGGGGCAATGGGCGTCATGGGGGTGTGCTCCTGGTGTTGGACTGCCGGTCAGTGGACAAGATCAGTGGACAAGGGCTCAGCGGACTAGGAATCAGGGGAAGAAATCAGCGGAAGGCGGCAAGGCCGGTGAGGTGCTGGCCCAGAATGAGGGTGTGCACCTCATCGGTGCCTTCATAGGTGCGCACCGACTCGAGGTTGTTGGCGTGCCGCAGGGGCGAGTAGTCCAGGGTGATGCCGTTGCCGCCGAGGATGGTGCGAGCCTCCCGGGCGATGGCGATGGCTTCGCGCACGTTGTTCAGCTTTCCCACCGAAATCTGGTGCGGCTGCAGGGTTCCGGCGTCCTTGAGCCGGCCCAGATGCAGGGCAAGGAGGAACCCCTTGTTGATTTCCAGTGCCATGTCCACGAGCTTCTGCTGGGTGAGCTGGTAGCCGGCGAGCGGTTTGTCGAACTGCAGCCGGTCCTTTGAATAGGCCAGTGCGGCCTCGAAGGAGTCGCGGGCCGCGCCCATGGACCCCCAGATGATTCCGTAGCGGGCCTCGTTCAGGCAGGAGAAGGGACCGCGCAGTCCCCTGGCGCCGGGGAGAACCGCGTCGGCCGGCAGCCGCACGTCGTTAAGCTCAATCTCGCACTGGATGGAGGCGCGCATGGACAGCTTGCCTTCGATCGGAGTGGCGGCAAATCCGGGAGTGTCGGTGGGTACAAGGAATCCGCGGATCCCCTCGTCCGTCTGCGCCCAGATGACTGCCACCGCGGCCACGCTCGCCAGGCCGATCCACCGCTTGGTGCCGTTCAGCACCCAGTCCTCCCCGTCCTGCCGGGCGAAGGTCTTCATGGAGGACGGGTCCGATCCCGCCGTCGGCTCCGTCAGCCCGAAGCAGCCGATGAGCTCCCCGGCCGCCATCCCGGGCAGCCACCTCTGCTTCTGCTCCTCCGACCCCCACTTGTAGATGGCGCTCATGGCCAGGGAGCCCTGCACGGAGACGAAGGTGCGCAGCCCGGAATCTCCGGCTTCGAGCTCGGCGCCCGCCAGTCCGTATTCAACGGCGGAACGGCCGGCGCAGCCGTAGCCGTGCAGGTGCATGCCGAGCAGCCCGAGCCTGCCCATTTCCGGAACGATGTCGAGCGGAAAGTGCGCGTCCTCGAACCAGCGGGCGATGTTGGGCCGGATCTGCTCATTGACGAACCCGCGGACCCGGGAACGCAGGGCGAGTTCATCGGCGGTCAGGAGTGCGTCGAAATTGATCAGGTCGGACGGATCCAGGACCGTCTCTTCGGTTCCGGGCGTGAAAGCGGTGGTCATTGTGGTCCTTCTCGGTGGGTGCGGGTAACGGGGAGGGCCGGAGCTAGGCCGGGGCTAGGCCGGGGCGTCCGACGGTGCGGCGTTCTGCGCCGCGTCGAGGACGGCGCTGCGCAGAACGGCCAGCCCGTCACGCAGCAGCTCCTCGCTCATGACCAGCGGCGGCAGCAGCCGGATGACGTTTCCGTACGTGCCGCAGGTCAGGGTGAGCACTCCCTGTGCATGGCAGGACGCGGAGATGGACTGCGCCAGGTCCGGACGCGGCTGCAAAGTTTCGGGATCGGCGAATTCCAGGGCCAGCATTGCCCCGCGGCCGCGGAACTGGGCCACGACGCCGGTTTGTTCCACCAGCGGCTCCAGCACCTCCCGGGCCGCAGCCTCGATGGCGCGGGCATTGGCGAGGAGCGTGCCGTCCTCGAACTCCTCGAAAACCGCAAGCGCCGCTTCGCAGGCCAGCGGATTTCCGGCATAGGTGCCGCCCAGTCCGCCGGTGTGTACGGCGTTCATAAGCTCCGCCCGTCCCGTCACGGCCGAGAGCGGCAGGCCGCCGGCCAGGGCCTTGGCGGTCAGTGTGATGTCACCGGCCACGCCTTCGTGCTCGCTGGCGAAGAGGGTGCCGGTGCGTCCCATGCCGGCCTGGATCTCATCCATCACCAGCACGATGCCGTGGCGGTCCGCCAGGGTGCGCAGCCCGGACAGGAAACCGGGGGCCGGGACGATGAAGCCGCCTTCCCCCTGGATCGGTTCGACCACCATTGCGGCAAACGATTCCGGGCCGTGCTCCGCCAGGGTGGCCTCGACGGCGGCCAGGGCTGCCGCTGCGGGATCCGCGCCCGCGGCGCCGCCCCCGGGTGCCCGCAGGGGGTTGGCCGAGGCAGCCCGGACAACCTCCGCCGGCAGCGGCCCGAAGTTGAGCCGGTAGGGGTTGACCTTGGCGGTCATCGCCATGGTCAGCAGGCTGCGGCCGTGGTACGCCTCGTCGAACACCAGCACGTTGGCGCGCCCCGTGGCCGCCCGGGCAATCTTGACGGCGTTTTCCACCGCTTCGGCACCGGTGGAGAACAGCGCCGTGCGCTTGTCGAAGGCCCCCGGTGTGTGCCGGTTCAGCCAGCGGCACACTTGGGTGAAGGAGTCGTACTCGGTGACCATGAAACAGGTGTGGGTGAACCGTTCCAGCTGCGCCGCAACGCGCCGGCGGACCCGCGGGTTGGACGCGCCCACGCTGGTCACGGCAATTCCGGAGGCAAAGTCGATGAACCGGTTGCCGTCCACATCCGCGAGGATGCCGCCCTCGGCCCGGTCCACGAAAACGGGCAGGACGGTGCCGAACCCGGCGCTGACCTGCTCCGCACGCTCGGCATGGAGCTGGAGTGAACGGGGACCGGGCACAGCGGTTGCCAGGTGGCGGGACTGGGGAAGCGGGGCCGCGGCAGTGGCGGTATCCATCGGAGTCTCAATCATGGGGTTACGCTACGCAGCGCTGCGACATGCGTCATTGAGCATTCCACCCAATCCGGGCAGCGGTACTGGATGATTTGTCTATGGTTTCGCTTACTGAGCTCAGCAGCACACTGGGCCCGCATCTGGCCTCCGTCTCCGGCCGGCGGCTGACCCAACGGCAGCTGACCGGGGTGCACGTCTCCGAACTGGAGGATCCGACGCCGTATCTGGAGGGCGGGGAACTGCTCCTGACCACGGGCATGCCGCTGGGCGGAACCGCTGCCGCCACCGCGGAATATGTGGCACGACTGCGGAACAAAGGCATCCCCGCACTGGGCATCGGCCTGGGTCCGTGGTTGGAGCAGGTGCCCGAGTATCTGCTGTCCGCCTGCAGCGAGGCAGGCATCGATCTGCTGACCGTGCCCGACGGCGTGCCGTTCCAGAATGTCTCCCGGGCGTTTTGGGGCTTGTCGGTCAAGAGCAGCCAGGCCGGCCTCATGGGCAGCCTGGGCACGCAGACTTCACTGGCGCAGGCGGCCATGCGCCCGGATGCCACGTCCGCCGTCGTACGCGGCCTTGCACAGGCGCTGGGCGGATGGGCTGCGTATCTGCCGGCCGGCCCCGACACCGCCGTCTGCTGGCCGGAGAGCGCTGAAGCGTATCTCCCGCAGCTGCGCGCCGAAACCATCCGGCTCAACCGGACGGGCACCCACACCGCCGCCACCTTCGAGATCCACGGCCAGGCCGTCGTCGAGTATTCCATCGTCGCAACCGGCCGCATTCAGGGATTTTTGGCCGTCGGACCGGGGCGGACACTGACCGCAGCGGACCGGCAGGTAATCCTCACCGTGTGCACCCTGCTGGCGCTCAAAGCGAAGCAGCGGGAGGTGGTTGCCGGAGCGACGTCGGCTCTCGGTTCGGCGGTGGCCAAGCTGGTGCTGCACGGGCACACCGAAGCCGCCCGCATCCTCGCCGAGGATCTCGGGCTGCAGGATCTTCCGCGCAGGGTCCGGGTGTTGGCCCTGTCGGTGCGCCCGGGCGACGACGCCGAAATGCTGATCCGGGCAGCCGGCTCGCTGTCCCCTGATGCCGGTCTGCCGGCGCTGCCGCAGCAGCTGGCCTCGTGCCTGCTCCGGCACGAGGAGGAAGCTGCCCTCTACCTGGTGCTGCCCGAAGAAACAGCGCCGCAGGAACAGGATTCCCCCGACGGGGGCGTCCCCGAAAACCACCCCCGCCTGGCGGGTGCGTTGAGCGAGCCGGTATCCCTGGGCGAGGTTGCGGGGGTCATGCCGGCCCTCCGCCGTGCGCTGCGGCAGGCGCCCGCCGGGTCGCTCGCGGGGACCGGAGGCCCCCACAACCAGCAGGCCCGGGAATGGATCGACACTCTGGCACGGTACCGACGCGCGGACCTGGTGGGAACGGTCGCGGAATACCTGCGCCACCGGGGGCACTGGGAAAATGCGTCGCGCAGCCTCGGCGTGCATCGGAACTCGCTGCGGCACCGCATCGGCATTGCCGGTTCCCTGCTGGGCGTGGATCTGGATGACCCGGATGTTTTTGCGCCGTTGTGGCTGGAACTGCGGCACTACGAGCGCGCCGCGGACGGCAGCTAGCCGTTTGCAGGGCCGCGCAGCCAGCCGGTGACGCTTTCCGTGTGCTCTCCGAGCCGGGGCGGGGCCTCGCCGCGCGGAGCCAGCGGCGGGTTCCACACCGCCGGATGGCGCAGCTGCCGTCCGGTGACCGTCCCCGCGGCGTCCCGCACCTCGATCGTGGGCTCCAGCCCCAGCGACTGCGCGTACGCGATGCCTTCGTCGATGCCTGCCACCCGTCCGGCCGGGACCCCGGCACCAGCCAGCCGGTCCTGCCACTGTGCCGCCGGAGCGGCAGCCAGCAGGGACTCCAGCTGCGTCACCAGGACTTCCCGGTGCTCCACCCGCGCCCTGTTCGTGGCGAAGCGCTCATCCGAGGCCAGTTCCGGGGCGCCCAGCTCCTTGGCCAGCCGCCCGAACTGTCCGTCGTTGCCGCAGGCCACCGCAAGCGGGCCGTCCGCACATTCGAGCAGCTGGTAGGGAACGATCGACGGGTGGGCGTTACCCATCCGGCCCGGCACGATGCCGGCTCCGAGGTACGCCTGCCCCTGGTTGGCCAGGGCGCCCTGCAGGCTGGACAGCAGGTTCACCTGCACGTGGCTGCCGCGGCCGGTGGCCTGCCGTGCGTTCAGCGCCGCCAGCACGGCGATCGCCGCATCCTTGGCCGTCAGCACGTCAACCAGTGCCACTCCTGCCTTGTACGGTGAGCCGCCGGCGTCGCCCGTGATGCTCATGAGCCCGCCCAGGGCCTGGACTATGAAGTCATAACCGGGAATGTCAGATCCGCCGGCGGCACCAAACCCCGAAATGGAGGCGTACACCAG
The DNA here is from genome assembly GCF_038069765.1 of Arthrobacter sp. G119Y2. Lineage (NCBI taxonomy): Bacteria > Bacillati > Actinomycetota > Actinomycetes > Micrococcales > Micrococcaceae > Arthrobacter > Arthrobacter sp. G119Y2. The sequence goes on along the minus strand of NZ_JBBPFS010000002.1, from coordinate 114,572 downwards.
CTGCGGGTTATCCGCGCTCAGGTCGGAATACCCCAGTCCCAGCCGGTCCAGTCCCCCGGGCTTGAAGTTCTCGACCAGCACGTCGGCCCGAAGGGCCAGTTCCCGCGCCAGCGCCAGGTCCTCCGGAGCGGACAAATCCAGGCAGACGGATTCCTTGTTGCGGTTGACGGACTCATAATAGGTGGCCCCCGTTCCGGACCACGGCGGCCCCCAGCTGCGGGTGTCGTCACCGGTTTCCGGACGCTCCACCTTGATCACCCGGGCACCCAGATCCGCCAGCGTCATGGTGCACAGCGGCCCCGCCAGCACCCGAGAGAAATCGGCAACCAGGATGCCGTCCAGCGGCCGCTGTCCGCCGTCGTCGTCCCCGGGTACCTTCTTCGGCGAATCGGACATCATTACCCCTCCGGCGTGGCGCTGGTGCTGCACCCCTGTGCAGCTGACGGCCTTCATCGTAGCCACGAGCCGGGGCGGCAGGGTTGGATGTTCTGACCAGAGGAGGGGATAACCCGCACACCGGGCCGCGCACGCCGGACCGGGGAAAGGAGTTCCCGGACACAGAAAAACCCCCGGAATCACAAGGATTCCGGGGGTTCAGCTGTAGCGGTGGGGAGGCTCGATCTCCCGACCTCACGATTATGAGTCGTGCGCTCTAACCAACTGAGCTACACCGCCAAAAAATGAGTGAAGCCCGCGTCCCTAAATTGGCCTCTGCAAAACAAACAGCCTTAGCAACACGGGCCCTCCCATTGAGAGCCCCGACCGGGAATCGATCCCGGGACCTCCATCTTACCAAGATGGCGCTCTACCACTGAGCTATCGGGGCAACGAGTAAATACTTTACCAGCACTTTTGGAGAACGTGAAATCGGCGAAAAACCGCACCAATAAAGTGATCCGGGCCACTTGGGGAGCGGGCTCCGGGGGCGTCCGCGGAGCACCCTTCCACCCCTCCCCAGGCGGCCGGGCAGGTAAGGACAGACACGGATTATCAGTATGCTTAGGGTACGAGAAAGTAGGCATGGGTGACAGATTCACCGCAGCATCCGGTTGGTGCCCTGATGGGCGGCCGCTACCGCCTGGAACAAAAAATCGGAGCCGGTTCCATGGGGACCGTCTACCGTGCCCGGGACGAATTTCTGGATCGGGACGTGGCAGTCAAGCTGGTCCGCTCCGCAGCAGCCACCCCGGAACAACAGCAGCAGACCGACGCCGAAGCAAAGATCCTGGCCCGTTTGAACCACCACAGCCTGGTCACCCTGCTGGATGCCGGAGCCCACAGCAGCGGCACCGGGGAGCAGCAGGTCTATCTGGTGATGGAACTGGTGGACGGGTCTGACCTGCGCGCCCGGCTGCAGGACGGCCCGCTGATGGCCCGCCAGGTGGCCCAGCTGGGTTATGACCTGGCGGTCGGCCTGGATTACATGCACGGCGCCGGCGTTGTGCACCGGGACGTCAAGCCGGCCAACATCATGCTTTTCGACTACAGGCGGGACGAAACCCGGCTGCGCGCCAAGCTCACCGACTTCGGCGTCGCGCTGATCGCCGGCGACCCGCAGCAACAGAGCGGAACGTTCACCGGAACGGCCGCCTACATGAGCCCGGAGCAGGCCCGCGGGGACGCCGTCGGGACCCCGAGTGACATCTATTCGCTGGGCCTGGTGCTGCTGCAGTGCCTGACAGGCGTGCAGGCCTACCCCGGCCCCGCGCTGGAGAGTGCCGTTGCACGCCTTCTGCGGCCCCCTGCCATCCCCGCAGACATGGAGGAGGGGTTCCGGGTCCTCCTGCAGGACATGACCGCCCTGGAGCCTCGGGAGCGGCCCTCCGCCCACGAAGCGTCGCTGGCACTGTTCGAACTGGCGGTTGCACCCCGGGCAAGGCACCGGGTAACTCCGCCGTTGATCCCGGCAGATGAGGCGCAGCGGATGGAAGCGGTCCGCCGCTACAACCTGCTGGACACCCCGCCGGACGGTTCCTTTGACCGGATCACGGCCCTGGCCGCACGGCTGTTCTCGGTCCCGGTGGCAATCGTGAGCGTCGTGGACACCGACCGCATCTGGTTCAAGTCCCACCACGGCACCGATGTCCAGCAGATCGGGCGGGATCCGGGGCTGTGCGCCTCGGCCATCCTGCAGGACGACGCCTGGGTGGTGTCCGACGCGCGGGCTGACCCCAGGACGCTGGCCAATCCCCTGGTAGCCGGCGAGTTTGGCCTGCAGTTCTATGCGGGGGTGCCGCTGCGGACCCGCGACGGGCACAACCTCGGCACGCTGTGCATCCTGGACCGGGAGCCCCGCGACGTCACGGACAGCGACGTGCGCACGCTTGAGGACCTCGCCGCGATCGTCATGAATGACCTGGAACTCAGGCTTGAGGGGCAGCGCACGCTCTCCGTTTCCTAGCCCCCGCAGGTTTAGCCGGCAGGTTTAGCCGGCAGCGCGGCAGGCTCAACCGGCAGCACAAAAAAGGAAGGGCGCCTTACGGATTTCTCCGTAAGGCGCCCTTCCTCTGTCTACTGCTTAGTCGCGGAAACGCGGCTGGCGGGTACCGGCAGGCTTGAAGCCGCCGCGGTCGCCTTCGCGCTTCTTGAAACCGCCGCGGTCGCTGCCGCGGTCGCTGGCGCTGCGGTCACCGAAGGAACGCTCGCCGTCGCGCTTCTTGAAATCCTTCTTGAAGCCGCCGCGGTCGCCGCGGTCGTTGAAGCCGCCGCTTTCGCGCTCGCGGGCCGGCTTGCGGCCGTTGTCCAGCTCGAGGTGGATCAGCTCGCCGCCGATCCGGGTGCGGGACAGGGCACGCAGCTGATCCTGGCTCAGGTCGGCCGGGAGCTCAACGAGCGTGTGGTCGGCGCGGATGTCGATGCCGCCGATCTGCGCGGAGGAGAGTCCGCCTTCATTGGCAATGGCGCCAACAATGGAGCCGGGCATGACGCGCTGGCGGCGGCCGACGGCGATGCGGTACGTTGCATTGCCTTCGGTCAGCGGGCGTGTCGGGCCGCGGGAGCCGTTGCCGTCATTGCGGCCTTCGGAGCGCTCGCGCTGGCGGGCCGGTGCCTGCGGAATTTCTTCCATCAGCAGCGGGCGGCCGCCCTGGGCCATGACGGCCAGTGCAGCGGCAACTTCCTCGGCGGTGACATCGTGCTCGGCCAGGTAGTTCGTGACCAGGTCGCGGAAGACCGAGACATCCTCGGATGCCAGGGTTTCGGTGATCTGCTCGGAGAACTTCGCCAGGCGCTTGTTGTTGACGATGTCGATGCTCGGAAGCTGCATGTGCTCAACCGGCTGGCGGGTGGCCTTCTCGATGGCCCGCAGCAGGTACTTCTCACGCGGGGTCATGAAGAGGATCGCGTCGCCGGTGCGTCCTGCGCGGCCGGTACGGCCGATGCGGTGGACGTAGGACTCCGTGTCATGCGGGATGTCGTAGTTGATGACGTGGCTGATGCGCTCAACGTCAAGACCGCGGGCGGCGACGTCGGTGGCAACCAGGATGTCGATCTTGCCGCTGCGCAGGGCCTCGACGGTGCGCTCGCGCTGCTGCTGCGGGATGTCACCGTTGATTGCTGCGGCCTGGTAGCCGCGGGCCTTGAGCTTGTCAGCCAGGTCCTCGGTTGCCATCTTGGTGCGGACGAAGGCGATAACGCCGTCGTAGTCTTCGCTTTCCAGGATGCGGGTCATCGCGTCCAGCTTGTGCGGGCCCATGACCTGCACGTAGCGCTGGCGGGTGTTCGCACCGGTGGTCGTCTTGGACTTGACCGTGATTTCCGCCGGGTTGTTCAGGTACTTCTTGGCGATCTTGCGGATTGCGCCGGGCATGGTGGCGGAGAACAGTGCCACCTGCTTGTCGGCGGGCGTGGTCGCCAGGATCTGCTCAACGTCTTCGGCGAAGCCCATGCGGAGCATTTCGTCGGCCTCGTCCAGCACCAGGTACTGCAGGTTGGAGAGGTCGAGGGAACCCTTGGAGATGTGGTCGATGACGCGGCCCGGGGTACCGACTACAACCTGGGCGCCGCGGCGCAGGCCGGCGAGCTGGGGTCCGTAAGCGGATCCGCCGTAGACCGGCAGGACGGTGAAGTTGTCCATGTGCTTGGCGTAGGAAGCGAAGGCTTCAGCGGACTGGAGTGCCAGTTCGCGGGTCGGGGCCAGCACGAGGATCTGGGTGTCCTTGGTGGCGGGCAGGCCGGCCATCAGGGACAGGGCGGGGACCGCAAAGGCGGCGGTCTTGCCGGTTCCGGTCTGCGCCAGGCCGACGACGTCGCGGCCTTCAAGCAGGAGGGGAATGGTGGCGGCCTGGATCGGGGAAGGCTTTTCGTAGCCTACGTCCACCAGTGCCTGCAGAACGCGCGGGTCCAGACCGAAGTCGGTGAAGAGAACCTGGTTCTCTTCGACTGCTTCGGGAGCGGCGGTTGCTGCGGTTTCGGTGTTTTCTACAGAGTCAAGCAAAAGAAATAATCCTCATTCATTGGGACCGCGCGGCCGGAAGGCCGCAGGACGTAAGTCCGGCGCTATTGCAATCCCATGGCAGGACTTTCCGTCACAGCTGTAGACCGATTTCACTGGATTGTGACGTAGGCCGGTGTGACGATTTCTTTGCCGGCGCTCCCAAAAGATGAATCTGCCCGCATTCGAAAACGCGAGCCCCAACACAACGTACCTGGCGATTGGAAACCGCAGGAAAATAAGGGAATACCGGAGTGGGGGATGTTTCAAGTGTACGGCATGCGGGGACCGCGCGGTCCATACCGGGCGGTGAGCTTGGGCACAGCGGGCCACATCCGGTGTTTGGGCGGGCCCGGAGCCTCAGCTGCCGGCGGCCGGCTCCCGTGCCTTCAGGGTCCGCAGCACTTTCTGGATTTCCGGTGACAGGCTGATCTCCCCCGCAGCCTCTGCTGCGGTCAGCAGATGCGTCTGGTCCGGGGACAGGCCGCGGAACACGTCACCCGAGGTCACCCCGTGGCCGGGCCGGTAAATGACGGACACACTGTCGCCGGCGGAAACGGTGCCGTTGCGCAGAACCCGCAAATACGTTCCGGTGCGGCCGGCTTCGGTAAACCGGATAACCCAGCGCGGCTGATGCATGCGGGCGGCAAAATTACGGCAGGGGGTCCGTGGGCAGGTCACTTCCAGCACGGTTTTCTCGCCGATCTGCCAGCGTTCGCCGATGACTGCCTCCGAAACGGGCAGGCCGGCGATGCGCAGGTTTTCGCCGAAGAGACCCGGCGGGATCCCGGATTCCAGTTCCGCCGCCCAGTAATCGGCGTCCTCCTGGGAATAGGCGTAAACGGCCTTCGACTCCCCGCCGTGATGCTTGCGGCTGGCCTGCACGTCTCCGTTCAGTCCTAGCGCGTGCACCTTGACCGGGCCGTCGACCGGACGCTTGTCGATCGCGGTAACGCCCGTGGAGTCGGTGGTGGGCAGCAGTTGGTGGACGCGGCAGACCGCCAGCAGGGTTCCGGAGCTCATGCGCACCATCCTACGGTTGAACGTGCCTGAGGCCAGCCTGCTGGATTCCCGCCTGTTCCGGCTGCTTCCACCAGCGCGGCGGACGGTTCTTCCACAGGACGGCGGCCCACCAGCCCATCAGCGCAAGGCCCCAGAAGACACCGACACTGGAGGCCATGAGCCATGGTGCCGGCTGCTGGGAATCAAGATTGGGGGCGCCCATGAGCCAGCCGATGGACTTGGGCGAGAGCAGGAAAACCACGACGGCGGATACCAGCAGGGCGATTCCGGCTTTCCGCAGGCCCGTGCCCTTCGCAGTGAGCTCAGCAATATTCCGGCCGAGAACCGGAATGAAGAGGGCCACCCACACCCAGTGGTGCGACCAGGACACCGGGGAGATCAGCAGCATCAGCAGCGCGGTCGCTGCCAGAGCCGTGAACCAGTCGCTGCGGTTGCCGGCCAGGCGGATGATGACTGCGGCCGCCGCAACGCACACCAGCGACAGCAGCAGCCAGGGCAGGTCCACCGGGAAGTCCGGGCCGGTGAAATGCAGGATGGCCCCCTTGATGCCCAGGTTGTCCACGTAGCCCGCGCCGCCGATCCGCGAGGTGTCGGGAAGCAGGTCCAGCCAGTAGGTCCGTGATTCGCGCGGCAGGATGAGGAAGCCCAGTGCGAAGGTGGCCAGGAACCCAACGGTCATGTTCCGCAGGCCGCGCCAGTCTCCGCGGGCAAGGAAATAGAGGCCAAAAACCAGCGGGGTCAGCTTCAGTCCGGCGGCAACTCCGGTCAGGAGCCCGGTGGGCCAGCTGTCCCGCTTGATCAGGAAGTCGGCAAGGATCAGGCCGAACAACAGGATGTTGATCTGGCCGAAAGCCATGGTTTCCCGCCAGGGACCCAGGAGCAGCACAAAACCGACGCCGGCCAGGGCCAGCGGACGCAGCCGGGGATCTGTCAGGACGGCCTGCACGCTGCGCTTTCCGAAGGCATGGCGCACGCCGAGCACTGCTGTGGCGGCGGCGATCAGCACTGAGATCCCGGTGAAAATATTCAGGCCAAGGTTCTGCCCGAAGGGCGCAAGGACCGCGAACATCAGCGCCGAGAACGGCGGATAGGTGAAGAGGAGGCTGCTGCCCTCGCGGTACTGCAGCTCCTTCGTGTACAGCTGGCCGCCGGCGTCGATAACGCTCTGGCCGCCGGAGAGGTAGACGCTGAAATCCAGCCCGTGCCGAGGTGAAATAACAAACGCCGCGGTGACCATGACTGCTGCGGCAACAAGAGCTGCCAGAGTCGCTGCCAGCCGGACCATCCCGGATCGGGTCTTCAGGCCCATGATTCTCCCTGCACTACAGCCAGCTCAGATTATTTACTTGTGCAAGTCTACCGGCGGGGCGTGCCTGCCCGGCCTGCCGGCGGTGCAGGATAGGCTGGGCGCACCCGATCAGACCCCGGAAGGTTGCTCATGCCCGCACCCGTTTTGGCCATTATTAACGCCCGCATTGTCCCCGTCACCGCACCGCCCTTCACCGGGACGCTCCTGGTGGCGGACGGCCGGATCGCGGAGCTCGGCCCCGACGTGAGGGTGCCGGAGGACGCCGAGGTCCTCGACGCCGGCGGCAAGTGGCTGCTGCCCGGGCTGGTGGACGCCCATACCCATCTGGGCGTCCATGAGGAGGGTGAAGGCTGGGCCGGCAATGACACCAATGAAATGACCGATCCCGTGATGGCGGGAGTGCGGGCGATAGACGGCGTGAACCCCGAGGACGCGGGCTTCGACGATGCCCTCGCCGGCGGCGTTACCGCCGTGAACATCAACCCCGGCTCCGGCAATCCCATCGGCGGCCTCGCCGTTGCCCTGCACACCCACGGCCGGTACGTGGAGGAAATGGTCCTCCGCTCCCCCAGCGGCCTGAAGTCCGCCCTCGGCGAGAATCCCAAGCGGGTCTACAGCGACAAGAAGCAAACTCCTTCCACCCGGCTGGGCACCGCACTGGTCATCCGCAAGGCGTTCATGGACGCGCAGAACTACATGGGCAAGGACGACGACGACGCCCGCGACCCGCAGCTCGACGCCCTCGCCATGGTGCTGCGCCGGGAAATTCCGTGGCGCCAGCACGCCCACCGCGCCGACGACATCGGCACCGCCCTGCGCCTGGCCGATGAATTCGGCTACGACCTGGTCCTGGACCACGGCACCGAGGCGCATCTGCTGGCCGATGTGCTGGCCGAGCGCGGCGTGCCGGTCCTGATCGGCCCGCTGTTCACCACCCGTTCCAAGGTGGAGCTGCGCCGCCGCAGTTTGGAAAACCCGGGCAAGCTGGCCGATGCCGGCGTGGAAATCTCCATCATCACCGACCACCCCGTGGTGCCGATCAACTTCCTCATCTACCAGGCCGCCCTGGCGATGAAGGAAGGACTGGACCGGGAAACAGCGCTGCGTTCCGTCACCATTAACCCGGCCCGGGTCCTGGGACTGGGCGACCGGATCGGGTCGCTGGAACCCGGCAAGGACGCCGACGTAGTGCTCTGGAGCGGTGATCCGCTGGATGTCATGCAGCGGGCGCTGACGGTGTGGATCGGAGGCCGGGAGGTTTACCGCTACGACACCGAAACCCGGACGCCCGTGGTGGCTGACCGCCGGTGACCCGCCCTGTACGACGCCGCCCGGCAGGCGGCACCCCGCGGCCGCCGCTGCCCGGCATCATGCGTGCGGCGTCCGCCGCCTGGCTCGCCGCCGCCGCACTGGTGGCGGTGGCCGGAGCATCCTTCATTGTTTCCGCCGGCACCCAGCACCGCGACGGAGCCGCGCTGACGGCGCTGGGGGCCGTGGTCCTGGCTGTGGCGGCGGTGATCGGGTTCTGTGTTCTGCGGCTGCGGGCCGGGAAGCGCAGCGCGCGGGAAACCCTCACCACGGTGGGGGTCATTGTCGGAATCCCACTGCTGTTCCGCGGCCCGGCGCTGATTGCCGTCGGCCTGGTGCTGCTGGTGTGTGTGCTGCTGCTCTGGCTTCCGCAGAGCAGCAGGTTCTTCCAGGAGCGTGAGCCCAAGGCCCGGCGGCGCTTCTTCGGCCGCCGCTAGAAGCAGCCGGGCAACCGAAGAAGCTCCTGCTACAGCCGGCCCAGGGCCTGCTCCAGATCGGCAATCAGGTCTTCGAGATCCTCGATCCCCACGGAAAGGCGCAGCAGGTTCTCCGGCACGGCCAGTTCGGTGCCCTTCACGGAGGCGTGCGTCATCTCGGACGGGTAGTTCATCAGGGACTCCACCCCGCCCAGGGACTCGGCCAGCGTGAACACGCGGGTGGACTCCGCGACCGTGCGAGCCGCGGCTTCCCCGCCCTTGAAGGACACGGAGACCATCCCGCCGAAGTCCTTCATCTGGGCCTTGGCGAGGTCATGGCCGGGGTGGTCTTCCAGCCCCGGGTAGAGCACGTTCTCCACGGCCGGCTGGTCCTGCAGCCACCGGGCCACGGCCATCGCGTTGGAGGAGTGCCGGTCCATCCGTACGCCAAGGGTCTTCAGTCCCCGCGTGGTCAGCCAGGCTTCCATCGGAGCGGACACCGCGCCTACGGCGAACTGGATGAACCCGATCTTCTCTGCGGCGTCGCCGTCGTTCAGGATTACCGCACCGCCCACCGCGTCCGAGTGCCCGCCGATGTACTTGGTGGTGGAGTGCACCACGATGTCCGCGCCCAGGGACAGCGGCTGCTGCAGGTACGGCGAGGCGAACGTGTTGTCCACCACCAGCCAGGCCCCGGCGTCGTGCGCGGCCTGCGCAACCGCTGCGATGTCGGAGATCTTCATCATCGGGTTCGACGGCGTTTCCAGCCACACCATCTTGGTGTTGCCGGCGGCGATGGCTGCAGTGAGGGCTCCGACGTCGGACATGTCCACTGCCGCGTTGGTGATGCCCCAGCCGGCCAGGACCCTGTTGATCAGCCGGTAGGTGCCGCCGTAGGCGTCGTTGCCGAGCACAATGTGGTCACCCGGCGCGAGCAGCGCACGGATGAGCGCGTCCTCGGCCGCGAGGCCGGAGCTGAAGGAATAGGCGTGCGCCCCGCCCTCAAGCGCGGCGAGCTGCTTCTGCAGTGCGTCGCGGGTGGGATTGGTGCCGCGGCCGTATTCATAGCCGTTGCGCAACTTGCCGATGCCGTCCTGCGCGTAGGTGGTGCTTTGGTACAGCGCGGGAATCACTGCGCCGGTGGTCGGATCGGGAGTCTGGCCCGCATGGATGGCGCGGGTGTTAAAGCCTTCACTCATGGTTTGCTCCTTGCTTGCTGCTGGCTTGGTGCTTGCTCGGTGGCTGCTCGGTGGCTGCTCGGTGCGCCGGCTAGATGCTCATGTAGGACAGCAGGTCATGCCGCGTCAGTATTCCCACGGGAGCACCGTCGGAGGTGACCATGACGGCGTCGTGCTCCTGCAGTTTCTCCTTGGCCGCGGCCACCGAGTCCCCGGCACCGACCATGGCCGGCTGCGGGCCCATATGTTCGGAAATGCTGTCCGTGGGCTTGGCCTCGCCGCGGAACAGTTTTTCCGTCAGCGAGCGCTCGTCGGCCGAGCCGAGGACCTCGCCGATGCGAACCGGCGGCTCCTGGGACAGCACCGGGATGCAGGGAACCCCGTATTCGTTGAGGATGTTGATGACGTCCAGCACCGTCTCGTTCGGATGCGTGTGCACCAGGTCCGGCAGGGAGCCGTCCTTGGTGGCCAGGACGTCGCGCACCGCGGACTCCTGTTCGGGCCCCTGGAGGAAGCCGTAGGAACGCATCCACTCGTCATTGAAGATCTTGCCCATGTACCCGCGTCCGCTGTCCGGCAGCAGGACCACGACGACGTCGTCTGGCCCCAGGTCCCGGGCCGCCCGCAGCGCAGCCACTACAGCCATGCCGGAGGAACCGCCCACCAGCAGGCCCTCCTCGCGGGCCAGGCGGCGGGTCATCGCGAAGGACTCCGTGTCATTGACGGCAACAACTTCGTCCGGGACGGAGGGATCATAGTTGTCCGGCCACATGTCCTCCCCCACGCCCTCCACAAAGTAGGGGCGTCCGGTGCCGCCGGAATAGACCGATCCCTCCGGGTCCGCGGCAATAATGCGGACGGGTCCGGACGGGCGGTCCGCTGAGACTTCCTTCAGGTAACGTCCGGTTCCGGTGATGGTGCCGCCGGTGCCGGCGCAGGCCACAAAGTGGGTCACCCGTCCGTCCGTGTCCTGCCAGGCCTCCGGTCCGGTGGTCTCGTAGTGGCTCGCCGGAGCTGCGGGGTTGGAGAACTGGTCCGGCTTGTACGCGCCGGGGATCTCCCGCACCAGGCGGTCCGAGACCCCGTAGTAGGAGTCGGGGCTTTCCGGAGCAACCGCCGTCGGCGTCACCACCACTTCGGCGCCGTAGGCCCGCAGCACGTCGCGCTTTTCCAGTCCCACCTTGTCCGGAGTGACAAAAATACAGCGGTAGCCCTTCTGCTGGGCCACGAGGGCGAGCCCGACGCCGGTGTTGCCGCTGGTGGGCTCGATGATGGTGCCGCCGGGCTTCAGTTTGCCCTCGCGTTCGGCCGCCTCAATCATCCGAACTGCAATGCGGTCCTTGATCGATCCGCCCGGGTTGAGGTACTCCAGCTTCACCAGCACGGTGGCCGCCAGACCGTCGGTGACGTTGTGCAGCTTCACCAGCGGAGTCTTGCCGATCAGGTCCAGGACAGTCTCTGCATACTTCATGTGCAACACGTTACTTGTTCGGTCCCCGCCGTCCAGCTTTCCCCGGAACGCGGCGTAGCAAAAGCCACACCGGTGCCTTTCGCTTCCGGACCCGGGTGTCGGCAGTGCGTGCGACGATGGAGATATGTCGTTGTCCGTGCCGGTGTCCTCCCCTGGAACGTCCGCCCGAATCTCCGCTGGAACATCCCCGGCCGCAGTGCCCGCCGCATCAGGTGCCCTGTCGCTGCTGTGGGAATCCGAGCGGCCCTTTTCACTGGCCAGTTCGCTGGGAATCCTGGCACACGGCTCCAAGGACCCGTCGGTGCGCCTTGGCCGCGGTGTCGCGTGGCTCGCCTTTTCAACGCCCGGGGGCAATGCGTCCCTCGCCCTTTCCGAGCAGCCCGCTCCGGCGCCGGGCGCCCGGATTCTGGCGCGGGCCTGGGGCCCGGGCGCCGACTACGCCCTGGCCGGCGTGCCGGCCCTGCTCGGTGACCGGGATGACTGGACAGGATTCGACGAGCCCGGCTTCACCGCCACCCTCCCCGCGGCGCTGGCCGAAGTGCGCCGCCGCAACCCCGGCCTGCGCCTGCCCAGCACGGGACGGATGCTGGACAGCATTGTCCCCGTGGTCCTGGAGCAGAAGGTCACTGCCATGGAGGCCTACTACTCCTGGCGCTATCTGGTGACCAGGCACGGCGCCGCTGCGCCGGGTCCTGTCCCGCCGGGGCTGACGGTTCCGCCCTCGGCAGCCGGCTGGCGGCGGATCCCGAGCTGGGAGTGGCACCGTGCGGGAGTGGATTCCCACCGTTCGGCCACCATCCTGCGCGCCTGCGCCGTCGCCTCCGGCCTGGAGCGGCTATCCGGGGCGCCGCTGGGCCCGGATCTGACGGCTCGTCTGTGTTCGATCCCGGGGATCGGGCCGTGGAGTGCCGCCGAAATCACGCAGCGCACGCACGGCGCACCCGATTCGGTCTCCGTTGGCGACTACCATTTGGCGGCGTTTGTGGGCGAGGCCCTCACCGGACGCCGGACCGATGACGCCGGCATGTTGGCTCTGCTTCAGCCGTGGCTGGGCCACCGGCAGCGCGTGGTCCGCCTCCTGGTGCTGAGCGGTTTCCGGAAGCAGGCCTTCGGGCCGCGGCTGACGCCCGAAGATCACCGGCGCCGCTAAGGAGGGGGCGGGCCGGGGCACCAATGACGTAGGCTTCCCCCAACGTTTCCGTTACTGCGTCCGCATCCCCGTGAGGCCAACAGCAAAGGAACCCTTCACTTGAATGAGCAGCACACTGACCGGCAGGTCCTCCGGGTTGGAGTCATCGGCATTGGCTGGGCGGGACAACAGCACATCAAGGCCTATCAGGCGATTGACGGGGTGGAGGTCGTGGCGCTGGCCGGCATGGAAGCGGAGCTTCTGGCCGAGCTGCAGGGCCGGTACGGGATTCGGGACGCCTTCGCCGGCTGGGAAGAGCTGCTGGAGCTGGAGGACCTCGACGCCGTCAGCGTGGCGGTACCGACATTCCTGCACGCCCCGATCGCCGTCGCAGCGCTCGGCCGGGGGCTTCACGTGCTCAGCGAAAAGCCGATTGCCCGCAACGGTGACGAAGGCCAGCAGATGGTCGACGCCGCCCGCCGGGCAGGGCGGGTGCTGGACGTGGCCTTCAACCACCGGCTGCGCGGCGACATCCAGGCGCTGAAGCAGATCATCGACGCCGGGGAACTGGGCCGGCCCTACTACGCCAAAGCGTCCTGGCTGCGCCGGCAGGGCATTCCCATGCTGGGCAGCTGGTTCACCAGCAAGGACATGGCCGGCGGCGGGCCGCTGGCGGACATCGGGGTGCACGTGCTCGACTACGCCCTCCATCTGCTGGGCGAACCGAAGGTCCTGTCGGTCTCGGCCTCGGCCTACTCGGAGCTGGGTCCGCGGGGCAGGGGCGGGAATGCGAGCTACACGGCTCGCGACACCAAGCTGGCCTTCGACGTCGAGGACTTCGCTTCGGCGTTCATCCGCCTCGAGGGCGGCGGCACGCTCCTGCTGGAGGCCGGCTGGGCGACCTACCGCGAAACGGACGATCTGATGGATTTCACTGTGTACGGCACCGACGGCGGCGCCGAGCTGCGTGCCGTGGGAGCGTCCAACACCCCGGTGGCGGACCTGCGGGTTTTCACCGAAAAGGGCGGCGTGAACGCGGACTACGCACCCGTGGCGCACCCGGGCCTCGCGCACCTGGCCGTGGTGGACAGTTTTATCGCCACCATCCGGGCCGGTGAGGCAGTATGGGGACAACACGACGGCTCGCTTGCCCTGACCCGGGCCCGGGTCATCGATGCCTGTTACCAATCAGCAGCGCTGTACCGCGAGGTGATGATGTAGTGACATTTGACGACAAGCTCCGGATCCTCGTGTGGAACGAGGGCGTCCACGAGAAACATAATGAACCGGCCACCATGGCTGCGATGTATCCGGACGGGATCCACGGCGCCGTCAAGGCAGGGCTTTCCGGGTACTTTCCGGCGGCTGAAATCGGCACGGCCACCTTGGCCGACGATGAACACGGCCTCACCGAAGACCGGCTGGCGGAAACCGACGTCCTTTTGTGGTGGGGGCACCGCGCCCACGCTGACGTGAGCGACGCCGTCGTGGAACGCGTCCACCGCCAGGTCCTGGCCGGAATGGGGCTGGTGGTCCTGCACTCGGGACATTTCTCGAAGATCTTCACCAAGCTGCTGGGCACCAGCTGCTCACTGCAGTGGAGGAACGACGGCGAACGGGAGCTTGTCTGGACGGTCAAGCCTTCCCACCCCATTGCCGCCGGCGTGGAAAGCCCCATCGTCATCCCCCAGCAGGAAATGTACGGGGAGCTGTTCGACATCCCCGAACCCGATGACCTGATCTTCATCAGTTCCTTTGAGGGCGGGGAAGTTTTCCGTTCCGGAGTCACGTTTTCCCGCGGCAACGGCAGGATTTTCTACTTCAGCCCCGGCGACCAGGACTATCCGGTCTACCACCATCCGCAGATTCAGCGGGTCCTGGCCAACAGCGTCCAGTGGGCCGCCCGGCCCGAGGCTGCCCGGACGGTGCCCGGGGTCGGCAACCCGGCGCGGGGCTGGTTCCTGTCTCAGGGCGGGGAGACCGGCAGCCGGTAGATGGATTCCGGTTCCGCCCCGAAGCGTTTGAGCACCGCCGCGACAGCTTCCTCATGGTCGCGGTCGACGGCGGTGAGCACCCGGAGCCGGTCGTCGAAATCCAGCTTCCGTTTCCGGCCGCGGAAGTTCTCGGTCCGCACCGTCCCGGTGTAGACCGCCGCTTCGGCGAGCTCCAGGGACCGGGCTCCGGCCATCAGCAGCGCATCGCGAAGGCCGTCGATGCGGTTCGTGTCCACCACGGCGCTGAGCACGTACTCCGGCGGACCGATGCGGCTGTCCGTATTCCTGCCCGCGTAAAGGCCTTCCTCGGCGGCACGGCCGCTGGCCGTCGGGCGTGAGGTGATCCCGCTCAGTGCGTAGCCGGAGGCTCCCTGCTGGACATGGTCCAGGTCCTCCTGTTCCGGACCGGATTCCCTCAGCCCCATTGTGTGGCTGATGATGAGGGCGATAACCCAGCTCAGGATGAAGCTGAACAGCACCACGCAGACAATTGCGACCACCTGGTGCCAGAGAAGCACTCCCCCGCCGCCGGTGAAGACCCCGTCCTCGCTGACCGCGTTGACGGAGCTGTCTGCAAAGAACCCCAGAAGCAGCGAGCCGAGCACCCCGCCGACAAAATGGACGGCAATAACGTCCAGGGCGTCGTCGTAGTGCAGGACGTGCTTGATTCGCACCGCGAAGCAGCACACGCATCCGGCGATCAGCCCAATCAGCAGGGCGGCCCCGGTGCCCACGAACCCTGCACAGGGGGTGATGGTTGCCAGCCCCGCGATGGCACCGGACGCCGCGCCAACGAGGGTGGAGTGGCCGCTGCTGAGCCGTTCCACCAGGAGCCAGGTCAGCATCGCCGCGCCGCCGGCCACGTGGGTGTTGATCAGCGCCTGGGCGGCAATCTCGTTTGCCTGCAGCCCGTCTCCGGCGTTGAACCCGAACCAGCCGAACCACAGGATTCCGGCACCCACCAGCATCAGCGGCAGGTTGTTCGGGGATGTCTTTAGATTCGGCCAGCCGTGGCGCCGTCCCACCACCAACAGCACAGCGATGGCAGCGGCTCCCGCGGAGGCGTGCACCACCATTCCGCCGGCCCAGTCCTGGGCGCCCAGCTGCACAAGCCATCCCTTCGGATGCCACAGCCAGCGGGCGACCTGGGGGTAGACCAGGATGGACCAGGCTGCCAGGAACACGGTCCAGCCGGCAAATTTCAGCCGGCCCGCCGTTGCTCCCGTCAGCAGTGCCGGGGTGATGATGGCAAACATCATCTGATACGCCACAAAGGCGAGCGCCGGAATGGTTACCCCCGCCGCGACCGTATGGAACTGCGGGGTCTCCACGTCAATGAGGGCGAACGCGTCGAATTCCCCGACCAGGGAGTTGCCCCTGTTGCTGAAGGCCAGCGTGTAGCCCACCAGCACCCAGGTGAGGGTAATGATCCCCAGCGGAATGATGTTCTGCATCATCATGGTCAGGACATTCCGGACCGGGACCATGCCTCCGTAGAAGAGCGCCAGGCCCGGAGTCATGAACAGGACAAGGCCTGCACAGATGAGGACCCAGGCGGTATCGGCCCCGTTCACGGCCGGACTCCCCCGGCCAGGGGCGGAGCGGGAAGTATGTGGTGGTAATCGGCAGGCACGCGAGCGGACATGACATCCCCGTTTCCAACGCTGCAGCGGTGAGTGTGTGGAGGGCCTCCGGGGCCTCGGATACGGCGGGAATCCCGGTTAGTCGACTGTACGTCCCGGCCCGGAAGCAGCGGAAGCCACCACCTCGCCGAACACAGCCCAAGGGCCGAAACCGTGCGGTTCCGGCCCTTGGGCTCTGCTGTGGTGCGGAGAACGCTAGTTGCGCACCATGCCGTGCGGATCGATGACGTACTTCCGGGCTACCCCGGCGTCGAACTCCCGGTACGACTCCGGCGCCTGGTCCAGGCTGATGGTCGTCGCGTTCACGGCCTTCGCGATCTGCACCTTGTCATGCAGGATCGCCATCATCAGGTCCCGGTTGTATTTCATCACCGGGCACTGTCCCGTGGTGAAGGACAGCGACTTCGCCCAGCCCGCCCCGAGATTCAGGGACAGCGAGCCCACCTTGGCGGCCTCGTCAATGCCTCCCGGATCCCCGGTGACATACAGGCCGGGAATGCCCAGGGCGCCGCCTGCCGCCGTGATGTCCATGAGGGAGTTCAGCACCGTTGCGGGCGCTTCCGTCGCCGCGCCGTCCCCGTGTCCGCGCGCTTCGAAGCCGACGGCGTCCACCGCGCAGTCCACTTCGGGCACCCCGAGCAGCTGCTCGATCTGGTCTCTGGGATCACCCTTGGACACGTCCACCGTTTCACAGCCGAAGCTGCGGGCCTGGGCCAGGCGTTCCTCGTTGAGGTCCCCGACGATGACGACGGCGGCGCCCAGCAGCTGCGCGCTTACAGCCGCGGCCAGCCCCACCGGGCCGGCGCCGGCAACGTACACCGTGGACCCCACCCGGGTTCCCGCCGTGATGGCTCCGTGGTAACCGGTGGGGAAGATGTCGGAGAGCATCGTCAGGTCCAGGATTTTCTCCATCGCCTGGTCCTTGTCCGGGAACCGCAGCAGGTTCCAGTCCGCGTACGGCACCAGGACATATTCGGCCTGGCCGCCCACCCAACCGCCCATGTCCACGTATCCGTAGGCGCTGCCGGGCCGGTCCGGATTGACGTTCAGGCAGATCCCGGTCTTCCGTTCCTTGCAGTTCCGGCAGCGTCCGCAGGAAATATTGAACGGCACCGACACGAGGTCTCCCACGGAGAGGAACTCGACGTCGGGACCGGTTTCCACAATCTCCCCGGTGATCTCGTGCCCCAGGATCAGGTTGGGCGGCGCAGTGGTGCGGCCCCGGACCATGTGCTGATCCGATCCGCAGATATTGGTTGTTACGACTTTCAGGATGGCGCCGTGCGGCACCTTGCGGCCGATATTCGCCGGGTTGACCCCGGGGCCGTCCCGTAGTTCGAACGTGGGATAGTCGATGTCCTGCACTTCCACTACACCGGGCTCGATGTAGGCAACTGCGCGGTTTCCGCTCATGGGTTCTCGCCTCGCTCTAATCGTCATTGACTGTGAGCCTCGCGGGCGTCCGGTCTCCGCCGGCATGGCCGGCACGCCCCGGCTCCGCTCAAGGTTGGTATGACCCTACCGCTGCCGGGGGAACCGGGAACAGGGTAGCGGAGCACATAAAAAGGCCGTGCAGGCCCCGTCCGGGATCTGCACGGCCTTGATGTCCGTCAGGGTGGACCTGCGTCCACGGGTAAAAGGAGGAGGGCTAGCTCGCCTGTCCGTCCGAACCTGCGGCGGCCTGTCCGTTTTCCTGCGCGGCGATCTGCTCGTGAACGCCCTTCATGTCCAGTCCCTTGACCGCTTCCACCAGTTCGCTGAACTGGGAGGCGTTGAGCGCGCCGGGCTGGGAAAAGACCAGGACCTTCTCGCGGAAAGCCATCAGCGTGGGGATGGAAGTGATGCCTGCGGCAGCTGCCAGTCCCTGCTCTGCTTCGGTGTCCACCTTCGCAAAGGTGATGTCCTCGTGCTGCTGGGAAACGGCGTCGTACACCGGCGCGAACTGCTTGCACGGGCCGCACCAGTCCGCCCAGAAGTCCACGAACACAATGTCGTTTTCCTCAATGGTCTCGGGGAACGTTGCCTCGGTGATGTCGATAGTTGCCATCCCCCAACGCTATCCGGCGTCGGTGGAGATGTCTCTACATGTTCGCTGAGCGGTGAAGGCACCGGCCTGCTCCCGGGCACGAAAAAACCCGCCCCGGCCAGTTTCCTGGCGGAGCGGGTTTTCCCTGTTCGGTGGCAGATACTGGATTCGAACCAGTGAAGGCGTTGCCAGCTGATTTACAGTCAGCCCCCTTTGGCCGCTCGGGTAATCTGCCGAACATCTTCAGTGAAGAAGACCGCCGCAAGCGACTGCGGCCTAAACAACTTTACAGAACTTTTGCCCAAGATACGAATCGGGGGCCCAAAGGGTTTTTCCGGCCCGGGCCGGCGAGCTTCCGAGCTACAGCCCCCGCGCGATCCGGGACTGCATCTGGGCGTAGAACCGGTCGGCTTGCTGCTGGGTCACGGACCCCCAGGCAACCGCGTTTGCCAGGTCTTCACGGATTCCCAGCAGCCTGCCTGCATCGGATTTCCCCCGGTCCGCGTCGCTGCCGGGCGAGCCGGCGGCTTCTCCCGGACGGTCCAGCGGTGTCAGGAATGACCGCAGTTCTGCGGCGGAGGCCGGGGCGGCTGCGGCGCCGACTCCCGTAATGGATACCGCTGCCAGAACGGACCCCGCCGCCGCGGTGCGCAGCCGGTTCATGTGGGTGCGTCTCGGGCGGGGGTCTTCCGTGTTCTTTCCTGTGGTGGTCACCCCAATACTGTTGCCGGGAAAGATGGGACAACTCCCGGCGTAGCCTGAGTGCAACCTGTGAGGGCTGCCACTGATGCCCGGAGCTACTAGGCTGGATGCAGGAGAAAAACTACTGCAAGGAGCGCACATGGCCAGCGAGTCATCATTTGATGTTGTGAGCAAGATCGACAAACAGGAAGTTGCCAACGCCCTGAACCAGGCGCAGAAGGAGCTGTCCCAGCGCTATGACTTCAAGGGTGTCGGCGCCGAGGTGGACTTCAGCGGCGAGAACATCCTCATGAAGGCCAACTCCGAGGAACGCGTCAAGGCCGTCCTGGACGTCCTGCAGTCCAAGCTGGTCAAGCGCGGCATTTCGCTGAAGTCACTGGACGCTGGGGAGCCCTTCGCCTCCGGCAAGGAATACCGGATCGAAGCCTCCATGAAGGAAGGCATCGCCCAGGACCAGGCCAAGAAGATCAACAAGATCATCCGCGACGAGGGCCCCAAGGGCGTGAACTCCCGGATCCAGGGCGACGAACTGCGCGTGACCTCCAAGTCCCGCGACGACCTGCAGGCCACCATGGCACTGCTCAAGGGTGCGGACCTGGACGTGGATCTGCAGTTCATCAACTACCGCTAGGCCTTCTGCGGCTGCCCTCCGGCAGCAGCAGAACGACGACGACGGCGCCGCTCCCCTTGGCGGGGTGCGGCGCCGTCGTCGTTGCCTGCGGCTGCAGGTGAGGTGCCTCGCGGTTACACTTCCGCTAGGGGCGGCCGCCGGGCCTGCACCGGGAACGGGGAACCATGAAAGCCCACCAGCGTCTTCTTACAGCGCTGCTCCTCACCGGGGTGGCCGCAGCGGCAGGCTGCGGTTCACCGTCCGCCGGTCAGGGGCAGGCTGAACCGGATGCCGGGGCAGTGGAGTTCGGCTACATCGAGGGATCGGAGCCTGCCGGGGTGCCGGCCGCCGGCTCCCTGCCCGCACCAACGTCTTCCTTCACGGGCGTGGACGAAATCCCGGCAGCGGTCCTGGCGGCCCGCGAACGGTTCTCCGAAAAACTGCCGGACGGCGCTGTCTGGTCCCCTGAAGACTTCCGGACCGATTCCCTTCCCCCTGATGCCGTAATTGAGGAGGGTGTGTATGACGTTGGAGTCTCCGAGTACTGGCTGTGCGCCTGGATGGGCGAGTACGTCAAGGCCGAGGACGCCGGAGACCGGCAACGGACGGCCCATGCGGTAAGCGAACTGGAGAAGTATCCGACCCTGCCCGCCGTTGCGGCCTACCACGCGTCCCCGGAGACTGTCGCCGATTCCGTGATCGAACCGGCCAAGCTCGGAGATTCGTCAAAGCTCCGGGAATTCTTCGAAACCTGCACCAGCTACCAGCGGGCGAATCCCGAGTAGGCCACGCTGTCCTAGAGCTTCACATCCTCGCCGGCGGGGCCGTCCTCGCCGTAGTCACGCAGCTGGCGGCCGCCCACCGCCTCACCCATCCAGGTAAGCAGGTTCCAGGGGCCGGGGGTTCCCCCGCCGTCGTCGTCCGCCGATTCCATCACCGCCACGCCGGTGTTGCTCAGCGCGTTGTCCACGATGAAGTCAGGTTCCACGTTTGCAGCCCGGGCCGTGCACCAGGCGCGGATCATGGCGCCGTGGCTGACGACAACGGGCGTGCTGTGCCCGGCTGCCCGCAGCTCGGCGACAACGGCGTCGAACCGGTCAAAGGTCTCGCGGCCGTTGGGCCCGCCGGGCATATGCACGTCCAGGTCGCCCTGAACCCAGCTGTACACGGTTTTCAGATACGCAATGATCGCGTCCCGGTCATTGCGCATTTCCAGGCTTCCGGCGGACACCTCGCGCAGGCCCTCGCGCACTTCCACCGGCAGGCCCAGGGCCGCCGCCAGCGGATCGGCGGTGAGCTGGGTCCGCACCAGATTGGAGGCGTACACGGCATCGATCGGTTCCCCGGCCAGGGCTTTGGGCAGGGCCGCGGCCTGCGCCAGCCCCAGCTCGGTCAGCCCCGGGCCGGGAACCGCCGTATCCAGGAAGTGGTCAATATTGGACGGAGTCTGTCCGTGCCGGATCAGTATCAAACGCATGGAACCGACCCTACCCGGCCTGTCCGCCCAAACCGGAGCGGGTCAGGACCCCAGGGGACGGCCGGCCATGTTTTCCAGCCGCCGGATGCGGTCTGCCATGGGCGGATGGGTGGCGAGCAGGCCGCGGACGCCGTTCCGGAACGGGTTGGCAATCATCAGATGCGCTGCGTTTGCCAGCTTCTGGTCGGTGTCGGGAAGCGGTGCGCGCTGGGTGCCGGTTTCAAGCTTGCGCAGCGCGGACGCGAGCGCCAGCGGATCGTCCGTGAGCTTGGCGCCGTCTTCGTCGGCGTCGTATTCCCGGGTCCGGCCGATGGCCATCTGGATCAGCGAGGCGGCAAAGGGAGCCAGGATGGCCATGGCGATCATGGCCAGCGGGTTGGCGTTGCGGCGGTCACCTCCGCCAAAGAAGAGCAGGAACTGGCCCAGCGAGGTAATCACGCCGGCGATGGCGGCAGCCACCGAAGACGTGAGGATGTCGCGGTTGTAGACATGCATGAGCTCGTGGCCCAGGACGCCGCGCAGTTCACGCTCGTTCAGCAGGGCCAGGATGCCCTGGGTGCAGCAGACCGCGGCGTGCTGCGGGTTGCGGCCGGTGGCGAAGGCATTGGGTGCCATGGTCGGCGAGATGTAGAGCCGGGGCATGGGCTGGTTGGCGCGTGCCGAAAGCTCGCGGACAATCCGGTACATTTCCGGAGCCTGCTGCTCGGTGACCGGAACGGCGTGCATGGCGCGGATGGCCAGCTTGTCGCTGTTCCAGTAGCTGTAGGCAGTGGTGGCCAGCCCGATGAACAGGAAGACCCAGATGAAGGTGGGGCTTCCGGTTCCGCTCGAGAGCAGGGCGCCGATGCCCAGCAGCACGGCGAAGAGCACTCCGAACAGCGCGGCGGTCTTCAAACCGTTGAAGTGTTGATGCACGTGAGGTTCCTTCCTGAGCGGATCTGCACCGGGAGCCCCAAGCGGCACCCCGAAGATGACCGGATCCGCGAAACGTCAGTCTATCCATCGATTTCAACGCTTCATATACCCGGCTTGTTCCGCTTCGTTCCGCGGCTGAAAGCGTTGTCCGTTTACGGGACCCCGGGCCTGCGGGATCGCCAGTGCGGCTGCTACGGCTCCGGGTGGCGGGCGTCGTAACGGGCGAACTGCGGCTGCCAACGGGCCAGGACCCCCACCAGCGCAACGCACACCAGCCCGCCGATCACCGCCACCCAGCCTTCGCCCAGGAAGGACGCGTCGACGCCGGCTACCAGGTCGCCCAGGCGGGGCCCGCCGGCTACGACGACGACGAACACCCCCTGCAGCCGGCCGCGCATCGCGTCCGGCGTTGCTGACTGCAGGATGGTGGAGCGGAAGACGCCGCTGACCGAGTCCGCAATACCGGCGCAGCCCATGGCAACCGCTGCCGGTATCAGCCAGGCGCTCGGATCGTCGCCGCCGTTGCGGCCCGCCATGACCACCACCGCACCGAAGGCCGACACGGACAGCCCCCAGGCAACCACCGACCACAGCACGGCCAGCCCCTGCCGGCGCACCGCACCAAGAGGTCCGGAGAAGAGCCCGGCGAGGAAGGCGCCGACGGCGGTGGCCGCCAGCAGCACGCCCACCGTGGTCGCCCCGCCTCCGAGCAGCAGGGCCCCGACGGCCGGCAGCAGTGCCCGCGGCTGGGCCATCACCATTGCGGCGAGGTCCACCAGGAAGGTCATGCGGATGTTCGGGCGGGTGGCCAGGAAGCGGAATCCCTCGAGGACGGATTTCAGCCCCGCCTTTTGCACTTCCCCCTCGGGAGGCATCGGCGGCAGCCGGTAGACGGCCCACAGTGCAGCGGTGAAGGTTACGACGTCGATCGTGTAGGTCCAGCCGTAGCCCACCTGCGCCACCAGGACGCCTGCCAGCAGCGGCCCGATGGTCATGGCCAGGCCGAAGGTAATCATGCTCAGGGCGTTGGCTGCCGGCAGCAGTTCGGCCCTGACCAACCGCGGGATGATGGCGCTGCGCGCCGGATGGTTCAGGCCGGCGGCGCCGGCGTTGACCGCCACCAGGGCGTAGAGCAGCCAGATATTGCCCGCCCCGGCCCAGGCCTGAGCGGCAATGCCGATGGTGGACACCCACAGCAGCACGGAGGAGACGAGTGCAACCTTGCGGCGGTCGTATGCGTCCACGATCGAGCCGCCGTAGAGGCCGGCCACCACCAGCGGCACCAAACCCACCAGGCCGAGCAGCCCCACGTAGAAGCTGGAGGAGGTCAGCGAGTACACCTCCAGGCTGACGGCCACCAGGGTGAGCTGGGTACCGACGGCGGAGAGGGCCGTTCCGGTCCACAGCCGGCGGAAATCCGGGCTTTTGCGCAGCGGAGTGAGGTCGGCGAGGAGTCTGGGCACCCGAGAAGTCTAAGCGCGAGTCCGCGCTGCCGCGGCCAACGCGCTACCCCGGCCCGCTGCGCAGGCTGCACCACGGATAGAAAGCATGCTTAGGATGGAGGCGGAACTGCCCCAGCTGCCGAGGAGGTCACGTGTTTACCCGCAACGTCGCAGACGGAATCCACCGCATTGAGCATGCCTACGTCAACACCTATCTGGTGGAGGATGACAACGGCCTGGCCATCATCGACGCCGGGCTGCCCGGCATGTGGCCGGAGCTGTCCCGGGCGGTTCGGGAGCTGGGCTACGGGGCAGGGTCCGTCACCGCGCTGGTGCTGACACATGCCCACTTCGACCATGTGGGCACGGCCGCCAGGATCAGGCGCGAGTTCCGCACTCCGATCCTGGTGCATGACGCCGACCGGTACATTGCCGCCCACCCCTACCGGTACGAGCATGAAAACAACCGGTTCCTGTATCCGCTGCGCTACCCCAAGTCGGTCCCCTATCTGGGGGCCATGACGCTGGCCGGAGCGCTGACCGTCCGCGGCGTGACCGATGTGCACAGCCTCGATGGGGATTCCGGCGGAGCCCTTCCCGGCGCCCCCCTGATCATCCACACGCCGGGACACACCGCGGGCCATGTTGCCCTGCACTATCCGGAGCGGGATGTGCTGATCTGCGGCGATTCCCTGGTCACCCTCAACCCCTACACCGGCGCCAAGGGACCGCAGATCGTATCGGGGGCGGCCACAGCCGACAGCCCGGAGGCGCTGGCCTCCCTGAATCTGCTGGCCAAAACCAACGCCCCGCTGCTGCTGACCGGCCACGGGGAGCCGTGGACCGGCGGGGTACAGTCCGCCGTCGAGCAGGCGCTGGCCCGCGGGGCCTCCTAAAGCTCCCGCTCGAGTTCCTCTTCCAGCACGGCCAGCAGCCGCGGATCGCCGATGGGACGGAAATGCCCCATGGTCTCGAGCTGGATATTTCGGGCGCCGGGCAGATAGCTGCCGCCGGGGATGTGCGGATCGAAGCTGCTGTACACCGAGGTGATGCGCGCATTCACGTCCCGGCTCTCCTGCAGCCGGCGGAGGAACTTGTTGCGGGGCGCGAAGGCCCGGACGGACGGCAGGATGAAGAAGTTCGCGTAGACGGAGCCGGAAAACGGAGTATTGACGGCGATCATGCGCTCCACGCGCCGGCCGCCTTCGGGCAGCAGCATCAGCTGCTTGCCGATCAGCCCGCCCTTGCTGTGCGCCACCACCACGGCGCCGGTGAGGTCCTTCTCCACCAGATACTGCTGGACCAGCAGTGCCATGCGGTCTATCCGGCCGCGGTTGTAGCCCAGCGGCGCCACCGTGTGCACCGGGTGCCCCCGGGCGGAAAGCGCCTCGGCCAGCGGCCGGAGGAACTGCCAGGTCTCGTAGACGCCGGGCACCAGCACAACGGGCCGGCGCGGGGTCTCCGGGGCGTCCGGGGCGTCGGAGGGCGCCAAGTAGGCGGAGGGATCCCTGCGGAAGAGGAACCCGTGCACCTGCCAGTAGCCCACGTACGCGTAGTCGGCCGCCCAGGCCCGGGCCTGGGTCAGCCGGCGGCGCAGGCACGCGAACCTCGGGTGCGCGAAGGTCACGGCCGGGAAGACGCGGCTGCCCGCAGCAGCGCAGCGGTCTGCGCGGGTTCGGTGAACATGCAGACGTGCGGCTGCCGGGGCAGTTCCACGGCCACGGCCCCGGGCCGGGCGGCCGCCAGCTCCTGCAGCCAGCCGGAGGGCACAATGGGATCCCGTGCTCCGCGGACCAGCGTCACCGGCGCCTGGACCTTGCCGATGCGCTCCTCAAGCCGGTGCCGCACCATCTTGGGCATGGTGCGCAGGTACCAGCGCGGCCCGGCCCGCAGGTAGTCGGTAAGCAGGATCCAGTTGATCGCCGGGGGCTCCCGCAGGCAGTCCTGGGCCAGCCGGACGCCCTGCAGCACGGCATGGCGCTCGCCGCGGTTGATGGTTGGCCCCAGCAGCACCACGGAAGTGACCAGGTCCGGGGCGTACAGCGCCATTTCCGTCACCACCTGGCAGCCCATCGAATGTCCCACCCACTGCGCCGGCCCGATGCCTGCGGCACGCAGGGCATCACAGGTGACGGCCGCGAAGTCGGCCATGTCCAGGCTGCCGCGGGCGGGTTTGGGTGCCGATCCGAAGCCCGGCATTTCCACGGTATGAACGGTGGAAGTTTTCGCCAGCTCCTCCACCAGTCGGGAGAAGTACCGTCCTGACGCTCCGATGCCGTGCACCAGCACCACCTGTGCGGCCCCGGAGCCGTAGGTGCGGATGTCGACGTCGTACTCGCGAACCCTCACGCGCTGATGGTGCGCCTGGGTCTTGATGCTTGCCACTGGATCTCCCCGTCATGTTGTCCTTCTCCCTCCAGTGTGCCACCCGGGGTCTTATTATGAATTATTCATAATTAGTGGTTAGCTGGGTGCATGACATCGACAGCAGCCCCCACCGAGGCCACCGAAAGGTGGACCGGAGCGCTGCGTGCCCACGGCCGTCGGGTCACGAAGCAGCGGATGGCGGTCCTCACCGCCGTCGAGCATCTGCCGCACGCTGTGGCCGACGACGTCGCCGCCGCAGTGCGCAGCGAGCTTCCCGACATCAGCCTGCAGTCGATCTATGTGGTCCTTGCGGACCTGACCGAAATCGGGCTGCTGCGGAAGATCGAGCCGCCGCATTCCCCGGCCAGGTACGAGACCCGCGTGGACGACAACCATCACCACGCGATCTGCACCGGATGCGGACGGATCGAGGATGTTGACTGCGCCGTGGGGCACGCGCCCTGCCTGACGCCGGAAAACACCCACGGCATGACCATCCAAATTGCGGATGTGCTGTACCGCGGGCTCTGCGCCGACTGTGCCGCAAAAGCTTCCTGACGTCACCGCACCACCCCTTATTGAAAGAGAGAGTATGTCGAACTTCACCACCACTCAGACCGGTACTCCGGTTGGCAGTGACGACCAGTCACTGAGCGCCGGCGCCAACGGCGCAATTGCCCTTCACGACCGTTACCTGGTCGAGAAGCTGGCACAGTTCAACCGCGAGCGCATCCCGGAGCGCATTGTGCACGCCAAGGGCGGCGGCGCATTCGGTGAATTCGTCGTAACGGAAGACGTTTCCAAGTACACGCGCGCCGCTGTCTTCCAGCCGGGCACCGTGACGGAAACCGTTCAGCGCTTCTCCTCGGTTGCCGGCGAGCAGGGCTCCCCCGACACCTGGCGCGACGTGCGCGGCTTCGCGCTGCGTTTCTACACCTCCGAGGGCAACTACGACATCGTCGGCAACAACACCCCGGTGTTCTTCATCCGCGACGGCATCAAGTTCCCGGACTTCATCCACTCGCAGAAGCGCCTTCCGGGTTCCGGCCTGCGCGACGCCGACATGCAGTGGGACTTCTGGACCAACTCCCCCGAGTCGGCCCACCAGGTCACCTACCTGATGGGTGACCGCGGCATCCCGACGTCGTGGCGCGAAATGCCCGGCTTCGGCTCGCACACCTACCAGTGGATCAACGCCGCCGGTGAGCGCTTCTGGGTGAAGTACCACTTCACGTCCAACCAGGGCAACCACGAGATCAACGGTGCCGAGGCTGAGAAGATTGCCGGCGCCGACGCCGACTACTACCGCCGCGACCTGTACGAGGCCATCGCCGAAGGCAACTTCCCGTCCTGGGACCTGCACGTGCAGGTTATGCCGTACGAAGATGCCAAGACGTACCGGTTCAACCCGTTCGACCTCACCAAGGTTTGGCCGCACGCGGACTACCCGCTGATCAAGGTGGGTACCCACACCCTGAACCGGAACCCGGAGAACTTCTTCGCGCAGATCGAACAGGTTGCCCTGTCCCCCGCGAACCTGGTCCCCGGCATTGACGCCAGCCCGGACAAGATGCTGATGGCCCGCATCTTCTCCTACCCGGATGCACAGCGTTACCGCATCGGCGCCAACTACAACCAGCTGCCGGTGAACGCACCGAAGGCTCCGGTGAACAACTACTCGCAGGACGGCGCGCAGCGCCACTTCTTCAACTCCCCCGAGACCCCGGTCTACGCGCCCAACACCCTGGGCGGCCCCGTAGCCGATGCCGCACGTGCCGGCGAGGGTTCCTGGGAGAGCGACGGCATGCTGGTGCGCGCCGCCGCTACCCTGCACTCCGAGGACAGCGACTTCGGCCAGGCCGGAACGCTGTACCGCGAGGTGTTTGACGACGCCGCCAAGGAGCGTTTCCTCGAAACGATCACCGGTGCCGTCTCCGGCGTAAAGCGCCCGCACATCCGCGAAGCCGCGATCCAGTACTGGACCAACGTTGACGCGACCCTGGGCGAGAAGCTGCGCCTGAACCTGGCGACCGGCGACACCACGCCGATCGAAAAGGCTGAGTTCGTGGGCGTTTCCGAGTAATTTCGGCAGTCCTGAACCTTCCGGCGCAACTGCCGGATACAAGAGCGGCCGGTCCCTTCGGGGGCCGGCCGCTCTTGTGTTCCCTCCCCCGATGGCGCTACCGGGACGGCCAGTACCAGATGATCAGCATGGTCACGAGGAATCCGGTGAGGAAGTTCAGCTTCAGGAACCGCTTCCAGCCGGCGTTGGCCTGCTCCGAGTCCGCGTCCGGGATGTTCCAGAACGGCAGCAGGTTCAGGATGTACGGCACCGCCAGCAGGCCGCCCAGCACCGCAGGCCAGGGCGTGAGCAGCATCAGCAGCCCGCCGGTAAGGTAGGCGGCGGCAGCGAACCGGACCACCGCTTTGGCCCCCAGGACGGTGGCGATCGAGGAAATCCCGCCCTCGCGGTCCGGCACCACGTCCTGCACCGCGCCGAAGGCCTGGCTCGCCACGCCCCAGAGGAAGAACGCCCCCAGCACCGCCCACAGCCCCGGAGTGAAGGCGGCCCCGGCCAGCACCAGTCCGTACACGGCCGGTGACACAAAGTGCGTGCTGGAGGTCAGGGAATCCAAAAACGGACGTTCCTTGAACCGAAGCCCGGGCGCACTGTAGGCGACCACGGCAAATACGCTGACGGCGAGGACCAGCCAGGACAGCGGGTTGCCCAGCAGGAGCAGGGCAACCAGGAACGGTACGTTGGTGGCCACTGCCGCCCACAGGGTGATCCGGTGGAAGCTGCGGTCCAGCACCGCGCCCTCCACCCCGCCCTTGCGCGGGTTGTGCAGGTCCGACTCGTAGTCAAAGACATCATTGATGCCGTACATGGCCAGGTTGTACGGGATCAGGAAGTACAGCGTGCCCAGGACCCAGGCCAGGTCGATGCCGCCGGTGGTGATGAGGTAGGCGGCGGCAAAGGGATAGGCGGTGTTGACCCAGGACAGCGGACGGGACGAAACGAGCAGCATCCGCAGCGTCGAGCCCGGGGTCCGGGTTGATGTGCTCACTGCTTCTCCTCGTGTTCTGCGCTATGTTCTGCTCTGCGTTCTGCGCTATGTTCTGCGCTGTCGCGCTCCGGGGCCTTCGGCCTTTTCTCCAGCAGCACCCACAGCGCCGGCAGCAGCAGCACCGCGGCCAGGGCGTAGGCGAAGTCCTCCAGCGGGGCGCTGCCGATGAAGGCCCCGGAAATCCGTTCCGGGTTGTACCAGAACAGCCCCGCGGCGATCATCACGTTGTCGAAGACCGCGGTGAGGACCAGCAGGACGACGGCGGTGACGGCCAGTGCGGCCGGCATGCCTTTCCCTCCTGGTGCCCCGGGTTTCCCGGAAGCTTTCGTTGCACCGGACTCCGCCGATGCGCGGCGCCTGCGCAGCAGGGCGAGAACCAGCACGGCCGCGGCCGGAACCAGGAAGACGGCGTTCAGCGCCCAGTACGTCACCGCTTCACCTCCTGCCGCCCGGTGTGCTGCCGTCCGGAGCGGCGCCGGGCAGTGCGCAGCACCAGCGATACCAGCCCGAAGAGCACCATGGTGAGGTAGCAGAGGAAGGCCAGGAAGAAGACCTCCTCAACGGGCAGGTGCGGGGCCAGGACAATGCCGAGCATGATGGGGGTTTCCCCGCGGTGGAAAATATCCAGGCCGATGCCGCCGAGGTCCCACAGCAGGAAAAACACCAGGCCAATGGCCGTGACCAGCGCCGCGCGCCTGGCATCGGCGAAAAAGAACAGCTTGAACCTGTGGTCCAGCAGCGCCATGCACCCGATGGAGGCCAGCAGCAGCAGCAGGTAGAGCGCCCCCATCAGGACCGGCTCCCGGAATTCGGATCCGCTGCCGGTTCCGGAACCGGCAGCTCTTCGGTGCTGGTGTCTCCGCGGAGCCGTTTAAGCACCAGTTCCGCGCTGATCAGGCACATCGGCAAGCCGATGCCCGGCAGCGTGGAGCCGCCGGCGTACAGCAGCCCCTCCACTCTGCGGCTGGCGTTGGTGCCGCGGAAGAAAGCGCTCTGTTTCAGGACGTGCGCCGGGCCGAGCAGGGTTCCGCGCCAGGAGTTCAGGTCCTGCACAAAGTCCTGCGGCCCCACGGTCCTGCGGACGGTGATGCGCTCGGCCAGATCGGGGATCCCGGCCCAGGCCGAGATCTGCGCGATGACGGCGTCGGCCATGGCCTCAATCCGCGCATCGCCGCCGCCGTCCATCCCGCCGGAACCCAGCGAGGGGTCTGAAGGCACCGGCACCAGGACAAACAGGTTTTCGTATCCCTCGGGGGCAGCGCCGGGATCTGTCGCACTGGGCCGGCACACGTAGAGCGACGCCGGATCCGGAACTGAAGTTTCCCGGCCGAAGATCTTGCTGAAGTTCGCTTTCCAGTCCGAGGTGAAAAGCAGCGTGTGGTGCGCCAGGGACGGCAGCTCACCCCGGACTCCCAGATGCAGCAGCAGCCCGCCGGGACCGGGAATGCGGTGCTTCCAGTAGCTTTCCGGGTAGGTCTGCAGCTCGCGCGGCAGCAGCGCGGTCTCGGTGTGGTGCAGATCCGCGGCGGACACCACGAGGTCGGCCTCCAGTCTCAGCAGCTCTCCGGCGGCGTCGGTGTACTCGACGCCGGTGGCCCGGGCGCGCTGCCGGCCGGCGAGCCGCCGGGGCAGACGCCGGCTGCCACGTCCCGCGTCGGGTTCCGTGGTGAGGATCCGGGTGACGGCGGTTTCGGTGCGGATCGTGACGCCCTCGGCCCGGGCCAGCTCGGATATGACGCTGATCAGCCGGGTGAAGCCTCCCATCGGATACAGCACGCCGTCGGCCAGGTCCAGCCGGCTCATCAGGTGGTACATGCTCGGGGTGGTGAACGGCGAGGAGCCGAGGAAGACCGCCGGATAACCCAGGATCTGCCGGATCCGGGGATCGGTGAACTTTTGCGCCACAAAGGAACTGAGCGGCTGCAGCAGCAGCTGGGCCAGCCGGGGGCCGCGCCGCAGCACATCGGGCCGCAGCAGGGGCAGGAAGGACGCGAAGGTGGAATACAGGAAGCGCTTCTTGGCCATGTCGTAGACGTCGACGGCGGAGTCCAAATATTTCTCCAGGCGCGCTCCCGCGCCGGGCTCCAGGGACTCGAACAGCTTCACGTTCTCGTCGCGGGTAGCTGCGATATCCACCGGCTCGGCGAAACCTTCAAAGAGGACGCGGTAGCCCGGATCCAGCCGGACCAGCTCCAGCTGTTCCTCCGCGGAGGTGCCCAGCAGCCGGAAGAAATGGTCAAAGACTTCAGGCATCAGGTACCAGGAGGGCCCGGTGTCGAAGCTGAAACCGGCACTTTGCCAGGTTCCGGTCCGCCCGCCGGCCACGGGCTGCTTCTCCAGGACGGTGACCTCCAGCCCTTCCCGGGCCAGCAGGGCTGCGGTGGCCAGTCCGGTGATTCCGCCGCCGATGACGACGGCGGTGCGTGGCTGTGCCGTTGCGGAACTGCGGGTCATGGCTGCCTTCCGGCGTAGGAACCGCGCGGCGCCGTCCGGCGGAGGCGGTGGACGGCAAGGATCTGCGCGGCGATGCGCAGCTTGACGGGGTTGGGCACCCGGACCCGGGTGCTGCGCAGCTCTTCGGCGGGGGTGGCCCGCAGCCGGCGGGAGAGCTCTGCAAAGAGCTCCTGGGCCAGTGCGACGGCGGGCCGGGCTGCGGACGGAAGCTCGGCGATGGAGGCCCCGGAAACCAGCAGGTCAGCGTCAATGTCATCGAGCAGCCGGTGTTTGTCCGACTCGGAAAACGCGCCCACGCTGACCCCGGGAAAGTAGCTGCGGCCCAGGGCATCGAAGTCATCGGCCAGGTCGCGGAGAAAGTTGACCTTCTGAAAGGCCGCCCCGAGGCGCTGCGCACCTTCCCGAAGCCGTTTCGCCCGGTCCTCGCTGACCTCGACGCCGTCCAGGAAACACAGCAGGCACATGAGCCCAATGACTTCGGCGGACCCGTAGACGTAGTCGTCGAAGGAGGCCTGGGTGTGTTCCGCGCGCAGCAGGTCCGCACGCATGGACCGGAAGAAGGGCGTGGTCAGCTCCTCTGTGATGCCGGTGGCACGGGCGGTCAGGGCGAAGGCGTGAACCACCAGATTGACGCTGTAGCCGGTGCGCAGGGCCTGCCGCGTGTCGGCTTCCAGTGCATCCAGCACCCGGCCGACGTCCGCCGCCGGAAGGCCCGCGGCCGCTGCCACGCCGTCGACAATTTCATCCGCGAGCCGCACCAGCGCGTAAACGGCCTCAATCTGCAGCCGGGTTCGGGGACGCAGCAGCCGCGAGGCCAGCCCAAAGGAAGTGGAATAGGAACGGATAACTCCCGACGCCGTTTCCACCGCCACCCTGTTGTACAGGTCCAGGCCTGTTTCTCCGGCCATTCCCTACCGGCCCCGGTTCAGGGCGCCGGCCACGATGCGTTCGAGCACCAGACGCAGCGGGGGCGGAACGGCCGGGCAGTCCAGGTGGGCGCGGGCCCGGTCGGCGTGCTCCTCGGCGAGGGAACGGGCGTAGTCGCGGGCCCCGGAGCTGATCAGGAGTTCCCGCGCCCGGTCCGCTTCTTCGGGGGTGAGGTCGGGGCAGCCGATCAGGTGTGAGAGCTCGGCCCAGCAGGGTCCCTGTGCTGCGTGCGAGATCAGCGCGGTCCGCTTGCCCTCCCGGAGGTCGCTCAGGTTTGACTTGCCCGTGGCGCTTTCCTTGCCGAAAACCCCCAGGAGGTCATCAACGAGCTGATACGCAATTCCCGTGTCCCGGCCAAAGTCGCCCAGAGTGGCAACGACGTCGTCGTTCGCTCCGGCGAGCACAGCCCCTGCCTGCAGCGGAGCCTCGAAAGAGTAGACAGCGGTTTTCAGCCGTTCCATGTCCAGGATCTCGGGCACCGGCGGGGCGCCGGGTGAGAAGGAGAAGTCGACGTCGATGAGCTCGCCGGCGGCGGAGGCAAACACCGCATCGTCCAGGATCCCGGCCAGCCGCTGCCTGGTGCCGGGATCGGTGTCCACCGTGTCCAGCATGCGGAAGGCGCCCGTCAGGGCCAGGTCACCGGCGATGATGCCGGCCGACATGCCGCGGTGCCGGGCTGCTTCGGGCGTCTGTCCCGCCGTCTCCGCCAGGGAGCGGTAGGTTCCGGAGACGTTGTCGTGGCCCCGGCGGACGAAATCCAGGTCGATGACGTCGTCGTGGATGATCAGCGCCGTGTGCAGCAGCTCAAAAGCGGCGCCAACCCGCGCCGCTGCGCTGATGTTGGTGCCGCCCAGATGCTGGTACGCCGTCATCAAGATGCCGGGACGGACCCGCTTGCCGCCAACGGTGGACGTCTCCAGCGTTTCCCAGAGGCTAAGGTAGCTGGGGCTGAGCTTGGCGGCACGGAGCTTCGCCCGCTCGAAAAAACTGTGCAGGACACTCTCCACCTGCTCTTGTCCGATTGCTGGTTCAAGCAGGGGTTCAGTCTCCATAGGTAAAGTAAACACGGAGAAGATACGGAGGAGAAATGGCGCAACACGCGGAACTGGTCGTTCTCGTGGATCCGGACGGCACGCCCGTCGGAACGCACGAAAAAGCAACGGTGCATACTGTTGACACGCCTTTGCATTTGGCGTTCTCCACTCACGTTTTCAACCGGTCCGGCCAGCTGCTGGTCACGCGGCGGGCTCTGGGCAAGCTGACCTGGCCCGGCGTCTGGACCAACTCCTTCTGCGGGCACCCGGGCCCGGGGGAAGCCACCGCCGACGCCGTGCTCCGGCGCGCGGAGCGGGAACTGGGGCTGACCCTGTTGCCGGAGCAGCTGACGCTTAAGCTGCCCGATTTCCGTTACCGGGCAGTGGACGCGTCAGGAATCGTGGAGCACGAAATCTGCCCGGTCTACACCGCGGTGGCCGACGCAGACCCGATTCCTGCCGCCGATGAGGTGATGGACTGGCAGTGGGTTGATCCGCTGGCCCTGGCTGAGTCCGTCCGTCTGTCCCCGTGGGCCTTCAGCCCCTGGCTCGTGCTGCAGCTGCCCCTGCTGTATCCGCAGGTTTTCGCCGCTTCGAACTCGGCAGGCCCCGGCCTCTCCTAGCGGCGGCCGGCTTCGGCAGGCGCGGCAAACCGGCGGGGCCAGCGCACCCAGGGGGCCTCGGCCGGCCAGTGTGCCAGCAGCGTATGGAAGGCACGGCGGAAGCGTCGGGCGAGGTTGGCCGCGCCGATGAGTGCCCGCGGCGCCATGCCCACCACGAGGGTCGGTTCGAACCGGCAGCGGTACTGCTGGCCCAGATGCAGGCTCAGGCAGACGTCGTCGTGCATTTCCGGATCATGCCGGTGCACCGCGGGGCGGATCTGATGCCAGACGGAGGCCCGCATGGCGAGGTTCGAGCCGAACAGCGGCAGGTGCCCCAGCGCCAGCCCCATCGCCAGATAGTAGGAGCCGAGGTACAGCACGCTGAGCGCCGCGCCCACCGGCCGGGGGAAGCCGTAAAAGGCTCCCGGGCCCGAGAGTGCTCCGAGCTCCGGATCTGCGGCAAAGCGTTCTGCTATCCGCTGAACCCAGTCCGGGGGCAAAACACAATCAGCGTCACAGCGGGCAATAATCCCGCCCCCGGCTGCGTCATAGCCGGCGGCGGCTGCCGCCGGAATCCCGGGCACCGGCTCGACGATAACGCGGGCACCAAACCGTCGGGCGACGGCGGCGCTGGAATCGGTGCTGTTGTTGTCCACCACCACAATTTCCCAGGGCTGCAGGGTTTGTCCGGCAAGAGAGGCCAGGCAGGCCTCGAGGGCGGCGGCGTCGTTCAGGCAGGGAATAACCACGCTGACTGAGGGCAGGACGGCAGGCATGGAGGAAGTCTAGCCGCAGCGGCTCCGGACGCGGCTCCGGAGAGGCGGTGCAGGAACTGCCGCTCTCCCGCGGGAGGAGGTGCTGCGATACCGTAAATCCATGATCGACGCCCTCCTCCGCCGCCCGTCCGGTGCCGGAGAGTTCTTCGCAGATGCAGTACGACTTCTTTGCGTGTTCAGTCTCGCGGCAGCTGTTCTTTGGTACGGACCGGTGGACGTTGCCCTGTTCCTGCTGGTGCTGATGGGAATACTGATCTCCCGGTGCCTGGACATTTCGCGGGTATTTGACGGCATCTACGGCCTGACGCTTTTGGCAGCGGCCTGGAGCAGCGTCCTGAACCTGTACGCGCGCGTGAGCTGGTGGGACCTGCCCGTGCACTTCGCGGCCACCGGAGTCATTGCGGCAATGACCTATCTCCTGCTGGCGCGGCTGGGCGCAGTCCCCGCCCCCGCGCCTTCCCCCGTACCCGGCCGCAGCCTGGCGCTGCGGATCGCGGTGCCCGTCCTCGTTCTGGCGCTGGGCCTTGCGGTCAGCGTGCTCTGGGAGCTGGGCGAATGGTGGGGCAACGCGTTTGTGGACGGGAGCATCAACGTCGGTTACCAGGACACCATGGGCGACCTTGCCGCCGGCGGGCTCGGGGCGCTGCTGGCCGGCCTCGCCCTGGGGAAAGCATCCCGGCCTCCGCATCGGCGGCAGGAGGCCGGCGCGGAGGAGACCTTCAGCCGGCGCTGATCCACTCGGAAAACACCCAAGAAAAAAGGCACCGCCGGCAGTGCTGCTTTTGCCGGCGGTGCCTCAAAGGGTCCTGTTAGGACTGGAGGTACTTCTTAGGACTTGATGTACTTCGCGTGCTCTTCGTGGGCGCGGGCCACCTCGGCGCGGATGTCCTCAATGTCCTTGACCTTGTCGCGGTATTTCTTGTCCATGGTGGAAATCTGCCGTTCCTCTTCACAGAGAGCGGCGTAGATGCGCTCGCGCTCGCCCTCGTCCGAAGTGTAGGACAGGTCGAGGTAGGCGTTCGCGTGGCGGCGGGCGTTGTTGACGGCGGTCTGCGCCTTGCCGGCAGGGCTGACGAGCGAAGCAATAACGGTGACCAGCAGGACACCGATGATGACGCTCAGGGACAGGCCGGTTCCGATCTCGACAACCGGCACATGCTCGCCGTTATTGATGAACGGCAGGGTGTTCTCGTGCAGGGCGTGCAGCACGAGCTTCACGCCGATGAAGGCGAGGATGGCGGCCAGTCCGAAGGAGAGGTAGATCAGGCGGTCCAGCAGGCCGTCGATCAGGAAGTAGAGCTGGCGCAGGCCCATCAGGGAGAACGCGGTGGCGGTGAAGACGATGAAGGTGCTCTGCGTCAGGCCGAAGATCGCGGGGATGGAGTCCAGGGCGAAGAGGATGTCGGTTCCGCCGATGGCCACCATGACCAGCAGCATCGGGGTCAGGACCTTCTTGCCGTTCTCCACGGTGAAGAGCTTGTCGCCGTCGTAGTGGTCAGTGGTGGGCAGGACCCGCTTGGCGATCCGGATGATGAAGTTGTTTGCCTCGTCCTTCTCGCCTTCGGGCTTCAGCAGGTTGCCCGCGGTGATCAGCAGGATGAGGCCAAAGATGTAGAAGATCCAGGAGAAGGAGTTGATCAGTGCCGCGCCCAGGAAGATAAAGCCGGTGCGGGCAATCAAGGCAAACACGATGCCGAAGAGCAGCACCTTCTGCTGGTCCTCACGCGGCACCCGGAAGCTCGCCATGATGATCAGGAAGACAAACAGGTTGTCCACGGAGAGCGCTTTTTCCGTGATGTAGCCGGCAAAGTACTCAGCACCGGCGGTGGTACCGCCGAACACCAGCACCAGCACGCCAAAAAGAATCGCCAGCCCCACATAGATGCTGGACCAGACGGCAGCTTCCTTCAGCGTGGGAATATGCGCCTTGCGGATGTGGAAGAAGTAATCGAAGGCCAACAGGCCCAGAATGACGACAATCGTCACTCCCCAGATCAGGGGGGAAACAGTCATGGAACTCCGCTTTCGTAGGGTACGTCAAAGAACCATAGGTCTCTCCGGCGTCCCTGTGAACGGATGCCCGCGGTTTCCGGCTGCGGCTTCGGCGCCGAACGTGTTGACGGAAAACTGCGTGGTGGATACTCCCCTACGAATGCCCCAGTCTAACGGCTTTTAAACCGGGCCTGCCACCCGGGGGCCGGGACACGGGCGGGTACCACCCCGGCGGCCGGTACGACGGCGGCAGCCGGGGAGGTCACGGCAGTTACCCCTCGCAGTCCGAGCAGTACTTCTGGCCGTTCTTTTCCAGGGCTACCTGGGAGCGGTGGCGGACCAGGAAGCAGGAGGCACACGTGAATTCGTCGTCCTGTGCCGGGACTACCCGGACCAGCAGTTCCTCGCCGGAGAGATCGGCGCCGGGAAGTTCAAAGTTCTCGGCGGCGTCGGTTTCGTCAACGTCCACGGCCGTGGCGGACGGGGTCACACTGCGCTGTGCCTGCAGTTCCTCCAGCGAGGCGGTCGATGCCCCATCGTCCTCGGTCTTGCGCGGTGCGTCGTAATCTGTTGCCATCTGCCTTAACTCACACTCCATTTTTCAGCTAGCTGTTGGGATCCGGCCTCGATCGTAACGGATGGACCGCATGCCCTCCGCTTCCCGGAGCAACATTCGGGACATATTCGCCGCGGGCCGAATCGGCAGCCCGGAATTCAGTCATGCGGACCCTCTTCGGGAGAACGAACAGCTGGCCAAAAGAATTTCCGGTGCGCGGTTCGCGCCGCGCACCGGGCCATGGGCCCCGGACACGCCGGAGGGGGGCGTTCCGTGGAACGCCCCCCTCCGGGACTGCTGTTCTGAGGCGCCGGTGTTCAGGCGCCCGGTGTACCTGTGCGCTGCGGCTACTGCTTCGGCTCGGGCTGCACTTCGGCCGGCGTCATGGTGTGCTGGCCGCCCGTCGTAAAGCTGCCGTTCCCGGTGGAACCGGTCGAGCTGGTGCCGCTTGCCTCGGCTGCCGCGGGCGTGGAGGCCGAGGAACCCGTGGAGGTGCCCGAGTCGGAGGCAGGCTTGCCCGACGTGGACGAGTGCGAGACCTTGTCCTTGGCCGTGGAGGCCACTTCCGTCACCTTTTCCTGCAGGCCCGGCGCCTTTTCCTTGGCCCACTCGGTGCCCTGCGAGACGGTCTCCTGGACCTTGGGATCCTTCCAGAGTTCCATCAGCTTTTCGCGGCCGCCCTTCGAGCCAACCAGGTAGCCAACGCCCATTCCGGCGAGAAATACGAACTTCTTAACCATGTTGTCCTCTTTTCCGCCCCTTGCAGGGGCATCGCGAATACCGTCCGATACTGTCCATATGCACACTACCGCCGGAAGCGGAAGAATAAACAGCAACCTTACTATGCCCGGGGGCAACCCTGTGTCCACTCTCGGCTTTTCGCCGGAGAAACGTCCCGCGTCAGCCCGCCATCAGCCGGGAACGGATCAGGAAGCGCTTGCCTTCCGGTGCCTCGACCGAAAACCCGCTGCCGCGCCCCGGCACCACGTCCACGGTCAGGTGCGTGTGCTTCCAGTATTCGAACTGTTCCAGGGACATCCAGAAGTCCAGGGACTCCCCCGGCGTCAGCTCGAACGTTCCCAGCAGTACGTCAGCTTCGGAGGTGATGAAGTCTCCGGCCGGATAGCACATGGGCGAAGAACCGTCGCAGCATCCTCCGGACTGATGGAACATGAGCGGCCCGTGCATCTCGCGCAGGCGCAGCAGCAGCTCCTGTGCCTGCGGTGTGAGCGCCACCCGGGACGTGCTCTCCCCGGGCAGCGTCACGGCCGCCTCAAGACCGGTCTCCATGGAAGCACTCATCAGTATCCGATCACCACGCGGCCGTCGACCCGGCCCCCTCGAAGTTCGTCCATGACGTTGTTGATCTCCTCCAGATTTCGGGTGGTGATGTTCGGGTGGATGAGTCCGCGGTCATAAAAATCGATCGCCTCCGCCAGGTCCTGGCGGGTTCCCACAATTGAGCCCCGGATGGTCAGGGCCTTGAGCACGATGTCGAAGATGGGCGCCGGGAAATCGCCGGGCGGCAGCCCGACAAATACGATGGTCCCTCCGCGCCTCGCCATGCCGATGGCCTGACCGAACGCCTCCGGATGCACTGCCGTCACCAGCACCGCGTGGGCACCTCCGACCTTCGCCTGGACAGCCTCGGCCGGATCCTCGTTGCGTGCGTTGACCAGCACTTCGGCCCCGTACTTCTTCGCCAGCTCCAGCTTGTCATCGGCGATGTCCACGGCTGCCACCCGCAGGCCCATGGCTTTGGCGTACTGCACCGCAACATGGCCCAGTCCGCCGATGCCGGAGATCACCACCCACTGCCCTGGCCGCGCTTCGCTGACTTTCAATCCCTTGTACACGGTGACGCCTGCGCAGAGGATCGGGGCGATCTCCTGCGGATCTGCGCCCTCGGGGATGCGTGCCGCGAAGCTGGCATCCACCAGCATGTACTGGCCAAAGGAGCCGTCCACGGAATAGCCGCTGTTCTTCTGCTCTTCGCAGAGCGTTTCCCAGCCTGTCCGGCAGAATTCGCAGTCACCGCAGGCGTAGGCGAGCCAGGCATTGCCTACCATGTCGCCTGGCTGCAGGTCGGTGACCCCCTCACCGACCTGCACCACCTCTCCGACGCCTTCATGTCCGGGAATGAACGGCGGGGTCGGCTTGACCGGCCAGTCTCCGTCCGCAGCATGGAGGTCGGTGTGGCACACACCGGTCGCCACCAGTTTGACGAGCACCTGTCCGGGGCCGGGCTCCAGTACTGCCACGTCCTCGACGGCGAGTCCTTCGCCGAGCCGGTTTACCACTGCTGCTTTCATGCTGGCCATTCGATCCTCATTTCTTCGGTCAATGCGGCGTCCACCCAGCGTAGGCGCGGAGCGTGCGGCTTAGAAGAAGCCCTGCTTGTTCTCCGCGTAGCTGACCAGCAGGTTCTTGGTCTGCTGGTAGTGGTCCAGCATCATCGCGTGGTTTTCGCGGCCGATGCCGGAGGACTTGTAGCCGCCGAAGGCTGCGTGGGCCGGGTAGGCATGGTAATTGTTCACCCAGACCCGTCCGGCCTGAATGTCCCGTCCGGCGCGGTAGGCAGTGTTGCCGTTGCGGGACCAGATTCCGGCCCCGAGTCCGTAGAGGGTGTCATTGGCGATGGCCAGGGCTTCGCCGTAGTCCGAGAAGCGGGTCACCGAAACCACCGGGCCGAAGATCTCCTCCTGGAAGATGCGCATATTGTTGGTGCCTTCGAACACGGTGGGCTTCACGTAGAAGCCGCCGGCCAGGTCGCCGTCGAGCATCAGCCGCTCGCCGCCGGTGAGCACCTTGGCGCCCTCCTGGTGCGCAATATCCATGTAGGACAGGATCTTTTCCAGCTGGTCGTTGGACGCCTGCGCTCCCACCATGGTGTTGGTGTCCAGCGGGTTGCCCTGGACGATCTGCGCGGTGCGGGCCAGGGCATCGGACATGAAGCTGTCGTAGAAGGAGTCCTGGATGAGCGCCCGTGAGGGGCAGGTGCAGACTTCGCCCTGGTTCAGGGCGAACATGTTGAACCCTTCCAGCGCCTTGTCGTAGAACGCGTCGTTTTCCTGCGCGACGTCGGCGAAGAAAATGTTCGGGCTCTTGCCGCCCAGTTCCAGGGTCACCGGGATCAGGTTCTGCGAGGCGTACTGCATGATCAGCCGCCCGGTGGTGGTTTCGCCGGTGAAGGCGATCTTGCGGATTCGCGGGGAGGAAGCCAGCGGCTTCCCCGCTTCCACGCCGAATCCGTTCACCACGTTCAGTACGCCGGCCGGCAGGATGTCCGAGATCAGCTCCATCAGCACCATGATCGAGGCAGGGGTCTGCTCGGCGGGCTTCAGAACAATGGCATTGCCCGCCGCGAGTGCGGGAGCGAGCTTCCAGACAGCCATGAGAATGGGAAAGTTCCACGGGATGATCTGGCCGACAACGCCCAGCGGCTCGTGGAAGTGATAGGCAGTGGTGTCGTCGTCGATCTGGGAGAGGGTGCCCTCCTGGGCCCGGACGGCACCGGCAAAGTACCGGAAGTGGTCCACGGCCAGCGGCATGTCTGCGGCGAGGGTCTCGCGGACAGGCTTGCCGTTGTCCCAGCTTTCCGCGACGGCGAGCATCTCCAGGTTTTCCTCGATGCGGTCGGCGATCCGGTTCAGGACCTGAGCCCGTTCCGCAACGGACGTCTTGCCCCAGGCCGGTGCTGCCTTGTGGGCTGCGTCCAGGGCCAGGTCAATGTCCTCGGAGGTGCCGCGGGCCACCTCGCAGAAAACTTTTCCGTTGATCGGGGAAACATTCTCGAAGTAGCCTCCCTTGACCGGCGGCACCCACTCTCCGCCGATCCAGTTCTCGTAACGGGGTTTGAAGGAAAGCTTGGATCCCTCGGTGCCGGGCTGCGCATATACGGTCATGTCTGCTCCTTGGAGGTGACGACGTCGGTGTCTGACGTACTGAGGGTACGTATCCGCACGTTGCACGAAGGTTGCATGGGCGCACGGACCGCCGCACGCGGGAGGGGTCCTAGCCCAGTTCCCGCTCCAGCCGCTCCAGATGCGCCACCACGGAGGCGCGGCGGGGTGAGCGCAGCGGCAGCATCCGCAGGGCAAGGGACCAGGCCTCGACGTCGTTGCCGGCCTCCGCCAGGGACAGATATGCCAGGAGGACCTCGGCGTCGGCGTCGGAAAGCACCGCTTCACGCAGG
Source organism: Arthrobacter sp. G119Y2 (assembly GCF_038069765.1). Taxonomy (NCBI): domain Bacteria; kingdom Bacillati; phylum Actinomycetota; class Actinomycetes; order Micrococcales; family Micrococcaceae; genus Arthrobacter; species Arthrobacter sp. G119Y2. The sequence goes on along the minus strand of NZ_JBBPFS010000002.1, from coordinate 73,526 downwards.
ACGGTGCTGACTTCGCTGCGCAGGACCATGACGGCCGGGGCTTCCGACCGGGGAAGCACGGGTCCGCGGTACAGGTTCAGGGCCCGCCGGTACGCTCCGCGCTCCAGGTAGCCGAGCACCTGCCGGGCGTCGATGGCCAGATGGTGCGGCAGCCGGTAGGGCCGTGACTGCGGCACCAGCGCCGGCCCCGGCATCCCCTCGCTGTGTTTTCCCAGCAGGTTCCGCAGCCGGAGCATTTCCGCGCGGACGGTGCTGACCGAGGCGCTTTCCGGATAAACCATGACGGAGAGTTCGTCGGCGGTAAGTCCTTCGGGGTGCAGCGCAAGGAGAGTCAGGAGCTCCGAATGCCGGATACTCAGGGCAGCGGAGCGCCCTCCCACGGTCACCACGGCGGAATCCCGGCCCAGGATCTGCAGGCTGTCCGGTGCTCCTGCCGGCACGGCACGCAGGGCGGGTGTTCCTCGGGGTGCTCCGCGCGCGGCGCGGGCCCCCGCTTGTGTCTTCCTCCGCCGGCGCGCGCTGTCGGCGTCCTGCAGCCGCTCCACCCGCAGGTGGGCCTCGGCGGCCGCCACCGTTGCCTCGACCAGCGCGAGCGTGTGTTCGGCCACCGCCTGGTCCCGGCCGGTGATGTCAACCACGCCCAGGACGGAGCCGGTGTCCGGGTCCCGAAGCGGCACCGCGGTGCAGCTCCAGGAATGGACCTGCCTGCTGAAGTGCTCTGCCCCCGCAATCTGGACACTGTGCCCGGAGGCCAGCGCCGTTCCGGGGGCGCTGGTACCGATGGACTGTTCCGACCAGTCCGTGCCCGGGATGAAGAGCATTCCTTCGGCGCGCCGCTGCAGTTCGTCGTCGCCCTCCACCCAAAGCAGCCGGCCCAGCTCGTCTCCGACCGCTACCAGCAGCCCGCTGTCCGATCCGGGGCGCACCAGCAGCTGCCGGATAACGGGCATGACAGCGGAGAGGGGGTGCGCGCGCCGGTACTCGTCCAGGGCGGAGCCGGTGAAAACGAGTTCCGGAACGGCCTTGTCCGGGTCGGTGTGGTGACGCAGCGACCGTTGCCAGGATTCCCGGACCGGCGTCCTCAGCCCGCGCAGAAATCCGTCAGCGGAGTCCAGGCCCTCATGTGCCCGGTGCGCGGCACGCTGGAGGCCCTCCGCGGAACGCCGCGGCGGAAGGAGATAATCCGAATTGTGCACTGCCCCGACCTATCCGCACTGATAAGGAGACCGCTGACACCGCGTTCCGAGCTGTGGTGTGCGAGACAGTCTACCCATGCCCCGCCCCGGCTGCCACGGGGACCGGGGCACCCCTGTGCGTCTGCTGCAGGACGGGCCGGATCAGGCGTTAAAAGGGGCTGCCGCAGCTCCCGGGGACAATGTCCCCGGGGCCGCGGCTGCAGGCCGGGCAAGCGGGCTACTGGCCCCGCGCTACCCGGATCATTTCCTCGCGGTCAACAACCTTCACGCGCTCGCGGATCAGTTCGCCGCTGGACGGATCCGGGTGCACGTAGGAAGCACCCAGGCTCTTCTCGTAGGCGTCCAGCTTCAGCCAGCCCTCCCAGGTGACGTACTCGACGCCGCGGTCTTCGAGCAGCTTGATGATGGAGTCCTCATCCGGCTCCTCGGCCGCGGGAAGGTTCAGCCGGTCTTCCAGCAGGAACCCGATGGTTTCCAGTGCGTCGCCCTTGGTGTGGCCGATCAGTCCCACCGGGCCTCGCTTGATCCAGCCGGTGGTGTAGATGCCCGGGACGGGAGTGCCTGATTCGTCGATGACGCGGCCGCCCTCGTTGGGAATGACGCCGCGGCGGGTATCAAAGCCGACCTCCGGCAGTTCCGAGCCGAAGTAGCCGATGGCCCGGTACACGGCCTGCACCGGGTAATCGACAATCTCGCCGGTGCCGCGGGCGTTGCCGGTGCCGTCGAGTTCGTTGCGCTCGAATTTCATGCCGGCAACCTTGCCGGGGTTGGCGGGATCCTCGTAAATCTCCACCGGGCTGTGCAGGAAGTGCAGGTGCAGGCGGCGGGAGGCCCCGGTGTCCTGCTCTTCGACGAGCCAGTTGGTCAGCGTGTTGACCATGGTCTTGGTCTGGTTGTTGGTGCGGATCTGCTGGTCGGAGCCTTCATCGAATTCGAAGTCCTCCGGGTAGAGCACAATGTCGACGTCGCGCGAATGGGACAGTTCGCGCAGCTCCAGCGGGGTGAACTTCACCTGGGCCGGGCCGCGGCGTCCGAAGATGTGCACGTCCGTCACGGGAGACTTCTTCAGGCCCTCGTAGACGTTGTCCGGGATCTCGGTGGTCAGCAGGTCATCGGCGTGCTTGGAGAGGATGCGCGCCACGTCCAGGGCCACGTTGCCGTTGCCGATGACGGCAACTTCCTTGGCCTCCAGCGGCCATTCACGCGGCACATCGGGGTGCCCGTCATACCAGGACACGAAGTCGGCACCGCCGAAGGAACCTTCCAGCTCAACGCCGGGGATGCTCATGTCCGCGTCCCTGATGGCACCGGTGGCGAAGATGATGGCGTCATAGAAGTGGCGGAAGTCGGTAAGGGTGAGGTCCTTGCCGTAGTGCACGTTTCCCAGGAAACGGATGTCACCGCGGTCCATGACCTTGTGCAGGGCGTTGACGATCCCCTTGATCCGCGGATGGTCCGGAGCTACGCCGTAACGGATCAGGCCGTACGGCGCCGGGTACTTGTCGAAGAGGTCGATGCTGACCTCAAAATCCCGTTCAGCTTTGGTGAGGATATCTGCGGCATAAACACCGGCGGGGCCAGCGCCGATAATGGCGACTCGCATGGGGCGCTGCGACCGGTCCGCGGCTGAATTAGACACTGATAGTCCTTCGTCTCGGGGGAAACCTCGTGCGGAATAACGCACAGTTTCCTATTCTAAATGCCGGGCACGACGGCGTCTAAACGGTTCGGTGCGGCAGCCGCCTTGGATGGCCTGCCGCGCCCTCCGCCCGGCCCGGGAATACCCATTGCACGAGTTATGTTGAGGATCACGTGTCATCATCAAACGGAACAGGCGCTCCGCGCTCCGCACCCTCACCCGAGTCCTTCCGCCCGCCTTCCCCGGCAGGGTCCGGCACTGCCGGCCCGACGGCGGCCGGCGGCGGCGCACCGGCTGCACGCACCCGGGGCGAGAACACCCCCGGCCTTCTCTTCGGCGTCGGTGCCTACATGCTGTGGGGCCTGCTGCCCCTCTACTTCATGGTGCTGGTTCCGGCCGGAGCCGTGGAGATCGTTGCCGCGCGCATCGTGTTCTCGCTGGTGTTCTGCGCCGCCCTCCTCACCGTGATGCGGTCCTGGCGGACCCTGTGGGCTGCCGCACGGAACTTCCGGCTGGTAGGAACCCTGGGCGGTGCCGCGGTCCTGATCGCGGTCAACTGGACCACGTACGCATGGGCGGTGCTGAACGAACATGCCGTGGAAGCGGCGCTGGGCTACTTCATCAATCCGCTGGTGTCGGTGCTGCTGGGCGTGATCGTGCTCAAGGAGAAACTGCGGCCGCTGCAGTGGGTGGCGATGGGCGTCGGCTTTGTTGCCGTACTGGTCCTGGCCCTGGCCTACGGCACCGTCCCCTGGATCGCCCTCATCCTTGCCTTCAGTTTCGGCACGTACGGACTGGTCAAGAAGGGCGTGGGCGGCAGGGTGGACGCCATTTCCAGCCTGACCATTGAAACCGCAGTCCTCACGCCCGTGGCCATCGCCGTCCTGGTGTGGATGTCCCTCAACGGCACAGCAACCATTCTTTCCAACGGTCCCGCGCATTTCTGGCTCCTGGCGGCCTCCGGGATCGTGACGGCAGTTCCGCTGATCTTCTTCGGTGCCGCCGCCCGTCGCCTTCCGCTGTCCACCGTGGGAATGCTGCAGTATCTGGCCCCCACGCTCCAGTTCATCATCGCTCTGGCGGTCTTCAAGGAAGTCATGCCGCCGGAGCGCTGGGCCGGGTTCGGGCTGGTCTGGCTGGCGCTGGTGATCCTGACCGTGGACATGATGGGCGGTCCGCGGCGCAACCGGCTTCTCCGCGCGGCCGCAGCGGCCTAAGAAAGCGGCCCGGAGCAGCAGCCTAAGACGCAAAAAAGCCCCGCTCACCAGTGACCGGTGGGCGGGGCTTTTTTCGAACTCAGGTAAAGGAGCCCGCGAAGGTTACATCGCGGAGGTGCTGCGCTGGCGCTGCAGGGCCACCAGTGCTGCTGCTCCGGTCAGTGCCATGAGGGCGCCGATCCCGCCGATGGCCAGCTGTGCGGCGTTCAAACCGGTTGCGGCCAGTTCGATCTTTCCGTCAGCTGCAGGAACCGGCTGGGCTGCCAGGACCGTAACGGCCTGCTCGACGGTGAACGTTGTCCACCCTGCGAGGATCCCGTCGCGGAACAGTGCCACCTTGTGCTCGCCGGCCGTCAGCACGGCGGGAACAGCCACAGCCAGCGAGCCGCCGGCGTCGGCAGTGGTGGCCCCCAGGTTGACGCCTGCGGACGGAAGAACGACTTCATAGGAAGCAGCTGCGTCCAGGCCGGAGATTCGCAGCTGGCTGCCGGTGGCAACCGCTGTAGCCGTTCCCCGCGCCGAGGCTGTCAGGAGAGCTTCGTTTCCGAGCGACACCTGTTCGATGGCCGCTGCCGCAGCGGCCTGGGCCTTCTTCTCAGCGGCCTGGCGTGCGGCGGCATCAGCTGCAGTCTTCTGCGCTGCTGCCTGTACGGCTGCAGCTTCTTCAGCGGCGGCCTGCTCGGCTGCCTCTGCTTCGGCAGCCCTAGCGGCTTCCAGTGCGGCTGCGTCCTGCTCGGCAGCGGTTTCGGCTTCGCGGGCCGCTGCCTGCTCTGCAGCTGCGGCTTGCTCAGCTGCAGCCGCATCGGCCGCAGCCTTCTCGTCAGCGGCCGCCCGGGCAGCTTCAGCGGCCTTGGCTGCGGCTGCCTCTTCAGCGGCCTTGGCTGCGGCTGCCTCTTCAGCAGCCTTAACTGCAGCTGCCTCTTCGGCTGCCTTATCTTCGGCGGCCTTGTCCTGTGCAGGCTGCGTGGCACCGGGTGCGGGCACAGCAGCTTCCTCCTGGGCAGCAGCGTCAGCGGCGGCCTTCTCAGCGGCAGCCTTTGCGGCGGCGTCAGCGGCGGCCTTCTCAGCGGCAGCCTTTGCTGCTGCATCGGCGGCTGCCTTCTGTGCAGCGGCTTCCGCGGCGGCGGCATCGGCAGCAGCCTTCGCGGCGGCTTCCTCGGCCGCTGCCTTCGCTGCTGCTTCTTCCGCTGCGGCGCGCGCTGCGGCTTCGGCGGCTGCCTTCTCCGCTGCGGCACGCTCGGCTGCTTCCCGTGCTGCGGCTTCATCCGCAGGAGTAACGGTGGACCGGCCGAACTGTGCGGTGGCGAGGTAGACGCCGCGGTTCGGGCCGGCAGTCAGCTGCACGGCGCCGATTCCGATGTCGGTGTCGGCGGCGCGCAGCATGTTGGCGCGGTGGGCGGGTGAGTTGACCCACCAGGAGAAAGCCTCGTCTGCACTCATGTTCCAGACAATGTTCTCGTGGAAGGCATAGGACCCGGGGCTGTGCTGAAAGACGCCGGCACCGTGGATGTTGGCCTGGTCAGCGGACTGCTGCGTCCAGGACTGGGACTCGCCGGACATCTGCGCATCCCAGCGCAGCGGCGCCAGTGCATGCTGCGCCCGGTAATCATTGATCAGTACGTACAGGCGGTTCGCGAATTGTGCATCCGCGGAACTGGCAGCTGCGGACGGAATCGAGATCACCGCCGTCAAAAGTGCAATGGCGAGCGCCGTGAAAACGCCCACAAGTTTCTTAACGCGCATTGTCTTTCCTTATGCCTCGAGACTTGGTGACCGCCAAAGCGAAAACACCGAAGCCAGACCATGCACAGCCTCCCCAGAGAGCTGCGGTGCCCGGCAAAAACGTCACGGGGCAACGATGTGAACTTACCTTAGGCCCCTCTAATAGACAACAACACCTTCATTATCATCAGTAACGGCAATAACAAGTTGGACACGCAGGAGACTGCCCGGGGCGCTACTCCCGGTCTGCGGCGGTTCCCTGCCGCAGGGTTTCACCGCGGAAGTAGCCGGGATTCCGGAAATACATGAACATCATCAGCACGGCTCCCAGGGCTATGACGCCGGTGCCCAGCACAAAGACCAGCCCCACTCCCCCCACTGAGGAGCCGGAGCCGTAGTCGGGGTCCATGGAGTCAACCGCGGTCTTCAGGAACATCACGAACAGGATGACGGCCCCCAGCAGCGGCGCCAGGAACTTCAGCAGGAAATCGCGCACGCCGCTCAGCGCTTCGGCCCGGAAATACCAGACGCAGGCCAGTGCGGTGATCCCGTAGTAGAAGCAGATCATTAGGCCCAGGGCGGTGATGGTGTCCCACAGTGCGTTTTCCGACAGCAGGCGGGTGACGGTGTAGAAACCCGCCGCAGCCACGGCGGAGGCGACGGTGGCGTACCCCGGGGACTTGTGCACCGGGCTGATGCCGCCGAAGCGCCGAGGAAGTGCCCGGTAATGCCCCATCGCCAGCAGCGTGCGTGCCGGCGACACGAAGGTGGACTGCAGCGATGCGGCTGAACTGCTGAGGATGGACAGGGACATCAGGATGGCAAACGGTCCCATGACCGGACCGGCCAGGACCGCGAAGATGCTCTCCTGGTTCTCGGGATTCCCTGCTCCCAGTTCCCCCTCGCCGACACCGGCGTAGGACAGCACGGCAAGGGAAACCATCATGTAGACCAGGACAATGACGAATACCGTCACTGTTGCCGCACGGCCCGGCGTCTTGCCCGGATCCTTCGTTTCCTCGTTCATGGTCAGCGTCACGTCCCAGCCCCAGTAGACAAAGATGGAGAGCGAGACGCCGGCGGCGAAGCTGGAAAAGGACTCCACGGCAAAGGGATTGAACCATTCCGTGGTGATCGGGGTGGCGTCAAAGGCGGTTCCCGCTCCGACGTGGAGGAAGGCCGCCACGGAGAACCACCCCAGGACCAGCAGCTGGAAGCCCACCAGGATGTATTGGAACACCTTGGTGGTTTCCAGGCCTCGGTAGGAGATCCAGCAGGCCACGGCGATGAAGACGCACGTGGTGAGGATGTTCAGCGGCAGGTTGGTGGTCAGCTCCGCCAGCGAATCGTTGCCGGTCACCTGCGCGAGCATCAGATAGAAGAAGTCAACGGCCACGGCGGCGAGGTTGGACAGCACAATGATGGTTGCCGCAATCAGCCCCCAGCCGCCCATCCACCCAACCCACGGACCGAAGGCGCGGGTGGCCCAGGTGAACGACGTGCCGGAGTCCGGCATGGCCTTGTTCAGTTCCCGGTAGCCCAGTGCCACCAGGATCATGGGAATGAAGCCCACCAGGAAGATGGCCGGCAGCTGCACCCCCACCTCGGAGACGGTGGGCCCCAGACCCGCCGTCAGGGTGTATGCCGGCGCAATGCAGGACACCCCGATCACCACCGCGCCGAGCAGCCCCACGGTGCCGGATTTCAGCCCCTTGCGGCTGAGTCCGCTGGACTGGCTCTGCTTGGCCGGAACAATTTTGCTTGAGCTCATTCGGTCACCTCTGTCGGACGGGATGTGCCGCCGGCGGGGCGTGACCGGAAGTTCCGGGGCACCACCACCATGGGAACGGGAAGGCTGCGCAGCACCTTGCTGGCAGTGGGGCCCAGGAAAAGACGGTTGTTCTGCGCCAGCCGGCTGGACCCGATGAGCATGATTTCGCCGTCGTCGAACTCCAGGTCGTCTATGGCGTTCTCAATCGTTCTGCCCTGCGCGACGACGGCGGTTACCGGGCAGCGGCCGGCAGCCAGTTCCTGCGCCCGGGCCAGCCGGTCGGCTGCATGCAGGTCCGCCTCCAGCACGGCGCCGCCGTCCCGCCCGGAGGCGTCCAGCGCCACCAGCGACACCAGCCGCAGCGGAAGTCCGCTCCGCGCCGCCGTCGCCACCGCTGTTTCCAGCACGTCCTCGGAACCGCGGCGGTTGCCCACCGCGCAGGTGATCCGGGTCAGCGTCCCGGTCCTGCTGTAGCCGCGCGGTGCCAGTGCCACCGGCACCTGCGCGGCATGCAGCAGCGCATTGGCAACGCTGCCGACGGTGAACCGTTTGAAGAGTCCGTTGCTGGCGGCGCCCACCACAATCAGTGCTGCGTTCAGTTCATCGGCTGCAGCTATCAGTCCGCTGGCGTCGGAGTCCGCGTTGCGGATGTATCCGGCGGCGCGCACATCGGAGGGAACCGCAGCCAGGGCATCGGACAGCCAGATCTTCAGCTGTTCCTCGAGCAGGTCCCGGTATCCGCTTTCGGGCGGATAGACGGCGGTATAGGGAGAATGCACCGGGTCGACCATGACCAGATCCAGCTCCGCGTCCTGGCTTCGGGCCAGGACGGCCGCGAGGTTCAGGGCGTCCCGGCCCCTCTCATTGGCGGTGTATCCCACGACGTAACGCATGCGGACTCCTCTTTAACGCTGTCCGGATACTGCGGCGGACGTTTCGGCTGACGCGGCGGCGAGGATGCTGTCGGCGGTGAGCTGGCCCATCCGGACCGCTCCGTCCACGTGCTGATAGCCCTCTGCGGCGAGGTCGGAGCAGGACCAGTGGATGGGACCCACCGGGGCCAGCTGGTCCGGGCCGTAGCGGTGCAGGCCGCCGAGGTCGTAGCTGGCGGCGTAGGCGCCGCGGGTCCACTCCTCGGAGCCCCAGTCGGACTCGTAGTAGACCTCCGGGCTCAGCGCTTCCTCGCCGAGGAAAGCCGCGATGGAAGACAGGATGGCCTGCCGCCGGTCTTCAGCGGAGAGCTCAAACATCGCGTCGGCCTTCTCATCCGAAACGAACCCCACCAGCGTGCCGCGGGGGTCTTCGTGGTTGGTGTTGTCGTAGACCTCCTGCACCAGTGCCCCGGCGCCGAAGCAGGTGCCGGACAGGCCTTTGTCCCGCCAGAACGGCGTGGCGTACACGGCGTGGACCTTGATGACCAGGCCGAGTGACTGGTGCTGGTGCATCTGGTGCTGGCGGCGCGGCAGCGGCGGGTCGAAGGACACCCGCGAATAGAGGTTGGGCGGCACTGCCATGACGGCGTAGCGGGCATGGACGGTGACGTTGTCCGCAACGGCCGTGACGCCGTCGTGCGCGGAGCCGTCTTCCCCCGGCCAGCGCAGGAAGCGCACGGGGTTGGAGAGCACGACGTCGTCACCCAGGTCGGCAGCCATGCGTTCGGAGACCTGCTGCATGCCGCCGGCAACGCGCCGGTCCAGGATGAAGTCCTCGTCCACCAGGTGGGAGAAGGATCCGGCCGACGCCGCCATCAGCACCGCCTGGAGCACCGAGAAGGCGTGGGCGGGCTTGGTGAGCATGCCGCCCGCCACGAACAGGCCGATGTTGTTGCACGCCTCTTCGTCGTCGGACAGCTCGCGCAGCCAGCTGTGGAAGGACACCGTGTCCAGTTCCCGGGCGCGCGGATGTTTCCAGGGGGCGGCCGGATCCGTTTCCGCGGCCAGCTGGTCCAGGATGCCGATCAGCCGGAGCATTTCCGTTTCGGTGCGCTCCCCCACCGGAAACATGTCGCCCGAGTAGGTGCGCCGGGTGCCGTCCGGCGAGATGTAGACGGACTCCCCGGCACGGTAGCGTTCAAAGGTTTCCAGGCCCAGTTCCTCCACCAGGGCGGCAAGCACCGTCTGGTCCGGGGAGATCCACTGGCCGCCGATCTCGAGCATGGCTCCGTCGATGGTGTCGGTCCAGGTGCGGCCGCCCACCCGGTCCCGGGCCTCCAGCACCGCGACGGACAGCCCCGCGGCCTTGAGCCTGCGGGCAGCGCTCAGCCCCGAGGGTCCGGCTCCAATGATTACAACGTCACGTTCCAGCGTCTGCACGGTGTCCTTTCCTGCGGCCGGAGGGCCGCCAGTGTCCTTCGAATAAATGAATGCTGTTCATTTATTAGAACGAGACTGTAGCGTGGGTCACGTCCGCTGGGAAGCGAAAGAAGGAAATGTGACGGCTGCGTGAAACCATGAAGACCCGAACCGCGGAAGGAAAATGCGCACATGACAAGGGATGAACCGCACCGCAGGGGTGCCGGGCGGCCGGTAAAGGAAGTCCTTTCACAGGCGCGGATTACCACGGCGGCGCTGGCGATCATTCAGGCGGGCGGCTACGGTGCCCTGACCATGTCCGCCCTGGCCAAGCGGCTGGGGGTGGCTCCGTCTGCGCTGTACAACCACGTGGATTCCAAGCAGGAAGTGCTCCGCTGGCTGCAGGACCACGTCATGTCTTCGGTGGACACATCGGGTTTCGCGGAGCTGCCGTGGGATCAGGCGCTCCGGGGCTGGGCCCGCTCGTACCGGAAGGTGTTTGCGCGGCACACACCGCTGATTCCGGTCATTGCCGTGCTCCAGGTCAGCGGCGCTCCCCGCACGCTGGCCATGTATGAGGCGGTCACCGAGGGACTGGTCCGCGCCGGCTGGCCTCCCGCGCAGATTGTGCCGGCCATCGTGGCGCTGGAATCCTTCATCTACGGATCCGCGTACGACGCCGTGGCGCCGCAGGATATTTTTGAGACCGGCGCCCTGGCGGGGCAGAGCCCGCACTTTACCGCTGCAGTCCGGGAACAGTGCGGACGGTCCGAGGGCCGGGCGGCGGAAAGCGCCTTCGAGGCGGGACTGGACGCCCTGGTCACCGGGCTGGCCCGGCAGGCCGGACTCCGGGCGGAGTCCGGCCACGCCTAGGGCGGTCAGCTGCTAAACGGCGGAACGGACGGCAGCTTCGAGGACGTCCAGGGCGTCAGCCAGCAGGTCCTCGCCGATAACCAGCGGCGGCAGCAGGCGCACCACGTTGCCGTAGGTTCCGCAGGTCAGGATGATGACTCCTTCGGCCAGGCAGGCCGCTGCCACCGCTTTGGTGATCTCGGCGTCGGGCGTCTTGGTGCCCGGCTTCACGAACTCCAGCGCCAGCATGGCGCCGCGGCCGCGCACCTCGCCGATCACACCGGTCTCTTCAGCCAGCGCCCGAAGGCGGGGAACGCAGATCTCTTCAATGCGGCGGGCCCGGCCGGCCAGGTCAGAGGTTTCCATCGTGTCGATCGCCGCCAGTGCTGCGGCGCAGGCGACCGGGTTGCCGCCGTAGGTGCCGCCCAGTCCGCCCGGGTGGACGGCGTCGAGCAGTTCTGCGCGCCCGGTGACGGCCGAGAGCGGCAGGCCGCCGGCAATGCCCTTGGCCATGGTCATGAGGTCCGGAACCACGCCCTCGTGCTGCACGGCGAACCACTCGCCGGTGCGGCAGAAGCCGGACTGGACCTCGTCGGCGATGAAGACAACACCGTTGTCGGCGGCCCACTGGGCCAGGCGCGGGAGGAAACCCTCGGCCGGGACAATGAAGCCGCCCTCGCCCTGGATCGGCTCGATCAGGATGGCGGCGGTCTGGTCCGCACCAATCTGCTTTTCAATGGCGACGATGACACGCTCGGCGGCCTCGGTGCCGGTGATCTCAGGGTTTTCCTCGCGGTACGGGTAGCTCATGGGCATCCGGTAGACCTCGGAGGCAAACGGCCCGAACCCGGTTTTGTACGGCATCGCCTTGGCAGTCAGCGCCATGGTGAGGTTGGTGCGGCCGTGGTAGGCATGGTCAAAGGCGACGACGGCGTTCCGTCCGGTAGCGGCGCGGGCAATCTTGATCGCGTTTTCCACCGCCTCCGCCCCGGAATTGAACAGGACGGTGCGCTTTTCGTGGGTGCCGGGCGTGACTTCCTGCAGCTTTTCGGCCAGGGCGATGTAGCCCTCGTACGGGGTCACCATGAAGCAGGTGTGGGTGAAGTGGTCCACCTGCTCCTTCACGGCGCCGACGACGGCGGGGTCCGAGGCACCGACGCTGGTCACGGCAATGCCCGAGCCCAGGTCGATGAAGGAGTTGCCGTCAACGTCGCGGATGATCCCGCCGTCGGCGTCGGCCACGTAGACCGGAACGGAGGACGCCACGCCCTTGGCGACCACGGCGGCGCGGCGGGTGTTCAGCTCGACGGACTTCGGCCCGGGAAAGGTGCCGTTGATGCTGCGTTTTTGTTCCAGCCGGAAAGCGGGAACGGCTTGGGTGCTCATGGGGTGTGCCTTTCGAACGGTGCTGCGAAAAAAGGGTGCGGCGGGCTGCTGCCGGCCGTGAGGGGAACTAGGCGTCCAGGGCCGTCATGACGTGCTTGATCCGGGTGTAGTCCTCCACGCCGTACATCGACAGATCTTTGCCGTAGCCGGAGCTCTTGAACCCGCCGTGCGGCATTTCGGCCGTGAGCAGGATGTGAGTGTTGATCCAGACCGCACCGAAGTCCAGGTCACGGGCCAGGCGCATGGCCCGGCCGTGGTTGGTGGTCCAGACAGAGGATGCCAGGGCGTATTCGACGTCGTTGGCCATCTCCACCGCCTCGTCCTCCGTAGTGAAGGTCTGCACGGTAATGACGGGGCCGAAGGTTTCCTTCTGCACCACGTCGTCGTCCTGGCGGGCGCCGGTGATCACGGTGGGTTCAAAGAAGAAGCCCTTGGCGCCGGCCCGCCTGCCGCCGGTGGCGATGCTGCAGTGTTCCGGCAGGGACTCGATGACGGCGTTGACCGCATTGAAGTGGTTGATGTTGTTCAGCGGGCCGAAGTAGTTGGCTTCGTCGTCCTCGTGCCCGGTTTCGAGCGTCTTGGTGTGTTCGACCAGGGCCGCCACAAACTCGTCCTGCGCGGAGTCCTCCACCAGTACGCGGGTGATGGCGGTGCAGTCCTGCCCGGCGTTGAAGAAGGAGAACTCGGCGATGGCCTGTGCTGTTTTCTGCAGGTCGGCGTCGGCGAAGACCACGGCCGGCGCTTTGCCGCCCAGTTCAAGGTGCGCACGCTTGAGCGTCTTGGCTGCACCCGACGCCACGGCAATGCCGGCGCGGACGGAGCCGGTGATGGAAACCAGGCCGGGGGTCGGATGCTCCACCATCGCGGACCCGGTTTCACCGGTGCCCAGGACGACGTTCAGGACGCCTGCGGGGAAGATCTCACCGGCGAGCCGGGCCAGGACAAGGGTGGATTCCGGCGTGGTGTCCGAAGGCTTGAGCACCACGGTGTTGCCCGCTGCGAGCGCGGGGCCGATCTTCCAGACCGCCATCAGCAGCGGATAGTTCCACGGGGTCACCTGCGCCACGACGCCGATGGGCTCGCGGCGGATGAAGGAGGTGTGCCCCTCCATGTACTCTCCGGCGGCCTTGCCCTCAAGGAGCCGGGCGGCACCGGCGAAGAACCGCAGCTGGTCTGCTCCAACCGCCACTTCCTCGGCTGCAATGATGGAGCGGACCTGCCCGGTGTTGCGGTGCTGGGCTTCCACCAGCTCATCGGAGTTTGCTTCCAGTGCGTCGGCGAGCTTCAGCAGCATCAGCTGGCGCTCGGACGGCGTGGTCCGCTTCCAGGTCTTGAACGCGGCTGCGGCCGCGGCCATGGCGGCGTCGACGTCGGCCCGGACGGACACCGGGGAGGAAGCCACCACTTCGCCGTTGACGGGGTTGACGATCTCCAGCTGCTCGGTTCCCCGGGCCGGAACAAACTCTCCGTTAATAAAGTTCTGCAGCGTCTGCGCCATCGCATTGTCCTTTCAGGATTTCAGGATGAAGAATGCCCGGACGCCGGCGTCCGGGGCTTTCCTCCAAACCTAGGCGGTGACGTCCGTGTTCCAAAGGGGCAACCGGACAAGAGTCACGGGCCGTAACTGTGCAGGCGACCAAACAACGGAGCTCTATAGTTGCTCCATGCCGATCTACCTGTCCGACCTGCTGGCCGCCCCGGAGCTGGACCTGCGCCCGCACGGAACCGCTCCGGTCTCCCCTGCTCCCCTGCACTGGGTAGCCGTCACCGAACTGGAGGACCCGTTTCCCTTCCTGGGCGGCGGCGAGGTTGTCCTGACCACCGGGCTGCGGCAGCGCACGGGAGCCGTACAGCGCAGCTTCGTCGACAGTGTGCACCGGGCCGGGGCGGTTGCCATTGGCTTTGGCACCGGCCTGAGCCATGCCAAAGTGCCGGCGGCCCTGATCGAAGCTGCCGATCTGCACGGCCTGCCGGTGTTTGAGGTGCCGTACGAAACCCCTTTTGTCGCGCTGGGCAAGATGGTTGCCGATGCCCTCTCCACCGACCACGTCACGCAGCTGCGGGAGCTGCTGGCAGCCCACCAGTCCCTGGCCGGAGCACTGCTGGGCGGCAACGGACTGCCGGGACTGCTGCAGGAACTCGCCGTGCTGCTGGGCAACGATGTGGCGCTGTACCAATACGGGGCACGGGTGCTGGCGGCCGGTTCGGATGGCGGGGCCCTTTCCGGAACCGGCTCCGGCGGGGCCGGCTCCGGCGCGGCCTCCTCCCGGCACCGCATCCCCATCGCGACCGGGCTCCGGGACCGCTGCACGCTGGTCATCACCGAGCCTTACCGGCGTCCCGATATTGTTGCCTACGCCCAAAGCCTCATCAGCGTGGAGTTGAGTAACCAGGCCCGGCGGCGGGCCCGGGACCGCGCTGTCACCGGCCAGCTGCTCTCCGATGTGGTGGCAGGACGCCTGACCGGCAACGATGCGGCGCTGCGGCTGCTGGGCGCCGGAATCTCCACCGCCCGGCGGCAGCTGACCTTCCTGGTGGAGGTAGCCTCCGGCCAGGTCCGCTCGCTGCCCGCCCTGCCGCTGCCCCCGGAGTTCGACGGCGCCGCCACCGCCGTCGTCGACGGCCGGCTTGCCGTGGTGGTGGCCGAAGGCGACGGCGCCGCGCTGGCACGCGTTCTCGGCGACTACCTCTACGGCACCGGGCTGACGGCGAGGATCGGGTTCGGCGGATCCTATGCCGAACCTGCCGGGCTGCGCTGGAGCTACTTTGAAGCAAAGGAATCTCTGCAGCGCGGGCAGAGCATCAATGAACCCGAACGGCTGAGCCTGACCTCGCTGCTGATGTCCGGCGCCGATGTTCCGCTGGCGGATCTGGCGGCTGAGGCACTGGATCCGCTGACGGATTTTGATGCCCTCCATGACGCGAGTCTGCTGGACACTTTGGAGCAGTATCTGGCCCTGAACGGGTCGGTGGCCGCCGTTGCCGACGCCCTGGGCCTGCACCGGAACACTGTCCGCTACCGGCTCGGGCAGATAGCGGACCTCACCGGCTACGACCCGGCCGTCACCGCGGACCGCGTGCACCTGTTCCTGGCTCTGCACGTGCGCCGGCTCGGTCTCGGACAGGGCTGATCAGGAATCCGGCCGGACCTCCAAACCCGCCGGACACCCAAAACCCGCCGTTGCCGCGCGCCGGGCGTGAACCATAGGGTGTAGGGATGGACAACAGCGTGCGGCCCGCCCGAATCTTCCGCTGGCAGGGCGTGGACAACTCCGCACGCCGGGACACCGCAGCTGTCTCTTTCCGCGAGCGGGAACTCGCGGCCGGGGGCACTTCCGTCACGGAGGACTACACCGCCACGTGGACACTCACCACTTCCACCGGCTGGGTCACCCGCCGGTTCAGCATCCAGGTCCAGGCCCCCGGCTGGTCGCGGTCCCTTGAACTCACCCGCTCCAGCGACGGGAAGTGGAGCGCGGAAACGGAAGTCTCCGGCGACGCCGGACTCCCCGCCCCGGGAATCACCGACCCCCGCGCCCTGGACAACGCCCAGGATGTGGACCTGGCCCTGTGCCCCCTGACGAACACCATGCCCGTCCTCCGCCTGGACCTGCTGAACTCCGCCGCGCCCGTGGACGACACCCCGCTCACCATGGCCTGGGTGGAAATGCCGAGCCTGCGGGTGCTGCCCAGCAACCAGGTCTACTCGCAGGTTTCGGCCTACGACGACGCCCGCGGGTACGGGGTTGTGCTCTACAGTTCGGCCACCCGAGACTTCACCGCGGAGCTGACCGTGGATGCCGACGGCGCCGTGCTGAACTATCCCCGCCTGGCTGTGCGGGTGCGCTGAGGGGCCTTCGCACCCGGCTAGGATTGAAGTACACCACCCGCAATTTTGGAGACCCCATTGAGTCAAATGTTCCTGGACAAATTCAAAGCCCTGGTCCCCAAGTATCTTGAGGATGACTGGCGCGAAGAAGAAGACGGCATCCCTGCAGACGTCCTGAACGAAATGCTGGACGCCCACGACTTCACCATCCCCCTGGTGCTGCGGGAGTTCTACCTCGCCCTGGGCAACAACGAGGACCTCATGGAGGCCTTCCACTTCTTCTGGGATCCGGACGAACTCGAAATCGAGGACGGCTACCTGCTCTTCCTCGAGGACGAGGACGAGAAGTTTGCCTGGGGTTTCCGCGTGGACCAGCTCGATGTTCCCGACCCGATCGTCTGGCGGCGCAACAACGCCCGCGGCGACTGGCAGAGCGAAGAAGGAACCTTCAGCGAATACGTCTTTGACATGTTTGAGTGGGTCTTTGAGGAAGATCCGAACTAAGGAGCCCTGAATGCAGCAGCCCGGCACGGTTGGCGATGCGCCGCGGAAGGCCATCTGGCCCAGCCATGCACCCGAAAACTACCAGTGCCCGTTCTGTGACATGGCCTCCGGGGAGTTCAAGGCTCCGGGCAACCTGTGCGAGCCCGGGGACCTGGTCTACTCGGACGAGCTGGTGCTGGCGTTCATCGCCTCGCACGGCTTCGATCCGGAGCCCGGGCACGTCCTGGTGACTCCCCGGGAGCATTTCGAGCTGCTGTATGAACTGCCCGACGACGTCGCCGCCCGCCTGATGATTGTCACCCGCGACATTGCGGTGGCCATCAAAAAGGCCTGGCGGCCCGACGGCGTCACCACCCGGCAGCACAACGAGCCGGCCGGCAGCCAGCATGTCTGGCACTACCACCAGCATGTGCTGCCCCGCTGGGACAATGACGGGCTTTACTTCACGCCCAAGCGCCCGATCGTGGATCCGGCCGTCCGCGCCCGGAAGGCCCGGGAGCTCAAGTCAGTCCTCACCGTCTCGGAGTACGGGCTCTAGACGTCCCGCTCCACCACTGCGTGGGCGAAGCTGGCCAGTGCCCGCTTCACCACGGACTCGGGCAGCGGCTCCAGCACCGCCACGGCCTCGTCGGACCACTGCCGGGCCACTGCCCATGCTTCGGCGGTTGCCGGGTTTTCCCGCAGGGCTTCCACGGCCGCGGACAGTGCGTCGTCCGAGCTCAGGTCCCCGTCCACCAGATCCAGCACGGCGGCGGCTTCCGCATCGCCGGCAGCGGCGTTGCGCCGCAGCAGCAGCACCGGCAGGGTGGGAACGCCTTCGCGCAGGTCGGTGCCCGGCGTCTTGCCGGATTTGGCCTCGAGGCCGGTCACGTCAATGACGTCGTCGGCCAGCTGGAAGGCGGTGCCGACCTTCTCGCCGTACTCCACCATGATGTCGATCGCCTGGCGCGTCGCGCCGGAGAACAGTGCGCCGAGCTGCCCGGAGGCGGCAATCAGCGACGCCGTCTTGCCGGAGATGACGGAGAGGTAGTGTTCCAGCGGATCCTGGCCGTCGTTGGGGCCCACTGTCTCGTGCAGCTGGCCCAGGCAGAGCCGCTCAAAGGTGCGGGCCTGAATGCCCAGCGCTTCGCCGCCAAGTTCGGACACCAGGGAGGACGCGCGGGCGAAAATCAGATCGCCGGTCAGCACCGCCACCGAGTTGCCCCAGACCTCGTGCGCGGTGGGAGCGCCCCGGCGCAGCGGCGCGGAGTCCATGACGTCGTCGTGGTACAGGGTTGCCAGATGCGTCAGTTCGACGACGACGGCGGACTGGATCACCTTGGCGTTGGTCGGCTCCGGGCCCAGATGCGAGGCCAGCAGCGCGAGGAGCGGTCGGATCCGCTTGCCGCCTGCCTCGGCCAGGTGGCGCGAGGTGGCGTTGGCGAAGGGATCGGAGTTGGAAATCGCGTCCAGGAGTTCGGCTTCGACCTGTTCCAGGGACGCAGCGATCGAAGGACCCAGCTGCGGGTCTTCGGCGATCAGCGCGAATCCGGCCGGCAGCACAGGCGCGGCCTCGTCGGCGGCACTATCCGGGCTGGTGTTCGAGGATTCAGTCACGGTTTTAGACTAACTTTTCGTCGGAGCGGGTTGGACGGCTGGCTGGGTCCTGCATCTTGATTCGAGGCGGCCGGAACCAGGGCTTCCAGCACGGCGATAACTCTATCCTCCGAACCCTTGCTGCTGTGGTCCGTGAGGTTGGCCAGCATTCGCACCACAAACCGCATCAGCACCGGAATCGGCATGCCGGTGCGCAGCGCGAGCTTCATGATGGCCGGTTTGCCGATCAGCCCCGCAAAGATCCTGCCCAGGGTGAAGTGGCTGCCCCATTCGGCGCGGATGTGGTCGGAGTAGCCGGAGAGACGGCGGTCAAAGGCCGCGTCGGCGGAGAGCAGTCCCGGTGTGCGGGCTTCGCTTTCCGCGGCCACTATGAAGTCCGCGGCAAACCGGGCGGATTCCATGGCGTAGGAAATGCCCTCGCCGTTGAACGGGGACACCATGCCGCCGGCATCGCCGAGCAGGAGCAGTCCCGGCGAGTAGTGCGGGGTGCGGTTGAAGCCCATCGGCAGGGCAGCACCGCGGATTTCCCCCACCTGGTTCTCGGGGCTGAACCCCCACTCGGCGGGCATGCCCGCGGTCCATTCCCGCAGCACCTTGCGGTAGTCGAGCTTGCCGAATTCCTTGGAGGAGTTCAGGATGCCCAGGCCCACGTTGGAGGTTCCGTCGCCTACGCCGAAGACCCAGCCGTAGCCGGGCAGCGGGTTTCCGGCGGCGTCGGGAAGTTCCAGCCAGCCTTCCATCCAGTCATCGTTGGTGCGCGGACTCTGGAAGTAGGTGCGCACGGCCACGCCCAGCGGCCGGTCGTCGCGCTTTTCGAGCCCTAAGCTCAGTGCGGTGCGGCTGGAGTTGCCGTCAGCGGCCAGGACGACGTCGGCGGAGAACTCCCGGGTCTCCCCCGTGCGCCGGCCGGCGTCGTCGAGCACGTTGGCCACCACGCCGGTGACCCGGCCGGCGTCGTCGCGCACCGCGGCGGTAACCGAATGGCGTTCCAGGATGGTGGCGCCGGCAGCCTCGGCATGACGGGCCAGAGCTTCATCAAAGCCCAAACGGGTACGGATCAGGCCGTAGTCGGGGAAATCCGAGAGCACCGGCCACGGCAGCTCAAGGGTGCGGCCGGCGGCAATGAGGCGCAGTCCCTTGTTCCGGCGCCAGCCGTCGGCTTCGTCGTGGGGCAGATCCAGGAGCTGGACTTCCCGGACGGCACGCGGAGTAAGGCCGTCGCCGCAGACCTTTTCCCGCGGAAACGAGGTTTTTTCCAGGACGGTAACTTCCACTCCGGCCCGGGCAAGGTGGTAGGCCGCGGTGGAACCGGCGGGGCCGGCTCCGACAATGAGGACGCTCACTTAGATGGCTGTCCTCCCCGGCTTCACAGCGCGGTGAATGGCCACGATGCCGCCGGTGAGGTTGCGGTAGGCGACGTCGGTCCAGCCGGATTCGGCGACCCAGGCAGCCAGTTCGTCCTGATTGGGCCAGGCGCGGATGGACTCGGCCAGGTAGACGTAGGCGTCGGGATTGGACGCAACCTTCCGGGCAATCGGCGGCAGTGCACGCATCAGGTACTCGGTATACATGGTGCGCCACACGGGCACGGTGGGCGCGGAGAACTCGGCGATGACCAGGCGGCCGCCGGGCTTGGTAACACGCAGCATTTCAGCGAGGGCCTTCTTCGGCTCATTCACGTTGCGCAGGCCGAAGGAGATGGTGGACGCGTCAAAGGAGTTGTCCTCGAACGGCAGGTTGGTGGCGTCTCCGGCTACAAAGTCGATGTCGGGGCGGCGGCGCTTGCCCACCTTGAGCATGCCCAGGGAGAAGTCGCAGGCCACCACGTTGATGCCGGCGTCGGCGTAGGGCTCGCTGGAGGTTCCGGTACCGGCGGCCAGGTCCAGGACCCGCTGACCGGGCGAGGCGCCGACGGCGTCCACCACGATGCGGCGCCAGCGGCGTGTCTGCCCGAGGGACAGCACGTCGTTCACGACGTCGTATTTCGGTGCCACGTCGTCAAACATGGCAGCGACTTCATCCGGGCGTTTATCCAACGATGCGCGATTCACTCGATCATTGTCTCAAAGAATGTGCAGGGGACCGAACCCGAGGCGGCTGTGTCTGGTCCCTCACCTGCCCGGGCAGTGCCCGCCCGCCCCGGGCCGCAGGTACGGGGCCGGCGGGGTGCAGGTAACCTCCGGCACATCCGGACTGGGAGTAGGCTGGAGTCATTATGACCACCCTGCGTTCCCTGACCGTGCCCATTGGTGAGCTGTCCGCCACAATCGGGCTGCTGGAGTATCTGGTCCTCAATGACCAGCTTGCCTGGATCCGCAGCGGTGAGGGGCTGGTGGGCTTTGGCGAAAGCGCCCGTTTCACCGCGAGCGGGCCGGAGCGGTTTGCCGATGCGCAGCAGTGGTGGCTGAAGCTGGCCGACGACGCCGACATTGAGAATCCCCTGGAGGTTCCAGGCAGCGGGCTGGCCGCATTCGGCTCCTTCGGCTTCTCCAAGCGCTCCCCCTTTGAGTCCCGGCTCATCGTTCCGGAGATCATAGTCGGCTGCCGCGACGGTGCCGCCTGGATCACGCAGACAACCGCCGACCCCGACGCCGAGCTGAGCCTGGCCACCGCACAGACGGCCCTGGCCCACTATCTGGACGAAGTTCCCGTGGCCCGCGAGCCGGACCCCGAAGACCGCATCCTTCCGGGCGTCCTCACCGAGGCGGAATGGAAGAACGCCGTCGCCCGCTCCGTGGCGCACATTAATGCCGGCGACTTGAGCAAGATCGTCCTGGCCCGCGACATTGTCGCGTCGCTCGGATCACCGGTTTCCGCGGCACAGGTGCTGCGCGAGCTGGCCCTGCGCTACCGCAGCTGCTGGACCTATTCCGTTGACGGGCTGATCGGCTCCACTCCGGAAATGCTGATCAAGGTGGAGAACGGTGTAGCCCGCGCCCGGGTGCTCGCCGGAACGCTGGACCGGGCCACAGCGCCGGCCGATGACCCGGACTACCCGCAGCGGGTGCTCGCCGGATCCGACAAGCAGCGCCACGAGCATCAAATTGCCATCGACTCGCTCACCCGGCAGCTGGAGCCGTTCACTTCCTCGATGACCTCGCACACCGAACCCTTTGTGCTGGAACTGCCCAATGTGTGGCACCTGGCCTCCGACGTCGCCGCTGATCTGGCCCCCGGGGCCGACGGCGGGATCCCCACCTCGCTGGCGCTGGTGGAAGCACTGCATCCCACCGCAGCCGTGTGCGGGTTCCCGACGAGCGTTGCCGGTGAGCTGATCAGCGAGCTTGAACACATGGACCGGGGGCCGTACGCCGGCCCGGTGGGCTGGATGGATGCTGACGGCAACGGCGAATGGGGCATCGCCCTGCGCGGTGCCGTTATTGAGGATCCCCGCACCGTCCGCCTGTATGCAGGCTGCGGCATTGTTGCCGGTTCCAACCCCGCCGCGGAGCTGGCGGAGACCTGGAGCAAGTTCCGGCCCATGCTTGAAGCGCTGGAGCTGGACCGGGCCGCCGGCGCCGTCCAGTGGCCCTAGGTGCCCGGAACCAACCCTTGACCGTGTGATCCAAGACGTGTAAAAGCACCTCCCCGGAGTGCGTATAATTGAGTGAGCATGCATAATTATGCAGGCCCTGATGCGCTCCGGTTCGCCGGAACCGGTTCCGTCTTTTTCCGATCTGAGGTTCTTTCCATGCTGAACAAAGCACGCACCGCACTTGCAGCCGTTCTGGCTCTCGGCGCCCTGACCGCAACTGCCTGCAGCGGCGGCGGCGGGACGGCGGAAACGGAGTCCGGAATCCCTCTGGTCAACGAGGGTGCACTGACCGTTTGCTCCAACGTTCCGTTTGAGCCCTTTGAATACGTGGGCGACGACGGGGAGTACACCGGCTTCGACATGGACCTCACCCGGGAAATTGCTGCGGGGATGGGACTGGAGCTGGAAGTCCAGAACGCCAGCTTCGACGGCCTGCAGAGCGGCACCGTTCTCGCCGCCAACCAGTGTGACCTGATTGCGGCGGCTGTCTCCATCACCCCCGAACGCGAAAAGAACCTGGCGTTCTCCGACCCCTACTACGACTCACTGCAGTCGCTGCTGGTGTCGGCCGATTCCACGGCTAAGTCGCTGGAGGACATGGGCGGGAAGAAGATTGGCATCCAGCAGGGCACCACGGGTGAAACCTATGCCCGCGACAATGCACCCTCCGACACCGAGGTCATTGCCTACCAGACCGACGCCGAACTCTTCCAGGCGCTACAGGCCGGCAACATCGACGCGGTGCTGCAGGACCTGCCCGTGAACCTTACCCACACCGACGGTGATTCCTTTACGATCGCGGCCACTTACCCCACCGGTGAGGCGTACGGCCTGGCGATGAAGAAGGAAGGCAGCGAGAAGCTGGTTGAAGAGGTCAACAAGCAGCTCGCCGCCATGCGCGAGAATGGAAAGTACACCGAGCTTTACGACAAGTACTTCACCGAATAACGCCCGCGCGCGGACCGGTTGCCCGGCCGAGGCTCCGCCGTCGATACCCCCGCGGAATTCAGACGTGCGTAGAATCTAGATTGCTTTCATCTGTTTATGAAGGGGCAATCGCCACTGGCTCCGTCCACGAAAAGGTTATAGATCCATGCTGACAAAAGCACGCAGAACCGCCCTTGCCGCAGTGACTCTGGGCGCCCTGGCACTGACCTCCTGCGGCGGGGACGATTCGTCCGCCGACGCCGGTTCCGGTTCCGAACTTGGCCTGGTCTCGGAAGGAACCCTGACGGTTTGCTCTGAAATTCCGTACGTGCCGTTCGAGTATGTCGAAGACGGGGAATACACCGGTTTCGACATTGACCTTATTCGGGAAATCGCTGCGGGCATGGGACTCGAGACGGAAATCCAGCAACAGGGCTTTGAGGCTATTCAGGGCGGTACCGCCGTCAGCGCCGGAATGTGCGATCTGAGCGCCAGCGCCGTCACCATCACGCCCGAGCGCGCAGAAAAGCTGCTGTTCAGTGACCCGTACTACGACTCCCTGCAGACCCTGATGGTTCCGGAAGGCTCAGACATCAAGAGCATTGATGATCTGGCCGGCAAGCGGGTTGGCGTGCAGCAGACCACCACGGGTGCCGCTTATGCGCAGGAAAACGTCAAAGACGCCGAAATCATTGAATACCCCGGCGACGGCGAACTGTTCCAGGCCATCCAGGGCGGAAGCATTGACGCCATCCTGCAGGACATCGCGGTGAATACCTCCCACACGAAGGAGGGCGGCTACGACATCGTGGAGGAATACGAAACGGACGAGTCCTACGGCTTCGCCTCCAAGAAGGAAAACGCTGCCCTGATCGAAGAGGTCAACGCCCAGCTGGCCGAACTGCAGGACAACGGCAAGTACTCCGAGATCTACGACAAATACTTTGCTGAATAAGCACTGACAAGCACTGAACGTTCCGCCGTCCCGGGTTGCGATCCAATCCGGGACGGCGCCACACATATCTTCCGCGGAAGGCTCCACCTTGAAACCCTCCACCCGCAGACGCCTCTTCCGGGGCAGCCTGTATGCCGTCTTTATCCTGGTCGTTCTGGCCGTAGTCCTGCTTGCGGACTGGAAAGCCATCGGGGTGAACTTCTTTGACCCCGAAGTGGCAAAGGAGGCCTTCCCGACCATCATCACGGTGGCCGCGAAGAACACCATCATCTACACGGCCATCGCCTTTGCCGGCGGCCTGCTGCTGGGCCTGATCCTGGCCCTGATGAAGCTCTCCCCGGTGGCACCCTACCGCTGGGCCGCCACCGCGTACATCGAAATCTTCCGCGGCCTGCCCGCCCTGCTGGTGATCTTCGCCTTTGCCTTCGCAGTGCCGATCGCGTTCTCCTGGCGTCCGCCGGGCGGCAATGCCGGCGCCGGCCTGATCGCCCTGATCGTGGTGTCCGCCGCGTACATCGCCGAGACCATCCGCGCCGGCATCCAGGCGGTTCCTCCCGGCCAGATCGAAGCCGCCCGCTCGCTGGGCATGGGCCCGGCCTGGACCATGGTCTCCGTGACCCTGCCGCAGGCCTTCCGCATCATCACTCCCCCGCTGACCAACGAGCTGGTGATCCTGATCAAGGACACCTCGCTGCTGTTCATCGCCGGCATGGCGCTGGCGGACCGCGAACTCACCACGTTTGCCCGCGATGCCGTCTCGCAGAATGCCAACGCCACTCCGCTGGTGCTGGCTGCCCTGATGTACCTCATCATCACGCTGCCGCTGACGCAGCTGGTGGCCAAGCTTGAACGCCACAACCAGAGAGGCCGGTGACTGCCATGAGCACTGCAGCATCCAGCTCCCCCGCCGCCGCCAACACCGCCGTACCCGCCATCCAGGTGCGGAACCTGCACAAGAGCTTCGGCTCCAATGAGGTCCTCAAGGGCATCGACTTCCACGTGGACCAGGGCGAAGTGGTCTGCGTGATCGGCCCGTCCGGTTCCGGCAAGTCCACCCTGCTGCGCTGCGTCAACCGCCTGGAGGAGCCCACCAGCGGCACCATCCTGGTGGAGGGCGTAGACATCACCGATCCCGAGACGGACCTGGACAAGGTCCGCACCCGGATCGGCATTGTGTTCCAGCAGTTCAACCTCTTCCCGCACCTGAACGTGCTGAAGAACCTCACGCTGGCCCAGCGCCGCGCCAAAAAGCGCGGCAAGGCCGAGGCCGAGGAAGTTGCCCGGAAGAACCTGGCCAAGGTGGGCCTGGGCGACCGCGGCGATGCGTTCCCCGCCCAGCTTTCCGGCGGCCAGCAGCAGCGCGTGGCCATTGCCCGGGCGCTGTCCATGGATCCGGACATGATGCTCTTTGACGAGCCCACCTCCGCCCTTGACCCCGAGCTCGTGGGCGACGTGCTCGCCGTCATGCGCAACCTGGCTGAGGAAGGCATGACCATGATGGTGGTGACCCACGAGATCGGCTTTGCCCGTGAAGTCGGTGACCGCGTGGTCTTCATGGACGGCGGCGTCGTTGTCGAGCAGGGCCGCCCGAGCGACGTCCTGGACAACCCGCAGCACCCGCGCACCCGCGAGTTCCTCTCCAAGGTGCTCTAGGCCTTCTGCCGCAGCAGCCATCCCGCACTTCGGTGCGGGATGGCTGCTTTTGTTTTGGCCGGGCCTGCGCTGTCTGGGTATGCCCAGGCAACGGCGGCTTCTTCATCCAGGACATCGAGGTAGTGCGGTTCCCGGGGCGGGCTGCCGCTTCGTACGACGGGGTCGGACATGAACGGAGAAAGGCACCTAGAACGGCGGCGGGTCTGCGCCGTAGTCATCCGGGCCGTCGCTCTCGGGCACGTTCGGGATCGGGAAATGCGGTTGGACCCGATGGGGAGGTCCGGGAGGTTGCTCGGCATCGGAGGTGTCGGAAGTATCGGAGGCATGGGAAGCATCGGAGGCAAGGGAGAAGTGCGGTTCGGTCCGGTAGGTCCGGCCGGCGGGTGACGTCCACGCGATGATGCCGGGCTCGGGTTGTCGGGCCTTCCAGAAGCCCTCGGTTTTGAACATGTGGTGCCGCCGGCAGAGATGCTCGAGGTTGTCGTGGTCGGTGGCGCCGCCCTGGGCCCAGGGTTTGGTGTGGTCGATTTCGCAGATAACCGCGTTGGACCGGCACCCCGGGAACCGGCAGGTTCCATCGCGCGCCCGCAGCCAACGCTTGAGTCCGGAGGGGACTTTCCTTCTTCGGCCCAGGCGGAGGATTTCCTCGGTGTCCGGTTCCCGCTCCACCAGTGTCCATTTCGCTGCCTCGCGGGCCATTCGGCGGGCGGTCTGCGGACTGATCGGCCCGTACCCGTGCAGTTCGGCGGGCTGGTCGTCTGCGCCGAAGAGGGTTTCGGCGGTGATCAGCACCAGGATCTCTCCCCGGGCTTTGAGTCCGCCGCCGGCGCAGGTGGTACCGGATCCCTCGGCGGTACCGGAACCCTCGGCGGTACCGGATCCCTCGGTGGTACCGGAACGCTTGGGTGATCTGGCTTCCTCTTCCGAAGTTTCGCCGCTGCAGGTGTAGCCGCCATTGAGCAGCAGATCCTGCAGAATGTCCGCACGCAACTGATCCACCGTGCGCGGATCCCCGGCGGCCTGCTCACCCCGGGCCGCCTGGCACAGCTGGGTGAAGATTACTTGCACCTTCTCCGCAGGCAGCAACGCTGAAAGCCAGGACATCCCGTCCTGACCGGGTTCCAGACACACCTTCCGCTGCTCGAACGCAATATTTTGCCGCTCGACAATGGTCTCGGGGTACTGCTTCTCGCGCAGCCGGCGAGCGCGAATAGCGAACTGGGGCCGGGTTTGCCCGTCCGCCATCTCCAGTAGCTTCGCTTCGAAGGCGGGCAGCGCCGGGCCCGGCACACCGACCGATTGTTCCAGCGCTGTCTGGACATGTCCGTAACTGATTCCGCCGTCCTGCAACTTCGCCAGCGTGGCGGCATGGGTCTGGCACAGGGTTCCGGCCTCGACCATGAGCCGTTTCCCGGTGTTATACGGCAGCTGCAGGATCGTTGCCGCTTCCGAGGCAGCGAGGCTGAAGGCCAGCTTGGGGTCGAGTTTGCCGGTCGCGGAGCGAATGTCCTCCCGGTAGACGGTCTCGATCCGGTGCAGGACCTTGGCCTGCTGCGCCTGCGCCCACCGGATCAGGTGATCCAGATGCGAGAGGACGGCACCTGCTGCTTCATCGTCCAGGACCTCGACACCATGCAGTGCCAGCGACCCGGTGAGCCCGTCCCGGTATGCGGAGGCTGGTTCGGCAGCGGAGACCCGTTCGGCCGGATGTTCGGTGGATGTGGCCGCTGCTACGGGACCTTCGCGGGCGACGCCGTCAGATGCTGCCACAGGACTGTCGGTGGAGACAGCGGCAGGGACCAGCTCGGCCTCATAGACCGCCAGACTGCGGGGTTCCGCAGCCTGTTCAGGTCCGGCTTTCGTGCCGGGATTTCTCCGGTGCTGATCCATGACTTCAGGCTTTCACCCGCCTCTGACATTTCCGCTTCGAATAAGGTCCAAAACGGGTCAAAACAGGCCCGTTGTAGACCTTCCAAATACCCGTCTTTTCAGCGGCACCACTTGCTCGATTGTCCTAATACTCAGCCGCCGCTCAGCGGTCCCACCGGCGGAGGAGACTGGTTCAGTGACAGGGGCAGCTGCGGCAGCAATGGAACGCCCCCGGACGAGCCCGCCTGGACTAGGCGAGCACCTTCTGCACGGCTTGCCTGACCTTCGCATGCAGCTCCCGCAGGGAATCCCGGCGCACCGGGACCTCCAGGATGGAACGGCCGGCAACGGGAGCGTCCAGTGCGGCGTCGAGCTCATCCGCCGTGCGGACCAGCCGGTGCGGCACCCCGTAGGCGGCCGCCAGCGCCGAGATGTCCACGGTGTGCGGGGTACCGAAAAAGCGCTCGACGACGGCGGTGTACTCCGCCCGCTCCCCCAGCGCCCCGTGCTCGAGGGTGGAGAAGATGCCGCCGCCGCCGTCGTTCAGCACCACCAGCTGCAGGTCCGGCTCCGGTTCCCCGGGGCCCAGAAGGAGGGCGCCGGCGTCGTGCAGGAAAGTGAGGTCGCCCAGCAGCACCCGGGTGGGGATGCCGTTGGCCAGCGCGATGCCCGCCGCCGTGGCAATGGTGCCGTCAATGCCGGCCAGCCCGCGGTTGGCGTAGACGTCCAGCGGATGCCAGTCCGGGGCCGCCACCAGGTCCATGTCCCGGATCGGGTTGGAAGAGCCGAGCACCAGGTTGCCGTCGGTGTGGTCCCAGACTAGGTCGGCAACGTGCAGGCCGTTCAGTTCACTCTGCCCGTCGAGCAGCGAGGACACCGCGGCCATCGCCGCGGTCGAGGCGGTTTGCCAGCGTTCCAGCCAGCCCTGCGTGCCTTCGCCGGCAAAGTCGAACAGTCCGGCCAGATCGGTGATGATGGTTTCGGGGCGCCGTCCGGCGGTGAACCAGTTGACCGGGCGCGGCACGTAGATTGCTTTCTCCACGTCTGTGCGGGCGAGCAGCCCGGCCACGGGACGGGACAGGGTGGGCCGGCCGAAGACCACCACCCGCTCAATCTCCGGGCCCAGTTCCTCCAGCAGCAGCCGGTACGCGCCGATTGCGTTCGGGCCGAAGCGGGCGTTCGAGGACGGTTCGGCCAGCAGCGGCAGTCCGGCGCGGCGGGCAAACAGGGCGGCGATCTCACCGGCGCCGTCACCGGCAATGACGACGGCGCGGCGGGTGCCGGAGTGCTTGGCGAGCACTGCCGCTTCGCTGCCGGTGGCGACGGGGTCGGCGGGCAGTTCCGTGTCCGGGGCGGCCGCGGCGCCTGCGTCACCTGCGGGCAGTCCGGCCGTGTCGCCGTCCTGCGGGATCAGCGGTTCGCGGAACTGCAGGTTGATGTGGATCGGGCCTGCCGGACTGCCGGCGCTGACCCGGTCAAAGGCGGCGCTGATGGCTCCGGCGGGATCGTCTCCGGCGCGGATGTCGGCAGTGGCGGCGGGGAACTCGGCGAAGATCCCGGGCTGGACGGTGGTCTGGTTGGCGCCGGTGCCGTGCAGTTCCGCGGGCCGGTCGGCGGAGAGCACCACGAGCGGCACGCCGGCGTGGTGCGCCTCCATCACCGCCGGCATCAGTTCACCCACGGCGGTGCCCGAGGTGGTGGCAACTGCCGCCGGGCGGTGTCCGCCGCGGGCCAGGCCCAGGGCGGTGAAGCCGGCAACCCGCTCGTCGATCCGTACGTGCACCGTCACCCGGCCCTGCGCTTCGGCTTCCGCCAGCGCGTAGGCCAGCGGGGCGCTGCGCGAGCCGGGGGCAACGACGACGTCGGTCACCCCGGCTGCAATCAGTGCGGAGACGGCGGAGCGTGCGGCCTGCAGCGAGCTGAGGTTGTTTCCCGCTCCCGGCTCAGCGGAGCCTGCGGCGGAGGACGGGCTGGGAGTTTTCGAAGATCCGGTCACTCCTCCATCCTAGGGTTCGGGTTCAGGGGTGTGATGCCCGGATGCTGCTAGACAAACCCTTCCGCAAAGAGAATTGAACAGTTCGGAGCAGAAACAGTCATATGTCGGATAGTTCGGGTGCGAAGGGCATGAGATCAAGCCGGAGGGAACCGCTGATCCGCCAACGCTGAGCGTTGGCATGGCGGGCTGCTCTACATCGCAGCAACCATGCGGCTGACTCGCTGTGGGGTAAGCCGCATGAGCGTCGGAAGCATCTTGGTTCCTCCTGGCAGGGCCATCGGTTGCCGGTGAGCCAGGGCCTGAAGGGTTGCTTCGGCGACCGCTGAGGGTGGAAGCATCTTCCCGCTGGCCCCGGCATTCATGGGGGTGTCTGTTGTGGGAGGAAGCACCTCTAGTACATGCGTGCCATGCGGTGCGAGTTGTCTGCGAAGGCCATCTGCGAAACCGTGCAGTCCCGCTTTTACCGCCCCGTAGGTGGGGGCCCGTGTGGGCGACACCAGTGCGAACCCGGAGGTGATGAAAACAATCGCTTCCAGTTTCGGCCAATGGGACAGAGCTTCGCCGGTGAGCCGGATCGGTGCGGTGAGGTTGAGGTGTACTTCCTCTTCCAGATCGCGCATGGCGAGAGCGGCGGTAGTGAAGTCGCGCTCAATGAAAGTTCCGGCGTTGTTGACCAGGATATCGAGGCGCCCAAACCTCTCCGCAACCTTGTTTAGCATGGCCGCTCGCTTGGCGTCATCAGTCACATCTGCCTGAATGGCAAGGATTTCCGGGTGCTTGAGGCTGATGCGGTCGAGGGCGGGCCGGGATCTTCCGCAGACGGCCACAGCATCACCGCGACGCAGAAAGGCCTCCGCGAGGGCGAGCCCGATACCGGAGGTGCCGCCGGTGATGAGGACGACTCGTTGTGTATTGATGATGCATCTCCCTGATTACGGTGACATAGTTGGTATCCATCAGTTACTGACTCTATGCACAGAGTTGAAAGCCGTCGAGGGGGCACTTTTGTGAAACTAGATGACCTGCGGGAAACCGCCGACTGTGATCGCGCGACGGAAACGCTGGCACGGGTCGGTGACAAGTGGTCGGTCCTGGTCTTCATGCAGTTGGAGATCGAGGCAACACGATTCGCTGAGTTGCGGCGCCGCATCAGCGGGATTTCCCCCAAGATGCTTGCGTCGACTCTCCGCGGTCTGGAGAGGGAGGGATTCGTCGCTCGCACCGTGTATCCGACCAAACCTCCAAGCGTTGAGTACGCCCTGACTGATCTCGGCCGGGAGATGGCGGCCCCTATTCGGGCAGTCGGCACCTGGGTGCTGAACAACATTCATCGCATCGAACAGGCACGTCAGCGTTTCGACGCCCAGTAAGCAACACCGCGGAAGCCGGGCCCGGCGTCCGCTCCCTTAGCGCAACTTCGACTGACTGCGCGGGATGAGTGAGGTCCTCCTCCCTGCATGCTGTTGCGCGGTGATCCCGCCGCATAAAGGCTGCACGCCCCGTAGCTGAAGGCCAACGACGACGGCGATCTGGTCGTCGCCGCCGCCGGCGACGGCGGGCTCCCGCTCCCCCGCACCCGTCGTTAGTACGCCTTGACCCGCTGCTCCACAACCAGGTGGATAAGCGCAAACGTCTTGTCCTCATCAATCGCCCGGAGCGCAGCCTCAACAGCGGCGGGAACATCGGCGTCGAGCTCCACCTTGATGCCGAAGCCGCCAAAAGCCTGGGCCATGAGTGCAAACTCGGGGTTCTTCAGCTGGGTGCCGGAGACCCGGTCCGGATAATGGCGTTCCTGGTGGGTGCGGATGGTGCCGTACTCCTGGTTGTCCATCACGATCACCAGAGGGGTGGCCCCGTACTGGGCCGCGGTGGCCAGCTCCTGTCCGTTCATCAGGAACTCGCCGTCGCCGGCAATGGTCACCACACGCCGGCCCGGGTAGGTCAGTGACGCCGCGACCGCCGAAGGAACGGAGTAGCCCATGGAACCGTTGCGGGCGCTGACCATGGAGGCGTACCGCTTGGTGGGGAAATAGCGGTGGGCCCAGTTGGTGTGCTCGCCGGCGCCCAAAGTGATCATGGCGTCGTCCGGCAGCGTCGGCACCAGATGCGCCATCAGGGTATCCATCCGCGCCGGTCCGTCCCCCGGGCCGGCCGGCGGCAGGGCGGAGAACATCTCCTGTTCGCGGCGCATGCGCGAGGTCCAGGCCTTCCACTCGTCCTTGACCGGCAGGTCCATCAACACCAGGTCCCGGACAAACACGTCAGGCTTGGCGACGATCTGATAGGAAACCGGGCCGGACCGGCCGCGCATCGAGGGGTCAATGGTGACCAGGAAGTTCTTATTGGTCCAGTCCTGGCGAACCAGGAACCCGTCAGTGATCACGTCGCCGGGCACGGTGCCGACAAAAATCAGCAGGTCGGTCTCCTCGAGCAGGTCATAGGTCGGCTTCGGCCGGCCGTACCCGATCGGCCCTACGTAGGAAGGCGAGTCGAACGGCACGGTGCCCTCACAGCGCCATTCCGCGGCGGCAGGGAGGTGGTGCTCTTCCAGCCACCGGGTCAGGGCGTCTGCCCCCTCCTGGGTCCAGTCGTTGCCGCCGGTGACAAACAGCGGCTTTTCGGCTTCCTTCAGTGCAGCCTTCAGCGCCTTCCAGTCCGTAACGGTCATGCCGCCCGGCGCAACAGGAATCGGCGGGTGCAGAACGGCACTGATTTCCTGCCGGATGATGTCTTCGGGGAGCCCGACGACGACGGGTCCCGGGCGGCCGCTCATGGCGGCGAAGATGGCTTCAGCCACGATTTCGGACGCCCGCTCGGGGTGGTCCAGGACCATCACCCGTTTGGCGCCCGTATCGAACCAGGCTTTGATATCGAATTCCTGAAACGCCTCGCGGTCCCGGTGCTCGAACGGGATCAGGCCCACAAAGAGCACCATGGGCGTGGAGTCCTGCCAGGCCGTGTGCAGGCCGACGTGCGCGTTGGCCGCACCCGGCCCGCGGGTGACCATGGCGATGCCCGGCAGCTGCTGCATCTTGCCCGCGGCCTCGGCCATGTAGGCGGCCCCGCCTTCGTGCCGGCACACAACGGTTTCAATGGCCGACCGGTGTAGTCCGTCCAGCACATCCAAAAAGCTCTCGCCGGGCACCACATAGGTCCGTTCCACCCCGTGGGCAGCCAGCGAGTCAACAATGACGTGGCCGGCGGACTTGGTTGCGGGGGCGTTGGCTGCCGCCGCGGCGGGAGCTGGCACGCGGGAAAAGGAGGATGCCTGAGGCAGCCCTGACGTCGTTGTCATCTATTCACTTTCGTTGCTCGGATACATCAATGCGCCGTCAAACCGTCAACGACCGTTAGATATCCTCAGCAAAGCACCTGCTTGGTCTGAGGTGGGATCATACTAACCGCACCGGGCTGTTATACGGCGAAGTATGACGACGGCGCTTAGCCCCGCTCCGCGCGGGCGGCTGCATCCGCGGCAAGGATGGGCGCCATGCTTTCGCGCATATAGTCGGCAACCTCGCTCTGGGTGACAGCCACGTCGAGCACAAAGAGTCCCTGCGCACCGGCAGCGAGCCAGTTTTTCAGCACCTGCAGGTCGGCGAGGGAGCGCATCTTCACACCCTGCGCGCCCATCGCGATGCCCAGGGCACTGAAATCCACTTCGGGAATCTGCATGGCCGTATCGTCGAGGCCGCGGGCGGCATACTGGTGAACCTCGGCCCCGTAGGCTGCGTCGTTGAACACCACCATTACTCCGCTCGGGATGGCACGGACGGCCGATTCGAGGTCGGCCAGTGCCATCAGGGCTCCGCCGTCGCCGGCAATGAGCACCGTGGTCCGGTCCGGGCGGGCCACAGCCGCCCCGACCGCCGCCGGAATGCCCAGGCCGATCGATTGGAAGGCAGTGCCCACCATCATCAGGCCCTGCGGGTCCGGAGCCTGGCAGTACATGGGTATCCACCCGCAGAAGTGCCCGCCGTCCTGAACGATGGTGCGTTCAATCGGCAGGATGTGGTCGAGCTGCTGGGCGACGGTGCGGGGGTTCAGCCGCCCGTCGGCAGCGAACTCGTCAGCGGGCCGGTCCGCCGCGAACGACGGAGCGGTTACCTCGGGGTGCAGGGTCCGCCATCCGCCGTCGACCGCAGTAACCGCAGCGGCGAGGGCCAGCGCCGTTTCCTTGGCGTCCGCGGAAACGAAGCAGGAGACCCGGGGGTTGGTGGCGGCGTCGAGCTCATCAATCTGGATGACGGCGGCGTCGTCCGCGAAGAGGGAACCGTAGCGGGTCTGGAAGGCATTCAGGCTGGCACCGGCAACAAGGACGAGGTCCGCCGACCGCATCAGTTCCAGCGGAGCCGTCCGCGCAAATCCGCCGGCGATGCCCAGGTCCCAGGGCGTATCGAGGGAATTGCGGGCCATGACGGAGGTGGCAAACAGGGCGCCGATTTTGTCACCCAGTTCCACCAGTGCCGTACCTGCTCCCGAGATCACGGAGCCGTTTCCGGCCAGGATCAGGGGCCGCTTGGCGCGGTTCAGCAGCGCTGCGACGTGCTCGACGACGGCGGCGTCCGGTGCCGTCGGGGCGGCCGGCTGCAGCTGCGCTGCCGGTTCCTGCGGTCCGGCGGCCTCGTTGGAGAGGTCGTAGGGAATGGATACGATGACGGGTCGCCGCTCGTGCCGTGCCGTGAACCAGGCCTCTTCAGTGAGGCGTTCGGCGTTTGCCGCCGAGACGGTGAGTGTTGAGACTCCCAGTCCCCGGGCAACCATCAGCTGGTCGATGTCCCACGGGCGGGGCCCGGTTGTCGGAGCCTCGCCCACAACCAGCACCATGGGGGTCCGGGCCTTGGCAGCCTCGGTCAGCGCAGTCAGCGAGTTGGTGAAGCCTGCTCCGTACGTCACGGTGGCCACGGCAATCTTTCCCGAGGCCCGGTAGTAGGCATCAGCCATGGCCACCGTTCCGGCTTCATGCCGGGCGCTGATATACGGCAGGCCCCGGGCGGTGAGGTTGCTGGTGAAAAATGCGTTCCCGTTGCCCATCAGGCCGAAAACAACTTCGGCGTGCCGCGCGCATACTTCGGCGACGACGTCGGATACGTTCAGGTGCTCTGTCATGTCTGTGGTCCTATTTCAGTGCAGGGGTGCCAGCAGGGCGGCTGCGTGCCGGGCTACGTCCAGGATCCTGTCGTTCGCCTCAGGACTGCCGATGGTGATGCGGATGCCTTCGTCCGGGAAAACGCGGACAGACAGCGCGCTCTCTTCAAAGAGTGCGGCCAGTGCTCCGGTCCGCTCCCCGCTGTCGAGCCAGAGGAAGTTCGCTTCGGAGGGCAGCACCGGCAGCCCGGCCTCCAGCAGTGCTGCGTGCACACGGCCGCGTTCAGTGACGAGGAGGTCGATCCGCTCCTGCAGCTCGTCTTCGGCCTGCAGGGAGGCCAGCCCGGCCTGCTGGGCCAGGGAAGTGACACCAAACGGAACTGCCACCTTTCGCAGCGTGGTGGCCAACTCCGGCGACGCAATGGCATAGCCAAGACGCAGTCCGGCCAGCCCGTAGGCCTTGGAGAACGTGTGCAGAACGGCAACGTTGGGGTACTTGCGGAACATATCGATCCCGACGGCGGTGTCGGCGTCGCGGTTGAAGTGAACGTACGCCTCGTCCAGCACCACAAGGACATCCGCAGGGACGGACCGGATGAAGGTGTCGACCTCCGCGGCGCCGAGAACGGTTCCGGTGGGGTTGTTCGGGTTGCAGAGGAAGACCACCCGGGTCTCCGGGGTAACGGCGGCGGCCATGGCGGGCAGGTCGTGTCCGCCGTCGGCAGTCAGCGGGATGGGCTGCGGCGTCGCCCCGGCCGTGGTCACCAGGAGCGGATAGGCCTCAAAGGAACGCCACGCGAACATCACCTTCTCGCCCGGGTTGGTCACGGCGAGGATGATCTGGCTGGCAACTTCCACGGAACCAGCGCCGAGAGCAATGTTCTCCGGCGACACCTGCCAGCGCTCGGCGATGGCGGCGGCGAGGTCCCCGGCAGCCATGTCCGGATAGAGGTTGATACTCGATACTGCACCGGCCACTGCTTCCATCACGGACGGCAGCGGCGGGTACGGATTCTCGTTCGACGAGAGTTTGAAAGCCTTCAAACCATCAATGTCGGCCGGAGTTTTTCCCTGGCGGTAGGGCGGAAAATTTTCGAGTCCGGCGCGGTGCGGAATGTTCATGGGGTTCTCCTAGGAGCCGGAAACTGAAGGAAACGTGCAGCGTCAGCGCGCTCCGGAAGAGGCTAAGTAAGATTTGTCACATAAACAAGCTGCACAGCAAACAGGTAACAGGTTGCCTGCCGGAAGGTCCCCGACACCATCGTTTTATGTACAAATTGTCTAGTTTTTGTCCCTCAATTTGCTCCGCAGGTATTTTGTGACTAGCGTCACGGCGAGGTGCCAGGCGCTGGTCTTTTCCACGGACCCGCGGCGCCGCCGGCAATCCTGTTTTTTTCGAGGCGGAGCTCGTCCGCCTCCCGACGCTTGTGAGGCATCCGCATGAAGACTGCTGATACGACAACCCCCGGGGTGCTCCGCGCGCCGCGGCCCGGTCTGGGACGGTCGATGAATTCCCGCCAGCTGACCATGATGGGGCTGGGCAGCGCCATCGGCGCCGGATTGTTCCTCGGATCGGGGGTCGGCGTACAGGCAGCGGGACCTGCCGTGCTGATTTCCTATCTCGTGGCCGGCACCCTTGTCATCATCGTGATGCAGGCCCTGGGCGAATTGGCCGCGGCCAACCCCAGTACGGGTGCTTTCTCCGTCTATACGGAGAAGGCGTTCGGAAAGACGGCCGGATCGGCCGTCGGCTGGCTCTGGTGGTTCCAGCTCGTTGTCGTCATTGCCGCTGAAGCCATCGGTGCTGCCGGACTCCTGGCAAGTGTGTTCCCGGACGTGCCGGTGTGGCTGATGGCCTTGTTCTTTATTGGCGTCTTCTCACTCATCAACGTCACGGGCGTCAAAAACTACGGCGAATTCGAATTCTGGTTCGCGATCCTGAAGGTCGCGGCCATTGTCGCATTCCTCGCTATCGGCGCCGCCCTGATCATGGGCTGGCTGCCCAACGTCACTTCGCCCGGGCTGACGAACCTGTTTGATAACGGCGGTTTTGCTCCGACCGGATGGGCAGGCATCGCCTCGGCACTGCTCGTGGTGATCTTCGCCTTTGGCGGTACGGAAATCGTGAGCGTCGCCGCTGCAGAAACCGCCGATCCCGTCCGCAGCGTAGGCAAGGCCATCCGGACTGTCGTCTGGCGGATTTTGGTCTTTTACATCGGCTCCGTGGCGATCATCGTGACCGTCATTCCCTGGGACTCCGAAGAGCTCAGCTCTCCCTTCGCCGCAGTCCTGGCCTCCGCCCGGATTCCGGGTGCGGAAACCGCCATCGTCCTCGTGGCAGCCCTTGCCCTGCTGTCGGCACTCAACGCCAACCTGTACGGCGCCTCCCGGATGGTGTACTCGCTGGCCGAGCGCGGCGATGCCCCCAAGGGGCTGCTGCGGCTCAACAAGGCCAAGGCTCCCTTCCTCGCCGTCATCATCTCGGTCGCCGTGGGAGTGGTGTCCACCGTGCTGGAACTGTTCTTCCCCGACCGGATCCTGCCCGCGCTGCTGAACGTTGTGGGGTCAACCGTGCTTCTCGTCTGGGCCTCGGTCCTGCTGTCCCAGTTTGTCCTCCGCCGCAGGGCCGACCGTGCCGGAGAGGCCCTCAAGCTGAAAATGCGGGGCTTCCCGTACGTGTCCCTCGCCGGGATCGTGATGCTCGCAGCCATTCTCGTGCTGGCCTGCTTCGATGCCGCCGCCAGGACTCAGCTGCTGTCCACCGTTGCGCTCACGGTGTGCATCGCCGTCGCCTGCAAAATCGCGAGGAACTCCCGGGAACGCCAGGCACTCAGGGTCAACGCCTAGCTCCAGGAGGCTAGGAGCACCGCCTGCCCGCCACCGGCCGCCGTCCGCGCTGCTGCACACACTGCAGCCGCCCGGGCGGCGGCCGGTTGGCATCTATCGTGCAGATGGCGCGTGCTGGCGGGATCTATCGCGCAGATGGCGGGCCTAAAACCGGCTCATCTCGGTTTGACGCTCCGGAGCTGCTCCGCCCGAGCTACTACCCGCGAGCTACTACCCGCGATTGCCGATCCACGCCTCCGCGTAGAACCGCGGAGAAAGCGAGTCCAGCAATTCCCGATAGACACTCGGGTCCATGGCCTGCGCTGAATCACCGGGGACTTCCGGGGCAAAGGCTGACACGCCCAGTCCGGCGGCGTGATCCTGCACGGTCAGGCCCGCGGCCTCAAGGATGGTGGGGTACATGCTCAGCTGGTCGATGCCGGGGCGCAGCGGGCCGGGCGTCTCCTGGCCCGGAATCCAGATTCGGTTGAAGATGGTGCGGTTGCCGTGGTGGTCCAGCTGCTCGTGGAAAGCGTCGCCGGCGCTCATGTGCTTGAGGTGGTCCCCCATGATCACCACTGCGGTGTCCTCGAGGTACCCCATTTCCTTCATGTAGTCCACGAACCCTGCCACCTGGGTCATCGAGCAGGAAAACACGGACGTCACGTTGTTCTGCGTGTCCACGTCGCAGTAGTCGTACACGTGGACCGGCTCGTGGGTGTCCAGCGTCAGAAGGGAGAGGTTGAAGGGCTGGCCGGTCTCTTCCGACTCGGCGTGCAGCTCATCGAGCGTTTCCTTCGCGTTGGCCATGAGGCGTTCGTCGCTCAGGCCCCAGTCGCTGCGGAAGCTCGATTCCGGTTCACCGGCGGCGCGCCAGTCATCCAGGCCCTTTTGCTCGGAATAGCCGTGCGTACTCAGGAAGGTGTCTTTGGCGGCGAAGGAGGAGTTGGCGCCGCCCAGGAAAACGTTCTTGTAGCCCTGGTCTTCCAGGACGTCACCGAGGCAGGTTGCCCCTCCCAGGTAGGTGTCGCCGTCGTCGTCGAGCTCGCGCGAACTACTGCTGCCCCCGGAGCCCACGCCCTTCAACGGAACGCCGCACTGCGTTGAGACGAAGCCGGCCATGGTCCAGCCTCCGCCGTCATACTGCCGGAAATCCTGCACGCTCTGCCAGCCGTCGGCGGCGCTGGTGGCCTCTTTGAGGGGGAGAAAAGCGTCCTTTTCAAAGAGCTGGTCATCCGCAAGGGTTTGCTCGCCGGACTCGAGGTAGATCAGCACGAGGTTGCGCTTCTGCTCGCTGCCGGTGACGGTCGGCTCCACGTAGTAGTCGCCGATGTTGTACGGAGACTTTGCCGCCTTGATGTAGTCACCCACGCCTACAGTGGTGGCGAAAGCCGTGGTGCCGCCAATGACCACTGCTCCCACCAGGACGGTGGCAACGGTGCGCACGATCCACGGCGAGCGGCGGGAACGGAGGTCCTCTCCGCTGCGGCGGCGCCTGCGGCGGAGCATATGGTGTCCGAAGGCTATCGCCAGGGTGATGAGCAGGGGCACGACGCCGATCCCCAGAATGCCCATCCACACGATGGACCCTCCCCCGCCGTCGGTTTCCACCGAAACGAGGTTGAGGAGCATCTGGTTTACGGATATCTCGCCCCAGAAGAAACGGATGCCGATCGCAGCGATGAGCAGTGCCAGCCCGGCCCAGATCAGGACGTATAAGAGGATACGTCCCATCACGCCGCCGACCCGTCGGGTCACGTGCAGAATCCGGCCTGACATGGCACACCTCGCGTTCCGGGTGCCGCATATTTGCTGAACACCCTTGACATCCAGCCCGTTTCTCGGGCGGACAGAAGACTAGTAACGTCATGCTACCCGTTCAACCGCCGTTCATCCGGTAGTAACGCGTTGTCCACAGCAGGAAATGGCCGGGCCGCTCCTGCCGCCGACTGCACCGACCCAAGGAGAATTATGAAAGTCCTCATCACCGGCGCCCACGGAAAAGTAGGCCGCGCCGTCACCCGGGCCATGATGGACGCCGGGCACGACGTCATGACTACTGACCTCTCGCAGCCCGGTTTCGAGCGCAAGCTTCCGGGAGCACCCCGCTACATGAAGGCCGACCTCAGCGACGCGGGCGAGGCCTACGCCGTCGTCCGAGGAGCGGAGGCAGTGGTGCATGTGGCCGCCATTCCGGAGCCCACCGGCAACCCTCCGCATGTCGTCTTCCAGAACAACCTCATGTCCACGTTCAACATTCTGGAAGCCGCCGTCCGCTTCGGCGTCAAGCGCTTCGTTTACATCTCCAGTGAAACCGTGCCGGGGTTCTTCTTTCCCGAACGCGACTTCCTTCCCGAATACGCGCCCGTGGACGAGGACCATCCGATCCATCCCCAGGACCCCTACGCCCTGTCCAAGCATTTCGGCGAGCAGCTCATGGACGCCGCAGTGGCACGGTCCGACATCCGGTGCATCTCCATCCGGCCCAGCTGGGTGCAGTTTGAAGGCAATTACGAGCTGAATCTCGGCCCCCAGATCCGGGACAGCTCGGAACTGAGCGCCAATTTGTGGAGCTACGTCGATGTCTATGACCTGGCCGACGCCATTGTCCTCGCCACCGAATCAGGCCTGCCCGGGCATGAGGTCTTCTACATCGCCTCGCCCGACAATGTGGGCGGCCACAACTTTGCCGAAGTCCTGGCAAAGCACTACGGAGACCAGATCGAGCTGCGCAGCCTGGACCGGCCGGACGCCTCGGGGATTTCGAGCGCCAAAGCCCGCAGGATGCTCGGCTGGCAGCCGAAACGGTCCTGGCGCGACTACTTGGATGCTGAAGGCAAAGCGCGCAGAAAGTAGGTCCGGACGGTCAACGGCGGGGGCTCTGCCCGTTAGGCCCCCGCCGTTCCGGGAAACGCTGTTGCCGGAAACGCATCACGAGGACGGCAACTGCGAGCAGCAGGGTCAATCCGCCCAGGGTCCCCGTCAGCCACAGCTGGGCGGGATCGTGCGGGCTAAAAAGTGCCGGAAGCGACAGCAGGAGAGCCGATCCCAGAACTGCCAGCCCGATAAAGGTGCCAAGAAACAGACGGTTTGTTTTCTGCTGCATGACCAGCCTCTCCTAAAACATGTGCGGCGGCGTTAACCGAACCGATGGCTTTCAGTGGCCCGGCCCACACTACCGGAGGCCCCGACTCCTGCCGCGGAGTTGGTGAGGGCGGGGGCGCCGCGGAGCCGGCGGATCGCTGTCACCGATCACCCGTTCCGCCAAGAAGGTGCTCGGCGTAGTCGGGCAGCCCGCGCAGGTGGGTGCCGCCGTCGACCAGGAGATCGACGCCGGTGATCCAGGCGGCGTAGTCGGAGGCCAGAAAGACCACTGCCTTGGCGACGTCGGACGGTTCACCCATCCGGTCAATGGCAAAGCTGCGGTGGAAAGCCTCCGTCATGGACCGGGGCAGGGCACCCTCCGCCGGCACCACTCCCGGGGAGACGGAGTTAACCCGGATGCCGTAGCGGCCGGCTTCAAGGGCTGCCACTTGGGTGAACTTCAGGATCCCGGCTTTGGCAGCAGCGTAGTGCGCGTTGCC
Organism: Arthrobacter sp. G119Y2; assembly: GCF_038069765.1. NCBI lineage: Bacteria > Bacillati > Actinomycetota > Actinomycetes > Micrococcales > Micrococcaceae > Arthrobacter > Arthrobacter sp. G119Y2. Next base: position 33,090 of record NZ_JBBPFS010000002.1, on the reverse strand, counting down.
GCGGGTGGTCCCGTACACGTCAACGGCACCGATGTTAACGACGGCGCCGGCGGTGCCGCTGGTGCGCATCCGACGGATCGCCGCCCGCGTACTCAGGAATGTCCCGGTCAGGTGGGTGGCCAGCACGGCGTTCCAGTCGTCGTCGGGCAGATCGGTGATCTCCCCGAGACTGTAATTGCCGGCCACATTGGCGACGACGGCAACCGGTCCGAGCTCGTCCTCGGCAACCCCGTACATCCGTTCCACGTCCGCGGCCGCCGCGACGTCGGCGACCACCGGAAGCGCGCGGCGCCCGGGATGGGCGGCGGTGAGATTCTCCGCCGCGGCCCCCACCTCCGGCGGAGTGCGGGAGGAGATGACGACGTCGGCGCCGTGGGCCATGAGATAGTTCGCGACGGCGTAGCCGATGCCTTTGGAGCCGCCAGTCACGATGGCGACGTTTCCTGCCAATTGCACGATGCTGCCCTTCCTGTCGCTCCTACCCGATCACGGCTAAAGTGCGGGCGGAACGGGTTTCCTACTGCCCCATCCGCAGCCCGGGGTTTCAGCCTGCCAGCCGCACGCCACGCCCACAACCAGCTCCGCGGGCGCCGCGTTGACGAAGACCAGTGCGGCCCGTAGCCTCGGCGGGCGCATACAGAGTGTTTGATCCGTGTTTGATCCTCAGGAGGCCGGATGACCGGGGGCCCCGATTCACCAATGTCGGGGTGGAACCCAACGTGGGCCGAGCTGCCTCCCAAACAGCGGCGGTTCTGGCTCTGGCTTGTCCTGCTGCTGTTTCTGATCGCCCCCGGAGCGCGCATTCCGCTGGAAGTTCTCGGAGTCTCTTCCTGCGTAGCCACGCTGATTGTGCTGGGGATGGTGTCGCTGGTCCTGTTCCCCCTCGGGCGGGCGGCCTGGCTTGAACTGCGGAACAGTTATGCCACAGGTAAGGAAACTCCGCCCCGGGTTACGTCCCGCGGCGTCGCCGGATGGGCGGTTGCGACAGCCATCCTGTGGGGTGTGGTGGCCGCCCTGGCCGCAGGGTCCGGGCCGCTGATTCCCACGCTGCCTGTCTTTGTTACGGTCATGGCGGCGCAGCGGTGGTACCAGTGGCGTGTCCAGCTTGGCGAAGCGGCATGATCCGGTTGTTGCAGCATGATAAATCGTTAAAGCACGGAAGCGGGAACCTCCAGGTTCCCGCTTCCGTTTAGATCCGGTTCTGTCTTAGATCCGGTTGTCCGCTCGAGTGCTAGTCTGCGGCGCCGGCCTTGACCTTGTCCGGCTGCTCCTCGTCCGGTTCCTGGACACTGTCCGTGTACCACTCGGTGAGGGCGGGGTCGTCGCTCTCAAAGTCTGCGCCGGCACCTTCGGCCTCCGGCACGTGGGCAGCACCGAACACGAAGTCGTCGCCGTGCTCGTCAATGCCGCGGCGCACGCCGCCGCTGATCGCCTCCAGCGCATACCGGCGCCGGATCATGTAGGGATCGTTGCGGAGGTCCTTGGCCCACGAAACCATCACTCCGATCAGAATGATCGTGAACGGCAGGGCGCAGGTCACCATGATGGATTGGAGACCCGAGAGTGCATTCCGGCCGCCGGCCAGCAACAGGGCCATCGAGATCAACCCGAGTGCAGCCGCCCAGACGATGGTTACCGGCTTCGAGGGCACGGCCCGGCCGGACTGGGACATGGAACCCATGACGTTGGCGGCGGAGTCCGCGGCGGTGACGAAGAAGACCAGAATGGCGATGAGGCAGATAACCGATGTTACGGAGCTGAAGGGAAGATGGCCGAGCAGGTCGAACATGACGTTCTCCCCCGCCGCCTTCACTGTCATGTCCAGGCCGTTCTGGTTCATCCAGATTGCGCTGCCGCCGAAGACCGTGAACCAAGCGATGGAGATCGCTGAGGGAACAAAGACCACAACGGTGACGAACTGACGCAGGGTCCGGCCCTTGGAGATTTTGGCGATGAACATTCCAACAAACGGGGACCAGGAGATCCACCAGGCCCAGTACAGAGTGGTCCAGGCAGTCAGGTATTCCTCTTCCCCGGCGCCCTGCCCGGCAAAGACGGTGAGCATGTCCGGCATGTTGCCGACAAACGCGATGAGCGAGGCCGGCAGCAGATCGAGCACGAAGAACGTTGGTCCGGCCAGCAGAACGAACACGGCAAGCAGGATCACCAGGGTCATGTTGGCGTTGGACATCAGCCGAATGCCCTTTTTGATGCCCGCCACGGCGGAAACGGTAAAGACAATCGTCAAGAGACTGATGGCCGCCACAACAAATCCGTTGCCCAGTTCCTGGCCGGTAATGATCGAAACTCCGGTGCGGATCTGCAGCGCGCCGATACCCAGCGACGTCGCAGTCCCGAACAGGGTCACCAGGACCGCAAAGATATCAATGATCTTGCCCAGGACGCGGTTGTTGCCGTCCGGGAACACTGGTTCAAACAGTGAGGAGATCAGCGGCAGGCGGCCGCGGCGGTACGAGGCGTAGGCCAAGGCGCCGCCCACCAGTGCGTAGATGCACCAGGCAATGCTGGCCTGGTGCAGGAAGGCATCCGTCATGGCCGGCAGGATGGCGTCGGAGGTGCCTGCCTCGGCATCCGTTGAAGGCGGAGGGCTCAGGAAGTGGCTGAGCGGTTCCATCGGTCCATAGAAGATCAGGCCGATGCCAAGGCCGGCGGCGAACAGCATGGAGATCCACGAAACAGTGGAGTACTCGGGCGTGCTGTCATCGGCACCGAGGCGGATCTTGCCGGTGGGTCCAAAACCCACAACCAGCATGAACACAACAATGGCAACCACGGTGGCGTTGAACAGCCAGCCGAAGTGGGTCACCACCCAGCCCTGCATGGTGATGCCCACCAGGTTGAGATTGTCCGGCGCAAGGGTCGCCCACGCCAGCACCGCCAGCGAAACGGCCAGCGCGACAACGAACACGCTGCGCCGCGTTGGAAAGCTGACCCCTGTGTCCTCGACGCTGATGCCCGGTACGAGCCCGGGATGAATGCCAAAAGTTGGTTCCGAGGCAGCATGCCGCAGTGCTTTTTTTACACGTTCAACCGGCCGGCTACCGGCGGGTCTCCGCTCCGGGAAACCGGAGGAGGATGACCCGTCAGTACGGCCTGAGGCGTGCTCTGGTGGTGAAGAGTCGGAATTCATAAGCAATGACACTACCCAAGAGTTATGACAACTCCGATTTCCGGGAAAGCGTGAATGCCGTCCGTAGCAGAACACTTCGGCGCTAAAGTTCGTCAAATTCCGTCACAATGGATTAAAAGCCACGGCCGGCGTGACATAGTATGCGGCGGCAGTGCAGCCTCCTGTAACTTCCGGTCCTCAGGGGCGGTCGAGGGGCAAGCCCGCGATGGCCGGTGTTCCTGCCCCTTTAAATAGACGAACTTAACAGGGAAACGGAGAGGAAGCTTGGCTTCCTCTCCGTTTCTGTCAGCGGATACTAACTGCCGTTATGGCTGTTTTCCCCGCCCTGAGCCTTGGCTTCAGTAGGCTGCGCTTCCGCGCCCTTTCGGCCTGCCTCGCTCGGGTCGGCACTGTTTGCACTGCCGAAACTTCCCGTGCTGGCCTGCCCGCCCTTTGAGGCCTGCTCTTCAGTGTCGTTGCGGTTTCCGAATTGTCCGGGATTGTTCTGGTCAGCCATAACGCTCTCCTTCTTTTCGTCTGCGTATCGACAACTTACGCAAACTAATTTAGGACATCCCGAGCAAAAAGCCAAACGCTAAGCCCACTTAGCATCTCTTTCATCGAACTGCTGCCCGACGTTCGGCGTCGCTGCGCAGAATGCAGAATTCATTGCCCTCGGGATCGGCCAGCACCACCCATCCCGTACCGTCGGGGAGACGCCGGTCATCAACTTCGCGGGCTCCCAGGGCGAGCAGCTGCTCGAGCTCCTGGTCGCGGCTACCGTCGGCCGGCTGCAAGTCCAGGTGGACCCGGTTCTTAATCTGCTTGGCGTCCGGCACTTCAATAAACAGCAGCCGCTGGGAACCGTCCGGCGAGAAGATCATGCATTCCTCGTCCCCGGGCGCATTCGGGTCATTCGGGTCTTCCCGAAAGCCCAGCACCTCCGCCCAGAACCGTGACTGGGCGAAGGCGTCAAGACTGTCGAAGGACGTGTGGGAGATGAGGGCTGTCATGGCGCCAGCCTAGTGCCGTTCAGCAGCGGGTCCACCGGCCCAGGGCCGTTTCGATCCGGATTCACCGGCGTGCGGCCGCTAGGTTGGGTTCATGCCGGAATCCACCACCCACAAAACCATCGTCCCTGCCCGCTTGAAGGCCGGGGATACGCTGCGGGCCATCGCCCCGAGCTTCTCCCGTACCTTCGTCATGGAGTACGACAACACCGCTTGGATCAATCAGCGGATGACCGACATGGGCTTTTCCCTGGATTTCGGTACGAACATCGAAGCGCACGACGCTTTCCTCAGTGCACCCATCGCCTCCCGCGTCGCTGACCTGCATGAAGCTTTCGCCGATCCCGCGGTAAACGGCATCCTCAGCGTCATTGGCGGCTTTAACTCCAATGAGCTGCTGCCCTATCTGGACTGGAAACTCATTGCGGCGAATCCTAAGGTCTTCTGCGGTTACTCGGACTTCACCGTTCTGGCCAACGCCTTGTACGCCATGACCGGACTGCTGACCTACATAGGTCCGCACTGGTCGACTTTCGGGATGCGCGACCACTTTGAGCCCACCGGCCAGTGGTTCGCTGCAGCCACCGGAGGCGACCGCTGGAGCGTTGCTCCCGCGGAAACCTATACCGATGACTTGTGGTTCATGGACCAGGACGCGCGCACGGTGCATCGCACGGACGGCCCCTGGGTGCTCCGGGAGGGTTCCGCTGCAGGCGTGGTGGTGGGTGGAAACCTCAGTACTTTCAATCTTCTCGCCGGAACCGCCATGATGCCGGAGCTGGCCGGATGCGTGGTTTTTTTGGAGGAAGACTCCGGCGCGGACCTGCATGACTTCGCCCGCCAGCTGGCCAGCCTGCTGCAGCAGCCCGGCGCCGACCGAATCGCCGCGCTGGCCATCGGCAGGTTCCAGCTGGAATCCGAGGTCGGCCGCGGAGAGCTGGAGGCGCTCATCGCAAAGTTCCCCCTGCTGGAGGGCAAGCCGGTCCTAGCGAACCTGGACTTCGGACACACCAGCCCGATGTTCACCCTCCCGATCGGCGGCTGGGCAAACCTGGAGACGGGGCCTGACGGCTGTGCCCTGGAATTCGCGCACCGGCCGGACGGGTAACCCCTCCCTGCTATCCGCTCTGGCCGCCCGCGACGGCGGCGATGACCGCTTCGGCAGTGCGCCGCCCCATGTCGACGGCGGCTTCAGTGTCCGTTCCGCGAAGAATCATGCCCAGCACGCCGGTAAAGATCAGCACCAGCTGCCCGGCCAGCCGGTCGGCATCCCCTGCACCGACGACGGGTACGGAAAGCTCGCGGAGGCGGCCGGTCAGCAAGTGTGTGTCACCGGACAGCGCCTCCCGGAGCCCCTGCCCCGGATCCGGTGATTCGGCAGTGACGCCGAGGAACGCACACCACCGCGCAGCACTGGCCCCCTGCCGGAAGCGTTTGATGGCCGGCAGCACCGCCAACAGCTTTCGTTCCGGCGTCGTCGCCTCATCAATTTCCTGCTGCCAAACCTCATCCCAGCGCGCGAGCCTGCGCAGCAGCGCGGAAACAATGAGTCCTTCCTTGTTTCCGAAGTGCGCATACAGAGTGGCAGGGGCGACGTTGGCCCGCCGAAGAATCTCGTCGACCGGCGTTGCCGCAACCCCCCGGGTAAAGGCAAGGTCATCGGCGGCATCCAGAAGACGTTCGCGGGCTGTCGGTTGCGTTGTCATGCCTCAAGACTATAACGTTCGTTTCAATGAAACGCACGTTACAGCCCCGCACCCGCCAGGCCGGCCCTCTGTTTGCAGTGGGTGCCGTCGCGCTGATCGCTGCCACCTACGGCTTGGCACGCCTCGGCTACGGCCTTTTCCTGCCTGCCTTTTCGACCGCCTTCACCCTCAGCCCCACGGTGGGCGGGCTGCTGGCATCCGGAACATCGGTGCTCTACTGTGCGGCAGCCCTGGCCGGCTTCCGGTATGCCCCAAGCCGTCCGCGCCTCATGACCCTGCTGGCCGGCACGACGGCGGCCCTGGGCAGCGCAGGCATCGCCGCGGCCCAGAGCACGCTCCTTTTTTCCGGAGCCGTCCTGGTGGCGGGGGTCGGGGCCGGCTTCGCGTCCCCGGCCCTGGTGGAACTGGTCCAGCGCAACACTGCAGACGAGGACCAGAAAAAGCTCCAGTCGGTGGTGAATTCGGGAACCGGGTTTGGGGTGGTTACGGCCGGGATACTTGCCCTCGGCTTCGGGACCTCGTGGCGGCTGGCCTGGGTGCTCATAGCCGTCATCACGCTCGCAGCCATGATCGGCGTACTGCGCGCAGACACATCCAAAGACCTTTCCGCTTCCGATCGGAGCAGCAACGACGCCGGACAGCCACCCCGCGCGCTGACCGCACGGACCCTCCGGCGCCCCGTGACCGCCGCCTTCATTTTCGGCACCGGCTCCGCCGCCGTCTGGGTGCATGGCCGGACCCTGCTCGAAAACCAGGGCGGCCTGCCTTCCGCCGTCACCGCAGGTGCCTGGATTGCACTGGGGCTGGGCGGAGCTGCTGCGGTCCTGGCGGCCCCCTGGCTCGCCCGGCACCGGACCAGGACAACCTGGCGCGTGACAGTACTGGCGGTCGCCGCCGCCACGGGCGCCTTTGCCGCGGCGCCGCACCTTGCCGCCCTCAGCTTCACGGCCTCGGCGCTCTTCGGCCTCGCCTACACGAGCGCAACCTCGGTGCTCATCATCTGGGCGGGGCGCGTCTCAACCAGCAGCGCTGCCGGAACTTCCGTCCTGTTTACCAGCCTCGTTCTGGGGCAGTCGGCAGGCTCGGCCCTGACCGGGGCACTGATCGACGCAGGGGGTTTTGGGCCGGCATTCCTGTCCGCCGCCGTCGTCTGCGCCGTCGGGGCCCTGGGCTTCGCACCCCGCGGAGAGCAGCGCTAGGAAGCCAGCCGCTCCCCGGCGCCGGGGCCGGTTCCGTTAGGCACAGCGCCATGGCCGGGCCGGCTAACCTCGGCCCAGACCTCATCGAGGGAAAGTCCGAGGACATCTGCAATGGCGGCGATGGTGGGAAAGGCAGGGGTGGCCACGCGGCCCGCTTCGATTTTCCGCAGCGTCTCAGGTGATACGCCGGCGTCGAGCGCAGTCTGCAGCATGGGGCGCTCTCCCCTCGCACGGCGCAGCAAGACGCCCAGACGCTGGCCGCGTTCGACCTCGGCGGGAGTAAGCGGCAATCTGACCATGGCTCCAATAGTAATACCGGGATACCATTGCCGGGATAGTTATTGGAGAACAGAAAGGTCCCGCATGATCGAGATCATGACTCCCGCCGAGCTGGTCCGCGCCAGGGAAACAGGCGCGCTGGTCGCGAACATCCTGCAGACGCTGAAGGGCCGCAGCGCGGTGGGAACCAACCTCTTGGACATCGACCGGTGGGCCAAGGCCATGATTCTCGAAGCCGGAGCCGTCTCCTGCTACGTCGACTACGCACCCTCCTTCGGCCGGGGACCGTTTGGGCACTACATTTGCACGTCGGTGAATGATGCAGTGCTGCACGGACTACCGCACAACTATTCACTGGCCGACGGCGATCTGGTCTCCCTCGACCTGGCGGTATCCCTGGGCGGAGTTGTTGCAGACTCGGCCATCAGCTTCACGGTGGGTTCGCAGGCGGCCCAAGATGCAGTGATGATCACCACCACGGAACGCGCCCTGAAGGCGGGAATCGCGGCTGCCAAACCCGGCGCCCGGATCGGCGACATCTCTTATGCCATCGGCACCGTCCTTGGCGCCGCCGGCTATCCGGTGAACACTGAATTTGGCGGTCACGGCGTCGGATCGACCATGCACCAGGATCCGCACATTTCAAACTCCGGCCGGCCCGGGCGGGGCTACAAGCTGCGCCCCGGGCTGCTGCTGGCTCTGGAGCCGTGGGTGATGGCAGACACGGCAGAACTCGTGACCGACGCCGACGGCTGGACCCTCCGCAGTGCCACCGGATGCCGGACCGCGCACAGCGAACACACGATCGCGATCACCGACGACGGCGCTGAAATCCTCACCCTGCCCCGCTAGCTGCAGCCGGCCGGCGCCGGACCCGGTTCCGGACTGAGTGCCGGACCCGGGCTCGGGGCCGGGCCCATTCCGGGGCCGGTCCATTCCGGGTCCGGTCCATTCCGTTCCGCGGTTAGTACTTCTTCGAATCGTCCAACAGCGCAGCGATCGCGTCGAGGGTTTCATTGTCCACATCGGCCAGCGTGCGGGTGGCGAATTCCTTGACCTTCGCCCGGCGCATGGCGGCCAGCAGTTCCAGTTCGTGCTGGATCCGTTCCGGGACCGCTCCGTCGGAGTTGAGCAGGTAGTCCGGATTGACCTGGAAGAATTCAGCCAGGGCAATGAGCACTTCCGGCGGCTGCCTGACGGTGGCGTCTCCGGCCTTAATATGATGCCACCGGGTCCGGGAGAGCTTTACGCCTTTTTCAAACAGGGCCGTCTGAATGTCCTGAAACTCATAGGGCCTGCCCTCGGCCGTCACCATCACATCGAGAAGCAGGTCGATTTTGCGGGCAAGAATCTGCGAATTCCTCAGGTTGCGCTGGGCAGCACCTTCAGCGGCCATGGTGTATTTCGCCTCCGAAACGTACGTCGATTAAGTCTTTGCCGGCATTCAGGCCCAGGGAACGGCACCAGGCCTGGACTGATTGATTCCACAACTGCGGAGCGGCGTTCCACTCCAGGGTGTGGTGGGCGCCTTCAAACTCAACGAATCGCACAGGCTGGCTTTGCCTGGACACGAACATTCGGGAGAGCTCTACCGGAACGGATTTATCCTCCGTCCCATGCAAAATCATAGTAGGGATAGTTGAATGTTTTTGCATGTACGTGCCGGGCATCTCTTTCCACCGGATGACAGGGTCCCCCTGGGGCCGCAGCAGGTTCACTGTGTGCGGCAGCAGTTTGGCAATGATGCGCGGGCAACCCAGTCCCTGCAGCTGTGCAGAAATGATCGCCGGCCAGTCAAGCGCCGGTGAGACCAGGACAACTCCCGCCGTACTGTTGTCCGCAGCATGGGCAACGGTGCGGAGCACGATGGAGGCTCCGAGAGACCACCCGACAAACACGACGGCACGGGCCCCGCGGGCCAGCGCATAGCGTCTTGCGGCTTCGATATCCCGCCATTCGCTGATGCCCAGATGGCTGTGGTCCGGTTCCGGCGAGACATCCAGCGACGTGCGGTAGGACGGCAGCAGCGAGGTGCAGCCGAGGCCGGCAAAAGCTTCCACTCCGCGCAGGCACTGGCTGCGCGAACTGCCCAGCCCGTGGACGTGAATGACCCATACGCCGCTGCTGGCTTCCGGGGAACCGGGCGGAATGACCCAGGCCGGAAGCCCGGCAATCAGTGTTTCTTCATGCGGGTAGCCGAAATCGGCCGGGCTCTCGCCCAGATGGCCGCTGAGCTGCCCGCTGCCGTCCCGAAGAAGGTCAGAGGCGCTGCCTCGTTCCACGACCCGCCGCAGCCGGTCCCCGGCAATGGTTGCCGGGCCAAGAACCACAAGATCCCCTCCGGATGCAGCGCGCATGCTCAGCCGGCCCGGATGGGCGGCGAAACCATCGGGTGAAAATTCCAGGTATTCCCGGCCTGCAGCCTGCCCGCTTCCCTGTATCGGGACCAGGCGCCTGCTGCGGCCGGCGTCGGTAATTTTGGCACGCAGCAGCGATCCGCCGAGAGCCGCAAGGGCGCCGGCGGCAACGGCGGCCACCCCTGCCACGGCGGCAGGGACCGGCAGAACGATCCTGCCCATCAGAGCATGCGCCCCTGCTTCAGGCACAGCGCCTCCGCCTTGCGCAGGGCAGCTGCCTCATCCGGTGATAGTTCCGCGGATCCGGATACAGCCAGCCAGTCATGGATTTCAATGACCAGCCGGTGAATGACGTCGGTGGTCTCGCGCGCACTTTGCCGGGGAACGGCCACCGTGTCGGCCCCGGTTCCCATCAGGCTGACAGCCGGAGTCCGGGCAACCGTTCTGTTCCAGAGGGCCTTCAGCTGCGGCTCGAGTTCCCTGAGCTGCCGTCCCATAGTGATGTCGCTGATGATTCTCCCCAGCGGCGGAACAGCCAGGCCCACGGACAGCAGGACCACCGTCAGGGGATTAAGCACGTCATAGATGCCCCCGACGGACCTCATAACGCCCTCCTGCCCCGTCACATGCGTTACGTCCATGACAATGACGGATGAGCACAGCAACAGGCCGACGCCGCATCCCGCGCCGATGATGCTGAAGCCGGCCCGGAAACGCCTGCGCCTCATTTTGGGAACGTTCCCGACGCAGGTTCGCAGCGTCGCCGCCATCACGGCGAAGATGTACAGGTACTGGATCGCAGAGTAGAGGGCAGCGGCGGGCTGGTCTCCGTAGTCGAGCATGAATTGTGTGGAGGGTGCCGGGTTGTCGATCCGGGCGAAGCTCACCACCATGACGGCAATCGTGACCACGGCGCCGACCCGGCCCCATCTCCCTCCTCCGCCCCGGCTGCTGCCGGCGGTGGCGCCGAGGGTTATGGCGCGGGACAGGTAGAAAATACCAAGAATGAGCAGGATGTTGGAGACGAGGTCCAGTCCATTAGCCCAGGGGGAATGTTCCGCCGCCCACAGATACACCTCGTTGATGTTGGTGGTCAGCGACGCCGCGATGACCACCGCAGCCTTCAGCATGGAGTTGTCCCGGCGGGCACGGGCGCGGAGGGAAAGGGTCAGGACCAGCAACCACATGAAGGTCGCCACGAGCAGGCTCATCATTCGAAGTATGCCTCGTATCTGAAAATCTCTTGGGTGGATTCCCGGATTGCGGCCGCCAGGAGGTCGGCCAGATGTTCGGCAGTTGCTTCCAGATCGGACCGGAAATCGCCCCGGGCCAGGGCTTTGGCAACCACCTCGCCCGATAATTCCTGAAAAATCTTTATGCCCTGCCAGGTGGCACCTTCGTATTCATCGTGACGAAGGATCATGTGTGAAAGTTCGTGGAGAATCATCTGCTGCCGGTGCAGCATTCCCCTGGTGACCGAGTGGTAAACCACGTCCACCTGTTCCCGCGGAATCCAGAGGCCGCAGATTTTCTTTCCGGTGAGCTTTTCACTCTCAACTATCACTATTCTGCGTCCGCGGAGTTCTTCAACGTGCCGAATCAGCGATTCAAGGGTGATGCGCTCGGGCAATCGGAGACGGTCAAAAGCGTCTTTGGCGGTTTGGCGCAGCTGCTCATCCATGGGAATCCTCAATGTACCTGATTCCCCTCACCGGGCTAGTTCGGAACATGTTCCGATCATGTATTATGAAACGACCGGCCCGCGGCCGGGCATTGCGAAAGTTGGGGGACTTGCGAGAGTTTTCGCAGCTATGCCCGGCACGGGCCGGTTTCATTTCTCGGTGAATTGATCAGCCGTACTCACGGCTGCGGGGCTGGTTGTCCTGTCTCAGTACAGCTAGTGGCTGAGTTTCAGTCCCACGACCCCGCCGACGATCATCATGAGGAACACGACCTTCAGCAAGGATGACGCCTCAGCACCGGTCACCATTGCATAAACAACGGTCAACGCTGCGCCAATTCCCACCCAGACCGCATAGGCCGTGCCGGTGGGCAGGTCCCTCATCGCATACGCAAGGCCGGCCATGCTGGCCAGCAGCGACGGGATGAACACCAAGGTCGGTCCGACTTTGCTGAAGCCGTCGGATTTGCCCAGGGCAGTTGCCCAAACAGCTTCCAGCACACCGGATATGACAAGAATGATCCATGACATGGGAATCTCCAATGGGCCGTCTTGTCGCACACCGGGTACGGCACCCATCGTCCGGGAGGCTCACTGTGATAGCGAGGCTCTGCCTTAAAGCTCTCACGCCGCACGGCCCGGGTCGAATTTGGTGAGGTATCTGACCGTGGCTACGCTGATCGGACAGCGGGGAACGAGCAGCAGGGAACCGAAGCAGACAAGGCTGGTGAGTGCAGTGGTGGCAGCAGGCCGTACATCAGGTGCCGCCTCAGCTACCCCGCGCGCCGTTTTATCGCTCCTCGGTTTATCCGCCGTCATTGCCGGGCTCCTCACCATGCATATCTGGGTGGGCGGATTTGGAGCCCCTTCCCACCACGGGACTGTGGCGGTGGGCAGCACAGCAGCCGGACCTGCCGCGGCATCTCCGGGAACCGGGCACCTTCCGGCACCGGCCGCCCTCATCGGCGCCGCAGCCGCGGATCATGACTCCATGCCCGGCTGCGCAGGCAGCTGCGCCGACGAAGCGGCCTTCGGCATGTGCATGCTCGCACTGGTCATCATGGGTGCATTCGCACTGCGCACTCCTTCAGGGTGCGCGCCTGCCTTCTCGCTGGCCAACAGGGGTCCCCCCACACTGCCCCGGGCGTTCCGCCCGGCCCCGTGCCCTTCACTCACTCAGCTCTGCATCAGCCGCACGTAAAATCCGCGTCCTTTGGACAGCGCACAGCAGCCAATGCACCCACAACCTGAGTATTGAAGGATTTATCCAATGAAACGCCATACATCCCAGCCCCCGCATGCCTTGTCCGCGCTCGCCCTCGCCGCCGCCCTGGTTCTGGCCGGATGCGGACAAAGCGGTACCGGTGACGCAGCCTCCGGATCAGCGGACTCCAGCGCAGCGGAGACCGCTGCTCCGGATTCCGCTGCCGCAAACCATAATGATGCCGACACGATTTTTGCTCAAATGATGATCCCGCACCATCAGCAGGCGGTCGAGATGAGCAACATGATGCTCGCCAAGGACGGCCTCAGCCCTGAGATCGTGGATCTGGCCAGCGGGATCAAGGACGCCCAGGGGCCGGAAATCGAGACAATGACCCGCTGGCTGGAGAGCTGGGGAGAACCCGCGGAGCCGGCCGACGGCATGCAGGGGCACCAGCACACGGGGTCCGTGGACACCATGGAGGGAATGCTGAGTGAAGAGCAGCTGTCCCGGCTCAAAGAGGCCCGGGGCGCTGACGCATCGCGGATGTTCCTGGAGTCCATGACGGCCCACCACGAGGGCGCCGTCAGCATGGCCCGGGACGAGCTTGAGGGCGGCCGCAATCCGGAAGCCCTGGAGCTGGCCGGCACCGTAATCAGCACGCAGCAGGCCGAAATAACAGAAATGGGCAAGCTGCTCGCAGCCCTCTAGGCACCGCCAACCGCTCGGGTTGGACGACTGACCCCTGCACCGGTGGGCGGCGGGGCCGGAGTTCCGGCCCCGCCGCCCATGGTGTTAAGGGGATGGTTCCCTAGGCAGATCCGGGCTAGGCGAGCGTGAGGAAGAGTTTTTCCATGTCGGCGCGGTCGGCCGTGGAGTCCTCGTTGGCGAGGCACTGCTCGAGACCGGTGGCAATGATGGAGAATCCCGCACGGTCAATGGCCTTGGACGCTGCCGCGAGCTGCGTAACCACGGCCTTGCAGTCGGTGCCCTCTTCCAGCATGCGGATGACGGCATTGAGCTGCCCGCTGGCCCGCTTGAGCCTGTTGATGGCTGGTTTCATGTCGTCTGACTCCAGGTGCACGGTGGCCCTCCTCGGTAGATGTTCTCCAATGTTATACCCCAGGGGGTTTATTCAAGCACGGCAAAGGCCGATTTGAATACCCCCGGGGGTATGTGCCAGACTCGAAGCGGCGGATGAACGCCGCCAGCCACCTGCACCAGAGGAGAAACACATGTGCCGCGCAGTTCCCTGCCGCAAGTGCCGGAAGATGACGTGGGCCGGATGCGGACAGCATGTCCAGCAGGTCATGGCCCATATCCCCCGCGCCGAGCGCTGCACCTGCGATCCGAACGCGCCAAAGGCCTCCCCGTCAAAGGGCTGGCTGACGCGGCTTCTCGGTCGCTAACCGAAGTAGCCGTCATGCACCGGAGGCATGACGGCACAGGGAAACCCCGTACCCCTCCGGGTATCACTATTCGAATCCAAGGAGACAAATGCTTCTCGAACGCATCTATGACGAGGACCTCGCCCAGGCCAGCTACCTCATCGGCTGCCAGGCCAAGGGCGAAGCCCTGGTGGTGGACGCCCGCCGCGACATCGAGGTGTACCGCCGGCTCGCTGCCGCCAACGGCATGAAGATCGTTGCCGTCACTGAAACGCACATCCACGCCGACTACCTCTCCGGCACGCGTGAGCTTGCCGCTGCCACCGGCGCGCAGATCTACGTTTCGGGCGCAGGCGGCGAAGACTGGCAGTACGGCTTCGACGGCGAGCGCCTCTTCGACCAGTCCGCGATCACGCTGGGCAACATCACCGTCAAGGCGCTGCACACCCCCGGGCACACGCCGGAACACCTGTCCTTCCTGATCACCGACGGTGCCTTCAGCGACAGCCCCGGCTACCTCCTCTCCGGAGACTTTGTATTCTCCGGAGATCTGGGCCGCCCCGACCTGCTGGACGAGGCCGCAGGCGGCGTCGATACCCGCTTCGACGGAGCTCACGATCTGTTCGTCTCCCTGAAAGAGAAGTTCCTGACCCTGCCTGACTATGTTCAGGTCTTCCCGGGCCACGGATCGGGCAGTGCATGCGGGAAGGCGCTGGGCGCCCTCCCCTCCTCCACCGTGGGCTACGAACGCAAGTTCGCCTGGTGGGGCCCGTTCCTTGCCGCAGACGACGAGGCAGGATTCATCGACGCGCTGCTCGACGGACAGCCCGATGCACATGCCTACTTTGGCCGGATGAAGCGCCAGAACCGCCAGGGCCCCGCTGTGATGGGAGAGCGCACGCCGCTCGCCGAAATCCCGGTGGAAACAGTTGCCGCCCGTCTGGCAGCCGACGAAATCTCACTGGTGGACACCCGTTCCCACAACCTGGTCCATGAGGGCACGGTGCAGGGGGCTGTGAATATCCCCGCCGGCACCAAGTTCGCCAGCTTCGGGGCCTGGGCGCTGGACCCCGATCAGGATGACCGACCGGTGATCCTGCTGGCCGGGGACCGGGAAACAGCCATGGACATGTGGGACCACCTGGTCCGCGTAGGCATCGACGGGGTCACGGGATACCTGACCACACTCGACGGGCTGCCGGTCTCCACGCCCCGCACCATTTCCCCGGCGGAGCTGGAAAGCTTCGACGCGGCACTGGTGCTGGACGTCCGCAACAAGACCGAACATGCCGCCGGCCATGTGCCCGGTTCCGCACAGCTCAGTGCCGGACGCGTGCTGTGGCACACCGACCAGCTGCCGGCAGACGGGACCATCGTCACCTACTGCCAGTCCGGTGTCCGCAACTCCGTGGCGGCCTCGGCCCTGCGCCGTGCCGGATTCGACGTCGTCGAACTCGAAGGCAGCTACGCGGGCTGGGATGCCTGGAACCGGCAGCAGAACGCCTAACCCGCCAATCCTCCGACAGAAAAGAACCCCATGAACAACACCCCGCAGACCGTAATCCCCGAAGACCTCAAGGGCTGGATCTCCTCCGGCGACGACGTCGTGGTGCTGGACGTCCGTTCTGCCGCCGAATTCGAGACCCTGCACATCAAGGGCTCCTACAATGTGCCGCTTCCCCTGCTGGCTGAACACACCGATGAACTCGCCGCGAAGCTGGACACCAAAGTGGTGCTCGTCTGCCAGTCAGGTGTCCGTGCCTCCGAAGCCAGGAAGAACCTCGCCGGCGTCGGCTTCAACGACGCCCACGTTCTGGTCGGCGGCGTGCCCGCGTTCCATCAGGCCGGAGGCGAGACCGTCGAAGGGACCAAGCGCTGGGAGCTGGAGCGCCAGGTACGCATGGCGGCCGGCTCCCTCGTGATTGCCGGACTGGCGGGCGGAAAATTCCTGTCCCCGAAGATCCGCACCGTTGCCGGATTTGTCGGTGCCGGGCTGACCTTCTCCGCAGCCAGCAACACCTGCGCCATGGGCAAGGCACTGTCCGCGATGCCGTGGAACAAGACGGCCAACGAACCCACCCGTGAGTCCGTTATTGCCCAGCTGCCCGCCGTGAAGAGTTAGCCCCATGACCGCCACCCTCGTTGCGACCCTCCTGCTATCGGTACTCATCGGCCTCTCGCTCGGTCTGCTCGGCGGCGGCGGGTCCATTCTCACGGTTCCGATCCTGACCTACGTTGCGGGGATGAACCCCAAGGAGGCCATCGCCGCATCGCTCTTCGTTGTCGGCGTCACCTCCGCCGTCAGCGCCGTCACCCATGCCCGCAAGGGGCGCGTAAAGTGGCGCACCGGACTCATCTTCGGTGCCGCCGGCATGGCCGGTGCCTTTGGCGGCGGCCTCCTCGGCGGGCACATTCCCGGAACCATTCTGATGATCGCCTTCGCCCTGATGATGGTTGCCACCTCCCTAGCCATGATCCGCGGCCGCAAGGACGTGTCGGCGGCGGCCCACAACAATGACCTGCCCGTTGGCAAGGTCATCCTCGAAGGCCTCGTCGTTGGCCTCGTCACTGGGCTGGTCGGTGCCGGAGGCGGTTTCCTCGTAGTGCCCGCACTGGCGCTTCTCGGCGGCCTGTCCATGCCCGTTGCAGTGGGCACCTCGCTGGTTGTCATCGCCATGAAGTCCTTCGCCGGGCTCGGCGGTTACCTCACCAGCGTCAGCCTCGACTGGGCACTTGTCGGCGGGGTCACCGCTGCCGCCATCCTCGGGTCATTCATTGGAGCCCGCCTCGCCGGACGCATTCCCGAGGCAGCCCTGCGCAAGGGCTTCGGAATCTTTGTGCTGCTCATGGGCGTCTTTGTCCTGGTCCAAGAGCTGCCTTCCCCTGCCAACGCCGTGGTTGGGGTTGGCGCCGGAGTGATCGCCGCAGCCGCAGTGGTGTGCTGGTTCTTCGTTCCGGCCTGCCCGCTGCGCAAGGTGCTGGCTTCTCCGAAGGTCCCCAGCCCCGCCGAACGTACCTCAGAACAGGCCTCTTCCTAACAGGGAGTTCCGGCCGCAGATTGGAGCCCGCCTCGGCTATGCCGGGGCGGGCTTCGCTGTTCCCTCCCTTCTCCGGGCAGCGGCGACCAGCTCCCGCACCTGCGGCGCCACCTCACGCCCGAAGCGGGCCAGATCCTCCGCACTGTCGGTGCCGAGGAGAAACCCGGAAATGCCGTGGGCCAGGGCGATATCCGCCAATTCCCGCGCCCACTGACCGGGAGGTCCCTGGAGCAGGCCGCCACCGGCGGCGGAGAAGCTGCCGTTGATGTTCAGCAGCCGGCGCACGACGGCGGGATCCCTGCCTGCTGCTGCGGCGGCGTCGTCAATTGCCTCGTTCATCGCTGCCAAATCGGCCGGGCCGCCCGGCAAATAGCTCAGCGTCGGCACCCATCCGTCCCCCGTTTCCCCCGTAAGCCGGAGCATGCGGGGTTTGTAGGCGCCGATCCAGATGCCGACGCCGTGCGCCGGCGCCGGCCCGCGCTTGGCCCCGTGCGCCCGGTGAATCTTTCCGTCCACCCGCAGCGGGGTGCGTTCGGCCTCGTCCCAGATGCCCCGGATGATGCTGATCGCTTCCGCAAGTCCGGTGACGGCATCCCCGGGTTCCAGCCGCTCTCCCCCGCCGGCCACAATGGCGTCCCAAAAAGCTCCGGCGCCGAGCCCCAGTTCAAACCTGCCGCCGCTGAGCAGGTCCAAGCTGGCGGCGCTGCGGGCCACAATCACGGGCTGGCGCAGCGGCAGGTTCAGCACGTTGGTGGCCAGCGTAATCCGCTCGGTGCGGGCAGCCGCATAGGACAGCAGAGTCCATGTGTCCAGGAACCGCGGCTGGTACGGGTGGTCCTGGAAGGTAGCCAGGTCCAACCCCGAAGACTCCGTTGCGACAGTCATTTCCACAGCCCGGCGGGGAGGGGCGGCCGCCGGCGTAATGAACGAACCAAACAGCAGGTCGCGGCCGTAGTCGGGCATGGTGTGCTCCTCGGAAGCTCGGCAGGTGGCGGCTGAGGGAGCCCAGTGTAAACCGCTGCGGCGGAGCTACACCGGGTGGGTCAGGAAGATCCATTCCGGGCAATCCGCGCTGACCGGACGCCGGTCCCAGTCGCCCCAAGTGCGGTCGACCGTCAGCCCTGCCGATTCCAGGCCCGTCAGGATGTCTTCCCGGGAAGGAAATCTCAGGGTTTCCGTTGTGGTCCGGGAGCTGCCGTCCCGGATCCAGTGGTCGGTGTGGGTGACCAGGTCACCGTCGCGGCGCACTTCCGTGCGGACCGGCCCCTGCCCGGTGCTCCGGCCCGCCGTCGTCCAGTTCCGCCAGGCTTCCGCCGCGGGATTGCGCGTTTCAAAGGCCAGCCGGCCGCCGGGCTTCAAGGCCCTTTTGGCGTGGGCAGCCGCAGTTGCCCACGCTGCGTCGTCCAGGAAGTACTGGGCAACGTGTCCCGTCATCAAGACCAGATCGGCCCACCCGGCCGGCAGCGTTTCGGCCGCTCCGTGCAGCCACGAAACGGCGGCCGCGTGTTCCTGCTGCTGCGCGAGCGCAAGCATGGTCCGTTCCGGCTCGACGCCGGTGACGTCGTGCCCCCGGCCGGCCAGCAGACTGCATAACAAACCCGTTCCGGCGCCGACGTCGGCCACCCGCACTGCCCCCAGCCCTTCGGCCAGGTCCAGGTAGAAGTCCAGGTCGCGGCGGTCCCGGCTGTCGGCATCGTAACCGGCGGCGAGCTCCGGAATGGCGTAGTAGTTCCCCGGTTCCACGGCCTACCCCCGAACCAGGTTCTCGGCCAGGGACAGCCCGCGGCGGCCAAATGCGGAAAGCCGGGGAAGCAGCAGCGTGGCCGTCATGCGGACAACCTAGCCAAAGCTCAGGCCCAGCACCTTCCGCAGCCCGTCCGGGCGCAGGGCATCTTCCCTGTCCCGCAGGCCGATCTTCTCTGCAACGCGCCGGGAGGCCACATTGCCGGGATGAATGATGGCAACCAGCTGCTGAACCTGCAGCTCGTCCCGGGCGAAGTCCCGGCAGGCAGCCGCCGCTTCCGTTGCGTAGCCCCGCCCCTGCACTTCAGGGCGCATGTGGTACCCAACTTCCAGTTCAGCCCGGCCGTTAACGTCCTGCCAGGTCAGGCCGCAGTCCCCCAGGAAGGTGCCGTCGGAGCTTTCCACGATCCACAGCCCATGGCCGTGCTCCGCGTAGTTCTTCTCGTTCCAGGCGATCCAGCCCAGCGCTTCACTCCGGGTCTTGGGTGCCGGGTAGTAGGTCATCACGGCGGGATCACCAAGCAGCGCTGCCATATTGTCCAGATCAGCGGGGGACATTTCACGGAATCGAAGCCGGGAGGTGGGAGGGGGAAGCATCCCCACACCCTATGCCCCCGCACCGCGTTTCGTCTCCAGGCTGAAGACCTGCACCACTGACGGGCGCGGAACCCGGACGTCACCCGGCGCGGGCGTCCCGCCGTCGGCCACGTAATCCGGAAAATAGGAGGTATGCGCGCCGTAGCTGCCGTCCTCGCCCGGGTGCTGCACGGCCACGAACACCATGGATTCCTCATCGTGGATCACCGGTCCGCAGGTTTCACCGTCACGCGGCACGGACAGGAACTGCTCCACCCTGCCGCGGTCACTTCCGGAGAGCCCCACCTTGAACAGTCCGTCGTTATAGCCAATGCCCGACGGCGCGCCGTCGGTGGAGATCCACAGGTTGCCGGCTGAATCAAAGGCCAGATTGTCCGGGCAGGAGATGGGGCTAACCTTGTCCTGCGGATAGCCGCTGAAATAGGTGGCGTCACCCTGGGCCGGGTCACCGCAGAGCATCAGCAGGTTCCAGCGGAAGTCGGTGGCCGTGGCGTCGTCGCGGGCCTCGATGATCTCCACGATGTGTCCGTCGCGGTTTTCCCGCCGCGGGTTCACCTCGTCAGCGCGTGCACCGGCGTCGACGCCGCGCTTGGAGTTGTTGGTGCAGGCCACATAGACGCGCCCGGTGGCGGGGTTGGGTTCCACGTCCTCACAGCGGTCCATTTTGGTGGCCCCGGCCTTGTCCGCCGCGAGCCGGGTGTAAACCAGCACTTCCTCCACGCTCATCCCGGCCACCGCCGATTTGCCCCGCACCACCAGCGGCAGCCAGGTGCCCTGCCCGTCGAATCCGCCGTCTGCGGGAACCGCTCCGGTGCCGTCGATTTCCGACTCCGGTGAATTGCCGGCAAACCGTGCCACGTACAGGTCGCCTTCGCTGAGCAGCGTCATGTTGTGGCGCTTGTCGTTCTTCCGGTACTTGTTCTTCGAGACGAACTTGTAGAGGTAGTCGAAGCGCTCGTCGTCGCCGGAATAGGCCACGGCCTTTCCGTTGCGGGCAATGATGACGTTGGCGCCCTCGTGCTTAAACCGGCCCAGGCTGGTGTGCTTGCGCGGCACCGAATCCGGGTCCTCGGGGTCCAGCTCCACGATGTAGCCGAACCGGTTCGGCTCGTTCCGGGTTTCCGGGGTGCGGGCGTCAAACCGCGGGTCCTCCTGCTCCCAGCCCATGGCCGTGGGAGCACTGCCCAGCCCATACCGCTTGTCCTCGGCACTGGTGCCCTCGGCGCGGAAGAAACCGTTGAAGTTCTCCTCTCCGGAGAGCACGGTTCCCCAGGGAGTGCTGCCGCCGGCGCAGTTGCCCAGTGTGCCGGCAACGTACCGCCCCTGCGGGTCGGCGGCGGTTTTCAGCAGAGCGGAACCGGCTGCGGGTCCGGTGAGTTCAAAAACAGTGTCCAGGGTAATGCGGCGGTTCAGCCGGGCGCCGCGGACGTAGGACCAGGGCTTCCCGCGGTTGCTGCGTTCCAGTTCCACCACTGACATGCCGACGGCGTTGCGGAAGATGTTGCGCCGCTGCAGTTCCTCGGCGGCGGAAGCCGGAGCCGCGGGGAACATGATCTCCGGGTTGACGTACTCGTGGTTGCAGACGAGCAGCCCCTTCTTGCCGTTCGGCTGCCGAAGAATTTCCAGATAGTCGTTGTTGTAGCCGAACTGGCGGGCCTGCGCGGCGGGGGTCTGCCCGGCGAAGGCGAACTCGGGCGAGTCGTCGAAGAGCGGGTCTCCCCAGCGCAGCAGCGGTTCCCAGTCATATCCTGCAGGCACGTCGAAGCTGTCCGCTGCAGCGTCCACGGGTGCGATCGGAGTGAAGGCCAGGCGCCCCGCCTTCGGCCCGCGGCCGGGCGGTGCCGCTGCCGCCGTCGTCGCCGGGCTGCTCAGCGCCAGTACTGCCGCGCCCAGCACCCCGGCCGCTCCGGCACCGAGTGCGGTCCGCCGGGAGAACTCCGCGGAGACGATGTCCCGGAAGTAACTGTTGGCGGAGGTATTGCACACCGCCTTGCTGCAGGCGTTGTCGCATTTCAGCGCACAGGTAACGGCGCTGCGCTTGCCTCTGGTGTGTCCCAGCATGGGCAGCAGCCGTTTCTTCGGGGCGGAGCTGGCAGCGGCAGAGTCGGGGTTCAGCAAGTCGGTCAAGGTCAGGCCTTCCATCCGGCGGGTGTGTCGCTGCCCACGCTGACAGCGTTAGGTGACGCGAAGGAGACCGGCGGTTTAACCCGGGGTGAACAGAGAGTGCTGCCTGTTTTCCTTGAATCAACCGAGTAGCAACCTAGGTTGACAGTCCGGAAGAGAGCAACGTAGGTTGACAGACATGGAGTCATCTCGGACGGCGGCTGTTGCCGCAGATACCAGCGATCCGCGTGCCGGACTGCGGGCCGTGGCAGCCCTGCGGGTGCTCGCGGATACCCTCGAGCTGCGCCAGGTCGAAGCTGCCCTGCGCGCCGGAATGAACTGGCAGGCCATTGCCGATGCCTTGGGTGTGACACGCCAGGCAGTGCATAAGAAGTACTCCAAGCGCGTTGACCCCTCGATCCTCAAGCCCAGGAGCCATGGATGAACAAGTTCACCCGCTACGCAACAACCAGTCAGACGCTCTCGCTGACGGCGATGGAGGAAGCCTCGCGGCGGGGTCTTCGGGAAGCCGACCTTGAGGACATGTTCCTGGCACTGGTACTCAATGACCAGCCCGCCGGCCGGGTCCTCCGTGACGCGGGTATCAGTATTCACTCGGCCCGGACGGCCGTCGAGGCATACCAGAAGGATCAGATTGCGTCCCTGGGCATCACCGCCGAGCTCCCGCCGCCGGGAGACATCGTCTTCCACGAAACCGGCGGGTACGCCTGGTCCAAGCGCGCTTCGGACCTGCTCGGCCGGGCAGGCCAGAAAGGACGCACGGGAGACGCTTCCGCAGTGCTCCGCGAACTCCTGAACGAGCCCAGCGGACTAATCACCGGGGTGCTGCAGCGGCTCGGGACGGCACCGGCGAAAATTCTGGCGGAACTCGAGCGCACCGAATCATCCATTGAGTCACCGAAGAAACCGGCAGCAGGCAGCCGGGGTGAGGCCACCGGTTCGTTCGAGGCCTTTGTCCCGGCCCCCGTCAAGGATGTCTGGGCGCTGCTGTCCGATCCGGCCCGCATTCCGGAATGGGAACCGGGGATCGGCTCGGTGGAGGATACCGGCGGCCCCCTCATGCCCGGCCACACGTGGACCGCGCACGCCACCCTGACCCGTCCGGACGGCAAACCCCTGAAAGTCCACGAGAAATTCCGGCACCGGGAAATCGAACTCCTGGAAGCTCGGCCGCCGGCACAGGTCACCTGGCGCTTCACTTTTCCGGACACCCGCGCCAGCGGGCCCACGATGATCTGTTTCGAGCTCGCCCCGGCTACGGGCGGAACCCAGGTCAGCATCACCTTGACCTGGTTCCGGCATCAGGGCTGGCGGGCAATGATCGGCACGCTTCTGGCTCCGCTGCAGCGCTTCCTCGTCTGGATCAAGCTGTCCCAGATCGGCAGCTCCGTCAGCCGTGTTTTCCGGCAGTCATAACCGGCTGGCTGGAACTATCGCCTGGCGGGGGATGTGCGGTAGAGGCGGCGCAGGTACCGCGTGTGGAGGAAATCCCGTTTCACCCACGTCCAATAGGAAAGCCCGGGCTCCAGATCGAGCTGCTGCCACAGTCTGCCTCCATAAAGGGCCGCCCCCGCGGTGATGGCGAGCAAAAAGAGAAAGGCTTCGGCCGCGGAAATTTCCCAGATAACCAGAAGCGCCGCATAGCTCCAGCCTGTCGCGACGCCCGTGCCCAGCCAGGGAATCCACTTCATCTCCGGGATGCGCGCCGGGCCGCCCGTGATGCCCAGGCTTAACCCGACAAGAATGATGACACTTAGCTGCAACGCCTGCATGGTTCTGTCTCCCCGTGGATCGGCCGCGACTTTCCCCGAACTGCTTCGTAGGTGCGAGGCTACCAAACGCCCCTACTAGACAGGGGTAGGGCAGGGGCCGGGCCGGTTCAGAGCCGGGCGGGGTTTTCCGTGCACCTTGTATCTCGGCTCGCCGCGGGGTCAGCCTTAAGGAACCGTCACCGAAGTCCGCGGTCAAAGGAGCGAGCATGAAACCCATCCCAAAACTGCTTGCGGCCTCAGCGGCGCTTTGCCTCAGTCTTTCCGCCTGCACCACTGCCGGAAACGAAGCTGCTCCATCCCCCGAACCGACCACGATTCCTTCTTCATCACCCAGTTCTTCTTCTGCGCCGCCTGCGTCTTCTTCACCGCCTGCGTCTCCTTCAGCACCCGCTTCCCCTTCAGCACCCGCTTCCCCTTTACCGGCGACGCCGCCTGCCGGCACTTCCGGGACGGAAGGGCGCACCGCTCCGCCCCTTCCCACTGCCGGCCCCGGTGGAAAGTCTGCGCTCGAAATGACGCCGGAGGAGGCCGGCTATGCCGTCATGGCCGGGGTAATCACCCTGGGAGAGTACTGCGCGAGAGACACATTCTGGACGTCCGGAGACACCCAGATGTGCTATTACTACAACAACCCGGAGTTCCTGATGCCGCCGGACTACCGTGAAACGTCCTGGCGCGACAGCCCTACGCGGCATTGGTTCACCTACGACGAGGCGTACGAAGCTTGGCAGTCCGGGATGCCCTACTACGTGGCTTTCTGCCTCAGCTATGTGCCGGTGACAGCAGGCGGTGTTTCTCAGTGCGAGGGCATTCAGGCGGGAACTGTGGATGCCTATACCGGCGAGTACATAGGCCCTTAGAGCGAACCGGATTGCCAGGATGCAGCCCGGTGCTGGCTGAGAAACCCGCCATTCCTCCTCAGAATGCCGGCTTCCTGCGGGTCCCGGCGCACGCGTTCCCACTCTCTGTGGCGCATATGCACTTCTGTGACCACAGCAGCCACGGGAGGCCACTTACGGTGGGAACCCGTGCGGTGCGGGGAATGAACTAATGGATCCCGGCGTCCCTGGACCGCCCGGACCGCCCGGAACAGCCGGAAGCTGCGCATAGACCCGCGCCAGCCGGTCCAGCCACCACCGGGTCACGTCCGGGCCGGCGGCATACCGCTCCAGCAGCTCCTCCGACACAGGCACTTCGCGCACCGCCAGCGCACCGCCGTCGGGCAGCAGCGGCTCCGCGGTGACGTCGCCGTCCATCAGCGACAGCGTGCCCAGCCCGCAGGCATACGGCAGCTGTGGCAGGGAGGCGGCCAGCGCGACGCCGGCGCGGATGCCCACGGAGGTGTCAAGCGCCGAGCTGACGACGGCGGGCAGGCCGGCTGCCGCCACGATGGACAGGGCCCGGCGCACGCCGCCCAGCGGCGCCACCTTGACCACGATCAAATCAGCAGCGTCTTCACGGGCCACCCGCAGCGGATCGGTTTCCTTGCGCACGCTTTCATCGGCGGCAATCAGCACCGGGACCCCGCGGCGCGCCAGCTCTTCCCTCACCGCACGCAGTCCGGCGATGTCCGACACCGGCTGCTCGGCGTATTCCAGCCCCGCCTCGGCCAGTGCTTCCAGGGCGCCGACGGCGGTGGGCACGTCCCAGCCCCCGTTGGCGTCCACCCGGATCCCGGCGCCGGGGAGCAGCCGCCGGACCTCGGCCACCCGCGCCAGGTCCTCGGCAACGGTTTGGCCGCGCTCGGCCACCTTCACCTTCACGGCGGACACGGCGCCGAACCGGGCCAGGACCGTTTCAACCTGATCCACGCCGACTGCGGGCACGGTGCCGTTGACCGGCACGGAGGTCCGGACCGGTTCGGGGTACCCCTCCCCCGCCGCCTCCAGGGCGGCCGCCAGCCAGGGAGCGGCTTCGGCGTCGTCGTATTCGGGGAACGGGGAAAACTCGCCCCAGCCGGCCGGGCCGGGGAGCAGCAGCGCCTCCCGGTGCAGGATGCCGCGGAATTTCACCCGCATGGGCACCGACACAACGCGGGCATCGGCGAGCAGTGCGGACAGGTCCGGACGGAAGCCGGTCACCGGGGGAAGATCAGGAGTAGCCACCCAGCCAGCCTAGTCCCGGCACCCGTCCGCAGGGTCATGACGGCGGTCACAGCGGTCGTTCAGCCAAGTGCCAAGTTCCAGTGGCAGACTAGGAGGCAATGAATACCCGCAATCTCCTGAACAGCCGCGCTCCGACCCGGCGACGGCCAGCCCACAACGCCGCTGTGTTCCTCTTCGGGGCACTGCTGTGCGCGGCCGCCGTGGCCGTGACCTACTGGGCGTTTGTCCGCACCACCACCGGCCAGCTGGCCGATGAGTCGGCCTGGCGCGAAGCCGAGGTGGCGATGCCCGCCTCGCCGCTTCCGGTCCTGGAATTCCTGGACAATTTGCCGCTGCTGTCGGTGTTCATTGCGGGTGCGGTGGTGCTGGCCGTGACGGTGCGACGGCGGCGGCTGGCCCCGGCGGTCATCGCCCTGAGCACCTTCGCGTCCGCGAACATCAGCAGCCAGCTGCTGAAGCGGCTCTTTTTTGACCGGCCCGACCGCGGGGTCATCACCCTGGACTTCAATTCGCTGCCCTCCGGCCACACCACGCTGGCTGCCTCTGCTGCCGCGGTGGTCTTCCTTCTCGCGTCCCCGCGCTGGCGCCCGGCCGTGGCTGCTGCGGGCGGCAGCTACGCCGTACTCGCCGGAGCGGCCACCTTTGTTAACCTCTGGCACCGCCCGGCCGACGTCGTTGCCTCCTTCCTGGTGGTGGGCACCTGGACGCTGATCGGCGGACTGGTCATGATGCGGACAACACCGGACTGGAACTACTGGCCGCCCGGCGGCCGCAGCCGCGGCGGGTCCCCGGTGTTTACGGCCCTGTGTGCGGTTCCGGGCCTGCTCGCCCTGGTGCTCGCGGTGGGCGCCTACCTGTACGCCACCAGCGGCACCACGGTGCTGGGCAGCAGCGAATCCATGTTGCTGTACTTCTGGTCCGGGCTGAGCCTGATTGTCGGAGTGGGCTACGTTCTCAGCGCCCTGGCCTGCTGGTTGTTCTCTATGCAGGCGGGAGACCCGGCCCGCTGACAGGTCCTGCCGGTTCGCCCGCCGGATTTCCGGCCGGCTGCCCGTAGCCTGGCCGACCCTTGGGCACCCACCGCCACAGCGCGGCGGCCCCCAGCAGGCCCAGCACAGCAGTGGCTCCGATGCCGGCCGAGAGACTCGCCAGCGCGGTGACCGCCGAGAGCAGCGCCGGTCCGGCCATCGTGCCGCTGTCAGCGAGCAGACGCCAGATCCCCAGGAACTGCGGGCGTCCCGGGGAAGGCGAGAAGTCCGCGCCCAGCGTCATGACAATTCCGGATCCGATGCCGTTGCCGAATCCCAGGACCAGGGACACCAGCAGCAGGCCGGTGCCGCTGGCGGTCAGCGGCATCAAGGCCAGGCCCGCGGCCATGGTGAGCATGCACGGCACCGCCACCCAGCGCCGGCCCTTCAGGTCCATGACCTTGCCCGCGGGATAGAAAATCAACATGTCGATGGCGCCGGAGACCCCGTAGATGAGGGCCGTCTGCGTGGGGTCCAGGCCAATGTGCTGGGCCCACAGGGGAATCACTGCCTGCCGGGAGGCCCGCACTGCGGCAATCAGCAGGATCCCGAGGCCCAGGGTCCGGAACACCCGCCCGTGGCTGTGCAGAACGGAGCGGACGGTGGGGGCCGGGACCGCCGGCCCTGCGCCGGTGCCGGCACCCGTGCCGCCGCCGCGAGAACCTGCCCAGCCGCGAGAACCTGCCCCGCCGCCCGGGGTCCCGGCTGCCGGCAGGCGAAGTTCGGGAACCTTCAGGCTGATGACGCCCGCCAGCAGCGCGCCTGCGGCGCCCACCCAGTAGGCGCCGGGCGTGCCGGCAAAGTGAATGGCAGCGGCACCGGCAAACGGCCCGGCAAACACTCCTATCCGGTTCACTCCGCCCAGCGTGGACAAAGCCCGGGCCCGGAAGTGCACCGGCACCGCCTCGGTCAGGTAGCTCTGCCGTGCCAGCCCGAACACCGATCCGGCCATGCCCACCATGAACACGGCCAGGGCAAAGAGCCACAGCGCCGGTGCCAGGGCCGCGGTGACCATGGCAGCCGAGCACCACAGGGACGCGATGACCAGCGCCCACTTTTCACCGAAACGGGTGGTGAGCACGGTGGCCGGAACGTTGGTCAGCAGCGATCCGACCCCGGTCAGCGTGATGACCAGCGCCGCCAGCGCCACGGTGGCTCCAAGATCCCGCGCCGTCAGCGCGATAACCGGCAGGATGGCACCGGTGGCCACCCCGTACAGCAGCGTCGGCCCGAACGCGGGGACGGCTATGGTTTTGAGGCTGAAGGAATCGGCAGGCACCGATTCAGGGTACCGCCCTTACTGCTTGAGCCATTTCCACCGGGCCAGGGTGCGCAGCCGCAGAAGCAGGGCCCGCGACTGCTCCGGCCCGTACGGCAGGATCGGAATGGCCTTGGTCATGTCCACCGAAGCCTGGTCCATGGCGCTGCGGGTAACGGCGACGGCGGTGCGCATCTTGTTCATCTGGGTGGTCACAAAGCCCACGGTCACGGGCTCCCCGTGCCCGGGCACAAAGACGCGATAGAGGTCGTCAAGGGCCGTGATTTTGCCCAGCGTCCGGATCCATTCCTTGGGAAACGAATCCTCGAAGGACGGGTCCGCGCCCTGCTCCACCAGGTCTCCGGTGAACAGAACGTCGCCGGCTCCGACGAGCAGGTCATGGTCGGTGTGGCCGCGGCCCAGGTGGAACAGCGTCACGGAGATCCCGCCCAGATCCAGGTCCACCGGAGCTCCGTCCACGAGCCGGGTGGGCGCCAGGATTTCGGTATGGACGCCGGTGCCGGCTGCCATTTCCGCTTCCAGGGCGACGACGGCGGGACGCTGCGAGTCACCGTGCTCGGTGATGGCGGCAGCGCAGCTGCTGGTGGCCCAAATGTCCTCCACCCCGTTGGCGGCGAGGACGGCGTTGCCGAAGTAATGGTCAAAGTGGGCGTGCGTATTGACGGCAATCAGCGGCAGGTCCGTGCGCTCCCGGACCGCCTCAAGGATGGCGCAGCCCTGCCGCGGCCCGGCACCGGTGTCAATGATCAGCGCCCGCTCATCGCCGATCACCAGACCCGTGTTCATCCCGAACCCGGGGTTGGTGCGTACCAGCACCCGCGGAGCGACCTCCCGCCACGTTGCGGTGTCGTGTCCGGCTGCGTCCGTCATGGGTCCGTCCTTTTTGGTCCGTTGGCTGGATGTCGCCTCCAACCTACCGCGGCGGTGCTGCGGGGGCGGCGCGGAACGGCAAATGTTGCGTCCGCCCGCCCCGAGCCCGCTTACAGGTCTGCGAGCACGCTGCCCGGATTCTCGATGGCGTCGGCAACGTAGCGCAGGAAGCCTCCGGCGGTGCCGCCGTCGCACACCCGGTGGTCGAACACCAGGGTCAGTTCGGTCAGCTTCCGCACGGCCAGTGCTCCGTCCACCACCCATGGCTTGTCGATGATGCGGCCGATGCCCAGGATGGCCGATTCCGGATAGTTGATGATCGCGGCGCTGCCGTCCACCCCGAACACTCCGTAGTTGTTCAGCGTGAAGGTGCCCGAGGTCAGCTCGGCCGGCGTGGCCCTGCCCGCCCGCGCGGTGGCGGTGAGGCGGCGGATCTCGGCGTCCAGCTCCCGGGCGTTCATGGTGTCCGCCCGCCGGATGGAGGGAACCATGAGCCCGCGGTCGGTCTGCGCCGCGAAGCCCAGGTTCACGCCCTCGTAGGAGGTGAGCTGCGCGCCCTCCGCCGGGGAGGCCGCCGGATCAAACCGGGTGTTGAGTTCGGGGAACTTCGCCAGCCCGGCCAGGACAAACCGGGCAAGGAAGGCCATCAGGCCCGGAGTGGTGTCCGGATTGCGCCGCTTGAGGTCCGCACGCAGCTCAAGCAGGGCGGTTGCATCCACGTCCACCCAGACGGTGGCCTCGGGAATGCTGCTGCGGCTGGCGGTCAGGTTCGCGGCGACGGTCTTGCGCAGCCCGGTGACCGGGGTGCGCGAGGCGACGTTCAGCCCGGTGCGCGGGTCGACGGCGGTTGTGGCGGCGGGCTCAACGACGGCGGTCACGACGGCAGCGGCGCCGACGCCTGCTGTTCCGACGCCTGCTGTTCCCGCCACGGTCCCGTTGCTGCCGGCGGCCGCGAGGGCTGCCTCAACATCGGCGCGCAGGATCAGCTGATCCGGACCCGAACCGGAGATCTCGGCGAGCCGGAGGCCGCCGTCCCGGGCCAGCTTGCGCACCAGCGGAGAGATGCACCGCGGTGCCTGGGCGGACCCTCCGGAAGCGGAAGCGCGGGCCGGAGCGGCAGCGGCTTCGGCAGGAATCGTTTCGGCGAGGATTGCTTCAGCGGGGATTGCTTCGGCGGGGATTGCTTCTGCAGGAATAACCGCCGGTGCC
The DNA here is from genome assembly GCF_038069765.1 of Arthrobacter sp. G119Y2. Lineage (NCBI taxonomy): Bacteria > Bacillati > Actinomycetota > Actinomycetes > Micrococcales > Micrococcaceae > Arthrobacter > Arthrobacter sp. G119Y2. The sequence goes on along the minus strand of NZ_JBBPFS010000002.1, from coordinate 3,371 downwards.
GTCCGAGACCGCCGGGTCCGGCGCGCCACGGTGTGTCCGCCCGGGGTGCCGTAGCCGATCAGCACGTTGCCCGATCCGGCCTTTTCCTCCTGCCGGTACGCTTCGCCGTCGGGATCGCTCTGTCCGGGGGCAGGGCTTGCCGGGGCAGCAGCAGGCGCCGGGGCCGCTTCGGCTGCGGCAACCGAAGCCGACGGCGACACCGAAATCAGGGGACGGCCAACGTCGAGTGTCTGCCCGGCTTCGCCGTGCAGCTGGGCAACGGTACCGGCGAACGGAGAGGGCACCTCGACCAGTGATTTGGCGGTCTCCACCTCGGCGACCGGCTGGTCGACCAGGATTTCATCGCCCACGGCCACCAGCCAGGTGACCAGTTCGGCTTCGGTCAGGCCTTCGCCCAGGTCCGGGAGCAGAAAGGTGCGCACGCTCATCGGTCCTCCCACTGAAGTTCGTCAACGGCGTCAAGAATCCGGTCCACGCTGGGCAGGAACCAGTGTTCCAGCTTGGGGGCCGGGTAGGGAATGTCGAATCCGGTGACGCGCAGCACGGGTGCCGCCAGCGAATGGAAGCAGCGTTCCTGCACCCGGGCCACGATTTCCGAGGCCACTGACGCAAAACCGGGAGCTTCCGAAATGACCACCGCGCGCCCGGTCCGGCGGACCGACGCAGTGACGGTCTCGTCGTCGAAGGGCACGATGGAGCGCAGGTCGATCACTTCCAGGGACCGGCCCTCAGCGGCAGCGGCCTCGGCGGCAGCGAGGGCGGTCGAGACGGACGGGCCGTAGGCAATCAGCGTTGCGTCGGTGCCGGCGCGGGCCACCGCGGCAGTGCCGATGGCACCGGGCCGGGGGCCGCCGTCGTGCAGTGGAGCATCTGCTGCTGAACCGCTGGGAGCATCAAAGCGGCTGCGCAGGGCGGCCAGATCGACATCCTCCTTGGTCCAGTAGAGCTTCTTGGGTTCCAGGAACACCACGGGATCGTCCAGCCGGATCGCTTCACGCAGCAGGGTGTAGGCATCGGAAACCGTGGCGGGCGCGACGACGGTCAGGCCCGGCGTGTGGGCGTAGTAGGACTCGGAGGAGTCGCAGTGGTGTTCCACTCCCCCGATGCCGCCGGCGTAGGGAATCCGGATTACCAGCGGCAGCCGGACCTTGCCGCGGGTGCGGTTGGCCATTTTCGCGGCGTGGCTGACCACCTGTTCAAAGGCGGGGTAGGCGAAGGCATCGAACTGCATCTCGACCACGGGGCGCATGCCGTTCATTGCCATGCCCACCGCCATGCCCATGATGCCGGACTCGGCCAGCGGGGTGTCGAAACAGCGCTCCTCCCCGAAACGCGCCGTCAGCCCGTCGGTGATGCGGAAGACGCCGCCCAGCGGGCCCACGTCCTCGCCGAACATCAGCACTGAGGTGTCGGCGGCCATCTCGTCGGCCAGCGCGGTATTCAGCGCCTTGGCGAAGGTCAGGGACTCAGGTGCCGCGGCGGCGGGTGCGGGGGCTTCCGCGGTTTGGGGAACTGTCATGGTGCTCATCTTTCAGCCGTCCTGGCGCGAGAGTTCGTCGCGCAGCTGGGCGGCCTGTTCCTCAAGCTGGGGTGTGCGGCGGGCGTATACATGGGCAAAAAGCTCCTGCGGATCGGGCTCGATTTCAGCGTTCAATCCGTCGCGCATGTGGGCGGCCACGATTTCGGCGTCTTCGGCGAAACGGGCTTCAGCGTCGTCGTCGAGCAGGTTCAGGTTCTGCAGGTAGGTGCGCATCCGGGTCATCGGGTCCCGGGGAACCCAGTTCTCCACGTCCTCGCGGCTGCGGTAGCGGGTGGCGTCGTCGGCGTTGGTGTGTGCCTGCATCCGGTAGGTGTGCGCCTCCACCAGTGACGGACCGGAACCCTCGCGGGCCCGTTCCACCGCGGCACCGAGTACGGCAAGCAGCGCGGCCAGGTCATTGCCGTCCACCCGCTCGCCGGGCATGCCGTATCCAATGGCCTTGTGCGCCAGCGACGGCGCCACCGACTGGTTTTTCAGCGGAACGGAGATGGCGTATTCGTTGTTCTGCACAAAGAACACCACGGGCACGTGGAACACGGCCGCGAAGTTCAGGGCCTCGTGGAAGTCCCCCTCGCTGGTGGCGCCGTCGCCGCACATGGCCAGCACCACGGTGTCTTCGCCGCGGAGCTTGGCGGCGTGGGCAACCCCGACGGCGTGCAGCAGCTGCGTCGCCAGCGGCGTGGCCTGCGGTGCCGTGCGGTGCTCGTAGGGGTCGTAGCCGGAATGCCAGTCGCCGCGCAGCAGCGTGAGCACCTGCAGCGGCTCCACGCCGCGGGCAATCACGGCTACCGTGTCGCGGTAGGTCGGAAAGAGCCAGTCGGTCGATTCCAGAACGACGGCGGCGGCCACCTGGCAGGCTTCCTGACCGTGCGAGGAGGGATAGACGGCAAGCCGGCCCTGGCGCACGAGCGCGTTGGCCTGGTCATTGATGCGGCGTCCGGCAACCAGCCGGGCGTAGGCCTGCAGGAGGGTGTCGCCGTCGGGCAGCGGGTACCTGTCGTCGTGGCGGTGGCGGCCGTCCTGATCCACGAGCTGTACCGGAACCTCGGAGGGCAGCAGGTGGGAAGAGGTGTCGGTGCGGGCGTCGGAACGCGGGGAGTCCCGGCGGGGATCTTCCATGGCGCCTGGGGGCGGATTGCCCGTTGAAATAGTCATTTTGCCTCCGTCAGCGGCCATCCCCGGGCTTCTTTGCCGTGGATGTTCTGTTATCCCAGTATGCTGACGGACCCTGATTCGTATCCACACGGCGCCAAAACGGCAGATGATTCCTCTTCATACGGCTAGACTTGTGGACAGATTGCACATGTGAACTGGATTACAGGAGGGGTGCGTAGACACTATGCCGCGGGACACATCTGAACAGGCGCCGCTTCCCCGACTGGATGACATCGACCGAAACATCCTCGCCGAGCTCACCGGCAACGGCCGGGCCTCCGTGACCGCGGTGGCAGAGGCGGTGCACATCTCGCGGGCGCATGCCTACTCGCGGATCGCGAGGCTGACTGAAACCGGCGTGCTCAGCCGCTTCACCGCCGTCGTCGATCCGGTCAAGGCGGGCCTGCGCTCCTCTGCCTACGTAACCCTGAAGGTCCGCCAGCATTCCTGGCGGGAACTGAAGGAGCAGTTGCGGGCGGTTCCGGAAATCCACCATATTGCCCTGGTGGGCGGCTCCTTCGACGTCATCCTCCTGGTGCGGGCCGAGGACAACATCCACCTTCGGCAAGTGATATTCGACCAGCTGCAGTCCATGCCGGGCGTCCTGGACACGCAGACCTTCCTGGTATTCGAGGACCTGGACTCGCGCTAGGGCCCGGCGGGCGGAACCGCACAG